>JAVKCM010000081.1:0-55222 GCA_040222735.1 Fuerstiella sp. | reverse complement strand
CCGAAGGCCGGCTGGCTGGCTCCGGTGCAGCTGGAACCGAAGCGGCAGCAGGTGCGGAAGAAGTCGACATCGCGTCGGGCGAGCAACAAAGGTTTTCTGTCGATGACGCTGGCGGAATACCTGCAGCTGCTGGACTGGACGGGCCGCCAGCTGCGGCGAGACGGCAAGTCCGGCAGCATCCCCGCTGAGCTGAAGCCGCTGTTCGACCGCGTGGGCATCTCGCCTGAGATCTGGGTGGACTGCGTGCGTCGCTTCGGCAAGTGGCATGCATCGGGAGTGGGCCGGCCGGAGTCGTTGAAGCGTCAGGCCGAACGCACCGGCTGCAACAGATCGCTCAACACCAGCCTGAGTCGCCAGGTATTCGCGTAAACGCAAAGCGGTGCAACTCGCTGCCTGGGTTCGAGACGAAGGCAGAAGAGCGCTGCACGCCAGCCGCTGGCGTAGAGCGTGTCAGGGCGGCGGCTGATACGCAACCCGCGTGACGGTGACCGGCTCATAGCGCACCGGCGCGAAGACCGACGAGCGGCAACGCAGCGCATACGACCGATGAGTTCCGAGACCCCGGGTGTCACAAGCCGTTTGTTTCGCTTGTCACACCCGTTCGGTCTGGATCAGGGGCCCAGCCGGAATACCCCCCCCCCCTGGACACTGCCAGGCTTTCGGTGGGCAGCGGGTGAGCTAAGGGGTGCGGCAGTTCTACCCCGGATTTCCAGCTGCGCTTAGAGGGTAGATCCACCAAGGGGTCGTGAGTCGACAAATGCGGGGCACTGGTCACGGCCGGTCACGACGGCACAATCCGGGAGATACTGAACAGAACTGGGGCTTCCAGCCGCAGTTCATGCCGGGTTTCAAGTATCGACCAGTATCCGGTGGCGCTGCGGCTGGAAGCCACAGCTACGAAAATGCAGCACGGGAGACAAATGGGTGGCACTGGTCAAGACGCACCTTCTGAATTGCGTTCGGAAATGAGCGTCTTTACTGGGCCGTACGCCTGGCTATACTACAGTCCCGCCGCAGTTTCCCTTCGCCCACCATCCCTCCGCCCACGGTCCCACCGGCCATGACCTTCCCTGCCCTGCATGCATTGAGCACAGATCACGAAGAACCGCCTTTCCGTTCAGGCGGCCGTTATTCCTTCCTGCCGAATGACCGCGGCCGCGTCGCCTGTGAGCTGTGCGCATGAGCGGGCGACTGATCTTCACAGCAGCAATCGTCATCGCACAGCTGACATCCGCAACTGCTCAGCAACAGACACCGGCGCTGAACCATCCGGTCAGCACGATGCTGAAGACTCGCTGCCTGGAATGCCACAGCTCAGAAGCACGCAGCGGAGGCATGAACCTGGAAGCTCGGCTTGCGTCTTTCAACCCGGAAACAGACGTCGACGACTGGGCAAAGGTTGAACACGCTGTGGTCAGCGGGAAAATGCCGCCTCCGGATGAAACGGCTCTGACGGAAACACAACGGCAGCAGTTTCGGACGTGGTTTGATAAAGAATTCGTCATGCCCGGCGGGGTGCAGCATCCGGGCCCGAACAGGCCACGCCGACTGACGCGTGAAGAGCTTCAGAATACGCTTGAAGACATTCTGCACGTCGATCTTCGAGTGACCGTGACCAACAGCAGACTGCACGTCATCCCGGAGACGATCATCGAGAAGTTCTTCAGTGCCAGCGTCATCGGCGATTCCGGATTCTCCAACGATGCCGTCACACTGAGCGAAGAAACAATTGACATTCAGACGTATTCCCGCTGCTTTTCGCTGGTACTGTCGCTGCTGGATTCCAACGAACAGGCGCGGCAACAGTTATTTGGTCAGTCATCGCTGCCCGAAGAAGTCACTGTGGCGGACGCCCGCCCCTGGATCGAATCCTTCGCTCGGTCAGCATGGCGTCGTCCGGGCACGCCGCAGGAGATCGCGGCGCTGACGAATGTCTTCGAACAGGTTTCGCGGCATGGATCGGCCTGGGAAGGAATCAAGGCATCAATGCTGGCGACTCTGCTGTCGCCGTCCTTTCTGTTTCGGCTGGAAGATACAATCGCGGCTGCTCCGGAATCTGGTCGCACCGCCGCATCATCCGTCACAACGGTGCCACCGTCGGAACTGGCTGTACGGCTGTCTTACTTTCTCTGGTCAGCACCACCCGACGAAGAACTGTTGCGGCTGGCCGAGGACGGAACTCTGCAGAACGACGACGTGCTGCGGCAGCAGGTGCGTCGCATGCTGGCAGATCCGAAACGCGTCGCGCTGGCGGAAAATCTTGGCGGCGAATGGTTCGACTATAAAAAACTTCGGCAGCAGAGTGCCCTGAACAAACGCAGCGACAAGATGGCGGGATTTTATCGCACGCAGTTTGAAGAGGCGTTGTTGTTCTTCGACAGCGTCATTCGTTATCGCCAGCCAGTCTTCAGTCTTGTTGATGCCGACTGGGCCTACCTGAACGCTCATCAGAAAAACATCTACCGCCTGCAGACCGAGACAAAATCATTTGACGAACCCGAGCCGCTGCCGCCGATCAACCTTCACTACCGCGACGATTCACGGCAGATCCATACTCAGAATTACGAATATCAGCACGCTCCGCTGACCGCCGTGAAGCTGCTGGACCCGGACCGCGGTGGATTTGTCACACTGGGGCCGACACTAAGCGTCACGTCCACAGAAAACCGCACCAGTCCGATCCGACGCGGTGTCTGGGTGCTGGAACGACTTCTGGGGCAGCACCTGGAAGTGCCGGACGACGTGCCGGATCTGGACGAGACCAGAAAGAAGGCAAAAGTCGACAACCGCAAACTGACCAATGTCGAACTGCTGAAACTGCATTCCTCACAGGCCGGCTGTGCGTCCTGCCATCAATTCATTGATCCGATTGGGTTCGGCCTGGAAGTGTTTGACCAGCTGGGCATCACCCGCTCGATCACTGACGAAAACCCGTCCGGTGAGAAACTTGAGTGGACTCCCGCAGAAACGCCGAAGTCGTACACCGATCAGGCGTGGACAGTCACAGAACCGCTGATTCCCGGTAAGGAAACACGCGTCTTCTTCCAGTACTCGAAAGGGCGGCATAGGCTGAATATTCGCAACGTGCGGCTGACTTCCGGCGAGCATGTTCTCGAAGACAGACACTTCGGTTTCACGGGCACCGCCAGACGCGACAACGTGTGGTTTTTCCCGATCCCCGGCGACGCACCGGCCACCGGCTGGACACTGACCGCAGAGATTCAGGGGGACGGCGGCACCGATTCGCACGGAATCATCACGATTGCCGGGTCCGACAATACTCATCCCGGTTACGAACTGCCCAACGGCAATTCTTTTCGTTCGCCAGAGGAATTAAAACAACTGCTGCTGTCCGACTACCGTGATCAGATTACCGATAATGCGATCAGACGTGTTCTCGGATACGCTTTAGGCCGGAAAACCCTGCCCGTCGATCGCCCCGCGATTGAACAGATCAAAGATTCCATCCGCGACAACGGTTTTCGCCTGACCGACCTGATTGAAGCCGTCGTCCTTAGTTTTCCCTTCCGACACAAAGAAGCACCATGACTCACCAGTATCTTATTCCTCGCCGGAGCGTGCTGCAGGGAGTCGGCGTCTGTATGGCTTTGCCGGCTCTGGAAATCATGAGCCCCGCAATCTCGTCGGCCGCTGAAACGGCTACGCCGATTCCTCAACGGCTCGGCATCTTCCATAAAGGCAATGGAATTGACCCGTCCGGCTGGGAAGCGACCGGCACGGAAACCGATTTCACGCTGTCACGCAATCTGGAACCGCTGCAGCCGTACATCAACGACATCGTCGTGCTGTCAAATGTCAGCAACCAGGCGAAGGGTGATCACTATGGCGCCATGCCGCTGTTCATGACGGGGGTGCAGAATCGAAATCCCGGTCAGACGTTTGATCAGGTCATCGCTGAACATGTCGGCCGAACAACTCAGTTTGATTCGTTCCAGCTGTCCGCCGACCCCGTCGACGTGCGTTCCACAACGCTGAACAGCCTGGCTTACGACAAGGAAGGTCGAGCCCGCTTCGTGGAACGCAATGCTCAGTTTGCCTTCGACCGGCTGTTCCGCGGACTCAGCAACGCCGGCACACGGCGAAAAATGGGCAGCGTGCTGGACGCCGTGCGCGAACCAACGACCGCATTACTGAAGAAGGCCAGCCGTCGCGACAAAGCTGTCATTTCCACATATCTGGATTCCGTTCGTGATGTCGAACTGGCGATCGAAAAACATCAACAATCGGACAATGCCCGCCCGCACATGAACCTGGTCACGGACGATGTCGTGCAGCTGGACGATTTTCCGTCAAAAATGAAGACCATGACCGACCTTGTCGCCCTGGCCTTCTGGACCGATGCCACGCGCGTCGCTTCGTGCATCATGGCTCTGGAAAGCAGCCGCCGGATCCACGACTTCCTGGGCCTGAAGGCCGATTTCCACTGGTCGTCGCACTTTGAAAACAAAAAGTCACTGGCCGAAGAATTCAACTCGGCCAACACGTGGTACGTGGCTCAGTTTGGAAACGCCATTGAAAAGATGAAGTCGCTGAAGGAATACGACGGCAGCAGTGTCTTCGATCACAGTGTCCTGATGTTCGGCTCCGGACTTGGTCACGGCAACAAACATCTGGGAACGAATCTGCCGCTGGTACTGGCGGGCGGAAAACACAGCGGCCTGAACACCGGCCGACTGCTCACCTATCCCACCCAGCCACCTCACGCCAATACGCTGCTGACCCTGATTCAGCACTTCGGAGTGGAAGCAGAACAGTACAACAATTCCACCGGAACGCTCGACCGACTGTTTCATTCCTGAACCCCGTGAGCCACGACGCGTACCAGTGTCCATTTCACGGAATCTGTCCCAGCCATGCAGGGACAGATTCTGCCCGCAGCTTCTCGACCCGGCGGCCATAGCTGTCGGTTTCTCCCTGCTTCAATGACTCAGGCATGACGTTCACACGCGGCAGATACCTGGCGAATTTCTTTTTCAGGCCGGCCAGCGCCGGATCATCGGCCAGGTTGTGATGCTCGCCCGGATCCTTGCGGTGATCATACAGTTCTTCGCTGCCGTCCCGGTAGCGGATGTAGCGAAAGTTCAGATTCTTCAAGGTCGCCCCAGCATAACGATCACCGCAAGCCACGGGAATTCCATCGCCGCGGTGTGACCTTTGCGGGATCGGTGT
The DNA here is from genome assembly GCA_040222735.1 of Fuerstiella sp. Lineage (GTDB taxonomy): Bacteria > Planctomycetota > Planctomycetia > Planctomycetales > Planctomycetaceae > Fuerstiella. The sequence continues at coordinate 50,032 of JAVKCM010000081.1, read as the reverse complement.
GCCGTTTGCGTTCCTCCATCAGAAACCGGGCTTCTTTAACAACCACTGCCCGAAACCGCGATCACCGATATCACGGCATCAAGCCCCCACCATCGACACCTTCACCCGACCAATTCAAAACTAAGCAAAGCATTGCTCATTGCTCATCGCCTACTCATATCGCAGCAGCGTCTGCCCTTCGGCGGGCATGCGATCCAGCACGCGTTGAAGCTTAGTGCGAATCTCATCGTGACCGACGACCGGTACTTTCTCAAACACGTCGTGCTGTACGTCGATCAGACGTCCGTCGCCGTACAGCTTCCAACGCTGGTCACGAGCAAAGCGCGTGGGCTGGCCGCGTTCCGGACGCGGCCAGTAGTAGATGAAAATCGGTTCACGAGGTTCTGCCTCGGTCCCGTGCAGTTCCGCCAGAAAACTGACGCCATCATGAGCCGTTGGAATACTCACCCCGCTTGCTTCGGCAATCGTGGGCAGAAAGTCGGAGAATTCGACCAGTCGATCCGACACCACTCCCTTCGGAGTTCTGCCCGGCTGATAGCCAACCAGGGCCACGCGGGTTCCGGCATCCGTCGGCGAACCCTTGCCGCCCTGCACTGCCAGGTCTCCCATCATCGACGTCAGTGACTTGTGAGTCCCGTTGTCGCCGGTCACCAGCACCAGTGTTCTGTCGGCAATGCCCAGCTCCGCCGTCCTGTTGACAATTCGGCCGATCAGCTTGTCCATATAGGTGACCATGTCGCCAAAGTTGTGCTGCTTGTCTTTGCTGTTTCGATCGGCACTGTCGGGCGTCGGCAGAAATGGGCTGTGTACCAGGACCATCGGGTAGTACAGAAAGAAGGGCTCGTCTCGGTACTCCGTCATCCGGTCCAGCAGAAACTGGCAATAGACATCGGGGCCGTAGACATCCGGCCCGAATTTCTTCAGTTCACCATCAATCGTCACAGACGGTTCCCAGTAGCGATTGCCGAGTTTGTCGACCTGCCACAGACAGTGCCGTTCGAATCCTGCGTCTTCCGGCAGCACTCCCTGAGCCCGAAACTCCTGTTTGTAGTGCTCAGCGCCGTACAGCTGCCATTTACCGGCGACCGCGGTGCGGTAGCCGGCGTCCCGCATCAGATGAGCAAATGTGCGTTCGCTCTTCTTCAGGATCGAAAACGCCGCGTAGTTGCGCACGTTGCTCTTTCCCGTCATAATCTTCACCCGACTGGGCGTACACAGCGGCTGCGAGTAACAATGATTGAAGCGGATTCCATTCGCGGCCAGGCGGTCGATGTTTGGTGTCGGGTAAGAGGTCCCGCCATAGGTTCCGTAACATTCGTAGCCGATGTCATCGGCCATGATCAGAATAATGTTGGTTCTGTCGGCAGCACGCATGGGCGCCGACGTCAGCACCGCCGCCGCCAGTGCCACAACAATGGCTGAAAAATTGATCGCGGCTTGTTTCATCTCAGACCTTTCTTTCGCAGACATATCAGCTTTTTAACGAGTGTTCGGTCAATTATTGTCGCCTTTGGCTCCGCGAAAGAGCGCCCTTTTGCGGAGCGAAAGGCGACCAACCAGTCAGTTGTTGATCGAACGTTTTTAAACAGTGCCGATCGAGCAGGTTCTACACAGCACGCTTATTCCGGATCGGGCCACACGCGCTGGCCGCTGGTGCTGGTCAGATACGGCGTGGGGCTTTCTTCCGGCCCCAGCATGACATCGTACAGGAAAAGGGGTCGGGTTTCTTTTTCGCACAAACGGCGGTCCATTTGCGCCACCTGATGACGGAAAGGAAACCCGCCCTTTTTCGCTGCCTGACCGCATCATCGCCCGATCACTCAAGTGGTTCGGCCGCGAATTCAGCGCGCTGTTCCGGAGTCAGAATTTTGCGAACCTGATCGGCGTGGACGTCGATACCCTTTGACTGCACGGTTGCCTGCAATCCGGTCCCTCCGGCATGCACACGGAACGTCACATCGCCGGAAAAGATCGGGCCGGCCGGGACCTCGACCTTCGCGATTACTCGATCCCGAGCGAACTGAGTCGATGTCACCACGTAGAATAATTCGTCGGCTCGACGAACAAAGCGAAGTCCCGAGACAGACTCGACCGCGACTTTGCTCACAGTTTGATACTCAGTTCCGCCGCCGGGTCTGCGCAGCCAGTTTTCTGCGACAATCGTGGTGTTCCCGGCTTCATCCTTGTGAAAGATCAGCGTCGGACGACTGCGGGATGTGTCGCGGAACTGCAGTTGAAGATAAACGCTCGAAAGCCGGGCGGTTGGTGTGGGCAACTGCTGCACATCAAACTGCGTGGCGATGTCGAAGTCCCCGACAATGGCTCGATTCAAAGCAAAGCCGTCCGTCAGCCAGGCTTCGCTGCCGTCGGCAACAATCCGCAGTCCACCGTCTGCTGCCGTCCATTCCCATTCTTCGGCTGACCCGACAGGCGAAAAATCGGTCGAGGCCGGTGCTGCCTGCGTAAAATCCCGCGTGAAATGCTGAGCTAATCCGTCGCGTTGATGGTTCAGTAATGTCAGTTTTTCGGCGGTGTCTTCCGTGGCCGGACCACTCAGATGGTCGGCACGAATATCCATGCTCTTCAACAACACGGATGTGCTGCCTGCCTGCGTGAGTAACTTCACGCGAAGACCATTAAGAATCGGACTGGCTGTCGGAACTTTTTCGGTGCTGACCAGACGAAAGTGCGATGAATCTTCTTCCGCGATCAGGGCATACAGAGTATCACCGCTGCGGATCAGTCGCAGTCGGCCTGAGTCACATGCTTCGACAATATTGCCAAGCCATAACTGCCGGGCATCTTCCCCCTTTTGACGATGAATGTACAGGTGAGCGGTCTGAAGGGCTTTCTGGCCGGAGCGACGCACATGACCTCGATAGACAGAAGCGTGTGTCAAAGCCGGATCGGATAACACCGCTTCCAGTGCGATACCGCAGGCGCCGCCTTCGTCCGGAATCGCTGCCAGGCCGTCAAATGACACGACGACATCAAAGTCACCGCGCACCTGCAGATTCGGGGCGACGAAACAATGACTGAAGCCCTGACCGCTCTGATGCTGAACACGAAGTCCATGCGGCGTCAACTCTGATGACGCATTCGAATTACTGAAGCCACCGCGTGACACAGGCGACTCGGTTTCGCTGAAGTTCAGATGAAGGGAATCGTTCAGGTTCAGTTCCGGAAACAGCGAAGTCGGGGACGTCAGTTCCTGCAATTCAACCTGCGAAATTGTCTCCGGCCAGTCGCCGGTCCATGTCACACTGTGCACACGGGCCTCTGTCCGGTCGGAATAATGAAAGAGTCCGAACGTGCGTGGTTCTTCTTTGCTGATTGTGTGCGTAAATACCTTCCGGCCGTTCAGGATGAATTCCGCCGTATCACCAATCACGCTCAGCCGCAATTCGTTCCAGCCGTCATTCTTCAATGGAATCGCCTCGGCCGTCAGAGACACGTCATGTCGGTAACCCGGGTCACGGTCAGAAGTGTCAAACCGACCGTCGGTAATCCTGTGAAGACTGACTCCTTCCGGACTAAGCAGAAATGCCGACGTGCCGAGCACCGGATGAACTTCATACTCACCTTTCCGGTAGAAAAAGCGGTAGGTGATCGAACCATCTTCAATCAGCGGCCGATTGTAATACAGCAGATTTTCGTGGTGAGTCCCGGAGAACTCAGGACGATGAGATCCTTTGATCACCTGACCATGCTGCTTGTCAGAAATCTGCTGCCAGTCTGAGCCAAGGGTTCTGTTGTTGTACGAAATCCATCCTGGCAGGCTCGGTCATTCGGTGCGACTTCGTCCGCCGAATGACCCCGAGAGCGGTCGAGAACCCTCATGTGTTCCGGTAAGATGGCACACGTTGAGAGATTCTGTGAATCCATTCTTTCCCGCCTGCGGACTTACAAACCATGGAGACATCCGCCAGTCTGCTGGAACGGCTTTGCACTTCCCCGGACGAACCGGACTGGCAGCGGCTGTTCGATGTCTATACGCCGCTGATTCGTTGGTGGATCCGCCGTTATTCATCATCGGAACGTGACGCCGAGGATGTCGTTCAGGAAACACTGTCTGTCGTACTGCGCAAACTGCCCGGATTTCAACGACAGCGAACCGGGTCGTTCCGGGCATGGCTGCGATCTGTCACGGTCAACTGCCTGCGAGATTCATGGCGGGCCAATCGCTTTCAGGCGGTGGCCACCGGCGGCAGCAATTTCCGGCAGGTGCTGGAACAGATGTCGGATCCGGGCAGTGAACTGAGTCAGCTGTGGGATCGTGAACACGATGACCACGTACTGCGCACGCTTCTGAATCAGATTCGTCCCTCGGTTAGTGAAGAAACATGGCTGGCCTTTCACCGTGTCACGGTGTTGAACGAATCCCCGGCGGAGGTGGCTGAACGTCTTGGCATCAGCCTGAATGCCGTCTACATTGCCAAATCGCGAGTTATGAGTCGACTGCGTACGGAGGCTCGCGGGCTGATTGACTGATCGAGGTCAACCGTGGGACGCAGCGGAAGATCTCTGCTTGTTGAATTCATCGCACTGACCACGCCACCGGATTCATTCCAGTGGTTTCCAGGATTCTGCATCACATTTCACCAGCGTTTTTGCTGGTGCATAGTCCCGAAAACCACCGAAACAGAGAGACTGTCGATTTAGTGAAGGTCGTCTCTCGCTCCGCGAAAGAACGCGGTGGAAAACGCTCTTTCGCGGAGCGAAAGGCGACCATCCGCCGACCACGATTCGTTAGATGGAATGTTACGATGACCGGCCATCCTGATCTAAGGCAACTGGCCGCCTTTCTTGATGGAAGGCTTTCCGAGCGTGACCGGGAGGTGGTGGAACAGCACGTCGCCGCCTGTGATTCCTGCTGCGAAATCATGGCGAAGATCCCTCAGGATACGCTTTCGGCACAGCTTCAGGATGTGGAAACGGGAGTCGCCGACACGTTTGTCGCCGGGCCGCTCGCGGCGGGGTCGTCAGACAGCGCGTCGGACATTCCCCGCGAACTGGTGGACCACCCTCGGTACCGCATCCTGGAACCGCTCGGTCGCGGCGGAATGGGAATCGTGTATAAGGCTCAACACAGAATGATGGACCGCATTGTGGCCCTGAAGGTGATCGATGGCCGACTGATTGAGAACCCCGAGGCGATTGTACGGTTTCGAAACGAAGTGAAAGCGGCGGCTCGCTTAAGTCACGCCAATATTGTGCGTGCGTTTGACGCCGAACAGGAAGGAAACCTTCATTTTCTGGTGATGGAATTTGTCGACGGCATCAGCCTGTCGGAACTTGTGCGTCGAAAAGGCCCCCTGCCCGTCGATCAGGCCTGCGGCGTCGTTCGTAAAGTGGCTCACGCGCTGCAGCATGCTTTTCGTCAGGGAATGGTGCACCGGGACATCAAGCCTCAGAATATCATGGTGACGCAGGATGGCAGAGTTCGCGTGCTGGACTTCGGGCTCGCCCGACTCGTGCGTGAAAGTGAAACACACATCACAGACGGCCATGATCCGAGCACACAGATGCGTCGCACGGCTGACGCACTGACGATGGTGGGCTCCGTGCTGGGAACGCCCGACTATATCGCCCCGGAACAGGTGACCGATGCACATCTTGCGGACACTAAATCCGATCTCTACAGCCTCGGTTGTACGTTTTATTTTCTGCTGACCGGGCAACCGCCGTACCCCGACGGCACGGCGATGCAGAAACTGGCTGCTCACACAGGCGGCGCGCCCACGCCGGTCACCACGCTGCGACCCGAAATACCGCCAGCGATTGCCGACCTTGTTCAGAGAATGATGGCGAAGAAGCCGGCCGATCGACTCCAGACACCGATCGAAGTGGTGGATGCGATTGAGGCATTGACTCGTCAGGCAGAACAAGCCGCCACAGCAACTCAGACGCGCTCTGTCGCCGATACAGCAGGACGTGAAAAGAGCCCTCCTGCTGCAAGCCGTGCGGCGGCACCGGCACCGCCAAAGGTAAACGTTCCAAAGAAGCTTTCAGACGCTGAGCCGTTTAAGGAATCCGGCCGGAATCCGGGCGAGAAGGCGTTGCCCGTTCGCCGGCGCTACCGCAGGTCCACGCGTCCGTGGAAAACCTGGCTGTGGCCTTCCATCGTGCTGACCGCTGCCGTCGCGGTGGTTGTCGGACTGATCACCTCCGGTGGCAACGAAGACCACGTGACGGATCCGGGGGCTGCCGGCAACTCACCGGCGGAAGCCACCGTTCATGATGGTTTCACCACTGATAATGACGGCTGGATTGATCTGCTGGCCGGCGTTGATCCCGCGGCCCACAGCGAAGGTGGCTACTGGACACGGACCGAATCCGGCCTCACAGCCGCGTCCGCCATGTATGCAAAACTTCGACTGATGTCAGACGTCCCCGGTGAATATGACCTTGAAGTCAGCTTTACTCGGGTCACCGGAAAACATTCGATCGCACTGATTTTCACCGCCGGAGAGCACCAGGCCACCTTTGAAGTCGACGCCTGGGAACAGCACCTGGCCGGCATCCAGAATATCAACGGTCATGATCTTCAGAGTTCTGAGAACCCTGCGCGTGTGACCAACCTGGCTCTTGTTAACGGTCAGCCCTGCACGGCCAGCGTCAAAGTCCGCCGAGATCGCGTGGAAGCGTGGCTGAACGGGACCCTGCTGACGACCTATCGCGGCAATGGAGCCAGCCTGAGTCCGCTGCCGGACTGGGCACTGACTGCCCCCACCTCAATCGGCGTCGGAGCGTATTTGTCCGAGACCGTTTTTCACCGGATTCGCCTGCGGCCAGTGAATAACACGGCGCCGTAAGCATTGTTGCGGTGGTCGATTTCAGATACGGGTAACCGAACCGACGATCGGTCAGGTGACAGTTTGTGCCTCTGGTCAGACACAATGTTGGAGGGTGGGACAAGCGAAGCGCCGGCACACCAACGCGGCATCAGCCGCATGTGCATGTGAGGGCCGAACGCGGTGTGCCGGCGCGAAGGACCTGCCAGCCGGCCACGCGATTTCATGGGCGGATCGGTGTCGGCCCGTGGGCGTCTACCGTGGCAGCCTTCGCTTGTCACACCCTACCAGGACGGCACGCTCTATCAGTCGCAAACCGTAGGTGACAAGCGAAGCGCCGGCACACCAACGCGGCACAACACCGCGGCCGTCAGATCATCCGGTCACGGCCAGTTCGGCGAACACCTGGTCAAAGTCATCCCCTTCCGCCTGCCGGATCAGCTGATCGGCCAGTACGTGGCCAAAATAGTAGGCGCTGTCGTAGTTCTCAGCCGTGATGATGTTTCCGTCCACAATCACGTCATCTTCTGCGGTGGTTGGATCGCCCACGGATCCGCTGGCGACCTGAACGGCCCCATTGGCTTCGATGTGGCGTCGGGTGACCTGAGTCTGACCACCATCAGCCGACGGCAGCGTCGCGGCCCATGCAGAGACCGTATGTCCGACAAGCGGGCTGGCACCGTCGACGCGAGCCCATGCGAGCACTGAGACGCCGTTGCAGATGGCCGCGAGAAACTTATCCTGCTCCGCAAAATCGTTGATCAGATCATTGACGACCTGTTTGACCTCATCGTCACCCTGATAGACGGAATTGTCATACGTCCCTTCGTAGGCATACTGATAGCTGGCCGCTCCCCAGCCGCCGACAAACACGATGGCTGAATAGTCGGCGGCATTGACGTCGGCAAGAGCAAGGTCCGGGGCAACATTCGGTTCACGCCCCTCAACAACAGAGATGGCGTGAGGCACGGCTGTGGCTGTGGTGGCGGCAGCGACGACTACCTCCAGTCCGGCTGCCTCAAGCGATTCACGAGTCTCATAGTACTCGCGATGGTAGAAGTCCTGATTCGCGATCACCATCAGCACGGGCTGTGGCGTCTGCCGAGAGCCAGCGCGATGCTCGGCGATCACGTGTTCGGCAATCACGTCGCCGAAATGAGCGGCTGAATCAAAGTTTTCGGCCGTGATGATCCTGCCATCGACGTACACATCGTCTGTGGATGTCGACCGATCTCCGATGGCACCCGCCTTCAACATCGTCGCCCCGTTTGATTCGATCTGGTCGCGGGATGTCTGCCAGCCGGAATCCGTGCGCGGAGCCACTCCGTTCCAGCCCGTCACCGTGCGGCCTTCCAGCAGGCTTTCACCATCGACACGTGCGTACGCCAGCACGGAAACACCGTAGCAGACCGCGGCCACGTACTTGTCCTGTTCGACAAAGCTGCTGATCAGGTCATTCACAAGCTCTCGGTTTGCCGCATCGCCGTTATAGGTGCTGTTGTGGTACGTGCCTTCGAAGCCGTACTGATACTGAGCCATGCCCCAGCCACCACTGAACACAATGGCAGAATAATCTGCCGAATCAACGTCGGTCAGTGCCAGATCGGGCTTCACGAATCCCCCGTCGTCTGCCTGTCCCGAGTTCCAGTGCGGCCGGGCCAGATCAGTTGAAGTGGCCGCTACGACAACTTCCAGTCCAGCACTCTCAATAGAACTGCGTGTATCGGCGTAGTCCTGATACCAGAAATCCTGATTGGAAATCACCATCAGCACCGGGTTCACCGTTTCGCCCGAATCCGCATGGCTGTGTGCCGAGGCGATGCGGGCCGCTGCGACCGCACCATCGTCAGCCGCGGTCGTGTCCATGTCGTCGGATGCAAGACTGACGCCTGACAGCATTCTGCGGTCTTCCAGAGATTCTGAAGCTGTCCGGGGCAGCCCGCGGTGCACACGGCGACGGCTTCCCTGAGATGTCGTCACTGCATTTCTGAGGCGCCTCATGATTGTCATTGTTGTTCTCCTGAAAGGTTAATCAGTGGTTTCCAGAACATCGGGCTCTGGCGGAATCACTGATAAATGGCAGGACACAGCCAAACCTTTCAGACAATCTGACGGTTTTCAGAAATCTGTCGTGGCAACTCAGGCGCAACCAACGGATTGAGGCTGGAACTCAGCTCTATTATCCGCGTCTCCGATTCAACGTTGTACCTGGTCGTTCTGTCGCCTCAGTTGCCCGGGATTGCGGGGTGCGGATTATCTCAAGCCCGCTGATCAGCGACCGTTGACTCTGGTCCGATGTGCGAAGAGTCATAGTCAGAGAACCGTCGACAATGACGTCGGAAAATTCCCGGACAATTCCGATCATCGTTCCTGCTGCCTGAGCACGAATATTAAAATCGGTGAGGACCGCCCTGCCCTGCAGCGAAATCGTCTGAAGACGGTCTCGCGACGATTCTTCGGTCAGTTCTGCAAAGTGCAGCCGCACGGTGTAGCGGCCCGGCTTCAGGTTGTGCAGCGTCAGTTCTTCCAGCCCTTCCACCGCCGAAGCTGCCGTCCACGGCCAGGCATCGCCACCTTTGATCCAGTTACTGTGTCGGTAACGGAAAGCCGGCTTGTCCGGTTTCGTCACCACTTCAATCTGAGGCGACGGCCCGCCGACGGACGGATAGTCCAGCCAGAGCGTTCCGTCCCGGGTTTTACGATCGCCCGGCGCTCCGAAATTCAGACCGATTCTTTCGATCGATGCCGGCTCTACCGGCGTCTCGCCCCACGATGACCACTGCTCATGAGTTTCCGGCATCGCCACCATCGAGAGAGCTGTCGGAAGAGGATAGCTGCACGTGCAGCCTTCATAGAAGTAGGGCACGTTCAGCAGGCCGCCTGACGGAATGATACTGTTGGTACAGCCGCTGCGAGGTCCGCTGATGAAGACAGTTCCGCTTTCCAGAGTCTTGTCATAGAACGCGGCCGTGCCGCTGCGGAGCGTGTAGAACATCCCGTAGTCCACTCCACCGTCGCAGCCGTACGTCTTGGGAATGACCCGCGGTTCAATCAGCCCGGTCATCGGATTGACGCGTTTGCCGGCGAGTGCCGGATCAGGCGGATTGGGAAGCAGCGCCTTTGTCTGATGTGGCGCGTGGTAGTAACTTTTCCGGGGAGTCTTCAAATCCGGAGGCGGCAACGACTTCCGCAAAGTTATCTGTTCTGAGTCGTCGAAGATTCGCCCGGTGTAAATGTCCGAAAAAACGGGCCGCATCAGCGGGTAGTCAACGGACCAGTCACCCTCGATCCTGGGCGCGTGCCAGTCTTTCGGCCGAGATATCATGACGCCATCTGTGAACACAGGCTGCGGTGATCGCTTGAAGTGAGCGAGCGTGTCATCAAACCACAGCACGCCCAGCGGAAATCGAACCAGAGCGTCTTCGCAGTAAGCGTAGCCGCCTTTGTAATCGGCTGTTCCCGGCAAAGCTCCGACTCGACGGATCAAAGCCTGACCGTTGAATTCTGTGGCAAGAAATCTGCCCGGATCCTGAGTATTCAGACTTTCTGCTGACGCCAGGCCACTGCCGGGTTCGATTCCCGGTACTGCGATTCCACCAAACGGTCGCAGCGTCTGCAGCAGATGCGCCGGGGCCTTTTGAAGTCCGCCGGACAGCTCCGTTGTGATCAGGCTGGCCAGATACGGAGGTAACGAAACATTACCGGGATCATCTTCAATGACCGCCGCTCGGTTTCCATACAGGCCGGCAGACTGCAGTTCCATGCGCAGCTTTGCCACTCGACGGACGTCATCGTCGACCGCGATGACATGATACGCTGACGCCTTAACCAGGGCTTTCACAAGAGCTCCGTCGTGCAGCCCCAGCACGACCGCAACACCGTGAGAATCGGACGACTCGCGGACCAGATCTGCGGCCAGCTTTGTTGCCTGCGGTGTTGTGACGAAGTCCGCACGTGCGGTTGTCCATTCAGTCGGTGTTTCCGGTGTTTCCGCCGGCTCAGCAAAACAGAACAGCTTTCCTGCCAGCGTCGACACAAACAACTTTTCGTCAGCGACGACCATCGAGTGAACCTTTCCCTCGACGCCGATGATGCCGAGTTCGGCCAGAGCGTTGTCAAAGTTCAATGCTCGCCCACCGGCGTGGACCGTGCGGCTGATTCCGGTTTCACCCTCGCCCTTGCGGATCGCGTCTTCGTGTCGTTGCTGATTCACGACGTCGTCGAACGTCAGCTTTCCTCGGCGGATCGCTCGCGCCGATCCCGGATCCAGCGCCGCGAACCAGCCGCCCGGCAGTCGACCGGGAGCTGGCAGCCGGAAGTCGATCAGCTCACCGGTTTCCCGGTTCAACCGGGCGGGGTATGCCGTCGAACATGGTACGATGACTTCATCTTCGCTGACGATCAGATATCCCTGAGGAGCCAGCCCGCCGATGGCCTGAGTTTCGTGCGGCTGCTGCCCGAACAGATAACCAAGCCGTTCGTTCCGCCAGACGACTTCTCCTGCAGCGATGTCCAGCGCCACGACAAAGACACCTTCAAACGGCCAGACACCAGCTGCGAAATAGACGCGTCCGTCAGAAACCGCCGGGCCGCCTCGAACTGGCCAGACGGAAATCAACCGCCGGTTGCCCAGCAGCCGACGATTATTCGGGGTTGCCTGATGCTTCCACCGCAGCCTGCCCGTCGATAATTCGACACAGTACAGGAACCCGTCGTCCGACCCGAAACAAACGGATTCGTTCCAGACCGCAGGAGCACAGCGGACCGGACCGTTCGTGCGATAGACCCACAGTTCCTTCCCCGTCGACGCGTCATACGCCGAGACCGAATCGTGACGGGACGAAGCAATCAGCAGTCTGCCCTTCGCCACAACGGGTTCATAACCAGCGTCAAACTGCAACCGCGGGCTGTGGAATGCCGGAGTGGTCGCTGGCAGCGAACGACTCCAGCTCAGCTCCAGCTTCGTCGGCAGAGTTGTCTGTGTGACGCCCGTGCGTCCGGCATCCCGTCGCCACATCGGCCAGTCATCCGCCAAACAGACGACTGACGTCACAGCCATTGTCAGCACAAAAATTCCAGGCAACCATCTTTGTCGCTGATTCATGAACGATACTCCGGATTCGTTACAATGCCTGCCGTCATTCCGATCCGAAACAAGCCCGCATCGACTAGTCGACAGGCTATCGGATCCGGACCGGCCGCGATACTTTGACAGTCCGGGAGGCAGGCACATCGGAGAGTCTACGAAACTGAATCACCGTGCGCCACTGCAGTAAAAAAAATCGAGAAGCAGGCGCGATTTGTTTTCTTTCGGCCCATACCGGCGGACGGCGTTTGCCCCTGACGACTGCGTTGCACGGGCGTGGCTGACAACGTCGTTTCTGAACTGTTTGCCCGGCTGCAGATTGCGTCGGGATACAACCTGATCATCTGCCCTCATACCCAGGAGTCAACCGTGCGTAACTATCTGGCCGCGTGCCTGTCATTGCTGGTCGGAACGGCAACCGCTCAGGAACCGGAGGTCGTTTTCAAAGATGTGAGCAGCGACGCAGGGCTCGCCCTCAGAGGCGGGGCAGCCTGCTGGGCCGATCTGGACAACGATGGCTGGGTCGATGTGTGTGCAGGTGCCGTGTGGAAGAACAACGCAGGCAGATCGTTCAGCAGGATCGGGGAATTCGATCCCGGTTCTGTCGTCGCAGCAGACTTCGACAACGACGGTTTCGTGGACCTGTTCTCGTGGTCGTCGCTGAAACTGCTCCGCAACAACGGAGGCACAGAGTTTGTCGATTTCCCGCTGCCCGAACTTCCGCGATTGGGGTCCAGAGGTGCCGTGTGGGCCGATTTCAACAATGACAGCTTTGTGGACCTGTACGTGGGAGGCTACGAAGGAAGTGAGCGGTCGCTGCTGATTCTGATCAACGAACGCGGGAAAAGCTTTCGGATCGAGCGGAGTGAAGGAAATCACGCGACTCGTGGCGTCACAGCCTGCGATTTCGATCAGGATGGTGATGTCGACATTTACGTATCCAACTATCGCCTGCAGCCGAACCTGTTGTGGCTGAACGACGGAAACGCCGGCTTCAGGGAATCAGCAAGCGAGTATGGCGTGATCGCCACGAAACCCGGCTTCGGCGGTGGTCACTCTATCGGCGCGTCATGGGGAGACTTCAATAATGACGGGCTGATCGACCTGTTCGCCGGAAACTTTGCTCACGTTGACGGACGTGGGGATCAACCGAAGTCGCGATTCCTGAAAAACACGGGGCCGCAGAACGGCTTCAGGTTCGAAGACCTGGGAACGTGCGGCGTGCACTATCAGGAATCTTACGCCTCACCAGGCGTTGGTGACTTCGACAATGATGGCAACCTCGATCTGTTTTTCACAACGGTCTACGCTGTGGCCTCTTTCGGCCGCAAAAACAATCCCGTGCTGTTTCGCAACAATGGCCGGTTTGCGGTACAGGACGTCACGGCCGCGGCAAAGCTCGACGGTCTGCCACCGACCTACCAGGCGGCCTGGGCGGACTATGACAACGACGGTGATCTCGACCTCGCAACCGCGGGAAGGTTGTTTCAGAATCAGGGCACCCCGCATACCTGGCTGAAGGTGCGGTTAAGAGGCGACGGCAAAACGATAAATCGCTCGGCAATCGGCGCTCAGGTGCGCGTCCGATTCGGCGACAACACAGCGACCCGTCAGGTCGAAGCTGGCACAGGCGAGGGAAACCAAAGCCAGATGACTCTGCATTTCGGGCTGGGCGTTCATCGTGACCCCGTTGACCTTGAGGTCTTCTGGCCTGACGGCAGGAAGCAATCGATGACAGACATCAAAACGAATCGCCTGCTGGACGTCGACAATTCTGCCGCCGACCGGTAAGGCGGGATTCGGTGGTGTCAATGAGAAATGGCTGCCACTGGTCATCGCACCATTCGATTCGATCTGGCTGTGTGACACCTGCCAGCCAGATTCCGTGGAGGCGTCACTGAACAATACTGGAAGTAGCACTCAGTCATCGTGCGTGGGCCACCCGCGTTTGATCCGACGACTCGTCACCCGCACCGACGGTGCAGGCTGCTCGTGTGCGGCGGTGCAGTCAGGTACGATGCACGGAATCAACGCTCATAGTTGAATCGCTGAAGGCAACAGCTGATTTTAAGAAGATGAGAGCATATGAACCTGAAACTTATCAGTCTCGCCCTCACGGTAGCCGGCCTGCTTGTGTCGTCAGCGGCTGGCCAGGGACCTCAATTCAGAGCCGGGGCCGCCGTGGTTGACATCTCGCCCGACGTCTTCCCCTTTCAGCTTCGCTCCGGACCTTCCAGCTATGTTCACGATCCGATTTCGGTTCGAGCACTCGCCTTTGAAAACGGAGCCGACCACCGTTGCCTCATCGCCATCATTGATGCGATCGGGATCGGCCGGGAAATGGCGGATGAAGCAAAGCTGGCCGTGGCGGAGAAGACCGGCTGGAATCCGGAATCCATCATGATCGCCGCGACGCATTCGCACTCGACTCCGAAGGGCGGCGACACTTCGCCCGGCCGGATCGCCTACGAAAAGAAGCGGAGAGCCGGGCTCGCCGAAGTTCTGTTAAAGGCCATTGAGGCGCTCGAGCCGGCCCGGGTCGGTTTCGCCTCCGATGAGGAAGCGTCGGAAGTCCGCAATCGCAGAAATTTTTACGAAGAAGGCATGTCTTCCACCCGCAATCCGTTTGGCGGTTACGATCGGGTGCGAATGAACGGGGGAACCAAAGGAATTCTCAAGCCCGCGGGCCCGATCGATCCTGAGATCTGCGTGGTCGATGTTCGCACCATACGCAATCAACCGCTCGGGCTGCTGGCCAATTATGCGCTTCACTATGTGGGTGGGATCCCAACGGTGACCGAAGAAAACGGACGCATTCGCGGCATGGCGTCAGCCGATTACTTTGGGGAATTTGCGAGAGTGATGCCGTTCCGCCTGGGGGGACGCCCGCCGGAGGGTTTTGTGGCGATGATGTCGAATGGAGCCAGCGGAGATATCAACAATATTCCGTTTGGCATCGCACGCGCACCGCGGGCTCCGTTTGAACAGTGCCGCATCGTGGCGAGCAAAGCTGCGGATGCAGCGTGGCGCGCTGTCAGGAAGATTGAGAACTACGACTCCTCTCCGGTGATCGCGACGCGGCAGCGCGAAGTGACCCTCAACTATCGCAAACCGACGGAGGCTCAGGTGAAGAACGCGCGGAGATTGCTGGCACTGCCGCGCGAGGAACGCGAGGCGATCCACAAGAAGACCGCCAGCTACGCCAATCAGATAATTCGCTTCGCCGACCCCGAATATCCGCGAACGGAGAACGTGATTATCCAGGCCTTCCGTATTGGCGACCAGGCAATTGTGTCCATGCCGTTTGAGGTGCTGGTGGAAATCGGACTGGAGATTAAAGCGAAGAGCCCGGCACCGCGCACGTTTCTGATCGAACTGGCCAACGGCAGCTACGGTTATCTGCCGCCACCGAATCAGGTCGAACTGGGAGGCTACGAAACCTGGCTGGGGACGTCGCGCTTTGAAAAACACTCCTCGGATGTGCTGGTGAAGCAGTTACTGGAGATGCTAAAAGAACTTTGGAAGTAGCCAGGAGTCTGTGTAGCAGTTAGCGCAGCCATCGTTGAACGTTGAGAATCACCAATGGCGGAATGCGAGATCTCCATGCGGCCCTCACGATTCGCTGTCTGTTTGCTCCGGAGGCAAATCAAAGGGCCACAATCTGTCGATGGAGTGATAAGTACAACGGTGTCCTGATTTTGTGGTTTGCGATTAAGGCAGGCGTGTCCTGAGCGCTGAAGTGATTTGCTTCTTCTTGCCTCGGGCCGAGGCACCAAGGACATTTTGCACGAGTAGCCATGACGTCGGTCGTGACCACCGAAGCGCACTGGCTTTAACCGCTGTGCCGTGTCGTACGATGGGAACTGAGCAGCTTAAGCAAGACTGTCATGGGCAGAGTCGCCGAACAGTAGCCGATTTTTCCCAAGAATCCACAGGTCACCCGGTTTTGTGATTGCTTCATTCGGTAGTGCTGGCACTTCGATTTCGCGCTCTCCGTTCACGTTTTCGCTGGATTTGGGACGCGAAGGTCCATTCCTATGATTCTGACCGGTGCTGCTCATATAATGGTGTGGATCGGACGATCTGCGTTGAAGCCTTTGATTCACAAATGAATATCTTGCGGTTGAGTTAGGAATGCCCAAAGCTGACGATCTTACGGCGCTGTTCCGCGCCATTTCGGCGAAAGACTGGGCTACTGTGGAAGAGGCCGCTCGGGGGATTGCTGCGCGCGAGGATAGAAAAGGGCACCACGCCGCCGCCCGTGCTCTGCGAGGTGCCCTGATCCAGAATGGGGCGGCTTCACGGAATGGGACACCACCGTTCGAGGCACAACAGGCGGTGATTGCGAGTTCGCTACTCAGATTGAGCGAAAAAGTCGATATTGCTGACGTGCGTTTGAAGCGAGCCGCACGCTTGGAAATCGATCGCATCGTAAATGAGTGGAAGCACCGCAACGTACTCAAAAAAAAGGGGCTGGAGGCTCGCCATCGGGTTCTGTTTCATGGTCCGCCCGGATGCGGGAAGAGCATGACGGCTAATGCCCTCGGAAATGCGCTTGGACTGCCGGTCTTTGTTGCCCGCTTTGACGCCCTAGTTACGTCGTATCTTGGTCAAACAGCAGTGAATTTGCGGCGACTATTTTCGTATGTTGAGCGAACCCCTTGTGTTCTCCTAGTTGATGAACTGGACGCACTCGGTAGACATCGCGGTGCTCGAATGGACGTTGGAGAACTCGATCGAATCGTGATCGCTTTGATGCAGGAGCTGGAACACAGTCGGATCGATGGATTGCTCGTCGGCACTTGTAATCTCCCGAATGAAATCGACCAGGCACTGTGGAGAAGATTTGACGTCGACATCGAGTTTCCCATGCCCACAAAAACCGAATTGGAAGATTTCGCGCGACAGAAGGCGGCTGCATTCGGACTTCGACTCAATCAGTCTGTCACTAGACGCCTGACGAAGGGCACGAGTTACGCGACTGCAGAGAAGCTTGTCGCTGCCGCGGCCCGCAACGCTGTGCTGAAAGATCTGTAGGCATAGCTATGGCAAAAGCACGAGGCAAGGTTCAACCGAAGACGTTCTTCCTGAACGAGCAACACGAGTTGCCGCCCGAAGAGAAGACAGGTGGTGGACGTGCCTCGCAGTACGAGGGCATCGACTGGGCTGCGAAGGGGCATCGGCTGCATTCCAGTTTGGAAAGTGTCCAGCAGGGCCTTGCGAGCTCACGTGACCCACTTCGGGAACGCCGGTATTTCATGATTGCAGATCCCGAACCACGGCTCACCAGGACGTCGAAGGACAAGCGAAAAGCACCACAGGGGACTTTTGAGGAGGAAACCGACTTTTCGCGCGATCACCCGCGTGTATTCAGTCGACTTGGCCTGGATTTGATCGACGTCTCTGCAGACGGACGGGCCATTGTCCACGCCACTCCTGAGCGAATGCAGGCGATCCTGCATAGAACCGACTCTCTGGAGGAACTTGGGGCGCGCGACCGACTTCGATGGGCGACAATTCGAGAGTTCGAACAGATTCCCGTGGAGTTGCGAGTTGATGGCGAGTGGCTCAACCAGATTCGTCGCCAGAAGTCACTGGTCGATGTTGTAATTGAACTCCAGCCGTTTCTGACGCGCGTCGACGTCGAAGATGTCATGAGATCGCTGACCGCGACTCTTGGCGCGGAAAGGGAGTCACGCCTCACCGGAACTGGGGAGGATTATTCCGGACGGTGCTGGTTTCGAGGGCGCCTGTCCTACAGGTCAGTTAGCAAGATCGTTCGAGACTTCTACTCCGTGCAGGCGGTTCATGAGCCATTGCTTTCAGTCGTAGCCGCGAAGCGACACTCGGGACGAAGAGCGGCTCCCGGAGGGCCCCCAAGGCCGATGATGCCTGTAGTTGATTCTCTGCCAGTTGTCGCCTGTGTCGATTCAGGAGTTGCGTCGCAGCATTCACAACTGGCCCCTTACCTTCGTGGCGTTTACGTGGCCCCCCGAGCCTTCGGAGGCGGCAATCACGGAACACACGTTGCTTCGCGAATCGTTTTTGGTGACTTGCAATGGGATGACGTTCAGGAGGAAGTACGCGGCACTTGCCGAGTATTGTCCGCAGACGTGGCCAGTAGTGCAACAACCATCGATGAAAAGTCAGTGTTGCCCACGCTGGAGGCTATTCTGGGCGCCTACCCAGATGTCCGCGTTTTCAATCTGAGCTTCAGTAACCGACTGCCTCTGAGCCAGATGGACGAAGTGAAGCGCAAGGAGCGAACCCGCCTGATGCGGGACTTGGACAACTTCATCTTTGCCAACGACGTTGTCGTCGTGGCCGCAGGTGGGAACACTCATTCCGGCGTGATTCCGAACCAACCTTACCCGAACCACATTGAAGACCCACAGTGGAAACTTGGGTCGTGGACCGCTGGATTCAATGTTCTCGTTTGCGGTTCATACGTCGATAGCCTCATCCCGAATGGATTGGTGCAGGAAATCGGATGGCCAAGTCCATTCACGAGGATCGGCCCTGGTATCGCGGAATCACCTGTGCCCGATTTCTCTGCGCCGGGAGGAAACTGGAACGACACGTACAACTTCGAACCTGGCCTTGGCGTGCTGTCGATGAATCCCATGGGGCTTTGGGAAGACCGGTCGGGAACGTCGCTTGCGGCACCGATTCTTGCCCGCGAAGCAGCATGGGCGCTCAAGATTATTGGAGAAAACTACTGCCTTAGCGGGTCGCATCCGTTCGCGGTGACAGCACGGGCATTTCTGATCTTGACCGCGGTCCGGTCTACCTATGACGAGCGGATTGCAGAACTTTCAAATCGTACTCTTGGGGTTGGTCGAGCATCAGCCGCACGGCTTGTCCATCCGCAAGCCAGAAGCGGCGTCATGATTTGGCAAGGAGAGATCAACGGGCCAAAAGACTTGATGCGACTAAACGTGCCAATTCCCCGGGCATGGTTGAATTCGTGCGTGGAACCTCAAATGCGGCTCGTCGTCTGCTGGGACCCTCCAGTAAACGACGCTATCTATGGCGTGTGGTCGTGCAGAAAGGTCTCGGTACACTTGCGACCCGGACCAGATATAAATGCCTTGAGACCATTGCGGACGTACTCACACCCTTCGTATCCAGTTCTCGACCGACTATTTAGGCTCGACCGGTTGCCAAAAGGAGTGAGCGTGACGGGCGACATTTGGCTGGTGGATCTTTCATACGACGAAATAGCAGAGTACTACTCTCCGATGGACTTCGCACCGATGCAACGAGTCGGGATGGCGATTGAGTTGATGGATGCAGCAAACGACGCAAACAGTCCGCAGGAAGCTCTGCAAGCATTACCAATCACCACAACGATGACCCACTTGAGTCAAACTGGCGTGCCAGTTAGACAGCCAATCGTGGTGAAATCAAACATTCAGTAGAGAATACAGTCGTAGCTGCAGCTCGCCAATTGGCGGCTTCTCTCACGACCCGTACTTCACTCAAGTGCCCAAAGTCGGTTTCATGAAGATTGGAGTAGTCTACACCATACTCGTTGCCGTTTGTTCATTCGTAGATCTATACAACCGATGCGTATTCGCGATGCTATTCCTCAGCGTCGGTGAGACCAACCGGGGCGGCTTGACCGCCGCCACCGTCCCTTTTTGCCATATCTTTGAAATGGGTCCTGTTCAGCGTCCCCGGCGCAACAGGCGTACTTACGTGATGGAGCATCGGCATCCACGCGTGGTGCTATGTCAAGACAGGTGGTTTAGATGCAGCGAGCCCAGGTGTGGCCGCTGAATGGTGATGGCATCAGGCAGAGCCATGCCTGTGTGACGCAACCATGGGAAACGTGTATTCTAGCCGTCAAAAACTGAAAATGCAGATTCTGGTTGGCGACCGTCAGACCAGTTTCCCACCGCTCCGCGAGAGGGGTGAAAAGGGTCGGGAGTCTTTGTCGCTGACGCCACAGGTTTCTGACAATCACTGACCGAAAAAGACTCCCGCCCCCTTTTCACTGGTATCCCGACCGTCAGGCGGCGTGCAGCGAGACGTCGAAGCGGCTGAAGGCGGCGACGACGTTCAGGACGGCTGCGGTGGCCAGCAGCATGATGCCCGCGATGGTTCCCCACACAAACACGATGCCAGTGCTGACCGCCAGCTGACGCGCCAGCATGGCGGCGAGCGGTGCCCAGATCAGCAACGTCGCCAGCGACAATGTGATCAGCAGCGTCTTGCCGGTGAACTTCAGAATCGTTCGCAGAAACGCCTCAAACCCTTCCTGTGTGGGCCTGTGCGGATACAACAGAAAAACCAGGTTGTCCAGCGCGACAAACAAGACGTTCAGCGGCAGACAGTAACACAAAGCGATCATCAGAATCGACGGTTCAATGCCTCGGAACACGGCCGTGCCGATCAGCACACAGAACTGAAAGACACAGGCCAGCAGCACCGGTACCGTCAGCTGCCCCACGACTACTCGGGCGGCCGACATCGGCAGCATCTTCAGCTGCATCAGGTGATCCATGTCCAGCCGAAAGTCAAACTTCAGCGCTTCCGGCAGCAGCACAAACGAATAAAACAGAGCTCCGCCGAAGACGATGCCAAACGCAAGTACCGGATCCCTGACCGTAAACAAAACCGGACTCAGCAGCAGCGCCGGAATCGCCATCGAAATCAACAGACTTCCGACATACTGCATCGCTCGCCCCCACTGACGCCACGCGAGCGGTCCGCCGACGGGAATTCGGGGCAACGGCCGGACGCCGGACAGCGACTCGGCCTGCTGTTCAATATCGCAGCGCTGCGTGCCCTGCAGCAGTCTTTCCCGCCGCAGCAATACCCGGTGAGCGATTTTCTCCAGCCACGCAATGCCCCACACAAATGCGGCCAGCATGGACAGCATCCCGGTCGCCTTGAGCACCAGCCATGTCGGAGACTCGTGCCCGGCCACGACATCCGCACACCAGAAAAACGGAGCAACCATCGCGGACGCCAGCGGACGGGCAAGGATCGCGTCAGTAACTTCAGATGCCGTCCGTGTCGCAGTGATCGGTTCCACACCGGGTGCCGGCATGACTCCAGTCAATGGATCGGCCGCTGGCCAGCAGGCTGCCACCAGCAGAATGATCCCGCCCACAACGGCAGCTCTAAAAACCAAGTAGCCACGCCGTGACAGGCAGCAGGAACCAGCATCCGTGAGCATGCGAAACAGCTCAAGCCCCACCAGAGCCAGAATCAAACCGACGGGGCTGGACCATGACAGATCGGGCCACAGCACCAGAATCGTCAGCAGGGCCTTGGGCAGCGTGGCAGTCAGAATCACGGTGAATCGATAGGCGAGCAGCTGGGCCGCACTGAACGGGGCGGCGACGATAAGATCTCGTTCGGCCGGCGACCACTCCACCGGACTCTCCGGCCGTTTCCAGGCCACTCGCAGGATATGCCACAGTGTCCATGCAAACAGACCCAGCCCCACACAGCGACGAAAGTCGTCCACCGGGTACGCATCGCGCAACAGCACGCTGGTGACCGTCTGCCCGGTCCACACGATCGAAAGCAGAATGATCAGGGCGGACAGCAGTATGCGCCGTCGCGTCGAAAACGCCGACCTGAGATACCGGAGTCTGGCTTTCAGCTGAGCATGGAGCAGAACACAGATCGCATTTCGCATGGCACGGGGATGGGTTCGAACGAAGGAAGGTGAGTCAGAAGAGTGCTGTGTCAGACGACGGCGGCCGGTTCAGCAACGGCCCCCGATGTGGCCGCAAAAAAGATCTGTTCCAGACTGCAGTCCGGCCGTGATTCGGCAAACTCACTTCTGAGTCGCTCGACCGTGCCAAAAAACTTCTGCTGCCCTTCATTCAGCATCAGAATATGACTGCAGACGTCTTCCACCATCGCCAGCAGATGCGAACTGATCAGCACACCGGCACCTTCGGACGCACGCTGGATCAGCGACTGCTTCAGCGTACGAATGCCGAGCGGATCCAGCCCCGTCAGCGGTTCGTCCAGCAGAATCGCGGCCGGATCGTACAGCCACGCACAACTCAGCGCCAGCTTCTGTCGCATGCCTCGAGAAAGTTCTTTGGCCGGTGTCTTCCGTTTGTGCTGTAGCGAGAACTGTTGCAGCACTTCATGCGCTTTTCGATCGGCGTCAGCGACCTGATAAGCCGCGGCGGTGAACGCCAGATGGTCTTCAACCGTCAGATTCGAAAACGGTGTCGGATCGTCCGGCACAAAAGCCAGTCGGCGTTTGACTTCCACAGGCGCCGTGGCGACATCAAAACCGGCGACGGTCAGTTGCCCGCTGGTGAACGGGATGATGGCCGACAACGCTCTCATGGTAGTGGTCTTGCCGGCTCCGTTGGGGCCAATGACCCCGACAATCTGCCCCGGCAGCACGTCAAAACTGATGCCACACACGGCCGGGTTTCCTTCGTAGGACTTGTAGAAGTCGGTGACCGACAAAACCGGCGTGGCTGGCATGGGTTGTCTCCGGGTGAAGAAGCGGAATCCGTGTCTGTAGAAAAGCTACTTCACAAAATCACTCACGGCTGCTGGTAATGCCGAGGTCACGGTCAGATGTCGTGGCCCGGACAAAGACCCAGGGAGTTCGGTTTCTGCGGATTTTCAGGGTAACAGGTGTTGCGGCGGTTTCCGCGCGTCGGTCGCCGGCGACGGACAGGAATGTCCGTCGTACCCGTGTGCTCGCCAGAGAAGCGGGGTGACACGTTCGCGTTTCGAACACGACGAGCCGGAATGCTCGGACGCGGAAAAGCCGTTCAGCCAGCGAACAACAGAGCCGGGGCACGAAGCATGTCGATCAGGGCGACCACGGTCGGACGGTCCTCTGGCACATCGGCCAGAGCCTGGCCGACAATCTGCCGAAAGGCTTCCGGGACCGAATCCAGGGCAGCCTGCCGCACGGTTCCGGATCGAATCTGTTCCAGTACATCCAGCACGCCAGCCGGCCGGACCAGTGATTTTCCCGTGAGCAGTTCCGTCAGGATCAGACCGAAGGCATACACGTCCGACTGAATCGAAGCGGGCAGTCCCAGCGTCTGCTCCGGCGACATATAGGCCGGTGTGCCGGACAGCTGCCGCCGTGTCGAGGATCCGGCGTCGCTTTCCGGCTGACCAATGACAGTGTCTTCGATGGCCGCACTGTCCGACACGGCGTTTCGATCACCGGCTGCTTCCATCGATGGCGGTGTGTCGTCCCGCCGGGAGAGCCCGAAATCAAGCAGTTTCGGATCGCCTGTCCGTGTCACCATGATATTTGCGGGTTTCAGGTCACCATGCACAAGGCCACAGGCGTGAGCGGCGGAAAGACCCTGTGCGATACCCAGCACGATGCGGCGGCGGGCGGACGTGTCAAAAGCCGACAGATCACATTCCGACAGCGGCTGCCCGTCGATGTATTCCATCACAATGATGGGCACCGCATCGATGTCATCCACCGAAAAGACCGTACAGATATTTTCGTGGTGCAGCCCGGCGGCGGCCCGCGCTTCCATCAGCACTTTGTCCCGGGAAACACTGACCGAGCGACCAATGATCTTGATGGCCACGCGCCGATTCAGAGCCAGGTCATGGGCGGCAAATACGCTGCCGAAGGCGCCGCTGCCCAGCTTCTGTTCGAATCGAAAATTCCCCAGCACGCGGCCGGCCTGCAGCTGTTCTTCCACGTCAATCGTGCCGTCGGCGGCCGTCCAGCTGGCGGGACACAGGCCTCCGGACTGCAGCGCATCCAGCACGCGCAGAATTTCTTCGGTATTGCGTCCGACACTGGTATTGTGAATGACGGAATACTGCAGCACGCCGGCCGGATCAATGATGAACAGCCCACGAGCCGAACAGCGGCTTTGCTCCATCCAGACGCCGTAGGCCTGACTGACCAGCCCCTCGGGATCGGCGGCCAGCGGAAACTGCAGCGGTCCGATGCCGCCTTTGTTCAGCGGCGTTTCAAACCAGCGCCGATGGTCGTCCACCGAATCCACGCTTAACGCCAGAATGCTGCAGTTACGGGCATCGAAGGCATCGATGTGAGCACTGAAGGCGGTCAGTTCCGTCGGACAGACAAACGAAAAATCACGAGGATAAAACAGCAGCAGCAGCCATCGTCCCGTGTACGACGTCAGAGACACGTCGCGGCTGGTGTGGTCATCGTAGCTGACGGCAGGCGCGCTGAATTCAGGCGCGGGCTGTCCCACCAGATTGTTCGGCATCGCGTTGGTGTTCACGTTCTCACCGCCCGACAATTGAAAACGAGTCGGCCGCAGGAGATTCCATTCCCACAACAGAACTCAGGCGGCAACAGAAATCTAAAGCTTTCGGTCGATTTCCCTCAGGACCGACTTGGTGGGTTCCTGCTCGCGCATCTTTGTGATCACATCCTTCAGTTCGTCGATGGTTCGTTCGACGAGACCCAGATTGGCGTCATTGGGATGTTTCTTCAGCAGGTACTTGCCGACTTCGGCAGACCGGGTCTGCGTGAAAATAAAGCGAATATCTTCCTCGGTCAGTTCGTCCTGAAACTGCTTCAGAGCAATTTTGATGGCGGCGTCCTTGGCTCTGGGAACGTACTGGATCAGTTCCTTCAGTTCTTCCAGTTCAAGCTTGCGGCCAAGCAGCGTTTTGACGGCCGCGCTGGACAGCAGGGGAACAAAGCGAGCCAGATAGATCAATTCCTTGTTGTCGGGGCCGGGACGGCTGCGAGCCAGTCGTTCCCAGAGATCCCGGGCCAGCGCCTTGCGCGGATCCGCTTTTCCTTCCGAAGAGGATGCTGAATTTTCTTCAGCCATCAGATAAACCTTTCCACAGATGATGGTCAGCCGTCGCGGGCGGCCTGCAGAGCCGAACGCTCTGATGTCGCAGCGAAACACCGAAGCCGGAAACGTCCGGCGTTTCCCCAACCAGCGACACTGACTTTCCGGAGTCTACCGAGTGCCGAGGCCGGAGAACACTGACGGCACCGACATCCCTCGCCGTAATCGCCACTTTTCACCGGCGACATACCCTTTTCCTCAGGGGCAGGCGACAGGGGCGGCTAAGCGGAAAATCGCCGTGTCGCTTCGGCCGGCTGTACCACAGACCGGCGGCGTTCACAAGGCAGCGCGGAAACGAACAAACCAACCAGAAGCGGACGGGGCGTGCAGTGGCCCGATCGTTGTCGAGCAAAAAGAGCGTCATTCGCGGCAGGCGGGACGGCACCGCTTCTTTAAACGCGGGTTTCAGAAATCTCAGGTGTGGCCGGCCAGTCGTCGCAGCTGTTGCTGCTGCAGACTGGTCGCCAGTCGGGCACAGGCGCGCTCGGTCTCCCGACTCAGACACACCACGCCATAGCGAAACTGGCTTTTGCCGATTTTCCGGACACTCTGGATCCGCACCGGGCCCTCAAGCAGCGAATCGTTGAACTGAATCGAAACGTCGACGATCCCGCCACATTCGAATTCCTGATCGCATACAAGAGCAAAACCGGTATGGCTGATATCCGCCAGCTGACAGTGTTCACCGGCACAGCTGACGTCGATGCCGAAGGCTCTGGCCCGCACCCGATAACACCGACGGTTTTCCGCAGGCATCGCTTCTCCGAGCAGTTCGAACAGCACCACAATTCGCTCTGCCGCATCTTCTGAGCTCGACTTTTCCTGATCCTGTGCCGTTACACTGTCGTCGTCTTCGTGGCCTTGTTCGTGTTCGTGGCTGTGTTCGTGTAGATGGCTGTGTTCCGGTTCGATAATTCCGCTGAACGACATCTGCTGCTGAACAAACTTTCGGCGTTTATCTTCATACTGCAGCATAAACCGAGAATTCCGGCCGCTTTCCATATCCGGCCCCACAGCCAGACTGTCGGTTTCCACGGCGACCAGCGCGCCATTCGACCACTGAATCCGACCGGACAGCAGTCCGTACCACGACTCGGAAGAATCCGCTGAGGCCGGTGCTTCTTTCCGGAAGTAGATATGTGTACCTGGAGTAAATGTCATGGCAGCACTCGGGGAGACAAGTTTGCAGAAAACAGATAGGTCACCCGAGCGGCGCTGTCCAACTGTTTTTCTGCCCCCCCGGGGAATTGCCCAGTCCGAACACGCCTCAGCCGACATTCCTGAGCCCCGGCCATGCGGAAGAATTCGGTCGTCCGGATTGCAACATACGCAGCTCGGACATTCCTGTCCGAGACACGGACGCGGTGCGCGCGACGGACAGGAATGTCCGTCGTACCGTCGTACCCGCGTACCGGAGAGCCGAAGTACCGCGAACGAGGGAGCTGTCACCGGCACCGGTTACACCAGATGAATCGACTTCCATTTGCCGGACAGAAACCGCAGAAACATGGCGACGCCCAGCAGTCCGATGTGGGCCGTACAGGTTACCCACAACATCTGAACGGTGGCGCCGTCCATCTGTGAAATCAACCATGCGGGAACGGTCATCACCAGCCACCCGGAGCAGGTGGTAATCAGCATGGGAAAGAAGGTGTCACCGGCACCGCGCAGGGCCGAGGCGAAGACGACTGCCAGCGCGTCGAACACTGAATAGAAGGCGACGAAGCGCAGCAGCTGAGCAGCCACCGGAAGAATGGCGGCAATCGACTGTCCGTCGGGCACCGGAGCCTGAGCGAAAGTCAGAAAGGGTTTCAGACTCAGTTCCGGAAAGAACACCAGCAGCACTGCCGCCGTGCCGGTCCAGATCACCCCCATCAGGACGGCATTTTTTGTGGTCCGGACGGCGGCCGGCAGCAGCGACGCGCCGATATGATGTCCGACCAGTGTCTGCACGGCGGTGCCGAACCCCAGCAGCGGCACAAAGATCAGACTGTTGATGCTGAATGCCAGATTGGTGGCCGCCATGGCGTCGCGGTTCAGACTGCCCACGATAAACAGAAACGTCAGAAAGGCGGAATTGTCGACAAAATAGTGCATCCCGCTGGGAACACCGTACCGCAGATACTTTTTCAGCATTTTGGCACTGGGCCGAGCGTGAGCTCGGAACGCGTAACGACCTTCTCGATTGTCGTACCAGATCAGCCAGGCAAACAGCAGGACCTCGCTGCACCTGGCCAGTACGGTGGCGAGGGCGGCGCCGCGAATCCCAAGTTCCGGCAGCCCCCAGTGACCGAAAATCAGGCCATAGTCCAGCACGATATTCACCACGGTACTGATCACGTTCACGCACATCACGACCGACGTCTTCCGCCGACCACTGAAGAAACAGCCCAGCGCGTTTGAGATCAGCAGGGCCGGACTGCCAAGACACAGGATGTTGAAATACGCCGTTTCCTGAGACACCACGTGCTCTGAATGCCCGGCCGCGCGAAACAGATATTCAGACAGCGGGCCGACAAACATCAGCAGCAGCCCGCTGACCACGGCCAGCCAGACGGCCTGCCACAAAGCCGATGTCAGATGGCCCGGCCGGCGGGCACCGTCATACTGAGAAATGAACGTATTGGCGTACAGAATCGTCCCCAGCGGAATGCAGGTGACGGTCCAGTGCAGCATCGAGGCGGGCGTAACGGCGGCGATAATGTCCAGCGCCTCCGGGCCGCCCGATGTGCCCGGATCGTAGCCGGCCAGCATGATGCGGTCCGCGACGCTCATCAGCGAATACGAACCGGCGCTGATGATCAGCGGAAGCGCAACGAAAAACAGTTCGCGGAAACTTCCGGCGGGATAGGTTCCCGATGACGTTGGCAACTGTTGCACGATACCCTGTCGATGTTCAAGCTCAGCAGCGGCGGCGACTACAGTTCTGATGCAGACACAAGGGGCGCTGTCACCAGCATCCCCAGCCACACAAGAAACAGCCCGGCGACAAGGTTGACACTTATGTTGA
Organism: Fuerstiella sp.; assembly: GCA_040222735.1. Lineage (GTDB taxonomy): Bacteria > Planctomycetota > Planctomycetia > Planctomycetales > Planctomycetaceae > Fuerstiella. Next base: position 22,330 of record JAVKCM010000081.1, on the reverse strand, counting down.
AGACCGCCGCTGCCGTCCGGCCGTCCTGAAGCAGATTCAGGGAATCCAGGGCAAATGTGGAGAACGTGGTCAGCGACCCGAGCAGTCCGGTCAGCAGACACTGCTGGACGGCCGGCGAAAAATAGTGCGTTCTGGTGGCGATGGTCGCCAGCACACCGATGGCGAAGCATCCCGTCATGTTGACGGTCAGCGTACCTAAAAAGCTGAATTCCAGACCGGCGGCCCGACCGACGGCCCTGGCAATATAGAACCGGGCCAGGGCGCCGACAAATCCGCCCACTCCGATGGCCAGCGCAATGGTGAATGGGGACATGGCGGCTCGTGCGGCAGAGGAATCCGTTTCGGTCATGGCCTCAACAGTTCAGAACTGCTCAGAAAACTTCCACAAATGTCCGTCGCTGCGAACATACAGGGCATTGTCCGAAGCGGCGGGGCTGCACAGAATCTGTTCTCCCAGATCCAGTTCTGAAACAATCTCACCCTCGTCCAAAGACGGCTTCACGACAAACGCCATCCCTTTTTCGTTGAAGAAAAACAGGTGGCCGTTGGACGCAATCGGAGTTCCACTGAACGGTCCCCTCAGACGCAGCTGCCACAGCCGCTTTCCGGTTTCCGAATCACCGGCCGACAACGCTCCGGCTGAGTTCACGGTGAATGTCATCCCGTCCATCACGACCGGGCTGGAGGTAGATGGAGCCAGGTTGGACGCATTCCAGACTTCCTTGATCGTGCCGGCCGTTGAAGGCTGAATTGTGGTGAGTCCGTTGGACGGAATAAACACTTTGCCGCTCACCACCGACGAAGACGGGATGGTGGAAGCGCCCTGATCGAATTCCCAGACCACCGTTCCGGTCTCGGGGTCGACGGCAGAAAGTCCGGCGGACGACTGCAGCAGGGCCAGCGTCGGACCGCCGTCGTCGGACGGCATCACGGCCGGCGAAGACCAGTTGGCCTTACGAGGTCGGTCAATCTTCCATTTGGTTTCTCCCGTGACCGTGTCCACACCGATGGCAAATGCCTCAGCATCGCTTTCCAGCTGAGCAATCACCGTGGACCCGATGACAATCGGTGACGAGGACATGCCCAGGCTGTTGCTGGCGTTGGGGAATTCAGCTCCCAGACCGCGGTACCACTGAAGATGACCAGCCAGGTCCGTGCAGATCAGGTCGTTGCTGGAATAGAACGCAAACAGGCGTTCTCCGTCACTGGCCGGCGTGGGCGTCGCCACGCACATTTTCTCGTGACAGCCCGTTCGACCGGTGGCCTGAAACTGTCGTTCCCACTGCAGCTCACCGGTCTCTGCATCAAAGCTCAGAATATGCAGACGGTCCTGAGTGTAGCCGGAGCTGGCGGTCAGAAACACCTGTGGACCGACGGCAATCGGTCCGGACAGTCCTCGCCCCGGCAGCTCAACTTTCCAGGCAATGGTGCCGCCACTAAGTTCAGTCGGAAGCGTCTCTCCTTCCGCCACGGAATTGGCGGCATTGCCACGAAACTGTCGCCAGTCACCGGCGGCGGCATCACCAGGCAGATAAAAAACGGTCCCCAGGAGGGAAGAATACAGGAACAGGCACTTCATCGTTTCGCTCCCTGAGCATCTTTTCGGAAGGCGGTTTTGTCAGCAGGACGTACAGCAGAGCCGGTCGCATCACAGACGCGTAACTGAAACTGATATCGCTGAGCCCACGGCTGATCCTGTTCGTTCTGACAGATCTTCAGCAGAATCGTGTTGGGACCGGTGGTCAGCTGCACCGGCACCGTGTACTGATCCATCCGAGTGCCGCGGTGATATTCTTCGCGTTGAAAGACCAGTTCGCCGTTCACCCACAGCTTCCAGGCATTCGGCGTTCCCAGACGCAGCTCAACGGCCTGATCACCGGAACTGGTCCATGTGGTGGTCGCGTACATCGCCGACCCCTTGTAATTCTCAAACTCTTCAGAGATATCCACGATGCCGTAATCGTGGTCCGTGGACACCTGCTGCCACCGGACCCTGCCCAGCTGGCCGTCATACTCGGCCGTCAGGTCGACGTTTTCTTCCGGCGGATAGACCGCGGCAAATCCCTTCATGTCTTTGTTGTCGAAGGGGCCGATCATCTTCCAGGAACTCAAAAATCCAAAGTGCTGCTGCAGACTGACTTCGACGCCCGAGTCCCGCAGGGCTTTGGCAATGATTTTGACCTGATCTTCGTGCACGGCTCCTCGAAGAGCATCCCTGTAAATCGCAACCGCCTGATCACCGGTCGCGGCCGCCGCCTCAGTCAGTCGCCGGGCCACGGCATCCCGTCGAAAATCGGGGCTCGGGTCGAGCAGCATCTGAGGGATCAGTTCGTCTTCCAGCTGGGGGCTGCGTTTTAACAGCCATTCGTAAGCGAGTCGCCGGGCCGCCGGAGATTCTGACGTGGTCATTACGAAGTCGACCAGATCGTCCTTGGGCAGCGACTGACCAGCCTTCAGTTCGGCATCGGCGATGGCTTCAAATGTGCTGCGCAGCCAGTTGGCGGCCAGCAGCGAACTGCCGCGGAAGCCCTGCAGCACCGGCAGCAGGTTTTCGGCACGGCCGTCCACCAGACGCTGCCGCGCCGCTCTGGCTTCTGCCGTCCCCTTCGAAAAGTCGCCGACCGACTGCAGAATCCGGATGTCATCAGCCCGGCTGCCGACGGACAGCAGAGCCGTCAGTAATACGATGTTCATGAAACGCATCTCATTCTCCGTGAGTTCAGAATGCAGGTCAGGTCACTGACTGCCACGGTTGTCCGGGGCAGCCGCAGACGGGTCGGCCCGAGTGGGCAGCCCTGGCGCGAGCACCGTGTCTATGGCAGCCGTCGCAGCACATAGTGACGTGTCACCGGCTGGTTGACCTGGTAAATCTTATCTTCGAGTTCCCGAGCGGCCACTTCGGCCTTCTGAATCACTGATTCCAGCTCCTGCAGCCGGGCTCGTTCCTTTGCCGTCACCACCACCAGTTCCTTGTTGTTCGGCTGCGACTGCAGGTCCCGGTCGTGTCGTGCCCACGACTGAAACAGGCGCCAGCCGTCGCGAAGTTCCTTCACCGGACCTTCGTTCTTCTGCTTGTTCAGCATCGCGACCTGCAGCGCCTGCTGGTACTGCGGAGTGGCCTCGTTTTCCTGAAGTTCAATGTGCCGCGACAGTGCGACATCGGTAAACGTGCCGACGACGACGTCATCGATCAGCAGTTCGTAGCGCCCCGGTGCGAGACCATGAACTTCCAGACCTTCCTTGCTGGCTCGGTGACCAAGCCGCAGCATACGGGCTCCGACTTTCGCGTCTTCAGGCAGCACCCAGGGCAGACCATCGGCCGTCCAATCGAAGGCGAGGCCGCTGTCGGTGACAGAAAGTTCTTCCACTTTGCCACCCGCCGCAGACGCTTTCAGGGATCCACTGCGAGACGGCTGAATGCGGATATTTGAAAGCTGACGGCGCAGGCCCAGATCGTCGATCATCGCATAGGCCATGACCAGCTGACCGGGCGGGTCGGGATGAATGGCATCGCGGATCATTGTGAAGGCGGCGTCAGACCTGCGAGCCTCCAGCGTCAGGTCGTTCAGCGGGCCGAACATATCCACATAGCTGAGTCCTGATTCCTGGGCCACATCCTGCAGCCAGCGGCCGTAATAGGCCAGCACGCTGTTGTACTGAGACAGCATTTCGTTTGACCGGGGTCGCCGCGGGTTGGCTCGCAGTCGCGCGGCGCGGGCGTCAAACATGGTGGGCGACATCAGAATCGGCGTCGCCCCGCCTTCGCGAAGCTTCGCCATCAGCTGCGTCATGTCACTCTGGTATGTCGCAAAGATATCCGGATTGAACGGCTGATACGAACCGTCATTCATGCCGAGCAGCACGCTGACGTATCGGGGCCGGTAGGCCAGCACATCCCGGCTGACACGAGCCAGCGCGTCCCAGGCCCGCGCTCCGCCGATGCCGGCATTGTGAAACCGTATCCGTCGGTCCGGGTATCGCTGATAGAAAAAGTCTTCTACATACTGCGTGTACAGACGCTGGTGCGTGATGCTGTCACCCAGAAAAACAAAGGTGTCACCATCCTGCAGATCAATCCCCGACGGCAGGGTTGGCGGCGGTGCCGAGTCCTGAGCGGTCAGCGGTGAAAGTCTGAAACCAGGTACTGCTGCAAAGATTGCCAGCAGGAGAAGACGTCTGAGCATCGAAAACTCCGGAAATCGGCAGAAACTGCGTGAGAAGGACGAACGGCCCGCGTGAGTTTGTCTGCCGTTCGACAGACGGCGGCCATTCGTGTTCAGGAAAGAAAAGGGGCAGGATACCCTGCGGGTTCGGCCGCTTCGGGCGCGGCTTTCCCGGATCACAATGGTCGACAATTCCGGAGCAATTTGCCAGCCACCACGTCGACTTCACTGCGAAACTTCACGGACGGCAGACATGAAACGCACCGCCCTTCTTTGCCTGATCTCCACGCTGCTCACCGGTTGCCAGGGGTTGATGCACGAACTGCAGCCGCACCGGCTGTGGCGGCTGAATTACTCAGAACCCCTCGGACGCACCGACGGGGTCTACTTTTCCGTCGACGATCCGCTGGATCAACCGATTCCCGGCGACACCATCACCGCCCCGGCCGACACTAATCGGCACTCAGCTCCTGCAGTGCTTCCGTAACAGAAGCCCGCACTTCCCGCAGAGAAATCGGGTACTCAGCCGTCCACAGGTTTTCTGATTCCGCCATTTCGGACACGATGGACATCTGCAGAGCTGTCAGCAGGGCGATGATCGGAGCATCCGATATCTGCTCGACCGCCGCTCCGAATTTACAGATGTCCGGGCTCGGAAGTCCGGATCCGGCAAGGACAATCAGGTCCGGCGACTGGCCGGCAATTCCCTCACGGCCGGCCTCCAGACCGTCGAATACCTGGCAGTTAAACTGATGCTTCCGAAAATACTTGGACAGCGACTCGCGCTCAGCGGCCTCTGCGGCAATCAGATAAATCAGTTTGTCCGAACTCATAGTGGGCTCCCGGGGCGCCTTTGCTGCGTGCCAGAAATGAGCGAGGTTCTCTGCCAGACGAATGCAGAAAATCACACCGCGCAGGCGATATACTGAAGCCGGCAGGACCTGATTGACAGGCTTTTTTTTGACCCGCCGCGGAATTCACCGGGCGGTATTCCGGTTATTCGGCCTCCGGGCACTGAACCCGCCGAAAAACCGGCCTGCTGCGGTCAATTCAGACGCCACGCCCGCCCTCAGGGGCCAAACCGCGTCAGAACACGTTATTCCGGATCACCTGAATTCACCTGAGCCCGTGCCGCGAATCGGTGCGTCAGCTTTCCAGCGGCCGGGTCAGGTCAGAATATCGCTGATCACCTGAGCCGGTTCGGCTCCTGTCAGCTTCTGATCCAGCCCCTGATAACGGAACGTCAGGCGGTTGTGGTCGATGCCCAGCTGACTCAGGATCGTGGCGTTCATATCCCGGATATGCACCGGGTTTTCGACAATGTTGTAGCAGTAATCATCGGTCCGACCGAATTCGAACCCGCGTTTGATGCCCGCTCCCGCCATCCACATCGTGAAACACCGACCGTGGTGGTCGCGACCATGATTGTCGGCCGTCAGTTTCCCCTGTGAGTAAATCGTGCGGCCAAATTCACCTCCCCAGACCACCAGCGTGTCTTCAAACATACCCCGCTGTTTCAGGTCGGTGATCAATCCGTAGACCGCGTGATCAATGGAATCGCACTGGCCGCGAATCAGTTTCGGCAGACTGCCATGCTGGTCCCAGCCGCGGTGGAACAACTGAACGAACGGCACTCCCTGCTCGGCCAGACGCCGAGCAATCACGCAGTTCCGGGCAAACGATCCGGGTGTTTCTATATCGGGCCCGTACAGATCTCTGGTCGTTTCCGGTTCAGACGCCAGATCCATCAGGCCCGGCACCGAGGTCTGCATGCGAAAGGCCATTTCATACTGAGCGATTCTGGTCAGCGTTTCCGGGTCTCCGAAGCTGCTGTAGGTTTCCTGATTAATGGCCGCAATCCGATCCAGCATGCGACGTCGCGTCGGCCGATCAATGCCCGCCGGATCGTTCAGATACAGCACCGGACTGGCTCCGGCTCGCAGCGCTACCCCCTGATGCTGCGACGGCAGAAAGCCGCTGCCCCAGAGCCGACTGTACAAAGCCTGCTTCTGCCCCGGCCCTTTGGAAATCATGACCACATACGAAGGCAGGTTCTGATTGGGACTGCCCAGTCCATAGCTGACCCATGCCCCCATGCTGGCTTTGCCCGGCTGCTGCACCCCGGTGTTGATGAAGGTAATCGCCGGGTCGTGGTTGATGGCTTCGGTGTGCACCGATTTCACAAGGGTGATGTCGTCAATGACTTTGGCCGTGTGAGGCAGAATTTCACTGACCCACGTGCCGTTGGCACCGTGCTGCGAAAATTCAAACATCGGGGCCACGCAGGGGAATGACTTCTGACCGGAAGTCATGGTGGTGATTCGCTGGCCGTTGCGGATGGATTCCGGCAGCTCCTGTCCATGGATCCGACGGACCTCGGGCTTGTAGTCAAAGGTATCGATGTGCGACGGTCCGCCGCACATGAACAGATAGATGACTCGCTTTGCCTTCGCAGCGAAATGAGGCAGGCCGGGCAGCCCGCCATTCGCCGCCGCCGTGGTCGCCAGCTCCGCTCCTGCCGATGCCGGTGTCATCAAAGACGCCAGTGCCGCCGCGCCCAGCGGCCGACCGGCATTCGCCAGCAGATCGCGGCGCGAAAGAGACGTCTGCAGATTCAGAACGGATCGTTTCAGGTCGTCAGAAAGCGTCATGTTGTTGTACCGGCGTTTTCAATCAGATGGATGCAGGCTCGTCGCCCGCACACGGCATTGTAACGGCAGCGATGCCATGATTCACCCGCAATTGACGAACAAACAGCCTGTCCGGATACCGTAACGGAGCTCGCCAGGAGCTTCGGTCGTTGCAGGTCAACGGGACCGACAGCCCTGACGGCCTGTTGATTTACTGGAAACCCACACCGGTTGTGGTCGGGTCTCCCGACCCGACCACGAGATCGACCGAAGGTCTCCCGGTGCGTATCACGCCAATGCGTGGGGCGGTCGGGAGACCACCCCACAACCAGTGCACCATTCCGGAACCTGAACTGCCATGAAGCTGTCCGTATCCTGCCGTATTGCTGAAGGCTTTCTTTCCAAAGAAGAAGCACTGATGACGCTGCCTGAACTGTGTGACCTTGCTGTTGAAGCGGGTTATCAGGCAATCTGCATGCGGGCGTCACAGGTCGGCGTTCATTCCTCACCTGAAGAGATCCGTGCGGCCGCCGGCACGATTCAGGACCGCGGTCTGAGTGTCGGCATGGTGACCGGCGATTTTAACATCGTGTACAACAATGATCGCGGTCCGGACTGCCTGCAGCAGATTACTTCTTATCTGGATCTGGCTGAGCAGCTGAGTTCCACTCTGGTGCGGGTCTGCATCAGGACAGAAAGCGACATCGCTGCGGCCGCCCGAGCGGCTGATGAGGCGGCGGAACGCGGTATCACGCTGGTGCATCAGTGTCATGTACAGAGTCTGTTTGAGACGGTCGATGATATTGAGCGCCGATTGAAACAGATCGGGCGTGACAACTTCGGACTGATCTTCGAAGCCGCCAATCTGGAAGAATGTCGTCAGGATTACGGCATACAGACGATCCGCCGCCTGGCTCCCTGGATCCGCAATGTGTACCTGCAGAACCAGAAACTGAAGGACGACGGCGCAGTGACGCTCGATACGTGGACGCACGGTCCGGTGTCGTTAGACCTGCTGAGCATTCCCGAGCCCGGTGGAATCGACTTTCCTCAGATCTTTGAAGGCCTGAAGCAGATCGGGTATGATGGACTGGTGACGGTGCACCAGTCCGCACCGGAAGACGGTTCCAGCCCCGTGGTGTCGGCGGCAGAAACGGCCCGCTATCTGAAGACGCTGATCTGAACGACGTGCAGCGCCTGTGCTGCCCGGATCGCCATCGAAGATCGGTCAGGCCACCTTCTTTTCGTCTGACTGATCTGACTGAGATGTCTGCGTGGCCTGCTGCGACGCAGGCAGGCTGATCGGCAGGGCCATCATCGATCGCACATGAATATCTCGCTGCGGGAAGGCAATTTCCAGACCATTGGCTTTGAACTCACGGTCGATCGCTTCGTGCAGTTCGGTGATCGTTTTCAGGCGATTCTCCAGACTCGGAAGAAAACATCGCAGCAGCAGTGTCAGGCAGCTGTCTCCGAAGCCTTCGAACGTGGCCACGGGAGGCGGGTCCTCAAGCACCAGAGCGTGATCGGTGGCGGCTTTCACCAGCAGTCCGCGAGCCAGTTCGGTATTCGATCCATAGGCCACGCCAACGGTAATCACGATCCGGTTTGTCTTGTCGGACAGGGTCCAGTTCAGGACGCGACCGGTGACAAATTCCTTGTTGGGAACAATATATTCCTTGCGATCAAAGTCGGTGATGGTGGTGGCTCGGATCTGAATGCGTGAGACGCTGCCGCTGACGCCGTCGATCGTCACCACATCGCCGATGCGCACCGGACGTTCGAACAGGATGATCAGTCCCGACACGAAGTTGGCAAAGATTTCCTGCAGGCCGAAACCCAGACCGACGGTCAGGGCGGCCAGCAGCCACTGGACGCTGGACCAGCCGATACCGATTGTCTGAGCGGCCAGCACCACACCGCCGAGCGTCAGCGCATACCGGCACAGGGTGGTGATGGCGTTGCGACCTCCATGATCCAGCGGCAGCCGCTGCAGCAGCGACAGTTCCAGCAGGCCGGGAATGTTGCGGCTGGCCGCTGTCGAGACGATCAGAAAACCGGCCGCCAGCAGCAGACTACCCAGCGTAATGGGATGAGGTTTCGTGACCAGTCGCGTTTCGGACGGTCCTTCCGGCACTTCCACCTCTTCGGCAACCTGCACTGTGGTGTGCCAGAGTTCCACACGATTGAACACCTGCAGCGCGGGCAGAACTTCTCCCCAGATGAACCAGCCGCCTGAAAGAAACAGCACACAGGTGACCACACGTACCAGTTTCAGCATCTGGTCGCTGAGCATGGAAAAATCGATTCTCGGTTCTTCCACTCTGGGCAGCGGGCTCAGGCTGTCCCGTGATTCATGGGCTTCCGCCTCAGCGGCGCGGGCGGTCGCTCGCGCCCGTGCCTGTTCCAGAGCCAGCTTGCGGCGGGCCGTGATCAGCCAGCGCATCGTCAGAGAGAAGGTGATCAGCAGTCCGATCAGCAGCCAGCACGTCAGTTCGACACGAAACAGCAGCTGCTGTGCGGTGAACTGATAACCTGCGATGGCCATTCCGGCCAGCAGCAGCGGGACGGCCACAGCCATCGGATACCAGACGCGGCGGGCCCGATACAGCCAGCCGTCGTGATGCTGCTGCAGCACTTCGCTCAGCACGCGGCCTTCGGGACGGAGCACCCGTTTGGTGAACGCAGCGACCAGCAGCATACCGCTGACAAACAGAATGCGGCCCAGCGAACCGGCCCACGCTCCGTCCTGCCAGCGTTCAGCAAGACACACGCCGAAGGCCAGCGGCAGGCCGAAGGTCATCAGCGTCAGCAGGTTGGCATGCAGACTCCGTACGGACAGCACGGGCCATTTCAGGTGTTGTGCGGCGATACCGCCGGCGCCGCAGATCTGCCTGAGGATTTCGATCGACCAGAACATCAGTGAGGTGGTCTTCAGCGATTCGCCGACCGCCATGCCGAATTCATCAGTCGGCTCGGACGCCAGCTGTCGGCCGGTCAGCCACAGCACCAGCGGCCACACAGACGCAACAGCCAGCGTCAGCAGAATAGCACTGACGGTGGTCAGAGCTCCGACCACGGATTCCCGGCGTGCATTTTCAATCAGCGTCCGGATCCATGTCCGCATCCTCGACCGCAGCGCCAGCAGGCACAGAAGAGCGAAGACGATCAGCGATGTCAGCAGCGGCATTCGCATCACGTCGGCGACCAGCGTCTGCCCCATCTGATACCATCGATCCGGTCGTGCAATATCCCCGAGTCCGGTCAGAGCCTGCCGCGGCGTGTCGAGTCCGACCAGGCCGGCGCTGCGAATCCAGAGCACCCGTTCATCGATATAGGTGCGATAGGCGCTGGTTGTTTCGACCAGCTTGCGGCTGCGCACATCCAGCTCGGCCAGTTCCTTGATGCAGGCGTCGTAGTCGGCCAGCAGATCGTCCAGATATTTTTTGCGGTCATTCAGCAGCGACAGCGTCATTGCTGAAATGTCGACGTCATTCCGCAGTCCGGGATCGTCAATCCTGGCCACAATCGTTTCTGCGAGCGCCACGGTGTCACCGAGGTCGTCGCGCTGGTCTTCGAGCGGCATCTGTTCCAGCTGCAGTCGGGCCATTTCCGATTCGGCATGCCGGCGGTGTTCCCGATACGGGCCGTCCGGCGGCAGATGGTTGCGCTGGTTCCGCAGCAGGATGCCGATCGCTGTCGTCAGACCGGCCCGCTGTTCCTTGTCCTTGACATTCGTAAAATCAGATTCGACGCGATCGAATGTTTTTCGGATGGCGTCCAGTTTGCCGCGGGTGCTGGCCAGCAGATCCTGCAGTTGAGTTCGCAGCCGGGTCAGTTCTGTATTGCGTTCCGCAAGTTCACGCAGGGCCGGATGAGCGTTCTGGAGTTTGCGACGCGCTTCTGCCGCCTGTCGTTCGGTTTCACGTCGGCCAGCCTCCAGCAGCACGGCCTTCCATGCTTCAGAGCGTTTCTCCAGCGCGTTGCGGTTTCTGAGCAGGGAATCACGCTGCAGCGGAAACAGTTCGCTGAGTGCCTCGTAGCGCGCCATTTCGGTCTGGTAGAGTTCAAGCTGAGACTGCAGCAGCAGAACGAAGGCTTCCTGTTCGGTGCGGCGTGCCTGAGCGACCGTGGCCGTTTCTCCATCGGGCCCTGCAGCACTCATGGACTTGCGGGCGTCGGCCAGCTGCTGTTTCGTCTTTTCGATCAGAGCCGGCATCTGAGGTTTTCGTTCGGTCCGGACCTTCGCTCGCTGTTCCCATGCGTCGAGTGCCTTTCTGGCTTCGACAAGTCTTTCTTCGTCCATCAGCCGCAGCTGTTCCAGTTCACTGATCGTGGCAGCCGCTTCGGGACCAGGCTCAGCACGTTCCGCCGACTGCGCCAGCTGAGCACGGATTTCGGCCAGCGTCTGCGGACCGCGTTCCTTTTCGGCTCGCAGTTCTGCCGTCTTCCGAACAACTTCCTCAACGCGCCGCAGCATCTCGGCAGCCTGCTGGTACTGAGTGAGTACTGCTGTCTTGACGTCGTCTGCCAGCTCTGCTGATTCGACCTGACGACGCCGCTCTTCGATCAGCGCCGCCGACAGCCGCGGCGGCGCATCGACATCCGCCGCCACCGGAATGACTGCGGCAGGTTTCAGGCCGCCGGCTTCCGCTTCTGCCGTTGCCTGAACCAGCGGAGCCGATGCTTCAACCGGCGCTGACTGAACGACGGTCGTGAATTGGTTGATGGCAGACTGGTCGTCGACGGCCACGGGGGCATCACCCGGAGCGCTGGCAGCCCCCGACGTGTTCGGTTGCAGCGTGTTCGGTTGCAGCGTGTTCGGCGGCAACGCGTTCGGTGGCGGCGTATCCGATCGCGGCGTGGGCGAATGATTCCCCGACGGGCGCTGTCTTCTCTGCATGCTGATCGGGGCCGCGATCATAGAAACGTTGCCGCCGGAACCGCTTTTTTCGGTGACCGGGCGTTCCGCCGGCCTGAGCTTTGATGGAGAGACGAACAGAAATTCTGACCGCAGGTTTTCTGACGGCCCGGGCAGAAAAACGGTCTGCCGCAGCAGCGTGTCGGTGCTGTCCGAAAATGATTCAAACAATAAAGTCTGAGAACCCTGATCGACAGGCGTCAGCTGATAGATCCGCGGAATGGGTTCCTGTGTCTGGGCGGAACATCTGGAGACAACGACGCTCAGAATTGCTGCCACCGTGCAGATTCCGGCCGGATAAAAAAGTCTGAACATGAACGTGACAGCCTGGTTGCTGAGGAGAGTTGGAAGCCGGGAAGGAAACGACGTGGCGATCGCAGCGACGACATGGAGAGGTGATTCACACCTTCCGCCAGGCCAGACTTGAAGCATCAGATTGCGAAGAGATCCGGCGGTATACCGGCGGTCTGCCAGCGGGTCAATGTCGACCTGAAGGCACGCGCAGCAACTGCCGCTGCACAATCAAAGCGGCAGAAAACGCCGATCAACATCACGCTGAAAAGCGATACGTCAGGATTCGGTGTCGATGGGGTCGGGAGTCTTTTTCGGCCATCCCGCTGCGACCCAAGAGAACCCGGCGACCGAAAAAGACTCCCGACCCCTTTGACTGAGCACACCATCTGGGTGGCTACTCCTGGTCCGGGCAGACGTGGAACTTATTTGCATCGTCCGCAGCCTGCACAGTACGATGCATCATGGTGACGGTGAAGAATTCACGATCCCGCGACAGTCCTCGCAGGGGAAGTGACCTGAAGCTCAGGTGAAGCCTTCCTTCGATCCGCACCAGCCCTGCCCTGCGGAATCGAGATAAAATCGTCTCAGGCCGAAAACTGTGCGACCGTCCTGCCGCCCGCTGTCCCTCCCTTCGCAGAACTTCATGACTACCATCGAACCAACCGACGTCTGGCGTCTGCGGCAGCAGGTCGATCTCTGTCCAGCACGTCGGAACAGCTACCGTGTGAAGAGTCTGGCCCTTAGGACCGAGCGGAAAATAAGTGGCGTAAGCTTCCAGCTTGCGATGCAGAAAAACGCAGGCTGGAAGCCTACGCCACGTTTCGACGCGACAGTAATTTCCCGTTTGATCCTTAAGTCATCCAGGTCTGCACGATGTCTGCTGCTTTGCCTCAGCGCGGTGATGATCGCGCCGCTGAACGCGGACGAACCACCTGCCCCGGAGGCCGTTGAGTATTTTGAGAAGCAGGTGCGACCACTGCTGATCGCGCGGTGTTATTCCTGTCATTCGCAGAAGGCGGGGAAACAGGAAGGCGGGTTATTGCTGGACAGTCGACCGGGCTGGATTCAGGGAGGCGACAACGGTCCGGCGTTGACGCCCGGCGATACCGACCACAGCCTGCTGATCCGCGCGGTTCGATACACGGATCCCGACCTGCAGATGCCGCCCGACAAGGCCTTGCCGCCGGATGCGGTGGCTGTTCTTGAAGAATGGGTGCGGATGGGAGCTCCGGATCCCCGGACGTCGTCTGCGGTTGACGCAGCATCGCACCAGGATCCCTCAGATCCGGTGGCCGGTCGTACTCACTGGGCATTTCAACCGCTGGGCGGGGAACACGTGCCGGCGGTTGAGGCGACAGACTGGCCACGATCGCCGATTGATGCGTTTGTGCTGGCCAGACTGGAACAGCAACAACTGCAGCCCGCTGCCGATGCAGATCGACGCACGCTGATCCGTCGTTTGTATTTTCAGCTGACGGGTCTGCCGCCAGCTCCCGAGGACGTGGCCGAGTTTCTGGAAGACAAACAACCGGACGCGGTGGAACGACTGGTGGATCGGCTGTTGAATTCAACTCAGTTCGGCGAGTGCTGGGGGCGACACTGGCTGGATCTGGCGCGGTATGCCGACTCGAACGGGCTGGACGAAAACTTTCTGTTTCGTGAGGCCTGGCGATATCGCAACTGGGTTATTGATGCCGTCAATGCGGACCTGCCCTACGATCAGTTTCTGCTGCAGCAGATTGCCGGAGATCTGCTGCCCTGGGATTCAATCGAACAACGGGACCGGCAGCGTATCGGGGCCGGGTTCCTGGTCGTTGGTCCGAAGGTGCTGCTGGGAAATGATCCGAACGAACGCATCATGGATGTGGCGGATGAGCAGCTGGATACCATCGGCAAGACGGTGCTCGGCCAGACACTCGGCTGTGCCCGCTGTCACGATCATAAATTTGACCCGATTCCGACGGCCGACTACTACGCGCTCGCCGGTATCCTGACATCGACTGAAGTGATGGAACAGCGGTACATGCTGGGACAGCAGCGAGTCATGGAACGGCTGGCGGGACTCGGAGCACAGGGCGACGAAGCGGACGGGGCCTACGAAACGTATTGGCGCGAGCGACCGCAGCGGCAGGATAACCTGAAACATGGCAAATCAGCTCTGGAACTTCTGGAAAAGAATGATCTGCCGGCGGTCAGAAAGCTGGCTGAGGCCCATGCCGGTGTTGTGGCGGCAGTAGCGCTGGATGAACAGCAGACCATGGCGGCGCGGCTTGAGGCACAGAAGGCGCTGGTGGCCGAACTGGAAGCTGCGGCGGCACCGCCTCAGATTCCGCCGCGGGCCATGATTCCCGGTGACCGTGCGAAGCCTCGTGATGAGGCGATCCGCCTTGCAGGACAGTTCAACAAGCCGGGCAAAACGATTCCGCGCGGTGTACTGCACGTGATCAGTGAGACGGGCATCAGGATGCCGGAACATGAAAGCGGCCGCGTCGAACTGGCGCGGTGGCTGACGGATACGGACGACGGAGCCGGACACCTGGCGGCTCGCGTTATGGCCAATCGCGTCTGGCATCACCTGATTGGTCGTGGTCTGGTGCGGACGGTTGACAACTTCGGCCGCACCGGTGAACCACCAACTCACCCCGAACTGCTGGATCATCTGGCGCGGGAACTGATTGAATCCGGCTGGTCGGTCAGGACGCTGATTCGTCAGATCGTATTGAGCCGGACCTTCGCCATGAGCAGTCGCGACAACGAATCCGGTCGGCTGGCCGATCCTGAGAATCAGTGGCTGTGGCGAGCTCACCGACGACGTCTGGGGCCGGAATCGCTGCGGGATGCCATGCTGGCGGCGGCCGGAACACTGGATCTGACGCCGATGGATTCCACCGTCTCGTACCTCGGCGATCAGGCGACCGCGGTTGGTGAAAACAAAAACCGGCGCCGCACGGACTTCCCGTGTCGCAGCGTGTATCTGCCGGTGATCCGGAATGACCTTCCCGAGGTCTTTGACGTGTTTGACTTCGCCGATCCTCATGCGACCACCGGGCTTCGCCCGCAGACCATGGTGGCTCCTCAGGGCCTGTTCATTCTGAATGATGCTCTGGTGATGGATGCGGCGACGGCCACAGCGCGACGCGTGCTGGCGGAAGTGGCCGGTTCAGGTGATACTCATGGCGACGATGCATTGCCGGCCATTGCCGATCGGATGTTCGAACTGGTCCTGAACGCCCTGCCGGAAGACACGGAACAAGCCGAGCTGATCGCGTTCGTCCGCTCGGCCGAACAGCACTTTGCCGCCGTCGGGCGCGAGGAGCCGAAGCTTCGAGCGTGGGCGGCGGCGTGTCAGGCATTGTTTGCGTCCAGTCGTTTTCAGATCCTGGATGACATCGGCCTCGGACCGGAATAAGACGTCCCGAACGCTGGAAGAAGAATATGAACAGGCAGTCAGACTTTGCACCCCGCGATACTCGGCGGTGTCATCAGTTCGTTCCGACGACAACACGCCGTGAGGCGCTGCGCGCCAGTGCGGCGGGATTCGGGCAGCTGGCACTGGCGGCGTTGTGTGGCCAGCAGGCGACCGCCGCCTCTGTGCCGTCCGACGTCGCTGCAGTGGCGTCGCTGCCGCACGTGGTCGCCCGGGCCAAACGGGTGATTTTTCTGTTCATGTGGGGCGGACCCAGTCACGTGGATCTGTTTGACCCGAAGCCTCGATTGAACGCCGCTGACGGCCAGCCGTTGGCGGGCAGCCTTGTCGGAAGCGATCGCGAGCAGCTGGGGACACTGCTGGGATCGCCGTTCCGATTCGCTCAACACGGCGACAGCGGCGTCTGGATCAGTGAATTGTTTCCGCATCTGTCACGGCACGCTGACCGGCTGTGTGTCATTCGCTCACTGCATACAGAAGGCAGTGCTCACGGCGAAGCGCTGCTGAGGCTGCACACCGGACAGGCAAATCTGGTGCGTCCGAGCGTCGGAGCATGGGTCAGTTATGGGCTGGGGTCGGAAAACGAAAACCTGCCGGCCTTTGTCACGATTTCTCCGCCACGTGGTCACGGTGGTGTGCAGAATTACGGGAGTGCATTTCTGCCGGCCGCACATCAGGGAATGGCCATCGGCTCGGCCGAAATCCCGATTTCCAAAGCCGTTGTTTCCAATCTGACGAACCCTGATCTGGATCCCGGATTCCAGCGCAGACAGCTGGATCTGATTCAGTCGATCAATCGGCGGCATCTGCGTCAGACGGCTGACGACCAGAACATCGAAGGGCTGATCGCCAACTACGAACTGGCGTTTCGAATGCAGTCTGCCATGCCTCAGATCATGAGTCTGA
Source organism: Fuerstiella sp. (assembly GCA_040222735.1). Taxonomy (GTDB): domain Bacteria; phylum Planctomycetota; class Planctomycetia; order Planctomycetales; family Planctomycetaceae; genus Fuerstiella. The sequence goes on along the minus strand of JAVKCM010000081.1, from coordinate 5,989 downwards.
ACCAGGAAACCAAAGAGACTCTTGACCTGTACGGCGTGGATGCCGAGCCAACAGACAATTTTGGGCGACAGTGCCTGCTGGCTCGCAAGCTGGCCGAAGCCGGGGTGCGGTATATTCAGGTTTCCACCGATTACACATGGGACCATCATCAGAAGGTGCGTCAGGGCAGTATTACCGAATCAGCGAAAGTGGATCGCCCGATTGCCGGTCTGCTGGAAGATCTGTCACGCCGCGGACTGCTGGAAGACACGCTGGTGGTCTGGGGGGCAGAATTCGGCCGGACTCCCATGGCGGAAAATGGCGACGGCCGGAATCATCATCCAAAGGCCTTTACCATGTGGATGGCCGGCGGTGGTGCGAAGGGAGGCCTGACTTACGGTGCCACCGACGATTTCGGATATGCTCCGGTGGACAATCCCGTCCACATGCACGACCTGCACGCCACCATGCTGTACGCACTGGGACTTGACCATGAACGGCTCACCTGGCGCCACGCCGGCCGAGATTTCCGGCTGACCGATGTCTACGGACGAGTGGTTCACGACGTACTGACTTAGAACCGTTCGATCAGTAACTGACTGGCTGGTCGCCTTTCGCAACGCGAAAGGCGACAATGATTGACCGGACACTCGTCAGGACCGAGCGGAAAACAAGTGGTGTAAGCTTCCAGCTTGCGATGCAAAAAAAACGCAAGCTGGAAGCTTACGCCACGTTTCGCGATGCAAAAAAAACGCAAGCTGGAAGCTTACGCCACGTTTCGCGATGCAGAAAATCGCAGGCTGGAAGCTTACGCCACGTTTCGACACGACAGTAATTTTCCGTTTAATCCTTAGCAGGACGAACGGGCCAGACGAATCGGCTATTTGACGTTTCGCAGGCGCTGAATGGCTGCGGCGGCCGTCGCATCGTCGACGTCCAGGTACTGAATCGTGTGCCATTCTGCCAGAGCGTCAAGGTATCTGCCCTGCTGTTCCAGATGTTCAGCCAGCTGTCGCCGCAGGGGGATTGACCTGCTGCGTTGCTGCACGCTGACTTTCAGAAAATCAATGGCCTCGGCCACCCGTTCGGTGGCTGCCAGGTGGCTGGCACGCAGCAGTTCGACGTCTTCCTTCCGCCGGATGTCATCCTGTGCCCACATCAGTTCGGCTCGCTCGTACAATTCCTGTTTCAGTTTCGGATCGCGGCAGTTTCTCGCGCTGCGGACACACTGCGAGTAGGTCTGCGGACCAAACAGTCTCATTGCTTCGACGGTCCCCCACTTTTGTTGTGCTTCGGCCAGCATGGGGGCCTGGTATTCTTCAGACAGTCGGATACTGCGCTGCCACAGGTCTTTGCAAAGTTCGGTTCGGCCCCAACGAAGGGCGAGCAGCCCCGTGCGAAAGCAGGTTTCCGCATTGGCGGCGTTCACAAATACAGCATGACGGACCTGCTGATCGAACAGTACTTCGTCGTTCAGCAGCACGGCAATTTCAGCACGGGTTTCCGAGATGGAAGGCATCAGCGGAAACCGCCGCTGAACGCGTTCAAGGACCTGCGGCAGCTGTGACTCCTGCAGTGCGGTGAGCACCAACTGACGGAAGTCGGCGGCGGCGACGGGGTCGGTCTGAGACAGGTGGGCGGTTCGTCCGGCAAGGAAAAAGACAGAAAACTTTCGCCAGGCCATTTCGAATCCCTTCATCCGACGGACTGCCGGACCACTGTCTGCCAGCATCACACGCCAGCGAAAGTCGGCTGCCGCCAGTCGAGACAGCATTCTGAGACCTTCCGGGTCATCCGGCCGACGTTTCAGGCGGGTCTTCAGCTGGTCAACTTCAGTGGGCAGCCTGTCCAGGTCATCGGGCGTCACCGGATCAGACAGCAGCCGACTGCCCGCCACGACACTCTGGTCGACTTCTGCGGCGGCCTTCAGGTCGATCGCGTAGACGGCTGCCGAACTGATCAGGCACAGTTGAATGGAAAAACTCACCAGACGCCCGCAGCGGACAGTCGCCCGGCCTTCGCTGACAGCTGAATCTGCTTCCTCCAGAGTGCCGGCCACAACAGCGATGATCACGATCAGCAGCGAAGCAGCAGGCGGCATCCCGATGCCGTAATCGAAGACTCCGGACACGGCCTGCGTCAGAGTGGCAAGAATCGCAGCGGTGCCCAGTCCGAAGAACAGGGGCCGTGACAGTCCGATCAGCCAGCTGTCGTAAGCGATCACGCGGCGGCGACTTTGTTTCCATGCCGCCATACCCGTCAGCAGGCCAAAGACACCGATGCCGACAAACATCAGCAGGCCCAGGATGCCGCCTTCCACCACCATTTCGACAAACTGGTTGTCCGCATTGCGAAACCACAGGGCGGTATGCTGTGTCTGATACGGCAGTGTGGCGAACCGATAACTGCCGAGGCCTGTTCCGGTCAGCGGAAAATCCTGAACCGCCTGCAGCGAATCCAGCCAGTGTCGGGGACGGCCGCCGGCAGCGGCATTCAGGTTCTGCAGCGTCTTCATTTCGACAACGACGTCTTCCCCCAGCTGCAGCCAGTTCAGCAGACCAAGAATGCCTGCACTGACAATCAGCAGTGTCAGTCCGATCAGGGGCAGTCGGCGCACCGACGACCGGCATCCGACCGTGACCGCGACGGCAACCAGCAGAGCCAGAATTCCGCCGCGGGACATCGTGGCCGCGACCGCAGCACCGAAAAAAGCCACACTCAGCACGGCCAGAATCTGCCAGGCAGTCAGGTCCGCCAGCAGCTGCACCAGCCGCTGCTGCCCGCGCTGCCAGAGGGACGTCTGCAGTTGCCCGAATCCGGAATGGTGATCCGAGGTCGCCGCCTTGACATGAAAGGCGAGCCAGCCGGCAGCGACGGCGAAACACAAACACAGCCAGCCGGCCGCACCATTGGGGTTCACAAAGGTCCCAAACGGGTTTTGTCCGCCCAGCGACCAGAAGTCGTTCAGTTCAATGCTGCCTTCCCGGAACAGCTGACTCAGGCCGAGGCCGGCGATAATCGTTCCGTTGACCAGCAGTACGCCGCAGGTCAGCAGCAGCAGCCGACGGGTTCGAATCTGATCAAAACAGACACAGCACAGCACCGCCAGAGACAGCAGGGTCGCCGCCGCCAGCCGCGTGTCGGCGGCGATCACCGCGGCAGACTGGGCGGTCGCCGTCGGCGGCAGCCTGTCCGCCTGATGGACGGCACTGGTCATCGCCGCAGCGGCGGGTTCGTCGACCGGCCGCAGCTGCCACGTTCCCAGCACCGCGAGCCCACACAGCGGCAGCAGAATCAGCGGCAGCGAGGCAGAGAACTGCCAGCGCAACAGGTTGGCCAGCAGTGACAGCAGTCCGGCAACGACTGCCCCGAGCAGCAGGATGGCCCGCGCCAGGGGAATCACACCGCCCAGCAGCCATGGGAGTGCGGCGACCGTGAGCAGCGCCACGATCACAGCGAGCGTCCCTGACAGTACTCCGAGAATGCGCATAATGAAGTTGGTGGCGTGTGGGACGTCCGCAATTGCGGTCAGCAGACAGCGATCGGACTGGTGGACGGCGAAATCAGGTGGACAGCAGATTTCCTGCGATGGCGGCGCACGGAACCAGGACAACGATTATTTCGGTAACCCGGCCGGGACCGGCGTTCACCGGACTTCACGTCGGAAGCATAAACTGTTCTGAATCGGACAGCACCGGACGAACGCGTGGCTCCGTCGGTTCGGCATGCGCCGGCGGTGTCGTTTCCGACTGGTGTGAGACGGTCCGTGATACTCCCAGCTTCTGGTACCGCAGGTCTTCGATCAGGCTGATCAGTTCGTTTTCGAAAGACTGCAGGCCGCCGATCAGATCACTCATCCATTTGCAGATGGACCCTTCCCCGACCGCTCCCACAACGCGGATACAGCCTACCCGCATTCCGTCCACAATCAGCGGGATTTCTGATTTCCATTCTTCATGAGATTCGGTGGCCGTCCGGCGTTTCCAGCTGGCGTGGTATTCTTCACCGATGCGCGGCAGATTGACCATCAGTTCCACCGAATCCATTTCGAACCGTTCGGCAAAGCTGGTCAGCGTTTCCCAAAGCTGCTGCCAGTTATGGTCCCCGTGCAGACGAAGTTCCTCGTCATGCAGCACGCCCTGAATCGGCGGAGCACGCCGCAGCATAGAACCGGTCAGACGCCGAATGCGTCGCGACAGCAGACTCATTTCGGTATGACCGAAGGATCGCGTCAGGACCAGCAGTGACACGGCCGTCAGGACGCCCACAACAGCGATGACGTCCGGGATCCATGTGGACCCACCGGACCGCGTCAGAGCTTCCGCGCGTGACGCTGACACCACGGCCGCCAGGCCTGTCAGGCCGCACAGCGCCGCCACAATCAAAAGCAGCCTGCGGCCGCCCAGCCCCTTGCGTTCCAGACAGTGGTGCATATGACCGCGGTCTGTTTCGTAAATACTGCGTCCCGTCAGCTTGCGTCGAACAATCGCCATGGAAACATCAAACAACGGGATCGCCCAGATGGCCCAGATGGCGGTGGGCATCACCAGAGTCACCGCCGCGTGCTGCTTCAGCGAACATTTCACCGCCACGGCGCCCAGAACCAGCCCGATCAGCATGCTGCCGGAATCGCCGAGAAACATCCGGGCCGGCGGAAAGTTGAAGACCAGAAACCCGGACAGAGCCCCGGCCAGAACCAGTGAGATCATCAGGCCGTCAGTGCGGCCATGCACGTAGGAAACCGCCGCAATAGACAGACTCAACACGATTCCGGTCGTACAGGCAAGTCCATCCACACCATCGATCAGATTCAGGGCATTGATGGCACCGATCAGAAACACCAGAGTCAGGGCCGGTCCCAGAATGACGCTCAGATCACCAAAGGAAATTGACTGCCCGAACAGGCTGATGCTTTCGAAGCTGATTCCCGACGGCAGCAGGATCAGCCCGGCCAGCGCCTGGCCAGCCAGTTTCTGACGACCTCGCAGGCCGCTGCGGTCATCAATCACCCCGATGACGACAATCAGAATGCTGGAGACAAACAAAGCTCCCAGAAACTTGAGATCCTGGAAGGCGGGATTCAGCTGATCGGCAAACAGCAGCAGAGTCAGAATGACAGCCACACACAACGTGGGACCACCGGTCAGCGGAATGGGACGGTCGTGCAGCTTTCGGTTTCCGTCGGGGGCATCCACGACGCCAAACCGCATTGCCGCTCGAGCAATCAGGGGAGCCGCAATGACACTGACGACAAAAGCACACAGGAACGTGAGGCTTTTCGACCACACAAACGAACCGGAGTCCGACGCAATGGAAGAAAATGTAGTCGGGATGTACGCCAGCAGACTCGGCGACATAACAAAAAACCAGATAGGACGACTGACCGATCGATGTAGCCGAATGGCCACAACTGCACCCATGTTCATCCAGAAGAGGTAGCCGTTGCAAGGACCGACCCGGTCAATCCCCAAAAACCCGCGCAAACTTCACAGTTGTCCCAGATTTCACGACTCGCGTGACCGCCAGAATTGTGTCGGGACGTTGCGGGAACGCAACAGATTCGTGGTGCGGAATGAACACTTTCCCGGAATGCGTCGCCGGAGTCCCACGCGGGGTGTGGTTTTCCGAAGACTGCATGCGGTACTCAGCCGGAATTCCATTCATCCGCCGCTGGCAGCCTGTCCAGAAACCCGGCCACAGCGGAAGCCGCCCAGGCTTTCGGTCACGTGTTCCGGCGTCGGCCACGTTATCCGCCAATCCGCCATCGACCGAAGCTCTGGCGAGCTCGTTGTGGGGAGCTCTCCGTTGTGGGGAGCTCTCCGTTGTGGGGAGCTCTCCGTTGTGGGGAGCTCTCCGTTGTGGGGAGCTCTCCGTTGTGGGGAGGTCTCCGTTGTGGGGAGGTCTCCCGACCGCCCCACCTCGTTGGCGTGATACGCACCGGGAGACCTTCGGTCATCATGTGGTCGGGTCAGGAGACCCGACCACAACCGGCAGCATCTCGTGGTCCTCG
>JAVKCM010000080.1:0-11910 GCA_040222735.1 Fuerstiella sp. | reverse complement strand
ATCACGCCAATGTGTGGAGCGGTCGGCAGACCGTCCACAACGAAGCAAGGTGTGGGGCGGTCGGGAGACCGCCCCACAACGAAGACCGCCCCACAACGAAGGCCGGGAGACCGCCCCACAACGAGGGCTTTCGGCCACGTTCTCCCGCGTCGAACAAAGCTCCTGGCGAGCTTCGCGGCGGTCTCCGAACAGCCACGCGGCGTTATTCATCCTCACGTTCTGAACCGTCGGCACTGTCCTGCTCGGCGTTCGGCTCGGTATCCGTGGCTGCGTCAGTCGCTTCTGCTTCAGCGGGCGGCGAAGTAGCAGCCGCGGCTTCGTCAGTCGTAGCTGACTCACTGCCTGCGGCCGGGTCATTCGTGGCTGCCGAGTCGGCGGCCGCCGCGGCTTCCTGTTCGATGTCTTCGGTGGCAATGGAGGCACAGGACGCGATGGTATCCCCTTCATCCAGCCTCATGATACGCACGCCCTGAGTGTTGCGGCCGATGGTACTGATGTCGTCGGCACGCAACCGCTGAATCTTACCCTTGGCTGTCACGATCAGCACTTCGTCATCGTCCCTGACCGACAGAGCATCAACCACTCGACCGTTTCGATCCGTTGTCTTGATGTCTCGCAACCCCTTGCCGCCGCGTTTCTGGCGGCGGTACTGAGCACTGCTGCTGGACGCAGCTTCCTCGCCCTCGTCGTCGCCGCCTGAGGTCACACCGGAACCGAACGGGGTCCGTTTGCCGTAGCCTTTTTCGCAGACGGTCAGCAGCTTTCGATCGAGTTCGGCAACCACCATCCCGACGACTTCTTCATCGCCGCTCAGAGTAATACCCTTGACGCCGCGTGTCGCCCGGCCCATCGGGCGTGCATCTTCGTGACTGAAGCGGATGGCCATGCCTCCGGACGTGCTGATGACCACATCCTGGTCACCTTCCAGAATCCGCACATCGACCAGAGAATCGTCGTCATCCAGCCGAATGGCTATGATGCCGCCCTTCATCGGACGACCATAGGCGGACAGCGCCGTTTTCTTGACGATTCCCTTGCGCGTGGCAATCATCAGAAACTTGTCGTCGGGAAACTCGCGAACACTGAAACAGTTGGAAATCCGTTCGCCGTCTTCCAGGGCAATCACATTCACCAGAGCCCGTCCCTTGGCGGTCCGCGCCTGCAGCGGCAGATCATACACCTTCAGCCAGTGAACCCGTCCGCGGTCGGTGAAGAACAGCAGGTAGTTGTGAGTACTGGACACAAACAGATGTTCGATGGCATCTTCGTCGTCGGACGTGGCTCCCTTGATCCCCTTGCCGCCGCGGTTCTGAGCTTCGTAGGTGGTCAGCGGCGTCCGTTTGATGTAGCCGCGCCGAGACAGGGTGACCACCATGGATTCCTCGGCGATCAGCGCTTCCTTGTCGTAGTCGCCCAGTTCTTCGTGCGAAATATCGGTGCGGCGTTTGTTGGCATACTTGCTCTGCAGTTCCTGCATATCCTCGCTGATGACCGCGCGAATATGAGCCTCGTCGCTTAGCAGATGCAGGTATTCGCCGATGTTTTCCAGCAGCTGAGCATGCTCGCCCTGCAGCTTTTCCCGTTCCAGATTCGCCAGTGATCCCAGCTGCATGGAAACGATGGCTTCGGACTGGTTGGCGGACAGAAAGTATTCTTCTCGCGTCCCCTGTTCCTGCTGGTATTCGGCGAAGCCGTTTTCTCCCAGCGCCCGAGCCACCATTTCGGCCGGAATCGGAATTCTCTGCAGCGCTTCTCTGGCCGCTGCCCGACTGGCTGAATCACGGATGGTTTTGATCACACGATCAATATCCACCTGCGCCAGCAACAGGCCTTCGACCGTATGTTTCCGCTTCCGAGCTTCCCGCAGCAGAAACTCAGTGCGCCGGCGGATGACTTCCACACGATGGCGAATGAAGGCATCCAGCATCCCGCGCATGGTCATCAGCTGCGGACGGTTGCCGTCCAGCGCCAGCAGGATCATGCTGACCGTCGTCTGCAGCGGCGAGAACTGATACAGCTGATTCAGCACGACGTCTTTGTCGGCGTCGCGTTTCAGCACGATGTGCAGCCGCACCTGCCACGCGGGAATGGTACGGTCGGTCAGGTCGACAATCCGGGAAATCCCCTTGATCCGCTCATCACGAACCAGCAGCTCCAGCTTTTCACGGATGCGGTCCCGAGTTTCCATGTAAGGAATCTCAGTCACCACAATCACATCGCTGTTCTTTTCTGTTTCAAAATGCGTGCGAGCCCGCAGCGTAATGGTCGACCGGCCGCTCATGTACGCCTGCCGAATGCCCATCCGCCCGCAGATGACGCCGCCGGTCGGAAAGTCCGGCCCCGGCATCGCCTCAAGCAGTTCATCCAGTGTCAGATCGGGATTGTCGATGATCTGCCTGACCGCTTCACAGACTTCGTACATATTGTGCGGGGGAATACTGGTTGCCATTCCCACCGCAATCCCGGTGGAACCGTTGACGACCAGATTCGGAAACCGCGCCGGCAGCACGACTGGTTCCGTTCGCTGCTGATCGTAGGTCGCCACAAAGTCCACGGTCTGACGATCCAGGTCCCGCAGCAGCTCAGCCGCGGCACCACCCAGCCGTGCCTCGGTATATCGCATCGCAGCCGGTGGCAGACCGGCCAGCGAACCGAAGTTGCCCTGCTTGTCAATCAGCGTTTCTCGCATGGCCCATTCCTGAGCCATCCGTACCAGAGTCGGATAAATCGCCCCGTCGCCGTGAGGGTGATAATTACCCATCGTTTCGCCGGCAATCTTCGAGCACTTTGTGCGACTGCCGCCCGGACTCAGATTCAGGTCGTTCATCGCCACCAGAATCCGCCGCTGCGATGGCTTCAGACCGTCACGCACATCCGGCAGCGCACGACTGATGATCACACTCATCGCGTACGTCAGGTAACTGTTCTGCATCTCGTCCTGAATATCGGTCCGCTGAACGCGATCGTTATCCGGGACGGAAATTTCACCAGAAGGATCGTCTGTAGACAACCTGTACACTCCTTGCGGGCCGGCCGGCCCAGGGTCTTTTCGCTGCGAATCCGCTCTGTTTCAGAAGGCGGCCATCCGGCGAGCTCGCGGAAGGCGGAACGGGCAGCCAGAGCAAGCTTTGCATTGCTCTTAAGTTGTTGACTTAAACACACTTACGAAAAACAAACTGTGCCGCGATATTGTAGCACAATACAGCCGGCTTCACAATTCACGAACGCTGCGTTTTGCCACACTTCACGCATCCATTATCACCTCTGGTGACCTGATCAAAGCCGTTCAGTCGGCGTCTGAACCAAAAGCAGCCGACAGGCGCCGACCGTACGCCCTTCAGGCCCCCCACAGCCCCGGCAGACCGTCGGTTTCGGTGTTCGTGCTGCCCGGCGATGGCTACACTGCCCGCCCGGATCAGTCTCAACCCATTCGCACTTTCTGACGCGGAAGACATCATGGCCGTATTTCTTGGTATCGACATCGGAACCAGTGGTACGAAGACACTGGCGATTACTGAAGACGGGGTGATTCTGGGTTCAGCGACCGTCGAATACCCCCTGCTGACCCCGAAGCCCGGCTGGTCAGAACAACAGCCGGAAGACTGGTGGCAGGCGTCTGTCAAAAGCGTCCGACTGGTGATGGCTTCCGCAAAACTCAAGCCCGCTGACGTGGGCGGCATTGGTCTTAGCGGCCAGATGCATGGCAGCGTGTTTCTGGACAGGGACGGCAACGTCATTCGCCCGGCCCTGCTGTGGAATGATCAGCGGACCGCCGCCGAGTGTGCAGAAATCGAAAACCTCGCCGGCGGCCGAAAGAAGCTGATCCGGATGGTCGCCAACCCCGCCCTGACCGGATTCACGGCTCCCAAGATTCTGTGGCTCAGAAACCACGAACCTCGCAGCTTTGACAAAACCGTGCAGGTACTTCTGCCCAAGGACTATGTACGGTTCCGGCTGACCGGTGACTTCGCCACGGAAGTCAGTGACGCCTCGGGCACACTGCTGCTGGATGTGGTCAAACGGAAATGGTCGACCAGGCTGCTCGGCAAACTGGACCTGGATCCCGCTCTGCTGCCCCGCATGTACGAATCAGAAGATGTCACCGGAGTACTGTCGGCCGCGGCCGCAAAGGCCATGGGGCTGCCGTCCGGCACTCCAGTGGTGGGTGGCGGCGGTGATCAGGCAGCCAGCGCCATCGGAAACGGAATTGTACGAAAGGGCATCGTTTCAGCCACAATGGGAACCAGCGGTGTTGTCTTCGCCCACAGTGATGAGGTTCAGGTGGATCCGGAAGGACGCCTGCACACGTTCTGCCATGCGGTGCGGGGCAAATGGCACGTGATGGGCTGCGTGCTGTCGGCCGGCGGAAGCCTGCAGTGGTTCCGCAACCAGCTGTGCCAGGAAGAAATCGCAGCCGCCTCAAAGCAGAAGGTGGATCCCTACGAGCTGATTACCGCTCAGGCGGCCGACGCTCCGGCCGGGTCTGAGGGCCTGTTCTTTCTGCCGTACCTGAGCGGCGAACGAACGCCGCATGCCGACCCGGATGCCCGAGGCTGCTGGATCGGCCTGAGTCTGCGTCACGGAAAAGGCCACATGGCCCGGTCTGTGATGGAAGGTGCCACCTTTGCCATGCGGGATTCTCTGGAAATTGCCAAAGGCATGGACATCCCGGTGCGCGAGATCCGCCTGTCCGGCGGCGGCGCCCGCAGCCAGTTCTGGCGACAGATGCAGGCCGATATCTACGGGCAGCAGGTAGTCACCATCAACGCCGAAGAAGGCCCCGCCTACGGCGTCGCCCTGCTGGCGGCAGCCGGTACCGGGGCCTACAAAAATGTGGTGGAAGCCTGCAACGCAACCATCTCGGTCGTGTCAAAAACCAAACCGACCGCCGCTGCAAAGAAGACCTACAATGCCGCCTACCCCGTGTACCGGCAGCTGTATCAGTCGCTGAAAGGTGACTTCGCCCGCATCCGGGAACTGCTGTAAGACCGGGCGCTCAGCGTGCCTCACCCGGATTCGGCACTTCGCCAGACTCACCGGTCGCCGATTCCCCGGTCGCCGGCCGCTCGGTTACTGGCTGTTCGGTCTCTGGCTGTTCGCCGATGAACGGGACCGCAAGATGCAGCGGCTGCTGCGTTCCCGGCCGATAAATCGGTTCAGCCGAATACTGCGTGACATAGGCACGCCGCATCCGGTCAGTGGTATTGGCTCCGCTGCGATGAAACGTCACGGAACTGAACACGACCAGGCTGCCGGCCGGAACCACAGCCGGAATCCCGGGTTCACGACCGAAGTACCCGACCTTGTCGCCGGTTTCCGCATCGCGAATGTGTTCGACTCGAGTCCGGATCCCACTCGTCGAAAACGGCAGCACCCAGGCCGTTCCGTTGTCCAGAGTCATGTCATCGACCGCCGCCCACACGGTCACGTAGGGCGGATGACTGAAATCCAGATAGCCGGAATCCTGGTGCCATGAAAACCGGATTCCCTGTTCGGCGGCCTTGGCCACATACTGGTCATAGAACAGAAACGCCGTCGAGCCGATTGTGGCCCGGCAGACCTCCGCCATCAGCGGACTGAACACGTAGTCTGCCAGCCCCGGCGCCTGGTCATACTGCTTTGCAATGTGATAACGTTTTCCGCGATGACTGATGTGAATTTGGTCCGTGCCCAGGCGGTCCATTTCCCGGTGCATGACATCAATCAGAAGATCGCAGGAATCACGCAGGATCTGCAGATGCGGTTCCGGAATCACCCGTTCCAGAATGAAATAGCCTTCTTGCTGATACTGTTTCCGATGAGCTTCGGTGACGGTGGCACGGGGCAGATCTGTCATCCGGTCGGTTCCTGAACGGGCGGCAGCGGATCAAGTAGACACAAAAGAACAACCTCAATCGTCCGGCCCGGACACTCACCACCGGCACCGTTGCATCAGCTGATGTGGTGATAGGTCCTGTACCAGTCGACAAACTTCTGAATACCGGTTTCGATCGGCGTATCCGGACGAAATCCTACGTCCGCCTGAAGTGCGTCGATATCGGCGAAGGTTTCCGGCACATCACCGGGCTGAATGTCCATCATGTTCATTTCAGCCGTCCGCCCCAGACACGATTCCAGCGTTCGGATCATGTGCAGCAGCTCAACCGGCTGGTTGTTGCCGATATTGTAGATCCTGTAGGGAGCGGTGGTCGTGGAATCGTCCAGCGGATCCTTGTCCGGCTGCGGTTGCGGGATATTGTCGTTGACGCGAACCACGCCTTCCACGATATCGTCGACAAACGTAAAGTCGCGGCGCATTTTTCCGTGATTGAAGACGTTGATCGGCCGGCCGTTCAGAATGGCGTCTGTGAACAGCCACATCGCCATGTCCGGGCGCCCCCACGGCCCGTACACGGTGAAAAATCTCAGGCCTGTGGTCGGCAGTCCGAACAGATGGCTGTAGGTATGAGCCATCAGCTCATTGGCCTTTTTCGAAGCCGCATACAGACTCACCGGATGGTCCACCCGATCGGTGACTCGAAACGGTTTGTTCCTGTTGGCCCCGTAAACAGAACTGCTGGAAGCATAGACCAGATGCCCGACGTCGTGGTGGCGACACGCTTCCAGAATATTCATGAAACCGACCAGATTGGAATCCACATAGGCGTGTGGATTTTCCAGCGAATAGCGGACGCCCGCCTGAGCCGCCAGATTGATCACGCTGTCAAAGCGGTACTTCGAAAACAGCCGCTCCATCGCGGGCCGATCTTCCAGCGACTGTTCGGCCAGCGTGAACCCGTCGCGACGGCTGAGCTGCGTCAGACGGTCTTTCTTCAGCTGCACGCGGTAATAGGGATTCACGTTGTCCAGGCCGACCACTTCATCACCTCGATCCAGCAGACGAGCTGACGTGTGCATGCCAATAAAGCCCGCGGCTCCGGTCACCAGAATACGTGCCATGTTTTATCCGTCAGGTTGATGAAGGTTGATACGGCGGGACATTTCGACAACACCGCGGGCCGTGGGGTCGATCCGGTTTCGGTCGGCAGTGCTGACTTCCCGGTCTCACAGGGCCGGGATCTCTCATCACTGATCCGCGGGCCGGCATCAGGTGGCCAGCAACTGACGATACCAGGCGATGGTCTGCTCCAGCCCGTCCTTCAGCGCCACTTTGGGTTCCCAGTTCAGCAATTGCCTTGCACGCGTGATGTCCGGGCAGCGACGCTGCGGGTCATCCCTGGGCAGGGGCAGGTGAATAATCCGCGACGAACTTCCGGTCGCCGCGACGACAGCCTCAGCCAGCTCAAGCATGGTGTTTTCGACGGGATTTCCGACGTTCACCGGACCAATGTGATCGTCCTGATCCATCAGCCGCAGCATTCCTTCGATCAGGTCACTGCAGTAACAGAATGAACGCGTCTGAGTCCCCTCGCCGTAGATCGTGATATCCTCATTACGCAGTGCCTGAGTAATGAAGTTGGAAATCACACGGCCATCGTTCGGATCCATCCGCGGCCCGTACGTATTGAAGATGCGGATGATCCGGACTTCGATATCATGTGCTTCGTGATAGTTCATCAGCAGTGATTCGGCAATCCGCTTGCCTTCGTCATAGCAGCTCCGCGGGCCGATCGGGTTGACGTGTCCCCAGTAGTCTTCTGTCTGAGGATGAACCTGCGGATCTCCGTAGACTTCGGAAGTGGAAGCATGCAGCACACGTGCTCCGCAGCGTTTGGCCAGTCCCATCACATTGACCATTCCGACTGTGGACGTCTTGATCGTCTTGATGGGATTGAACTGATACGCCTCAGGCGAGGCCGGGCACGCCAGATTGAAGATACGATCAACTTCCAGATAGAACGGGTGCACAATGTCGTGCCGCACCAGTTCGAATCGTTCGTGCCCCAGCAGGTGACGAATATTTTTTTTGTTCCCCGTGAAGAAGTTGTCCAGGCAGATCACTTCTTCCCCGCGTTCGATCAGGCGGTCACAAAGATGACTACCCAGAAATCCGGCTCCCCCGGTTACTAAAACTGTCGCCATGTTCGGCTTTCTCTGTTCCTGTTGGTCAGCGTTCGTGTTTGCCAGCGTTCCTGCTTGTCAGCGTTCCTTTTCGCCTGCGTTTCGGCAGCCTTGCAGCGTCGGCACAACCTCAGACAACCTTCATTGATTCAGCCCGCCCGACAGCGCGATCGAGTCGAAGCAGACACTCATCCCGCCCCAGCAGTTCCAGCGTCGGAAACAGGTCTGCTCCCTTTGCCTTTCCGGTGACCGACAGCCGCAGCGCCGGAGCAATCTGGCCGAATTTAAGACTTTGATCTGCAACAAACTGCTGAACAACATCGTGGAGGTGATCCGCCGAAAAACTTTCCTGTTCAGCCAGACGTTTTCTCAGTGCCTGCAGCAGATCCACCGCGTCCTCCGGCCTGACCACGCGTTTCTGAAATTCTTTTTCATCGTACGACAGCCCCTCGGCCGTCACGAAGAATTCGTCCATACTTAGTATGTCGCCAAACACGCGCAGCCGGTCGGCGACGAGCTGCACGACGGTCTGAACACGAGCAATTGTGTCTGCGTCCGGAGCTTCCGGAATCAGGCCGGCCTTCACCAGAAACCGGACACAGCCGTCCAGCTTCTCCTGATCGGACAGCTGCCCCATCCAGTACGCCTGGTAACTCATCAGCTTGTCGGGATCCAGACTGGCAGCCCCCTTGACCACTCGCTCCAGGCTGAAGTTCTGCTGCACGGTCTGCAGCGACATGTTCTCCGTTTCGTCGTCCAGCGACCAGCCAAGCCGGGCCAGCGCATTCAGCACGCCGGCTGGCAGAAAGCCGACTTCGCGATAATAGGCCACCATGACCGGCGACAGCGCCTGGTCACCGGCGTCGACACCCAGTCTGCCCAGCACCTCGTCGCCCAGCTTAAACAGTTTCTGAAAGGCCGGACTCTTTCGGTATTTGTCAATGTCTCGTTTGCTTAGTTTCTTTTTGCCGCCCGGCGCGGCAACAAACGGTATGTGAGCGAACTCCGGCAGTTCGTTTCCCAGTGCTTCGTGCAGCAGGACCTGCACAGGAGTATTGGAAAGATGCTCTTCCGCACGAATCACGTGAGTGATCCGCAGGTGCGCATCGTCCACAACAGTGGCGAAGTTATAAAGCGGTGAGCCGTCCGCGCGTGCGATCACGGGGTCCACCATCAGACTGCAGTCCCATTCCACACGACCACGAATATGGTCGTTGATGGAAACCCGCCGATCCCGGGGAATCAGAAAACGCACCACATGCGGTTCACCGGCCGCCAGTTTTGCGGCCACCTGATCTGCTGTCAGCTGCAGCGAATCCCGGCTGCTGACGTACACCCGCTTTTCCTTTTCAGCCGCCTCACGCTGAGCTCTGGTGTCTTCGGCGGGCTCAAAATCCCGGTAGGCGAGTCCTGCGGCCAGCAGTTTCTCAAGCGCCGCAGTATGCAGCGGACGACGCATTGACTGAAAATACGGGCCCAGGTCGCCACCGACGTCGGGCCCTTCGTCCCAGTCCAGCCCCAGCCACCGAAACGCTTCCAGAATCGGCTGCAGCGCTTCGTCCATATTTCGCTGCTGATCTGTGTCGTCGATCCGCAGAATGAACTGACCACCGTTTTTCCGAGCCCAAAGCCAGTTGAAAAGGGCGGTTCGCATCCCCCCGATATGCATATAACCGGTCGGGCTGGGCGCAAATCGTGTTCGCACAGATGTCATGGGAAGTTCAGGTCCTTCATTCCGAATGCAGATGCGTCCGGATGGTATCTGATCAAACGCAAAAGGGCACCGCGTCGACGACGCGGTGCCCTGAATTTTCACCTTCCGGACAGACAACCCGTGTAACCGGAATGCTGCCCCCGGGACCGGTTACTTCAGCTGAAACGCCTCCATAAAGACGCCATTGTCGTCCTTCAGCGTATATCCGCCGGTCGGCTGGATGTATTTGGCGATCACATCAAACGGCGGAAGTGTCGTGAAGTCGATGGTCTCGAAAATCTCCGGATTACCAGGAAACTGCTCGGCTGCCTCGCCAGAACGCAGCATTTCGTAGATCGAACGGTACTGCTCGGCCGGTCGAGAAAACTGCACAGACAGGGCGGTCGGCGGGAAGTGCTGAGCCACCTTGCGATACTCGTCGGACTGTGACAGCGGCTTCACATCACTGTCATTGCGCAGCACCTGCTCAAGCAGCGCTCCGCCGATGCAGATGATCAGTCGGTTTTCGGAGACGGTCACGCCGATGGACTGGCCCGGTGCGGGACCATTGAACTCATAGATCGTGGCTCCTCGGAAATCCCGGGTCTCCATGCCGGCCGGTTCTGCAATCTTTGTCAGCAGGTCGCTCGCCGCCTGTTCGTCCCGGACGCCCAGAGCGACCAGCATCTGATCGCCGGCGTAACCGCCGCCGCTGCCGGCAGCCGTGACCAGTCGGATCTCACCCGTCAGAAGATCAACGATGTCGTGCTTCGGATGAATCCCCGGCGGACGGTCCGCCAGCTGGTCCAGTCGGTCAGCAAACGCTCCGGCTCCGGAAAACATATCCACCAGCGATTCAATCGCCTCAAAGGCATCCTGAATCTTCCACTTGACGGCGGCGTACGCGTGAACGTCCTGCTTCACCCAGTCCGGCGGAGTCTGTTCAATCTGATCCAGCTGCATCACCCGCATCAGTCCCATTGGTGGCTGATCGGTATAGAAAACAGAGCGAGAGACGGCTTCGAAATCTCCGGTACCCGCCTCAGTCACGCCGCCCATCGCCTTCAACTGAGTAATTCCCAGCGTCGGCAGAAAACCGAGCGCCATCCCGGCTCCCATACTGGCTTCCTGACCCAGCGAACCGGTCTGCACCAGTTTGGTGAACAGTCCCACCGGATCGAAGAAAAACGTCGACATAGCCGTGCGGTCGCCGGACTGACACTTGCCCAGAATGTACGCGTAGGCTTCGTTGTCCATGAAAGATTTGCCCGTGCCGTCCCAGTTGGTCAGCACCGACTGCAGCAGCTCAAGGCGATTGGATATTACCAGTCGCTGATCCTTCACGAACCAGCCGAATTCTTTGGCCAGCGGAGTGGGCGGGCCCTGAGGGTACTGGATCCGGAACATCGTCAGTTCAGTATCGTCAAAGCTTTCCTCTTCCTCGCTCAAACGCTGTGCCTGGCCGAGTGCCGCACGAGCTCGCTGAAGCAGGTCCTGCACACGAGCTTCGTTGTCGCCGAAATCCAGAAAGACAAGAGCTCCCAGCGTGTTGCCCGGTCCGCCGGAAATCGCCATCGAAACCTCGCCACTTGGAATTTCAAGAAATTCCCCGAGCGTGAGTCCCAGAGCTTCCTGAAACTGCACCAGACCTTCGTCCAGTTCAGACTCAAACGCCGACATGACCTCCGCCTTGAAGTCATCCAGAGCCGGGTCGTTCCACAATTTCCCCATCGATGAATCACCGAACTGCTGCTTCACTACAGACACGTTCGGGCAGGACACATACAGGAATGTTTCCTGAGGAAGGATCTGATCGCTGATGACTTTTGAACCAGCAGCCGTCTGCCCGGACGCCGGTACACCGGCGATTACGATGGCCGATGCGGCCATAACCGACGCAATTTGAGCTCGAAACATCAAACTTGCCTATCTGTCTGGAATAGTAGGTGGACTTGACGGCGGACATCGAACCGAACGCAGAACTGCGGAATTTACGCCGTCAGACGTGCTGAATTGTCGCGAACAAGCAACGATTCAGCAATAGTCAGGACGATTCAGTTCGGCAGGTTCCAGCGGAATCCGGACAGTCGCCAACGAAAACAGAGTACACGTTCGGCCGCATCGTACGAATCCTGGCAGCATTTTTCAGACAAACAGGCATTTCACACGTATTCCATCCGACGTCACCAGCCGCCGAATCAACACGGTGCCCCGGG
>JAVKCM010000079.1:0-12096 GCA_040222735.1 Fuerstiella sp. | reverse complement strand
CGTAATCGTCCACCGTCAGCATCCCTGCCCCCGGAAACCGCTGGCAATACGCCAGATGGCTTCCGGAAACAACTACGGTGGGTCCATTTTACGCGCCGATCTGACCCCCGAAGTGGGTCCGTTTTGCACGCCGATCTCCAGCACGTAGGGCGCGTGGAATCCCGGCCCAGAAGCGTCCGGAAAAGCAGCGTCGGACGGCGAGCGCGTGGTTGGCGAAGGTTGTAACGTTGTCAATCATGCTGATCATTGTGAGTCACCATCAGTGGCGACATCCCTGTCGAGCTATTTCCTTCCGCGGATCTTCGCGAAGTGCAGTTCAGTTAAAGAAACGAAACGTTCTGCCGAAGAAGGAACCACTCCGGCCGGTTGCAGAATGGCATTGTGCAGGGCGATCTTCAGCCCTCGGATCTCGATGGCCAGTTCGAGGCTGGCCTGTAATGCGTCCTGAAATGACATGTGGTCGTCGCCCAGGGCTCGCTTCAGCTGGTAAAGTAGTGACGGGTTCGCGGTCAGTTCTGCGACCGCCTTTCCCATGTTGTCCATCAGGTTACTCCTCTCGTTTGTGAATGGGCATGCTGCAATCGCCCTACCCAATACTCGTTCTGATCATGCCCACCATGACACCCCGGATCTCCACCCGTTCTGCCGGATACGTCCGGTCCTTTAACCGTCGATTTGCCGGACTCAGCACCACCTGCCGGTCCTTCATCGTGTAGGTCTTCAACGTCGCCTCGCCGTCATCCACGATGGCCACGACAACATCCCCGTTCTTCGGCCGCTTCCCGTGCTTCACAACGGCCAGATCTCCGTCGTTGATTCCGGCGAGGATCATCGAATCACCGCGAACTTTGAGCAGAAAATGATCCCACGGATCGAAGTGTTCCGTCAGGTCGAACGTCTCGATGTGCTCAGCCGCCTCGATCGGTGTCCCGGCCGCGATGTTTCCCAGCACTCGGTACGGCAGCGCTTTACGTCCGGCCTGACCAAGAAGCAGATCGACGTCCGCATCCAGCGTCTCCGCGATTCGACGCAGCGTGGATTCGCCAACCGGCTCTTTTCTGTTTTCAATCTTGGACAACGATGCAAAGTGTATCCCCACCTCAGCTGCCAGACCTCTCAGGGAAATGCCCTTCGCGTGCCTGAGCTCCCGGATCACCCCGCCAATTTCGTTTTTCATGCTGGTACTCCTGTGTCTGCGGCCGTTTCGTGCGGCCAATGTTCCGCTTTCACCGGCAATTCACAGCGACGGACGCGCTGATCCTGCGGTGCCTGAATCGCGATCTCGCACCGACCATTCGATGTCTTCGTGATCCAGATGAAGGTTTCTTCGTTGATGGCAAATCCTTCGCCTGATTTCCTGCTGAATTTCAACATGGTCTCTCCCTGGTTTTGTTGTTCGTGAAGGTAAAGCCAGCGCAGAGCGGTAGCGCCGTTAGTCGAATTGGGCCTTCGACGAAATCTGCAAGGCGCAGCGGCAAGAGCGCAGCGTCAAGCCGACGAAGGCGTTATCGGGAATTGGAAGCCGCCTCAGATCTGAGGCTCAGATCAGGCAGGGAGAAAGCCGGACCAGTGTCGGCCGGTATTCTCGCGAAACATGCCCACGCTCAGGCCATGTTCAACGGAAGTTCCGCGGAGAAAATCGGGGCCGTTGAAGACAACTGCTGGAGTAGACTCGACAGCAGAATTCCGGGTGGTCGCACGCATCTTTTCACTCTCCGCTGGCCAACATCATGGCCCTGACTTCGTCTCATTTGTTTCGACAGTTTTAGCCACGGTAGTGTCAGGACGCAACGTTGAAATCGATCGGTTACGAAAAATTTGAGGATAGGTTCGAAGTCGATTTGAAGCCCAGGATGTTGGGTCAGTCGTGAGCGATTTTTCCATGGCCTACGTCAGTCGTGCCGGCTTTGGCTTCTCGGAAGGGCGTTTCCGACGGTGGCCATCCGCGCCAGGCGAAGACAGCAGCGCCGCTACCTCGAGCTGCTCAACGTCAACGCCTGACGGCGCGTGTAGCCAGACTCATTGCGCGCCGACTTCGGCCTTATTATCCGTCAGCACAGCAATTTACGCTGCCAACTCACTTTCGAACCCTCGGAGGTCGGTTCAGGTTGGGATGAAAATAGGGGACTTGATGAAACCATCCACGTAACCGCTGTCCGAAACGACGGCGCACGAACTGCGATGGGGTCTGTCCGTCCATTCGTTGTCAACCGCAACTCACTGTCGCCCCAGCGCGGCACGAATCGCATCCTCGGGCTTTACAAGATGATCCGAGTTGTTCGGGTCGTCGGCGATCGAGAGCAGTACGCCCCGGACTTCGCCGTTGAAGCCGTTGCCGACCGGGCCGTAGTCCGGGGAAACCGGTGCGCCTGTATCTTCGCCAACGTCGCAGCCATCGTCAGCGGAAAAGACGATCGCCTGGGTCATCGGAATCTCGCCTTCCCCCGCGGCTTTACCGTCAACATACAGTGTCACCTGACCACCTTTGCCGAGACCACCGCCTGCATAGGCGAACTGCATTCGCACCTGGTGCTTCCCGGAGGGGAGAACATTCTTTGATTCGACGAAGTAGTGATGCACACCCGCTACGTTGTAACAGTATTTCAGTTTGCCTCCCGTGGCGTACAGACTCCATCCGCCGATGTTCGCACCCTGGGCAATGATGACGCCTTCGGCACCGGCTTCAGGCACATCGATCTCTGCCGTAACGGAATGCGATTTGTTCTTGATGCTCAGAACACAGTTTTCGCCGAGGTGCCCCATGCCGCCAAACAGAAGCTGGGTCTTGCCACGAACCAGCACCGGCCTTCCCGCTGTATCCGGGTTCATTTTTTCCGTGGTTCGGTCGTCAATGGGCAACACGTTGTAACGCGTCGCTTCAATCAGCCAGAGTCGCTGCAGTTCGCGGAGCTTTTCGGGCATCTGTTGTGCGAGATTATGGGCCTGAGTCCAGTCCGTGTCCGCATAGAGTTCCCAGACGTCTTCGTCGAGGGGGACGGTTTGCTGGCCAAACAGCATCCAGGGAGTCCGATGCTTCGTGACTGCGGTCCAGCCATTGTGGTAGATGCCGCGGTTCCCAAACATTTCGAAGTACTGCGTTGCATGCCGCTCCGTCGCCTTCGCGTTGTTGAACGAATACAGCATGCTGACGCCTTCAATCGGAGCCTGCTGGATCCCATTCACGGATTCCGGCTGCGGGATTTTGGCCGCCTCCAGAACGGTCGGTGCAACGTCAATGACGTGAGAGAACTGCGAACGCACTTCGCCTTTGGATTTGATCCCCTTTGGCCAGTGGACAACAGTGCCATTGCGCGTGCCGCCCCAGTGCGACGCAACCTGTTTGGTCCACTGATAAGGCGTATCGAGGGCGTGTGCCCAGCCGACGGCGTAGTGGTTGTAGGACTCGGGTCCACCGAGTTTGTCGATCCGTTCCATCAGAAACTCAGGCGTCTCGAGGGCAGCCAGACCGTTGAAATTCGCCATCTCGTTGTAGGCGCCCTGCAGAGTTCCTTCTGCCGAAGCACCGTTGTCGCCACAGATGTAGTAGATCAGCGTATCATCCAGAATCGTTAGTTTGTCCAGCGTGTCAATGATTCGACCCACATGATGGTCTGTGTACTCCATGAATCCGGCGTAGACCTCCATCTGCCGGCGCAGGACAGGCTTCATATTTTCCGGCATGTCATCCCATGCAGGGATGTCTCCGGGGCGTGGGGTCAGCTGGCAGTCTGCCGGAATGGCCCCCACTTTTTTCTGTTGAGCGAAGATTGTCTCTCGCAGTTTATCCCAGCCCTGATCGAACTGCCCCTTGTACCTGTCCGCCCATTCCTTCGGCGCATGGTGCGGTGCATGGGTTGCGCCGGGAGCGAAATAGATGAAGAAAGGTTTATCCGGTGCCAGCGCCTTCTGCTGCCCGATCCACTTGATCGCTTTTGAAGTCATGTCGTCCACGAGGTGATAGCCTTCCTCGGGAGTCTTTTTGATCTCCACCGGAGTGGTGCCTTCGTACAACGTCGGATACCACTGGTTGGCCTCGCCGCCGATGAACCCGTAAAAATATTCGAAGCCACCGCCACCGGTGGGCCAGGCGTTGAATGGCCCGGCCGGACTTGTCTGCCAGACGGGCACTTCATGGCACTTGCCGAACTGCGCGGTGGAGTAGCCGTTCAGCTTCAGGGTCATTGCCAGCGGTGACATTGTATTCGGCAGCACTGAGCTGTACCCGGGTGCGCCGGTGGCCACCTCGGTGATACCGCCCATACCGGCCGAGTGATGGTTCCGACCGGTCAACAGTGCCTGGCGGGTCGGAGAACACAGCGCCGTCGTGTGGAATCGATTGTATCTCAGACCGCCCGCCGCCAGCCTGTCCAGAGTCGGCGTCTGACAAGGTCCACCGAACGTGCTGGACGAGCCAAACCCGGCATCGTCGATCAGGACAATCAGGACGTTGGGGGCGCCCTTGGGCGGGCGAAGCTGGTCGATGGGCGGGAACTTACTGTCCGGGTCCTTCGCATCGTAAGTGATGAGATTCGGCCGAATCGTGTTCGGCAGAGGAAGGTGCGAACGGTGTCTGGATTCTGCAGCGTCAGTTGACGTCGACATGCCGACAGACTGGGCAGACACCGGAACGGTACCGAGAATGACGCTGACCACGACGCCGGCGACCACAGAGGACTGTCTTCTCATGTTTGAACTCCGAGGACTTTGGTTTTTTGCGGGAGTCATGACTTACATAACATGATCCGGCGCGAACGAAATGGCGAATTCTATTTTGTATATTTGATCGTACTCGTACCGAGTGTTCCGTTAAACCGGAACGGTGCTTCGTCGTAATAGTCCAGCGACACCGGCGAACCCAGATCGCTGCCGAAGTCTAGGCAGTCATTCGCAGTGAAAGCCAGCGGGGCGGTCATCGGTACTCTGCCGCTGGCAACCACCTTGCCATCAACCTTCAGGGTGATCTCCGCGGCCGACCCGGGAGTCGGTTCAAGGAGCTTCGTGAGGACCTCAATGACGGATTTGCCGGCGGCAAGTTTCTGCTTCGCCTGGATTCGCGTACGGTTGATCTCGAACAGATTGTATTCGTAGCTGAGTATGCCGTCCTTCACATAACATGACAGACCTCCGGAAAATGCGCCGAGAGCGTAAAGGACCCCGTTAGCGTCTTCCGGAACGTCGACTTCCATGCTTACAGTGTTGTTGAACTTGCCGATCTTCGGCGCGGCGAATTCCGGCATGCGGTTGATCGGACCTCGAAAGGTCCAGTCCGTGTAGGGCGTACCGGGCCCGTCTTCGGGATGCAGAACGATTGTCCACAAACCACCACCAATCGGCAGATTCAGGTTCTTCGCGGATTCGACCAGAAACAAATCTTTCATGGTGTCAACCTTTTCCGGCATCTGAGCAGCGAGGTCGTTTGCCTGACTCCAGTCTTCGTCAAGGTTGTACAACTCCCATGTATCATGCTCCGGCGACCAGTCGCGAATGCCTGGTGGCGACCCGGGCACCCAGGGCGTGCGTGGCCCGAACGCGCCGGCAAACCATCCGTCGTGATAAATGCCACGGCTGCCCATCACATCGAAAAACTGCGTCGACTTCCGGCCTTTGGCTTTCGGGTCATCGAATGTATAGGTAAGACTGATACCGTCGATGGGGCCCTGTGTCACTCCGTTCACCACTCGTGGCGGAGCGATATCAAGAACGTCGTAGATGGTCGGGACGATGTCGTTGACGTGATGGAATTGAGGCCGAGGAGTCTCATCGTGTCGAATCCTTTCGGGCCATGAAACCGCCATCGGCTGACGTGTGCCACCGAAATGTGCGGCGACGAGCTTCGTGGACCGGTAGGGCGTGCTGCCGCCCCATGCCCAACCGGCGTGATACATGTTGTCGGTTTTCGGTGTGCCCAGCACGTCAAGCCCACCCAGATCGTCCACCACTTTGATGTGCTGGGAGATCGTCGTGGGAATCCCGTTCTGGGCCAGCAGTTCGGAGATTGTGCCGTTCTGACCTTCCGCTGAGGAACCGTTGTCACCCCAGATGTAGAAGATCAACGTGTTGTCGAGCTTCCCCTGTTGTTCGATCTCATCAATGACGCGGCCTGCATGGTGATCAGCATGCTCCGTAAAGCCGGCAAAGATTTCCATCAGCCGGCGTTGAAAAGGTTTTTCAGCGTCCGGAATGGATTCCCACGAAGGCAGTGACGCCGGACGCGGAGTAAGCTGAGCGTTCTGCGGAATCCAGCCGTTCGTTCTCTGGTTCGCAAAAACACGTTCGCGATATTTGTCCCAGCCATCGTCAAATTTGCCTTCGTATTTGTCGGCCCACTCTTTCATGATATGGTGTGGCCCGTGTGAAGCGCCCGTTGCCCAGTACATGAAGAATGGCTTGTCCGGCGCGAAAGCCTGTTGCTCTCGCAGCCATGAAATTGCGTCGTCAGCGATGTCCTCGGTGAGGTGATACCCCTCTTCCGGCGTTTTGGTCAGGTGCACGGCTGTCGTATTCCGCACCATATTCGGTTCGTATTGTGATGCTTCACCGGCAAGAAATCCGTAAAAGTATTCGAATCCGTAGCCCGTTGGCCAGTAGTCGAACGGGCCCGCGGAAGTTGTCTGCTCAGCAGGCGTATTATGCCATTTGCCCCACGCGCCCGTCTTGTATCCATAGGCCTTGAGCACTTCCGCCACTGTGGCCGATGTCTTAGGAATGATCCCGGAAAATCCATCCCAGTCGTTGGCCAGTTCACAGATCTGCCCATTACCAACCCGCGTGTGGTTGCGTCCTGTGAGCAGTGACGCACGTGTCGGCGAGCACATCGCCGTCGAGTGAAATCGATTGTAGGAAATGCCAGCGCCGCGCACGCGATCCAGTGTGGGGGTGTGAATTTCGCCTCCGTAAGCCGAAGGTGTGCCAGGTCCGACGTCATCAATGAGAATGATGAGGATGTTGGGTGCGTCTTCCGGCAGCCGCCGTGGTTCGATTCGTTTCCGGTAAATCGAGTCCTGCATGGTAAGTCCAGCGGTGGACGCCGAAGGAGTGGGAGGAAACGGCAGGATCTCCTGCGCGTCGGCACACAGACCACAACACGCGACCATGACAAAGCCAAAGGCCGCGATGGTATTGTTGACTGACATACAGATGTTTCTCTTTTCGAGTTGAATGTGGTCGACGCCGACTCTCTGCACCGCCTCAATAGGCTGCCAGTTCATCGGGCTTCTGTAATCGAACCAGCAACATCTGTTCGGTGGACTCCGTCCCGAAGTGCATCAGGCATGGTGCCTCGTCTTTTGTCAGGTTGTACAGAGCCGTTTCGATGACGTTCGTCGTGTTTTCGCCAGTTGTAAATGCCACACGCTGGGCCTGTTTGTCCACTGAACCCTGAATGATCTCATTCTGGTTCTGAGCGGAGTCCGTATAGTTACCACGAATGACACCCTGTTTGTTAACCGCCAGCTGGATGCTGATATCTGACTTCGTTTGATCGATCTTTGTGAGAGCAAACACGCCCAGCGGCAGCCAGTCGCCGTCTGCCGGGGCATCTGCGGCAGCACCTTCACTCGCGAGGTCAGCGGCCTGGCCATAGTACTCCTCAGCCGTGCCGACGTTGTCACCATTGACGTAAACACTGTTGTCTTCATAGATCACGTTATTTCCGTAGTCATAGTAGACAGGCGGCGTTTCCGTATATCCGCAGTAGGCAGCCGCCGTGCTCCAGGTGCAGGCCCTCCAAACGGCACCGGTCGCCCACCCCGCTGCGTACCATGCGCCCGGATACGATGCGTACCAGCCCCGACCGTAGACGCCCCAGTGTGTATAATTACCGCGAACAGCGACGGCGGCGGTATAACGACCGGATGGGGTGACACGAGCGTAACCCACAGCGGCACCTGCCGGACCGACCACTGCGCCTCGCGCAGCTGCACCGCCTGCAGGACCGGCAATCGCGCCTCCGGCTGCCGCGACGTTGCCTCCCGGACCAACCGCAACTCCGCGTGCCGCAGTCGTGCCACCCGCTCCCTGAACACCTCCGACCGTAGCGACGCCTCCCTGAGGACCGACTCCAACGGCCCGCCCAACGGTGTTCCCCTGTGGACCGGTGGCAGTGATACCACCAATCTGTCCGCCGCGTGGACCTGTGCCGGTTCCGTGATTGACATCAATATTGCCTCCGGCTGGCAACTGCGACGGAGTCTGGGCGTTTGTCCGAGCGGCTGCAGCGGTACCGCTGTACAGCCCGCCATCTGACGGCAGTCCGAGAAAACTGTTCAGTTGATTGCGGCTGGGAGCCCTGACCTGGCCGCTTCCGAAGCTCGGTGAACCAGTTCCTCGACCACTTGCGGGAAGTTGCCCGGCCCCGCCGACGCCGCGTGATCCCGCACCCGTACGTGGTCCGCCGAAACCGGCGCTGCCGCTCGGCCCTGCCCCGGTCAATCCGCCGGAGCCTGGCCTGGCGGCGCTGATACCACCTGTACCCGGGCGACCAGCATAGCCTGTCCCAGCGGATGGGCGCTGAACCGCTCCCCCAGTGCCTGGTCGGGCCGCACTGAAACCACCTGAACTCTGACGACTTCCATACCCTGCTCCACCTCCACCAGCTGGACGCTGAACGGCTCCACCGCCGAATCCACCGGAACTGCGTCCCACTCCTCCACTAAATCCGCCGCCACCGCCAATACCTCCGCCTCCCCGGCCCCCGAAGCCTCGAGCCCATGAGTCCGCCGGAAGCAGCACTAAGACAACCACGCACAGTGACAAGCAAATGAAGCGGCAAATCATTTGAACTCTCCGAATGAGGTGTTCTGGTCGGTCAACCGGGATCACATGGCATGCGGACGGAGTTATCGTTCTGAACGCCGCCGGATGACAATTTCGCCGGTGTCAGGAATCGGTGTCTCCCCCAGTGACCTCTGGATGGATTGCCATACGTACGCGTTGTCATCGAGTCTCTTGAGCACATTCACCGCCGCCGTGGGAGTCCCGTCACCGGTGGTCCCATGAACATCCGCCTGCCAGCCACCGTCCGTGGGGGACCAGATGCCCACGGCATGCCCTCCATCAGGACTGAAGTCCCACGACTGCACGTGGCCCTCAAGTGGATTCCAGCCGATCAGCTGCACACCGGATGACTTCGTCCCGTCGAGCTGAGTTGTGGTGTACCGTCGTTCCATGAATCGTTCGCCAGCGACCCAGCGGCAGGTTGATTCGGTCTGCACTCCGTATTCTTCAGCAATCCACGTCCCAATCAACCACTGCAAGTCCGCAGCGCTCCGATCCGCGATCGGGGCCTCTACCCATCTTTCACGGACCGATGCCATCAACCATTGCCCGTCCACCTTAGCGTGAACGGCAGTGTAGTGACTGACTCCGCTGACGCCGGAAACAGGTACATTGACGGCGCTGCCGTCTTCGATCGCCGTGACTCCGCTCAGTATGCGTATCGATTCGACTGTGATCTCAATCTTCGCGATGGGATTGCCGGAAAATAAGTCAGCATACCCCTGTTCAATCTCCTCGCGTCCGGCGAAGCGATGTCCGGTATCGTCAATGTACTCGCCGTCCTCAGTCCATAATGCCGCGACTGCCTTTGCATCGTGTCTGTTGAAAGCCGCGACAAAGGCCCCTGACTGAACACGGATTGCATTCCTGTCCGCATCCGACGCACTACTGCTGGACGGTGCGGTACGGTCTGCTGTTTCAGAAACGGTGTCATGCGAAAATACAACCTGAGTCAGCAGGGTCAGAATGGCAGCCGTAAGAAACATATCTCTCATATCGGTGTCCTGTTCATGCGCTCAGGTTTGATTGATCACGCACCACGTCCGCTCGAATCCCAAATCATGACTGCCGTGGCCTGAAAAGCAAGGTAACTGAACGCTTTCCTGAATCTCGGAGTTTCTGGTCTGCCATCATGCTGGAGTCGGACAATTGAACGCATGAAGTCGCGTCGGGGATTCGTCGGAACTTACAGCCGACACATCGAGTCTGCCCTGACAATTGACGCTGCGAATGAAAACGGCACGGCCAGTTCAACGCTTCGGCAGCATCCGCCGAAATGTCTCCCCGCAAAAAAGCTGCGATTGGATTTTTCGGGACAATCGAATGACTCCCGTCCGGATTGACGAGACATTCCATGTCTGGAAGCGACGGTTCGGACGATGTTCTCGAATGTGTTGGACTGGCTTTCGCGAAACTGCAATGAAAAAGTAACTGCCATGGAATTTCGCTCACGACAACTAATCGTGTTCTTTACGGCGAGTCTGGCTTTGCTTGGAGACCTCAGTGGCCTGCATTCGGAAGAGCCGAACTATGATGACGTCTTTACCAGCTCGGACGACTGGCTGATGGAAGGCGATTGTGGGGAATCAGCGTCAGTGCGTGGAGAGACGTGCTCACCCGGCAAAGGCAACGGCATCACTTTCAAGGCGAGCATGAATCAGGTGTACCAGGGTGTTGTCGACGGTGGTGCCCAACACAAATGGCGTTATGGCGGCAGCGGTCGCTACGACCTGACCGCAGACCTTGGAAGATTTGGACTGCCGGAAGGATTGTCAATTCGGGCGGTTGGAGAACATCGTTTCGGGCAAACAGTGACACGCGACGCGGGCGTACTGCTGCCATTATCTGTGGACATCTCCACTCCGACTCCACTGTCTGAAGATTTGATCCTGGTGGATCTGCTGGTGTCTCAGGTTGTGAACGAGAATATCACGATTATGGCCGGGAAACTGGATACCTTTGACGGTGACTTGAACCCGTTTGCTTCAGGGCGGGGGAGAACCGGCTTCATGAACACGAGTCTGTTGTTCCCGGCAAATGCTGTTCCGATTGTGCCTTACTCAACACTGGGAGCCGGGGCCGTCTTTTCGATGGAAGGCCAGCCGTTTGCGTCGGTGCTGGTCCTGAATGCGAATGACACGACCAGAACCAGTGGATTGTCAGAATTGTTCAATGACGGCGCCGTGATCTACGGCTCCATAGCACTGCCCCTGCCACTCGGTGGCAAGACCGGCTTTCACAGTTTCAATTACGCCTACAACACGAAGGACTTCACTGCCCTCGGGCAGGACCCGCGTGTGATCACGGGCCGAGTTCCGGTCACGCCGACAACCGGGGGCTGGGTTGCATGGTGGAGCGGAACTCAGTTCATTCAGCAATTCGACCCGAAGAACGATCCGATGAAGGGATGGGGGCTGTTCGGACGCTACGGCGTATCCGACGACGAAGTCACTCCCGTCGTTCATTTTGCAAATGCAGGTCTGGGTGGAAACAGCACGATTCACGGACGAAGTAATGACCGATGGGGTGTCGGCTGGTTTTACAGTCAGTTCTCGGACAACCTTGGTCCGATCGCCACAACATTGCTGAACGTTGGAGACCACACAACCGGTATTGAACTGTTCTACAACTTTGCCATCACAGAACACATCTACATCACGCCGGACCTGCAGATCGTCAAACCAGGGCGACAAGGGGCGGATACCGCGACAATCCTCGGCGTCCGCGGTGAAATTCGGATCTGATGCCTTGTCAGGGCCAAACATTGAGGATGGGCGGTTTAGCCGGACGGGCCAGAGTTCAGTTGATTGCCAACTGAATCCCAATGGCGGCCTTCCCTGCACCCGCATTACCGGGCTTCGATCCACGTGATCGGTCTTCGCGCTGCAACGGTACGACACCGTCATCCGACTTCCCAGACCCGCATGCCAGGTGGTGTGGGAGGAGCCCGGTCAAAACCGGCCCCTGGTATCCCGATCATAGTTCTGCCTGTTTGTCATTGCTGTGTGACGCGACACGCTCTCGAGGTGGCGGCCCAATCAGGACGGCCACATAAGCCAGCGGCTTTTCGCCCGGAATCCAAATCACCAAAACTACCAGTGCCAATTACCAGTGCCACCCATTTCTAATTGACAGCCACGACCGGTTTGGTATTCTGATGCCGGGCGTAAACTTTCTTTCCTGTCAGGGAGCAGCATCATGGGGCGTGTGAGTCGGGCGGAGACTTGTCCGGATGATGAAATCAACGTCGTTCACTGCATTAATCGCTGTGTGCGTCGCGGGTTCCTGTGTGGCACCGATCCCTTCACGGGACAGAACTAC
>JAVKCM010000078.1:0-39027 GCA_040222735.1 Fuerstiella sp. | reverse complement strand
GCCACGGTGGTGCCGGATGTTTCATTCAGCCGGTAATAGACTGACGGTGATTCCAGCAGCACTTCCGAGGAATACCGGCCGCCACCCGGACCGGGCAGTGGCAATCGATTGACGGACTGGATCGTCGGAGGGACTGCGTCGGTGATGGTGGCGTTCAGAATGTAAGTCCCGAACAGTCCGGCACCGGAATTGGCCCGCACCTGTGCGTAGTAGGTGTCGTCTGCCGTGATGGTGGCCAGAAAATGGCCGTCCGTATCGTTGCCGTCTGCATCCGCGACGCGCACGCCGCTGGAATCATACAGCCGCAACTGTCCGTCCAGGCTGCTGTGATCGGGCAGATTCAGACTCAGTTCGATCACGTTGCCTGCCGTGTGATATCCCAGATTGTAGGAATCTTCGTCAGTGTTGCTGCCTTCCGGAAGCATGATTGCTCCAACAGCAGAACCCAGGCGTGTGTTTCCGGCTGTGGTCAGCGAAATCGGGTCGGCGCTGCTGCTGGAATCATTGCTGTAGGACGAATCCGATTCCAGATTTTGTCCTCGCGCCAGATCAAGACGCAGCTGGTAGCTGCCGACCACGGTAGAATAATAATACTTGCCTACGCGAAGATAATACGTCCCGTCGGACGGCACGGTGTAACCGTTGGTCAGGACGTCCGTGCCGGGGCCGCCATCGTTGTCCGACTGCAGATTGCCGTCCGAGGCATTGCGCAGCTCGACATACGGGTCGGCACTGCTGTTTGGTGTATCGATGGAAACTCGGACGATGTCACCGGCCTGTGCGTCAAACCTCCAGTAGTCCGGGTCACTCCACCAGTCGGCGTAGTTCGCAGGGTCCTGAGATCCGAGGCCAAAGGCTGTGAAGTATCCTGAAAGTTCGGGGTCCTCGGTCAGCGACAGCGGAGTGGCGTTGCCGATGACATTGTTATCCGGCCCTTCCAGCACAAAGGCTGCGGGCAGAGCGAGTGTGAACGTGCGGACAAAACTGTCGCCTCCGGAACCGTCGCCGTCGCCATCCAGCTGATTGATGGCGCGGTCGGTGACGGTGTTCGAAACCGTAAATCGGTAGTCCCCGTTAGCCAGTGGGCCGGACTGCAGGAAGAAATCCATCTGCGTCGAGAACTCAGTGAAATTCGACTGCGACACCAGGTCAACAATGACGTCATCCGCCGTGTCGAACTGGTTATCCGGTCCCTTTTCTCGCAGGTCGAACGCTCCCGGGGCCAGCACAGTGCTCGGGTCCATGCGTTCACTGAAGTCCAGTGACAGCGAACTGATGACTTCAGACGAAGTTATGCCTTCGTCCGGCAGCCCGGTCAGTGAAGTGACCTGCGGCGCAACAGTGTCCTCGATGTCAATCTGCAACAGATAATTTGCGAGCGGCCCGGCGCCCGAGGTAGCTTCCACGACCGCGTAGTACTGGTCCGTCACAGTGATGTCACCGCTGAAGCCCGCGTCGTTGGGATTGCCATCATCATCAGCGACATCGGTGCCGGAACTGTCCACCACCCGTACCTTGCCGGTCAGGGTGCTGAGGGCCGGCAACTGGGTTGAGAGGTTGACGATATTGCCGGAATCCAGAATCCCCAGTGAATAAAAATCCTCGTCCGTGTTCGTGCCGCCTTCGGTGGCCATTATGGTCCCGCTGACGTCAGCCAGCGCATGCCCCGGCGTGCTGTTGGGAAACGTGATCAGGTCCGCACCGCCGATGGAATCATTGGCGTATTGCGCGTCGGATTCGTGATTGATGCCGCGGGCGATGTCCACGCGCAGCTGGTAATCGCCTGTGATCGTGCTGGAGGAATTCTTGCCGATCCGGACCAGGTAATCACCGCTGGTGCTGATCGTGTAGTGACTGATGAAGGCATCCGTGTCGGCGCCGCTGTTGTTGTCTGAGGCCAGCACGCCGTCGGCCGAATTGCGCAGTTCGACGTAAGAGTCCACGTCGGATGCCGGAGTGGCGACGGCGACCGAAACCACATCCCCGGCCAGCGCGGTGAAGCTGAAGTAGTCGGGGTCACTCCAGGTGTTGCCGCTGGCTGCGGGATCCTGAGCACCCGTGCCGAAGGCGGTCAGCATACCGGAACCCGCGGGATCATCGATCAGCGTCAGCGCGGTCGCCGACCCGGCCACGTTGTTGGGCTCCAGCTCAGAGACACCCGCCAGCATCAGCCGTTCTTCCAGATCCTCAGAGTTCCCTCGCAGCAGCACGTCTACGGGTGACGCTGTATTCCTGCTCCGAATCCCGTGGCGGTGCCGGTTGGAAGTCCCAAGAAACCTACCAAACCGATTCAGCCACGACCTGAGACCGCGCGGCTGTTGCGAAAGGTGAGTGCGCCACATCTGGAAACTCCTTCTGCGAATTCATTTGGTAACGTAGGCAACCTAAAACTATTTGGTGTGATTCAGATCCGCAATAATTCAGATCGTTAAATCTGTAATATCCCTCACATCTGATCCAAACCGACAGAATCTGGTGAACGCGTTTACACACGCCGCGCGGCGGCTGACGTGACTTAATCCGGCGCGGTGTGCTCTGGGACACGCTGCACACCGTCTGTCACGCTTCAGGCCGCTCGGCATTTGGAATGCGAAGGGGCGGCTGGGACTGTCTGGCAGACGTCCTGTTGACCTTCTTCGGAGGCCCGGCGAAACGCCGCATGTGCGGCGACTGAGATTGAGCAGCATGGCCACTGTTGTCGGCTGTCAATGAGGGGCAGCACGCGTTCGATCAGCCACTTGTCGCGCAGCGACGGGGCACCGCTTGTGATACAGCCGCCGCTCGGACGTCGCAAAGTACGTGTCTGCAGAAGCACGGTTGACCGCGGCACGCTGGCGATCAGGAATAAGCGTCCGAACGGGTTGTCGGCCGAGTCGAAACCAGGCAGGCTGACGGCTATCATAATGTGATCGACACGCCACGTGCGGCTGGTTGCCGCGTGTAAGCCGTCGATGGACATGGTTGAAGAACCGACGATAGACGAAGAACCAGAGACGTGAAGGATGTTTGATGATTGACAAGCAGAAACTGAAACGGGCGCTGGAAGCCAAACTGCGGGAATTGCAGGAACGTGCGGCTGATATTGAAGAAGACCTGAGTTCCAAACCCGATGCCGACTGGGAAGAAAACGCCGTGGAATCCGAGGACGATGAGGTGCTGGCCGGCATCGGAGATCTGACGAAGCACGATATCCGGGAAATCAAACTGGCGCTCAGCAGTCTTGAAAACGGAACTTACGGGATCTGCACGACCTGCGGAGCCGAAATTCCCGAAGCGCGTCTGAAGGTGCTGCCGTATACGACCACGTGTGTGAAGTGTGCTTAGAATTTGACATTGCCGGGCTGCGTGGCGAGTGAGTGCAGTTCGGCGGTGTCGCGGAACTGGCCGATCGATTCCGCCAGCTGTCCCTGCGAAGGAATACCACTGATGTCCTCTTCTGCTCTGCTTGCGAATTCCAGCGGTTCTCATTGTTTCAATCTGCCGCAGGTGACCGTCACGGCCGGAGCGTATTCCGTCCGGGGACGCAACCGTGATCAGAACGAAGACTACCAGTACATTTCTCCGGAACAGAACGTCTTTGTGGTGGCCGATGGCATGGGCGGTCATCAGGCGGGCGAATTCGCAAGCCGCTTTGTCGTCGATACACTCACTCATGAACTCAGACGCGTGCTTCATGAAGATGCCACCGAACAGGCGATTGAACAACACGTGCAGGCGGCATTCGAACACGCCAACTGTCTGCTGCTGCAGGCGACTCAGGAAGATCAGGCTCATGCCGGAGCGGGATCGACGGCCACCCTGGCTCTGCTGTTCGGCGACCGACTGCTGGTTTCGGGCATCGGAGACAGTCGTGCCTACCTGCTGCGAGCCGGGACTTTTGAGCGGCTGACGCAGGACGATTCCATGGCCGCCTGTCTGCAGCGTGCCGGCGTGATTTCGGAAGCCGAGGCGAAGGTGCACCCGATGCGCAACCGACTGTGTGCTTTTATGGGGATGGAGGATTTTCAGCCTGATGAAGATATCCGGATTCTGCAGCTGCAGCATGGCGACGTGGTCCTGTTGTGCTCAGACGGCCTGACGGACGTGGTCGCTGATGCGAAGATTCAGGCAATCCTGCAACGCGAGCGCGATCCACAGCTGGCTGCTCAGAAACTTGTCCAGACGGCCGTCGAACACAAGGCCAAAGACGATGTCACCTGCGTGGTCTTTCAGGTGGACCCCGAAGCATCGGCCGTCTCCTCGACGAAATCTGGTCCGTGGTTCCGCCGGCTGATTCAATGGCTGCGTGGTCTTTCGGGATAGTCCGCACGCACCGGTCTTGCAGAGACCTTTGTTCGGCTCTCCAGTTTCTTCCGGCCGTGTTGCCGTGTTGCCCCCGCAGAACCGTTCCGCCCGGAGCTTTGCTTGCGACGCCGGCCTCCAGTGCATACGATGTGATAATTGAAACGCGTGTC
Source organism: Fuerstiella sp. (assembly GCA_040222735.1). Taxonomy (GTDB): domain Bacteria; phylum Planctomycetota; class Planctomycetia; order Planctomycetales; family Planctomycetaceae; genus Fuerstiella. The sequence goes on along the minus strand of JAVKCM010000078.1, from coordinate 34,573 downwards.
TCATATAACACAACGTTTCGGCCGCGTTCTTCACGGCTTGTTCATTTTGTGCAGGTCGCCTTTCACTCCGTCCAGGAACGCTCTTTCGTGGAGCGAAAGGCGACCATGGGGCGACCGTCAGTACATCACGATTTACTGACTCGACCGCCTGATGGATCCGGTGGCGTGGCGATCCCGGTTGAAAGCGTCAGGCGGTTCAGGCGGCACGCGTGTTTGCATCACAATTTTTTTTGCAGGGCGTCTCGGTGATGAAGACTGTGCTGACTGTCTGGATTGTTCTGGGGACTTCGCTGGCGGCGACCTGTTGTGGACAGTCGATCGACGACTGGACCGAAGCAAATCTGGATTCGCTGGTCGACCTGTATTTTCATCTGCATCAGCATCCCGAACTGTCGTTTCAGGAAAAGGAAACGTCGCAGCGGATTGCTCAGGAATGGCAGTCCGCCGGTTATGACGTGACCACCGGAGTCGGTGGCTATGGTGTGGTCGCCCTGCTGCGCAACGGAGACGGGCCGACCGTCATGCTGCGAACGGATCTGGACGCCCTGCCAGTGAAGGAGGAAACCGGGCTTGAGTATGCGTCGAAGGTGACGGTGGCCGCCGCGGACGGCAGTCAGACCGGAGTCATGCATGCCTGCGGGCACGATATCCATATGACAAATCTGGTCGGCGTGGCTCGGTATCTGGCACAGCACAAAGATCAGTGGCAGGGGACGCTGATGCTGATCGGGCAGCCGGCTGAAGAACGCGTCGGCGGTGCGAAGGCCATGCTGAAGGACGGGCTGTTTGAACGGTTCCCCAGGCCGGACTTCGGTCTGGCGCTGCACGTGGCCCATGATCTCGCCGCCGGAAGGGTCGGCTATCGGTCGGGCTATTCGCTCGCCAACGTGGACAGTGTGGACATCACGGTGAAGGGACGTGGCGGTCATGGTTCGGCGCCTCATACCACGGTCGACCCGATTGTTCAGGCGGCTGAGCTGGTTGTGGCGCTGCAGACGATTGTGAGTCGAGAAATCAAGCCGCTGGAACCGGCCGTGATCACCGTCGGTTCGATTCACGGAGGCACGAAGCACAACATCATCAGTGACGAGTGCCGCCTGCAGCTGACGGTGCGAAGTTATTCAGAGGACGTCCGCCAGGCGCTGCTGGAGGCGATTGAACGGAAAGCGACGGCAGTGGCCCTTGGACATCGTGCTCCGGCGCCGAGAGTAAAGTTTTCGGAAGGTTCACCGTCGCTGTACAACGACGACGATCTGGCCGCCCGGCTGGGGCCCGTGTTTGTTCAGACGCTGGGTGAGGACAACGTGGAACTGGTTGAGCCGGTGATGGGCGCCGAGGACTTCAGCCTGTACGGCCGGGCTGGTGTGCCGATTCTGATGTACCGGCTGGGCACGATCAGTCAGCGTCGGCTGGACCAGTACAAAATGGCCGGCCGCACGCTGCCGTCGCTGCATTCGGCGGCCTACTACCCGGATTTTGAAATGTCGCTGCGCACGGGAATTGCCACGATGTGCAATGCCGTCTGCGAACTGATGCCGCGGAAGTAGTCGCAAAAAAGATCTTTCCGAGTACCAATATCATACAGCCTGAGAGAGCCCTGAGATGTCAGTGACCGGTCAGCCATGTTCCGTTGAATACCAGCGCGAGGGGTTTCTGATCGCCGAGAGTCTGCTGTCCGACAAGGCGTTGCAGTCACTGCGGGACCGCATGACGGACATTGCGGCCGGACGAGTGCCGGGTTTTCCGAAGGAAGACATCGAGTACGAACCCGGTGAGCAGCGCGACGCGGGCGTCCCGACCATCCGCAAGATCAATCGTTGTGCCGAGAACGATGCTGTCTTCATGGCGGTTGCTCGTCAGCCCGAAATTCTGGACATTGTCGAATCGCTGCTCGGACCGGATATCAAACTGTTCGGCAGTCAGTGCTTTATGAAACCGCCCGGCGGCATCGAGAAACCATATCACCAGGACTCGGCCTATTTCACGGTCGAACCACGCGCCCTGGTGACCTGCTGGATCGCGCTGGATGATGTCACCATCCAGAACGGCTGCATGTGGGTTGTGCCTGGCAGTCATCGCGGAGAACTTCACGACCACAGCCAGCCGTGGGACGTGGGCGGACGCGTCGACATGCAGGTCCCCGATGAAAAAATTGACCGGTCGCAGGAAACGCCGATCATCATGTCGGCGGGCAGCTGTTCGTTTCATCACAGCATGCTGCTGCATCGCTCCGGCAGAAATCAGACCGACACGCACCGTCGGGGGCTGGCGATTCACTATATGTCTGCTGAGTCCCGCTGGACCCATCCGTCGCTGCCGCAGCCATCTTATCTGCTGCTCCGCGGCCGGGAGTATCCCGGTTGTGTCTGAGCGGATCCGTTTTGTTCGCCCGGCTTTCGGGCGGACGGTTCTGCCCCGCATTTCGTTTGACGCTCTGAACAAGCTGTTTTCGGCGATTGCCTGTTGCCCGTTTACTCTGTTAAGGCCGGCCACTACATGACTCATTCTTCCTCTGCCACGCGCACTCTGACGCCCGGCGAATTATGGCAGCTGAAACGCTGGAACACGCCGACCATCTACAATGGCTGGGAACAGATTACCAAACGCAATCCGGCGGCGGAGGGAATCAACATTGAGGAGACTCATGATTTCATGCCGCAGATGGGGCCGATGGTCGGCTACGCGGTCACCGTGGTGATTGAACCGAGCAATCCGCAGCATCGCCGGGACAATCCGAACGCCGGCGAGGAATATCGCCGGTATATCGCGGACCTGCCCGGGCCGAAGATTGTGGTCGTGCAGGACCTGGACCGTCCTCGCGTGATCGGATCACACTGGGGCGAAGTGAACGCGACCCTGCACCGAGCACTGGGCTGTGTGGGCACGATTACGGACGGTGCAGTTCGCGATGTGGACGAAATGACGGACGCCGGCTTCAAGGCGCTGGCGCGGCGTCTGTGCGTGGGGCACGCGTTTGTGCATCCGGTGCGGTGGGGATGTGATGTCGAGGTCTTCGGGACAAAGGTTGCTCACGGCGATCTGATTCACGCGGACAAACACGGCTTTCTGGTGGTTGCCGAAGAAGAACAGCAGGCGCTGCTGGACGCCGCTGTGTTTATGGATGCCAACGAATGTTCGACCGTTCTTCCCGCCGCCCGCAACACGTCTGACTGCGACACCAGTGAGACTCTGGCAAGGATGGAATCCGCGATTCAGCAGTTTCGCACAAACGTTCAGCAGAAGTTTCGCCAGCAGGGGGAATGGTAATGGACAACGTCGACCCGCAAAAACTGCTCAGCGAATACGAACGTGATGGCGTCGTGGTCATTCGCCGGTTTCTGTCGTCGTCTGAGGTGGCTGCCGTTCGTGCGGAAATAGATCGCTATATTCGGGAGGATCTTGAATCCTGTCCGGCGGACGCGGCGACGCGCGAGGCGGACGGAACGACGGTGCGAAATCTGTGGCGGCTGGACCAGCACAATCCGGTGCTGAGAGCGATCGCGGAACGCGAAGAAATTCGTGAACTGATCGGGCCGCTGGTCAGAGGAGTGCCGGTGTTGTGCGGCGTCGAAACGTTCAATAAACCGGCTCTTGTGGGCTCTGGCGTTCCGTACCATCAGGACAATGCCTACTTCTGCCGCACGCCTCCTGACATGCTGACCGTCTGGATTGCGATTGACGCCGTGACTCAGGGCAACGGTCCCGTCTTCTTTGTGAAGGGGTCTCATCGGGACGGTGTGCTGCCGACAAAACCGTCCGGAGTGCGCGGCAATTCCATCGGGCTGAAGCAGCCCCCCGATGTGCCTCTGACGGAGCAGTTCTGCGGGCTGCTGAATCCCGGGGATGCCACCATTCATCACTGCAACACGATTCATCATTCGGCTCCGAATACCACTCAGAAATCTCGCCTTGGCCTGTTGTTTGTTTACCGTGGCGAGCACACAAAAAAGGACCCTGTCCTGCAGGAGACCTACACGGCCGCCGTCACTCTGACTCCGCCGGCCTGACCTGCTTTATTCTGATGGTTTTTGTTCTGATGGTTACTGTTGCCGTGAAACCGTCGGACTCGCCAGAACCGCTTTTCCGGGATCAACGACATGAATTCGGTCAGCACACGACATTCGAATCGTCTTGCGGCCACGGTTGCCGGACAGGGCGGCCGCAGCCGGGCTGCCCGTCAGGTCCCGGTCGCAGGGATGAAGCGGCGCGCGGCCATGGCGTGCTTACCGTTTTCGCTTTTTTCGTGTTCGTTCGTTTCGTGTCCGCGGCGAACCGTCGCGGTGCTGAGTATGCTGGTTTTTCTGACGACATCGCCGGCGCACATTGTGACGGCTGGGATCCGGACTCTCAGTGCTGCAGAGGTCTTTGTCAACGTCGACCAGGTAGCTGCGGAAACGCCGCTGACGGTTGAATTGCTGGACGAATTCGATCGTCCGATTCCCGGCTTCTCAGGTGATGCGGCCGCCAGCGTGGCGGAGGCCGGTGTGAGAATCCCGGTGGCGTGGTCACAACCGATCCCGCCAGAGACGACATTTTCCGTCCGTGTCACATTCCCCGCCAGCGGGGATGCCCGGCTGTACGCCGTCTATGTCGGAGGAAAATCGCATGAGTGATGAAACGGAAGTCAATCCATACGTCTGGGCCGACGTCGGTGACTACGATCTGGATCTGTGGAACCGTCACCTGAAGAATTTTGTGCCGCCGGATGTCTTTGACGCACATGCTCATCTGTGGCGTGTGGCGGACCTGGGCATTCCGACTCCCGGGCTGGCGGCCGCCGGTCCGGCTGTGGTGACTCGAGCGGTCTACAACGAACGTCTGTCCATGTGGATGCCCGACCGCTGTCCGACGGGCGGTCTGTTTTTCCCGTTTCCCACACGTGCGCTGGACGTGGAGGCGGCGAATCGGCACCTGGCCGATGAGATGCGGGCGGATGCCGGGTCTCGGGGGCTGATGATCATCACACCGCGGCAGCAGCCGGCCGACGTCGAACGGCAGGTGATTGCAGACGGCTTTGTCGGCTTCAAGGTGTATCATGTTTTTGCCGAACGGCAGGACACCCAGTTCGCGCCGACGGAAGAATTTATTCCCGAATGGGCGTGGGAACTGGCCGATCAGCGGGGCCTGGTCATCATGCTGCACATGGTGCTGCCGCGTGCGCTGGCGGAACCGGATAATCAGCGTTACATCCGTGAGCACTGCGAACATTATCCCGGCGCGAAACTGATACTGGCACACGCGGCCCGCGGTTTCTGCGGTCGGCACACGGTGGAAGGAATCGATTCGCTGCGGGGGCTGGACAATGTGTATTTCGATACCTCGGCCGTCTGCGAACCGGAAGCGTTTGAGGCGATTCTGAAGGTGTTCGGGCCGTCGCGTCTGTTCTTCGGCGCGGATTTCTGTGTGACGGAAATGCGCAGCCGCTGTGTCAATCTGGCGGACGGATTTCTGTGGCTGGATGAGATCCGTGCTGATTTCAGACGTTCACGTTTCTCCCGGCCAACACTGCTGGGTCTTGAATCGCTGCTGGCCCTGCAGCAGGCCTGTCGCAATCAGCATCTGACCGACGGCGACGTCGAAGAAGTGTTCTGCCTCGGAGCCAGGCGAGTGCTGGGTCTGCCGCTGCCGCGCACGATGCCCGATGTGCAGCAGGCCTATGCCGAGGCCAGAACGATTATTCCCGGCGGAACTCAGCTGCTGAGTAAACGTCCGGAAATGTTCGCTCCGGAGAAATGGCCGGCTTATTATCGCGAAGCCCGCGGCTGTGAGGTAATTGATATCGAAGGCCGCCGGTTCATCGACATGAGTCTGGGCGGAATTCTGGCCTGCATTCTGGGCTACAGCGACCCGGATGTGAATGCCGCCGTGATTCGGCGTGTCAGCATGGGGGCGATGTCGACGCTGCAGACTCATGACGAAGTACAACTGGCCCGACTGCTGCTGCAGATTCATCCGTGGGCGGCCAATGCCCGCTTCACACGTGCCGGTGGTGAATCGATGGCCGTCGCAGTCCGGATTGCTCGAGCCTTCACCGGTCGGGATAAGGTCGCCTTGTGCGGTTATCATGGCTGGCACGACTGGTATCTGGCGGCCAATCTGGCGACTCCCGGATCAGACGACGATACTGATCCGCTGAACGGACACCTGCTGCCGGGGCTGGAGCCGCGCGGTGTGCCGTCGAATCTGGCCGGGAACACACTGACCTTCCATTACAACAGACTGGATGAACTGGATGCACTGATTCGGTGGCATGGCAATGACCTTGCGGCCATTGTCATGGAACCGACGCGGCATACAGATCCGGCCCCGGGTTTTCTGGAAGGCGTTCGTGAACGCTGTGATCAGCGGGGAATTCCTCTGATCTTTGACGAAATATCAATCGGCTGGCGTCTGGGACTGGGAGGAGCTCATCGGAAGTACGGCGTGGATCCTGACATCGCCGTCTTTGCAAAGGCGCTGGGCAACGGATTTCCGATCGGTGCGATCATCGGCAATCGTGACACGATGCAGGCTGCTCAGTCGTCGTTTATCTCCAGTACATTCTGGACAGAAGGCGTTGGTCCGGCGGCTGCCGTGGCCTGTGTTCGGAAGATGATGGAGCACGATGTGCCCGGGCATCTGCGGCAGATCGGTGAACTGGTCACCGAAGGCTGGCAGGAACTCGGTCGCAAACACCAGCTGCCAGTCCGCACGCCCGGTCGCCCGGAACTTGCGGTACTGGCCTTTGATCATCCGGAGGCGGCGGCTCTGATGACCCTGATGACCGCCCGGATGCTGGACCATGGCTTCCTTGCGGCCGGAGCCTGCAACGCCATGCTGGCTCATGAACCGCGGCACGTCACGGCGTATCTGACGGCGCTGGACGACGTGTTTGCGGAACTGAAAAATGCGGTCGCGGCCGGAGACATCGTTGAACGCCTCGGCAGTCCTGTCCGACACGCAGGGTTCACTCGCCTGACGTGATGGCTGCCGGACGTGGTCTCTGTCAGAAGCGTGGCGGAAGCAGAAAATCTGCCTTCCATCATGGCAAAGGCAGTCGTGACACGACGCAACCGGGGGCCGACGGTGCCGTGCGGTTGTTACAGACGGATACCGAATGGCAACAGAATCGCTACTGAGAATCGGACGATGCGACGGATATAGTGACTGAACGTGTGACATCATTGTCGGCGAACATTCAGGATCGGTCGTTCTTCAGCTCAGGCGATAACCATGCGAGGCCATTCAGGCAGACACCAGGCAGGCGGCGGCCGCCGGCGACTGCTGGTCAGCGGTCTGCTGTGCATGCTGGTTGTGCTGCCTGTGGTTTTTGCCGAGTTTCGTCGGGCGAGTGACAGCAACGCCGCCCGGAATGATCTGAAAACGGAGCCCGTGCAGCGCGGTCGGTTTGTCCGGACGGTGCCGGCTGAAGGTGAGATTCGCACGTTTCGTCCGGCGATTGTGTACAGTGACTGTCGGGCTCACGAACGTGAGATCATCGAACTGATTCCGGAAGGCACGTGGGTCGAGAAGGGGGACGTTGTCTGCCGGCTTGATGCATCCGAACTGCAGGACACGCTCAGGCTGCAACAGACACAGTTGATCCGGGCGAAAGCCGGGCTGGCCGACGCTCGTGCTCAGGTCGCGCTGCAGGAAGCGGACAACGCTCGTCGCCTTGCTGCCGGTTCGCTGCAGACCCGGCTTGCTGACGCCCGGCTGACGGCGTTCGAACAGGCCGAATCAATCACCGACGTCGACCGTCTGAAGGGGGAAATCCAGCTGAAGCGAGATCATCTGAACATGATTGCTCTGGGGGCCACGGCAGAAATGGAAATCACGGTGGACGACCGTGAAGATATCGTTCAGGTTCCGCTGCGAGCCGTGTTCCACTATCAGGGGACGCACGCGGTGATTGTCTGCGAAACGCACGGCCCGGCGGTCCGAATGGTGCAGCCTGGCATCGCCAACAGGGAATTCGTGGAAGTCAGGAGTGGTCTGGAACCTGGCGACCACGTGGTGATCGATGAACGATCTGCCTTGAAACAACTAGCCACGTCCGGGACAATTAACGACTCTGCTGACCATTACCATCCCGCCCTGCAGCACTGATATTTTGTGTGGCCCGGAAGTCCGCCCTGCATGGTTGCCGGATTCACTTATACACCGCTGTGTAGGCCCCGTGAACGAATTTTCCGGCGAACGCCCTGCCCTGAAATCGGGTTCTGACAAAGTGTTCGGCTGTCCCGCCCTGAAAGAACAGCTCACCAGATGTTCGATCCACCACCCTTCCAACGGTTCCGCGTTGGCGCGTTGATGCTGCCGGTCGTTATTGTCATGGCCGTCGCGTCTGCCCAGTGCGATGTCGCCGCACAGGATTCGCTGAAACCGGGGGGCGCAAAGCCGCTGAAAGGATTCAAGGAAAAGTCGGTTCTGAAAGCGGCGAACAAACTGCAGAAACGCGAACTGAAAGGAATGGGCATGAAACGTGAACCGCGCGATCGCCAGTCCTCGGAGTCGAAACGCAGGCTGGCAGCGACCGATTCTGCCGGCAGTCCTGAAATTCGCGGTGATCTGGTGAACCGAGCCGCCTACTCGCCGGTGCAGCCGTTTCGGAAACAGGACGGCAAACGCCTGACGGTGGATCTGCCGCCGAAGTACAGCGAGTTCGACACAGACTTTGACGGCCAGATCGCATTGTACGAATGGATGGTGGCACGACGCGCAGACATGCTGCTGTTCGACCGGATGGATCTTGATGGCGACGGACTGCTGACACCCCGCGAGCTGGCCGCTTACGACTTCCGTCAGGGATACGTTCGGATGGTCGAATTCTATGCCGAAAAGAAATCTCGCGAAGCTGAACAGCGAAAACAGGCCGAGTCCCGACGATAACGGCGTGTCGATGACATCGCCGCCGGATTTGTTCCGGCGGTTTTCACAATTCTGCCCTGATTCCCGGGATGCCTCCCATGTTTCGACAAAACGTCCGGATGACCGGCGCCATGAAGGACACGATGATGCAGACGATTCTGGCTGCATCCATGGTTCTGACGCTGGTCACGGGCAGCACCGTGCTGCCGCCCACGGCGCTGTCAGCTGAAAACGTTCTGCAGGAAGGGGCATATGCAGAAACAGTTTTCCCGTTGCTGAACCGCTACTGTTTTGAATGCCATGCGGGCGATGTCACTGAGGCAGACATTGATCTGGCGGGCTTCCGCACCATGGACGACGTGAGGAAGAACGTCGATCTGTGGATCCGTGTGCGCCGCATGCTCGACAGCCGGCAGATGCCACCGAAGGAATCGAAGCAGCTGACCGATGACGAGTATCGACAGGTACAGCAGTGGGTGCACGGCTATCTGGCGGACGAAGCGAAGGCCCACGCGGGCGATCCCGGTGAGGTGGTGCTGCGACGCCTGAGCAATGCCGAATACACGTACACCATTCGCGATCTGACGGGGCTTTCGCAGATTGACCCGGCCCGCGAATTTCCCGTGGACGGTGCCGCCGGCGAGGGATTCACCAACACCGGCAGCGGTCTGGTGATGTCTCCGTCGCTGGTGCAGAAGTACCTGACGGCGGCCAGGCAACTGGCTGAGCACGCGGCACTGTTCCCGGACGGAATTCGATTTTCTGAACATACGTCGCGGCGAGATCTGACCGATCAGCTGCTGGCCGACATACAGCAGTTTTATCGACGGTTCACGGAAGACGGCGGCGGCACGGCCATCAATCTGCAGGGAATTCAGTTCGACACGAATCAGGGCGGACTGTTGCCCGTGAAAAAATACCTTGCTGCCACGCTGGAAGAACGAAATGCTCTCAGCGGCGGACAGAAGACAGTGCAACAGGTGGCCGACGAACGCATGCTGAATCGTCGATATCTGCAGACACTGTGGACAGCGCTGACGGCGTCTGATTCCGGGGCATCACTGTTGATGCAGATGTTGAGACGCAGGTGGCAGCAGACCGATCCTTCGGACGCCGCGGCTCTGGCGGCCGAGATCGACGAAGCTCAGCGGATGCTCTGGAAGTTCCACCCGGTCGGACAGATCGGGCGGCCCGGCGGCCCGGTTCGCTGGATGGAAGCGACGTCGCCGCTGACGGAGCGTCAGCAGCTGCGTCTGAGTATTCCCGATACCGTAGCGGCGCCGGACGCAGCGGCGCCGGACGCACCGGGGCCGGATGTGACCATCGTATTGGCGGCGCACGATGCGGGTGATGGAAATGCGGCCGATTTTGTGGTGTGGGAAGAAACGCGGTTTGAATTCCGGCCGGTGGAGGGGCGGGCTGCAGAGCCTTCGATCAGGCTGCTCGACGTATCGTTGCTGGTGCCGCAGATCCGGACCACGATGGCGGCCGAGCTGCCTCGGACAAAGCTTTATCTGAAGGCGGTTGCCGACCTTCGATCGAAATCGGTGTCGGTGGAAGAAGCGGCCGCCGCGGCCGGTTTGAATCCGGGGCTGCTGCAGCGCTGGGCTGCGCTGGCAGGTGTCGGCTCGCGCGTCGTGCCGGAAGTTCGTGGGCACTTCACCAACAGGCTGACAGCGGTTCAGGGCTACGAGACCGTCAACGGCTGGGGCGACAATGGTACTCCCAGTTTGCTGACGAATCGTGCGGCCGAAGATGTCAGTTTTCTGACACTGACCGTGCCGGCCCGCGGGGTGACCGTTCATCCGTCGCCGACGCGCGAGGCGATCGTGACGTGGAAGAGCCCGCTGAATCTGAATGTCAGGATTTCAGCGCTGGTGGCGGATGCGGACAACAAATGCGGCAACGGGGCGATGTGGAGAATCGAAGTCGTTTCGCAGCAGGGGACAGCGGTGATCTCAGACGGCGTGATTGACAACGGCGGTCGAGAGTCCGTGACACCGGAAGCGGAGCTGCGTCTGCAGCAGGGCGATCTGGTCAGGCTGGTTGTAAACCCTCGCGACGCAAATCATTCCTGCGATACAACTCACGTTGAACTGACCATGTCGGAAGTCGGCGGCGAGCAGCGAGTCTGGGATCTGGCCACCGATGTGGTGGATCAAATTCTGGAAGGCAATCCTCTGCCAGACCGATACAGCCACATCAACACGTGGCATTTCGGTGCCCGTCCGTCGGATGCGACCAGTCTCACGCCGGCCACCGAGGTGATTCCGGGGTCGCTGCTGGCGGCCTGGCGCGCGGCTGTGGTGGAAGATTCCTCGGCCGAAGAAACAGGTCGCGTCGCGCAGTTGGTGCAGGATCTGCTGACGGCGAGTGACGCGGCGGGGCAGTCTGCCGCGGATCGGCAGCTGAGACAGCGTCTGCTGGACTGGCGGGGGCCTCTTCGGTGGGTGGATTGCAGTCGCTCTGCAGCCGTTGATGTGGATACCTCGATCGGAATTGATCCGGCGGCGTTCGGGCGGCATCCGCAGGGGGCGGATCTGGCTTCCGGCCATCTGTGTCTGCAGGCGCCGCAACTGCTGGAGATGCGGATTCCCGCGGCTCTGGTGGCCGGTGCCGATTTTGTGACCACCGCCACCATGCATCCGGAAACCGGGGCTCAGGGAACCGTTCAGGTGCAGGTACTGAGCAGCCGACCGACGGACATCCCCTGGTCGTTTGCCAGTCCGATTCTGACCGGGACGCAGGCTGGTCCGCGGGTGGCCGCGGCGATGACGGACTTTCAACAGCTGTTTCCGGAAGCATTGTGCTACGCTCGCATCGTTCCGGTCGACGAAGTCGTGACGCTGACGTTATTCCATCGGGAAGACGATCATCTGAAGCGGCTGATGCTGGATGATGCTCAGGCTGCTGAACTGGACCGTCTGTGGGACGAACTTTACTACGTCAGCCAGGAGCCGTTGAAGCTGGTCGTCGCACTGGAGCAGATTACCGAATTTGCGACACAGGATCGGCCGGACCTGGTGACCGCGTTTGCTCCGATGAAGAAGCCCGTTGAAGACCGGGCGGCCGCCTTTCAGCAGCGGCTGAGGGAAACTGAGTCGGTCCATCTGCATTCCGTCCTGGCGCTGGCGGATCGTGCGTGGAGGCGTCCTCTGACGGCGGCTCAGAAGAATTCGATTTCTGAACTGTATGTGCACCTGCGGGACAGCGAACTGCCGCATGAAGACGCCATTCGGCTGGTCATTGCCCGCATTCTGACTTCGCCGGCGTTTCTGTACCGGCAGGAAACACCGTCGCCCGGGACCGGGCAGTCTGGTGTCAGCGATGCGGAACTGGCAAGCCGGCTCAGTTATTTTCTGTGGTCGTCCATGCCGGATGCCGAACTGCGGGCCGCGGCCGACGCCGGGCTGCTGACCGGGGACTCCGCCGACGGCGAACTGCTGCGACAGACGCACCGTCTGCTGCGGCATCCCCGGACGCGTCGCATGGCGATTCACTTTGCCTGTCAGTGGCTGCATCTGCGAAACTTTGACCAGAATGACGACAAGAATGAACGTCTGTATCCCGAGTTCGCGGCACTCAGAGGCGACATGTATGAAGAGACCGTGCGGTTCTTCGAGGACATGTTCCGACATGATGGTTCGATTCTGGACCTGTTGAACGCGGATCATACGTTTTTGAATCCGGCGCTGGCACGTCACTACGGCATCGAAGGTGTCGACTCAGAAAACTGGCAGCGTGTGGAAGGTGTACAGCGGCACCAGCGCGGTGGAATTCTGGCCATGGCCACGGTGCTGGCCAGTCAGTCCGGAGCATCGCGGACCAGCCCCATTCTGCGCGGCAACTGGATTTCGGAAACACTGCTCGGGGAGCGGCTGCCCCGGCCTCCGCCCGACATTCCGCAGCTGCCGGAAACGGTACCGACGGGACTGACGGCGCGACAGCTGATCGAACGGCACAGTTCGGACGCCGCGTGTGCTCATTGCCATGAACGCATCGATCCGTTCGGGTTTGCACTGGAACAATATGATGCGATCGGCCGCCTGCGGGCTGAAACTGCTGACACAGAAACCACGCTGGTCGACGGTACTCGTATAGACGGCATGGACGGGCTGAGGCAGTATCTGGCCGGGCAGCGGAAGCAGGATGTGGTCAGGCAGTTCTGTCGCAAGCTGCTGGGATACGCGCTGGGGCGAGAGATTCAGCTGTCTGACGAACCGCTGCTGGACGAGATGCTGGAAAGGCTGCAGTCCCGTGACTTCAGGTTCCACGTCGCGGTAGAATGCATCGTGAGCAGTCGGCAGTTTCTGGATATTCGTGATTTGTCATTTTCCGCGCGGAAGTGAATCTGAAAGGATTGATCATGGTGCATCATCAGTTTTCGCGGCGGACGATGCTGCGAGGTGCAGGTATCAGCATGGCACTGCCGTGGCTGGAATCGACAACCGTCTGGGGTGACGAATCCCGGCCGCGGCAGGCGGGCAGCAGTGCTCCGACACGCATGGCCATTCTGTTTGCCGGCTGCGGGTTCCATCGCCATGAATGGTGGGCGAAGGGGGAAGGTCCGGACATGGAACTGGGCCGGGTGCTGCAGCCGCTGAACGATTTTCGCGACAACATGGTCTTCATTCGCGGCCTGTACAATCAGGAAGCTTTGAAAGGCAATATTCACAGTTCTCAGACGGGCAATCTGCTCTCCGGAGCTCCTCTGGCCGCGGGCGGCACGATTCGTTCGGGCACGAGTGTGGATCAGATTGTGGCTCAGAAGATCGGGCAGCAGACAAAGCTGCCCAGTCTGGTGCTGGGCTGCGAAAAAGCGAACCCGTCGGTCCACAAGAACTATTCCATGCTGTACAGCTCACACATTTCGTGGAGCAGTCCGACGACACCGACGCCGCTGGAGGTCTACCCGGCGCTGGCTTTCGATTCCTTGTTCAGGGACAGTGCGGTCCGCGGCGACAAGAGCGTGCTGGACGCGGTGCTTCAGGATGCTCGCGATTTTCGTCGATCTGTCAGTCAGACCGATCGGCAGAAACTGGATGAATACCTGAACTCCGTGCGCGAAGTTGAACAGCGGATTGACCAGGCCGGACAGCGAGGGGAAATCCAGGGATGGCGACCGACGCGGACCGAACCAGATATGCCTCGACCGCAGGACGGCTACCCGCAGGATATTGTTGAACACATGCGGCTGATGTCGGATATTCTGGTGCTGGCTTTTCAAACGGATACGACGCGGGTCTGTACGCTGAAACTGAACAACGACCACGGGACGCTCCGATTTCCTCATCTGGGTGTGGATTACATGATCCACCATCTGCTGTCGCACAACGACACCGACGACTGGCTGAAGGTGAATCAGTTCTTTCTGGAACAGATGGCCTATATCGCCGGAAGAATGAGCAGGATACAGGAAGGTGATCGCTCGCTGCTGGACAATTCGATGCTGATGCTGTGTTCCAGCATGCTGAATGGTCACCACGATGCGACTCAGCTGCCGGTGGTGATGCTGGGCAAAGGCGGCGGCAGAATTCAGGGCGGTCAGAACCTGAATTATCTTGAGAAGCCGGATCGCCAGATGTGCCGCCTTTATCTGAGCATGATGGACAAAATGGGTGTCCATGGACAGCGGTTTGGAGATGCGACTGAGCCGCTCGACCAGGTGTAGGTGTCGTTCGCTTCGCCGACTGCAGACGGTGAAGCACGGATACGTGAGCCGGTGCCGGGAAGCTGGGAATGTAGCTCGGACATTCCTGTCCGAGTCGCGTTGCTGGCGGTGGTCGGCGGACAGGAATGTCCGCCGTACGGGGGGAGTGGGTGCTGGCCAGCGGACGGGAATGTGCGCTATGCGTGCAGCACGGCTTTCGCGCGTGTACGGGAAGCTGGAAATGTAGCTCGGACATTCCTGTCCGAGTCGCGGTGCTGGCGGCGACCAGCGGACAGGAATGTCCGAGCTGCGGGCATCGCAGGGGTTCCGTGGTTCCGGTGTCTGTTGGTGTGTGACAGCCGGCCGCAGCAGCGAACTGCCGGGCTGGGGCCGGTCAGTTGCTGATATCCTGCAGCGCCGTCGGGGACGGGATATGCAGGGTGGTGACGTGTTCTGTGTCCACCCGGACGACGCCACCGGAAAACGGGACCGTGGCACCCGGACGGATCCATGCCGGTGTCAGGCCGCGTCTCAGCAACATGCCGCTCTTCAGACTCCAGATGTTCACTTCGTTGTTCCGTGAAACTGAAATCAGTGATCGGCCCGCGGGACTGAGCGCGATGGAGTAAACGGCTGCCTGATGCCCCCGCATCACGTTCAGGGGCTGGCGACTGTTCAGGTCCCACAGACGCAGCGTTCGGTCGGTGCTGCCGGAGACCAGCCATGCGGAACCTTCTGAGTATGATTTCGGCACGAAACGCAGGGCCGTCACCGTGCTGGAATGTCCCTGCAGCAGAAAACGTTCCTTTGTCTGAAGGTCCTCACAGACAATGCTGTTGCCGTTGCCGAACACACACCAGCGGCCGTCCGGCGAAACAACACCGCACATGCAGTCAGTCAGTTCCTGACCGGCCGCCGGAAAGTTTCGCAACAGTGTTCCGGTCGCAGCGTCCCTCAGTTCACCGGCGGTGGAACATCGGCGACGGACCACGAAGACTTCATCCGGGCCGGACCAGGTCAGGGAGCTCAGGTCTTTAATCGGCAGCTGCCAGATCAGCCGGGCCGACACAGCGGTTGAAGCGTCGTTTGCCGGGGGGGCATTCGTCTGGTTTTGTTTGACGATGTTCCAGACCATCAGCGTGGAAAGATCAACATTCGCGGCCACCTGTCCTCCGTCGGGACTCAGCCAGGTTCGGGTCATACCCGGCAGATTTTCTGCCAGCACGGTGACACGATTGGTATCCAGCCGCCATCCGATCAGTCTGCCGTCGGTGGTCACGGCGGTCAGCATGCGGCCGGACTCGTCAATCGACACCGACTGTGTCTGCAGTGCCGCATCAGCGATATGGTCAGACAGTTTCTGTGTCGATTCCTGGCCGCCGTTCTGGACCTGCCAGCGTCTCAGGCTGCCGTCACTTCCGGTGGACAGCAGATCGCCGTTCGGGTGAAAGGCCAGTCCGTAGATCCTGCCTTCATGAGCCATCCAGCGTCGCTGAATGACCCGCGAATTCTTCTGTCCGTTTTCGATGACCAGATAGGCAAGGTCGAACAGCGTGATTTCGCCGCTGCGCAGGCCACAGGCGGCGACGCGACCGTTTGCGGAAACGGCGACGGACTGAACGTCGTCAGAGGCTGAAGGAAGCAGCCAGCTGCGTTCGGTTCCCGCTTCTTCAACCACCAGTGCTGATCTCGCCTCGGTCCGCCCGCCGATCATGCCGGACAGAAACAGATAGCGGCCGTCCAGTCGAAAACCGTCCACCGTATTGACTCGCTGCGAATGAATGGGCTTCCTGGTTTCCAGCTGGCGGTTGTCACGCAGATCAAACACGCCCCGAGTGAAGTCTGCGCTGGCCGAATACAGGTACCGCCCGTCGTCAGAGATGCTGAATGTTTCCACCGTATCTTCATGGCCGGTCAGCACTCCTCCGAACGAAGCGTCCGCCGTGTTCCACCATTCGATCTCCGGGGAATTCCCGCAGCCAAAGAAACGGGATCCGTCGGGGGTGAAGCCGACACCAAACGCTTTTTCTGCACTGACGGTGACTGAGTGTACCTGCCGCTGCCGCTGCCAGTCCCACAGTCGGATGGTTCCGTCGTCCCCGGCCGACGCCACCAGTGCGGCGTCAGGAGAAAAGGCCACGCCGTTGACCTCCTGCTGCGGTGAGCGGATCACGGCGAGCCGCTGCCAGGTGGCGGCGTCGAAAATTCGCACGGTTTCATCGGCGGCACCGACGGCAAAGTACCGCCCGTCCGGCGAGAACGAAATGCAGTAGCCGGCCCCGTCGAGAGTATCCAGTGCGACCGGGGCTGAATGAATTTCACGCCACAGCAGCGACCATTCAATATCCCGCAGGTCATCTTCCCCGTCCTGCGGGATATGTCGCTTCAGAATCGCCTCGGAGGTCCCCAGGTCGCCCTCCACACGGGCTCGATCGGCCAGTTTTATGTCCGCGGCGTACAGCAGTTCCTGATACTGGCGGCTTTGCTGTACCGCCCGAGTGGCGGCGGCATCCGCGGCGAGGACGGCAATCTGCAGTTGAGTATTGGCGGCATCCAGGTCACCCAGCAGTGTCTGCTGTGCCCGGTTGTGGCGAAATTCAAGAATGAGCCCTGCGATCAGCGCCATCACTGCAAAAAGCATTGCCATGAAGCCACGCGGGTGCTGGCGGCGAAACTGACGCGCCACCGCCATCGGTGTCGGAGCGCGGACACTGACCGGCTCACCACGCTGCCAGGCGCGCAGATCCTGCAACAAAGCTGCTACTGAGTCATAGCGATCGCTGATGTCAGGCTGCAGACATCGACAGCAGATATGGTCGACTTCACGAGAGACCCAGTGACTCAGACGGCGCGGCGGAATCACACTGTTGGTCTGCAGCAGCAGCAGCGATTCAGCCGGCGTTCTTCCCTCGATCGGTTTCCGGCCGGTCAGCATCCAGTACAGTACGGCGCCGACAGAGAACACATCGGTGTGAGTACCGATGTCCGCACGTCGGCCCGCTGCCTGCTCGGGAGCCATGAACCCCGGGGACCCGATGATCAGACTGGTCTGAGTATCGTCGTCAGTGTGTTCGAGCAGTTTGGCCAGCCCGAAGTCCGTGAGTTTGGGAACCAGGTTCTGACCGTTCAGCTGCACGCTGTACTGCGGGTGCTGGTCGGTGGCACTGCAGAGCAGAATATTGGACGGCTTGATGTCCCGGTGCAGGACGCCGCGGGCATGGGCATGCTGCAGCCCTTCACACACCAGGATGATGAGCCGGACACTTTCTTTCTCGGTCAGTCTGTTTTCGCCGGACGCGGTCAGCTCCTTCAGGCTTCCGTGATCACACAGCTCATAGACGATTGCCGGTTCCGGTTCCTCGACCGTTTCGTACACGGCCACGATATTCGGATGCTGCAGCGTCGCTGCCGCACGTGCTTCGTGCAGAAACCGATGCCGCGCGGCCGGTGACAGAACTGTTTCGACACGCGGGATCTTCAGAGCCACGATTCGCTGCAGGCTGGTGTCCCGTGCCTGAAAGATGACCCCGAATCCTCCGTGACCAAGCAGCTTCTGCAGTTCGTACTGAGCGACGTGACGCGTTGGCGGAACGGATGACGTCGGGTCGGCCGGCGTGGTCGCTCCGGATTCGTCCGGATTCCCCTCGGCCGACCCCTCCGCTGCCACTTTTCCGGCAGCCGGCCTGCCGGCAGACTGCTCGAGCGACGAGATTTCGGTTTGTCCGGCTTCATGGCTGCTGTTCTGATCGTCGTTCGAAGAGCGGACTTCGCTTCCGGCCTGCTGCAGCAGACGAACCCGGTGCAACAGCTTTTTCAGCTGCTCCTGTTGTTTGTGCGGCAGCTTTGTCCGACCGGAATCAGCCCAGTCCTTCTCACCGCGGAATCTTGCCTCTTCGGCCGCGATGAATTCTGCGAACAGCTGCTCGTCGTTCGGGTCAGTGTCGTTGTCTGCTGCAGACATCGTCCAGTGCCTCCACCGCCCGATACAGAACCGTTGCGGTATATTCGGCCGTATCGCCCGTTGCTGCTGCGATCTGAGCAATGGGCATCTGTTCCCAGAACCGGAATCGCAGCACCTGACGGTATTCTAACGGAAGCTGCTGAAGGCATTCCAGTGATATCGCTGCTCGATCAGTGTTGTGCTTTTCCGGAGACGTTGATGCCGTATCGTCGCCAGCGGAGGTATGTTCCAGAGTTTCGTCTTCGGCGACGCACGCGACAGCGGGTTCGCTTAGCTTTGTGCGAAGATTCTGCAGTTCGTGGATGTTCTGTTGCAGAACGGCCTTCAGCCAGACATCTTCCTCGTCGTCAGTCCGGGTGTCGCATTCGGCCGGTGGTGATGACAGAACGGCCGCAGCCGTTCCTGAAGCCGGATCTGAGTTCGCCTGCCCGACGACTTTCGCCTGTCCGATGGAGGACGATGCACCCGCGTCAGTTTCTTCCATCAATTGCAGGCAGTCGCGCTGGAACTGCAGCAGGTTTGCCAACGCCATGCCCTGATTCGGCGGACGTGTACGCAGCGTTTGCTCTGGTTCAGCGGGAAGCGGATCGCGGTGGGAAATCATGAGCGTCGAGGAGAGGCTGTTGACAGGCGGCGTTTCGCAGAAAGTGGCGGCTGGGGACCGTGGCGGCCGGGGACCGTGGTGGCTGGCGGCCGTGGTGGCTGGCGGCCGTGGTGGAACGACATGTCCGGCCGACCGCCTTCGCCCTGTCGCTCGGGCGACATTTTGAGCGTTAGTCGGCGGAATGCAAGAAGTTGTTACAATTTGTTACACGCCGGTCATCCGCAGGCAGGTCCGGAATTCAGTCGTTCTGTTTCACGATTTTGGCAACGTTCGACCAATAGTTGACCGGACACTCGTCAGGATCAAGCGGAAAATCACTGTCGTGTCGAAATTTGGCGTAAGCTTCCAGCGTGCGTTTTCTGCATCGCAGGCTGGAAGCTTACGCCACTTATTTTCTGCTCACTCCTTTGTGGCCAGCACTTGGTTTTATCCGTTTTATCCGTTGCTCAGCACCGAGAAGTCGGCGAAGGTGGCGTAAATGGTCAGCACCGTCGCAATCAGCAGCAGTCCGACCGTGCGGGCATGTTTCCACGGGGTCATGTCGACGGCGCCGACATCCTGCTGCTGGAATTCTGTTTCGCGGGGAGCGACTTCGCCGATCACCAGCATCAGGATCAGCAGCCAGCTGAACACAACGCCAAGGA
Source organism: Fuerstiella sp. (assembly GCA_040222735.1). Taxonomy (GTDB): domain Bacteria; phylum Planctomycetota; class Planctomycetia; order Planctomycetales; family Planctomycetaceae; genus Fuerstiella. The sequence continues at coordinate 14,864 of JAVKCM010000078.1, read as the reverse complement.
ACTGGAATTCGTGCATCGAGGCCACGACTTTGTCAAAAGGTGGCACAAAATAACCGACGGCGATTACCGCGAAGCCGGTGACCAGACCGATGCGGGCGGCAATGGCCGGCACTCGCTTTGTCAGCATGCCGATCAGCACCACGGCAAAGATCGGAATGAAGTACATGCCGTTCATCTTCTGCAGGTAACCGAAGATGCTGGTCGTGTTGGCCAGCAACGGTGCGATGCCCATGGCCAGCACGGCCACGATCCACCCGAACACCTTGCCACTGCGGACGACTTCGTGCTCACTGGCCCCCGGGCGGAATACGTTCTTGTACAGGCCCAGACTGAACAGTGTGCAGGAACTGTTCAGCGCTGAATTGAAGCTGGACAGAATGGCACCAATCATCGCCGCGGCGAAGAATCCCGTGAGCGGCGCGGGCAGGACCATGTTCACGAGTTTTCCGTAGGCCTTGTCAGCGTGACGCGGAGCAACATACGGAGCAGTCGATTTTACAATCGTATATTCGTTGTCGCCGTCAGCATTCTGTGTGATGACCGTGTTTGCTGCCAGTACTCGCTCAATTGAGGCGGGATGCTCCTCAAGCGGAACGACAGTGCCGATCATCGATTCCGCTTCGCCAGCATCGGAAGTGTTGAGTAATTCAGCGGCTTCCGCTCCGTACAGCAGCTGTTCCTGTCCATCAACGCGCACGACAACAGCAATGTCTTCGGTGATGACATCTTTGATGGGCGTTCGGACTCCGGAAACAAGCATGTAGCCGAACGCACTGAAGGCCAGCATGCCGGGAATGACCAGGTACACCGGTCCCAGCAGCTTCAACGCTCCGGTCAGCAGCACGCCCTTCTGACCTTCGGCCAGGCTGCTGGCTCCGAAGGTCCGCTGAATGATCTGCTGGTTGGTCGTCCAGTAGAACAGGTTCAGCAGAAAGATGCCCGAGAAGATGGTGCCGAAGGGGACTGAGGAATCGCTGCTGCCGATGGAATTGAACCGTGTCCGCTGCTGTTCCCACAGTTCCGTGGCGCCGGCCGAAATGCCTCCGTCACCACCGATCTGTGCCAGGGCGAATCCCGTAATCATGAAGCCGCCGGCAAACAGACCGATACCGTTCAGTGTGTCCGATACGGCCACTGTGCGCAGCCCGCCGAACAGTGCGTAGATGGATCCGATGATTCCGACCATGATCACAATCAGCCACAGAGCGGTTTTTTCCGGGGCGACCCCCAGTGATTCAGGCAGGCTGCCCAGCATCGACGGTACGTTCAGAATACCCATCATTCCGGTGGCACCGGTGTACAGGATAATCGGCAGCAGAATTCCGACGTAGGCGACCAGAAAGATGATGTTGGTGATCACCTGCGTCTGGTGGTCAAAGCGGATCTCCAGGTACTCGGGAACCGTCGCGACGCCGCTCTTCAGAAACCGCGGCAGAAAGAACCAGGCCATGAACACCAGGGCCACGACGCAGACGACTTCCCACACCATCACACACAGACCGTCGGTGAATGCGGCGCCGTTCAGTCCTACCATCTGCTCGGTCGACAGGTTCGTCAGCAGCAGCGAACCCGCAATCAGCGGAAACGTCAGTGACCGTCCGGCCAGAAAATAGCCGCTGCTGGTGTCATGATCATCACGGTGCGTGATTCTCCAGGTGAGCGCCGCGACCAGTCCGGTGAAGAACAGAAATGAAAGAATCGTCAGCGGCATTGGCACTTTCCATGAATTGGTGACCGACGAATCCGGGCCCGTTGTCTGCGAGACATTCGGGCCGGTCTGCAGGGACGACATCAGCGTGTCGGGGGATCTCTATACACCAGCGTCGCTCCCGTTGCCACGCCACCGTCGGAAAACTGCCGGGGAAGGCATTTTTGTCCGACTCACCCGGTCCGTTTCCGCGGGTTGTCTTTTATACTGCACGGTTGAGGCTTCCGGTCGCCCCGTGCCCGCATTCACGGCCGACCGTTCACTTCGAAGGCAGGGGCATGTCGACCGGTCATTCAGCCACTGAAAAATCTCAGCAGGAAGATCCCATCGGGTTTCAGATCCTGCGGGCCATTCGCCGCGTGATTCGGCGAACGTCTGAACATTCGCGCAGCGTGGGCCGCCATGGCGGCGTCAGTGTGCCGCAGATGCTGTGTCTGAAAGCCGTGGCCGGGTTTCCGGAAAATTCTGAAATCACTGTGGCGATGGTCGCCCGCGCGGTCCAGCTGTCGGCCCCCACCGTGTCCCGCATTCTTGATCGTCTGGAGAAAAACGGCTACATCGCGCGAGACAGAAACAGTCAGGACCGCCGCCGTGTCTGTGTCAGTCTGACGCCGAGTGGCTGGCAGCGACTGGAAAATCTGCCGACGCCGCTGCACGAACAGTTTCTGAAACGGCTGGAGACGCTGGACCCTGCCGAACGTCTGGGGCTGCTCAGAGCACTGGAACGTATCGTGGAACTGATGGACGCGGAAGGCCTGGATGCCGCTCCCCTGCTGACCCCGGAGCTGGAGGTCGGATCCAGCGTCGCAGAAGGCGGCGATCGGGACGACAGAACGGCGGCAGACGGTCAATAGGCAGTGAGGACGGCGGTCAGTGAGCTTCAGTGCAACGCGCCCGTGGGGCGGGCTTCCGCGACATGGATGCGTACAGCGCTTCCACCGGTGCGCCGGCCGGTCATTTTTCGGCTCGCCTGTGTTCGGCCGTCCTCCCCGAACCGTGCGCCATGCAGGCCGGACGCTGTGCAGATACCGTAGCGAAGCTCGCCAGGAGCTTCGGTCGCCGCCGGAAAACGTGACCGAAAGCCTTCGCGGCTTCCTCTACAGCCGGGTTTCCGGGCAGACTGCTAGTCGGCTGAAGTTTCGCCGGACGGTTCGATTGGCACAACCTCACGTTCCGCCAGGTAGTCGGGTCTCGGCGGCTGGTCACAGAAGGGTGAGACCAGTTGGTTGTGCACGCTGTTGTAGACGGCAAACAGGTTGGTGCGCGGCGTGGGGCTGAGGTTGCCGCTGGAGCCGTGCATCACATTGCATTCGAACAACACGACCGATCCCGCGGGTCCCTTCGGAGCCACGATGCCGCCGCGGGCCACCATGTCTTCCAGCACCTCAGCGGGCGGCACGCCGAACCGCTGGCGACGCAGTGATTCTTCGAAATGATTGTCCGGCGTCTTTCCGGCACACCGGACATAGCTCTGCTGGGAACCGGGAATCAGCATCAGCGGGCCGTTGAATTCGTGGCTTTCTGACAGAAAGATCGAGACACTCACGGCTCTCATCCGCGGCATGCCGTCTTCCACGTGCCATGTTTCGAAGTCTGAGTGCCAGAAGAATTCGCGGCCGTCCAGCGCGGGCTTGTAGTTGATGCGGGACTGATGCACGTACACGTCAGAATTCAGCAGCTGACGTGTCCTGCCCACCAGGCGTTCATCGCGAAAGATCCGGCGATACAGATCGCTGTAACGATGCAGTCGGAAGACGGACCGCACGACGTCTGAATCGGGTTCGCGAACCAGCCCCGCACGGTCGGCGGGCCAGTCGGCCGCCAGATGTTTGGCCTCGGCCAGCAGTTCGTCGACTTCGTGTCCCGAAAAAAGGCCGGGATAAAACAGAAAACCCTGCTGGCGGAACTGCTCTGTCTCAGAGTTGCTGAGCGGGCCCGCCGCAGATCCCCAGACAACGGGGTCCGCACGGTCGACTGTTTCGCTGCGGCTGGAAGTACGTGAATAATAGGGGTCTGTGGTTCTTGTGGTCATCAGTCCGTGGAAAAGAAGTTTCGTGGAGGGCGGCCAGCGCCTGAACGCGAACCATGCTGCGACTCTGTCGCCGCAACTGCGGGCGGGGCAGGTCGCGTTCGCGGCGCTCCACAATCAAACTCGATCACTCAGGTCAGCAGCGGATACACGCCGTTCTCGTCGTGAGTTTCCGGTCCGACCAGCGGCGGGTTGAAGACGCAGATCATCCGCAGCTGCTCGTCGGCGATCAGAATATGCCGTTCGTTGCCGCTGAGTGCATACATGGTGCCCGCCTTGATTTCGTGTTCGGTATCGTTGGACAGGTCCTTCAGACGCCCCCGACCCTCGATGCAGTACACCGCTTCCAGGTGATTCTGGTAATGCATTTTTGTGGTCGTGCCGGCGTACAGAATTGTATCGTGCATCGAAAAGCCCATGCCGTCTTCCTTCAGCAGGAAGCGGCGGCTGGTCCATGTTTCAGCCCGGGTTTCTCGGGCAGTTTCCGTCAGGTCTTCAAGGCGTCGAACAATCATGAATGGCTTTCATACAGGGCTTGGGTTCAGAATGGAGACTCATCCGTGATCGACCGTTTCATGAGTCGGCACAGTTCTGGTTGTCTGCACCAGGCTCACCAGGTCGAGGTCGATCAGGTCGCCGTCAGTTGTCAGCAGCAGGTTCAACGATCCGGCGTCGAACGCTTCCGTGCCGCACGTCAGTCCGTCACTCAGTCAGACTCAGAATCTGGATCGATGATCGGCAGCGGACCAATGCGGATCAGCGGTTCCGGTTCATGGTCGCCGGCCGGAAAATGCTGTTTCGCAAAACCGTCTGATTCTGACTCGGTCAGCGGAGCACCCAGTTGTGCGGCCAGCGAATCAAACAGCCGTCGGGAAGCAAGGTTCGACGGAGAGACGGTGGCTTCGATGTATCGCACAGTCGCAGTCGGGCGACCGGCAATCAGCTGCTGCAACAGACGTCCGGCCAGGCCCTGTCGACGAGCGTCCTGACTGATACCGACCTGCCAGATAAACAATACGTCTGTGCGGTCGGGAGGATGGTAGGCGGTCACGAATCCTGCCAGGCCATGAGATCCTTCCGCGACCAGGCAGGTGTCGGCGAAATCGCGACACAGCAGCAGATACAGGTAGGCGGAATTCAGGTCCAGGACTCCGATTTCTCGTACCAGTTCCCAGATCGCCGCTGCGTCCTGAATTGTGGCGGGGCGAATTTTGAGCCTCGGTTTCTCAGGCTCCTTGCTGTCAGACATACTTACGGCGGCAACTTCCTGCTGGATAAATCGGGGACAGAGTTCGCCTCCACGATCGTGACCGGCGAAGCGGCCGGAAATCGGGGCCAGTCGCTGAAAGCGACGAAACGGGCGAAAGAAATTTCACTGCGGCCTTGACCGCAAACTGATTGCTTGTGAAATTAATAGCTATGCAATTGTTGTTGCGGCAAATGATACAGATTCCGTGGCGGTCGTCAAGACTCTGACCCAGGACGCCGGCAACACGCCACGTTGCCGGTCGCAAGTCTTTGTGCGACAGACCGTTAACGTCTTTCGGGTCGTCACGATGCCCTACTCTTCGGCCTGCTGTCAGCATGGCGGGCCACTGCTCGGCTGTTTTTCAAACAGCCCGGCTTTTCTCAGGCTGTCTACTGCGGTCTGCTCTTTTTTGAATGTCCTGAATGAACATCGTTATTCTTAGCTTTCTGGTCTTTCTGCTGATCTTCGTCGTGATCGGAGTCGCCTCAGCTCGCTTGCGCAAACCGACCACCGACGACTATCTGATTGCCGGCCGTTCGGTGCCGCCCTGGCTGGCGGCCTTATCCGCGGTGGCCACCAACAACAGCGGTTTCATGTTTATCGGGCAGATCGCGTACGCCTACCGGGTCGGGATTGAAGCCGTCTGGATGATGATCGGCTGGGTGGTGGGTGACCTTGTCGCGTGGCTGGTCGTGCATCCTCGTGTGCGCCGCCAGTCTGAAGAGGCGCAGGTGTCGACGGTGCCGGCGCTGCTGGGCACGACTCGGGGGAAATCGCGTGACGGCAGCGAGCGGTTTGTGGTGATTCTGGCGGGGCTGCTGACGTTTGTCCTGCTCGGAGTTTATGCAGCGGCACAGTTGAAGGCGGGCAGCACGGCGCTGCAGACTCTGTTTGGCTGGGATCCTCGCGTCGGCGCAGTGATCGGAGCGGTCATGGTCGTGCTGTACTGTTTTTCCGGTGGCATTCGGGCGTCCATCTGGACCGATGCGGCACAGTCCTTCGTGATGATTGCGGCCATGGTGATTCTGCTGGTGGCTGCCGGTCTTGAGGTAGGTGGTCCGGTTGACGTGTGGCAGAACCTGAAGCTTCAGGATCCGGCGCTGGTGGAATGGTTTCCTCGGGATCTGCATTTCGGTTTCGGCATGTACCTGCTGGGCATGACATTTGGTGGTTTCGGGGCCATCGGACAGCCGCATATTCTGGTGCGGTTTATGGCGATCCGATCCGTTCGTGAAATCGGCCGGGCGCGACAGATCTATTTTCTGTGGTTCATTCCGTTCTTTGTCGCCAGTATTGCCGTGGGACTGTATGCTCGGGCGCTGATGCCGGACCTGCTGAGTATCCCACTGACTGAAGGGATGACAGAATCGCAGGCGACCGAACTGGCGATGCCGGAAATGGCGCGTCGGCTGTTGCCGGACGTGCTGATCGGGCTCACGCTGGCGGGCCTGTTTTCCGCCACAATGTCCACGGCCGATTCGCAGATTCTGGTTTGTTCGGGCGCGATTACTCAGGATATCAATCCGCGCTGGAAGAATTCCTATCTGGCCTCCAAGATGGCCACGCTGGCCGTGACAGCGCTGGCTCTGTCGGTGGCACTGTTTGCCGGGCAGGGGGTCTTTGCACTGGTGCTGATTGCCTGGTCGGCACTGGGAGCGGGGCTCGGGCCGGCGCTGCTGCTGAAACTCTACGGTGTTCGATTGTCGAATCGAACCGTAACGCTGATGATGGCGGCAGGGGTCGGCACGGTTGTGTTCTGGAATCTGACCGGTTACGACGGCGATATTTTCAAGCTGCTGCCCGGCATCATCGCATCGTTTCTGATGTGGCCGATCGGCACCGCGCTGGACAGACCACGCGCGGTGCCTGAGGAACTGTAGCAGTCGCTGCGTGCTTCAGGTTCGTTGGTCGCGGTGCCGCCGGCGTTTCCCGGATCATGTGCTCAGCTGCTGCGGTTTATTGCGGGCCGCAGCAGGCTCGCAACGTTCTTCTGTCTGTGCTTTCTGTGCCACAACGATTCTGCTATGAGTGAATTTCTTCGTGCTGTGACGCTGCTTCTGGTTCTGCTGAATCCGTTTTTGGTGATTGTGTATCTGGTCGACGTGGTCGAAAAGCTGAACGGAAAGGTGTTTGCTCGGGTTCTGCTGCGTGCGGGGCTGATTGCCGGTGCCGTCTTCTGCTGCTTCGCCATTCTCGGGGACGCCATCTTCACGCGCGTGTTTCAGGCTGAGTTTGCGTCGTTTCAGATTTTCGGTGGCGTTGTGTTCGTGCTGATCGGGGTGCAGTTCGTGTTGCGGGGGCCAACGGCCATTGAACTGCTGCGGGGCGAGTCAGAGCAGCTGGCGGGAGCGATCGCGATGCCCGTGCTGATCGGACCCGGGACGATCAGTGCCAGCGTGATCATCGGCAAGACTCTGGATCCGCTCAGGGCGTGTTTCAGTATCCTGATCGCGGTCGCAACTTCAGTTCTGCTGATTCTGGCGCTGAAGGCCATGCACGATTATATCCGTCCTCGTCAGGCCCGTCTGACTGAGCGTTATGTGGAAATCGCCGGAAGGATTGCCGCGCTTTACGTCGGAACGGTGGCCGTCGACATGATTATGCAGGGAATTCGGTCGTGGATAAGGAAATTCTGAGGTTGTGGTTGGGTCAGGTTGTGGTTGGGGCGCCCGACCCGCCCACGCCATGTTGTGGACGGGTCTCCCGACCCGCCCACGCCATGTTGTGGACGGGTCTCCCGACCCGCCCACGCCATGTTGTGGACGGGTCTCCCGACCCGCCCACAAGATCGACCGAAGGTCTCCCGGTGCGCATCACGCCAATGGGTGGGGCGGTCGGGAGACCGCCCCACAACGCGGGAGACCGCCCCACAACGAGACCGCCCCACAACGAGGGAGGCCGTCCCGCAACCGGGGACCCCGTCCCGCAACGAGCCCGCCAGGTTGTGGACGGGTCTCCCGACCCGCCCACAAGATCGACCGAAGGTCTCCCGGTGCGCATCACGCCAACGGGTGGGGCGGTCGGGAGACCGCCCCACAACGCGGGAGACCGCCCCACAACGAGACCGCCCCACAACGAGGGAGACCCACAACGAGCCCGCCTCACAACGCCCCCGCCCCGCAACGAGAGTCGGTGCAGACGGACGATTGTCTGCAGCCTGCCTACTTTTCTGCCACGGCAGATTTTCTGTCCTGGCCACTTTCCCTGACGGTTGATGGGGCGTACAATCAGCCACGCCCGCCTCATGAGTTCCGCCTATCGCAGGAACCGCTGTGAGAAATCTCCGCCTTCAAATCACCTTCTGTCTGGCTACAGCCATGTTGCTGCCGGACTTTGCGTTTGGCGAATGCTGTTGTGCAGCGACGTCCGGTTCGGCCGGATGTTACCAGCAGCGATCGACCGGCAGTTGCTGTCGTTCTGCCGGTCAGGCTTCGGCGGGTCACTGTCCTCGCTGCAGAGCGGCTGAAGCGTCGGACGCAGACAGCGGGCAGCCGGACGATCAGCCGTGTCATTGTCGGCAACTGCACCGCCAGACTCCTCTGCTGAATTCGTCTCGAGGAATTATCGAAACGACTTTTGATTCATTTCCTGCGAACGTTGCTGCCTTGAGTCAGCGGAGTTCGGTTGTTGGTTTGTCCTGGACAGGCACTTTGTCTCAGGGCACTGGTTCGGCGATAGATCGGCCCGTTCGGATTACGCATGGTGTCTGGCGCCTGTAGGGGCTTCGGATCGCTTGAACTGCGCAACGAAATTGATCTCGAACCTGTCCGTTAACCGTAACTGTTCAAAGGAATTCTGAAATGAAGTCGTTCAAAATCGCGGGCATTGCCCTGCTGGCTTCCATGATCACCATCGTCGCCGCCACTCAGGCGGATGACAAGGAAGAAAAGGTACTGACCGTCAAGTGCCCCGTCGCCGGCAAGGAAATCAAAATTGCCGATGCCAAGACCGCGTCTTACAAGGACGCCGAAGTCTATCTGTGCTGCAACGGCTGCAAAGGCAAGCTGGAAAAGGATCCGGCAAAGTATTCCACCAAAGCCAACCATCAGCTCATCCTGACGAAGCAGGCCAAACAGGTGAAGTGTCCGCTGGCTGGCAAGCCCGTGAATCCGGCACAGCACGTCAAGGTCGCCGGCATTCAGGTCGGATTCTGCTGCGGCAACTGCAAGGGTAAGGTTGCCAAGGCGGAAGGCGATGATCAGCTGGCGCTGGTCTTCAGCGACGCTGCCTTCAAGAAGGGTTTTGAAGTCGTCAAGAAGGAAGAATAATCACCAGTCCTCGGTGGACCACGGTGTGTCTTGACTGAATCAGAGAGCCCGGCTGGACAATCCGCCGGGCTCTTTGCATGTTCGGCCGGGTGCTGTCAGATCGCAGAACCGGTGGGCAGTGCCGCTTGAATCAGGGCCGGTTAACGCAGTCGGTCCAGCAACTTGTTCAGGCCACGGTCCAGCTGCTGGTTCAGTTCACCTTCCAGTTGCTGCCGGCCGAGATTCTGCAGCAGTCCCTGTGTGCTGATCTGCGGTTGGTCGATAGATCCGCCGACGGGGACCCGGATACTGCGACCTCGTGAATCCACGGTGCTGCGTTCCAGCGGGATGTCCAGGATCAGCTGGATCTGTCGGTTCAGCCCGACACTGCCGCTGCTCGCCAGTTGGTATCCGGATAAATCCAGTAACAGTCCATCATGTGTCACCAGACCGCCGGACACATCCACGGGAATGTCCTGCGACGGAATCTGGATCTGGCGATCTGTCAGCGAGGTCTTCCCGGTCAGTTCCAGCAGCTGCAGCAGCGGCGTCACAGACGTGCCCGGACTGGCGGCGGCGTGATGCACGGTCAGGATGCCCTGAGCACTGGTGCCTGCCGGCTGATCAGGAAAATAGTCGAACCGCTGGATACGTGCCGACACGCTGCCTTCGACCTGAGCTGCGTCGACCAGCAGTGGAGTGACATAGGCCAGCCATTCTCGGCACAGTTCCGGCGACAGATTCAGATTCCGCACTCGGCTGCCGGACGCCAGCTGGATCAGGTTGCGGTTCAGGTCCCACTGAGGCATCACATCCAGTTCGCCGGTGCCGATGGTGCAGTGAATCGGCTCGCTGCGCAGAAGCCCGTTCTTCAGCTGCACCCGAGTGCTGCCCGAACCGAGTGGTAGTCCATACAGCAGGCCGGAATCCCAGCTGACCTGTCCAGTCACGGCCAGCGGCACAATCAGGGTTTCGTCCGGGGGCGCATGGCTCACGTCAGACTGCCGGGCCACCTGTGTTTCTGTCAGCAGCTGCGGGCAGCCGCGAATCAGAATCGTTTCGCGGTGACGGCCCGTGAACTGAATCTTCCGGCCGCTGGGGTCCAGCAGCCGGCGACTCAGGACGTCAAGATCATAGTCTGCCTGCACATCCAGGTTTGTTACCAGAATGCCGGCCGGTGCACTGATGCTTCCGGAAATGTCAGCCGCCAGACCTGGCAGTTGCATGTTCGCGTGGTCGACCATGAACACGCCGCTGCGAACGTCTGCCACCAGGTCTGCAGTCAGGCGGCCTTCGTCCACGACCAGGCCTGTCTGAACGGCCCCCATAGACGTTGGCCGACCTGAAGTTTGCGGACTTATCGCGGCCTGAACGTGAAATCGTCGTGTCGGATCGGCATCCAGTTGAAGACTCACGTCGGCGGCATCGGACAGCCAGTCGGCGGAATGCCATGGCATCAGCAGTGTTTTCAGAGCGGCCGATGTTCCGCTGACGGCCAGCTGTCCTTCCAGCATTTCCGGCAGCGGGCGGGCGGGGCGAATCTTCAGGCCCGGAGTCGTGACCGACATATCGGTCGACTGTAGTGACGCCTGTGCGATGTGCAGTCCATCATTCAGCAACCGCAGGCGGGATGTCAGCCGGACGTCTCCTGTGAAACCCGGCGGAGGCAGATTCACGAAGGTCTTCAGTTGCTGCCAGAGTTCCATCGGACGGATCTGACCGGTGATGGAATAGTCGCCCTGTTCCGGAGCGACGTCGAGCTGTCCGAACGTCCCGGAAAGTCGCGCCTGGGCGAGCGAGAAGGAAGAAACAGTCATATTGCCGGCCGCATCCACTCGCACCGACGAATCCACCTGCAGGGTGCGGTTTCCGCTGGTGGCCTGCAGAGGTGACGTCTGAGCGGCCAGCTGCCATCGGAAGCCGTCAGGTCGCTGGCTGAGCTGCAGCTGACCGGGCGGGTGAACCACGTCGGCATTCAGCTGAGCGGCAAGTCGAAGCTCGGCCTTTGTGATGTGCACATTTTCTTCGATACGCAGGGTGCGCGGAATCATCCGTGACAGAGCAGCCAGATCAATGCGCCCCTGCAGTCGCACACGTCCGGTCGTGGCGGCTTCGGCTTCATTCACCAGCGTCTGAGCCGCGGGGGCGCGGTCGGCGGCGGCATCCTGCAGCACGCGCACGGGATCTCGTCGGGTGAGTCGGACTTCGCCATCACCGTTCAGGTCCAGCAGCGAAGACGTCACCGACAGGCCATTGACCAGAATTCCGTCGTCAGCCATGGCCCACGCGCCGCGGGCCGTCATCGATTCAATGTCAACTGATTCGCCGATCACCCAGCCACGGTTTCGCATTCGCAGATTCTGAGCCTGCAGAAACCCTCGACCGGCCAGCGCCCCGTCAGACTGAGCCGGCAGAAATCCTTCCAGTCGGCACGACACACGACCTCTCCAGTCCGTGTCGGGCAGGCACCGCGCCAGCAGCGGCTGCAGTTCACCCAGGTCCAGTCCTCTTGCTTCAAACAGGCATCGCTGTCCACCGTGGGGCACATCAAGCGGGCGAATATCCAGCCGGAGTCCATTCACAGAAGTGTCGGCGGTCAGATCAGCAACCTCCGCATCGGTGAATGGCAGCAGTGGATGATCGCCTGAAATGGTGTCCAGCGCCACCGCCACGCGCGGGTTGACACCCGCCGTACCCGGTGCGCGGCGGGCCGTTTGTTGATTCAGTCCGGCCGGACGAAACGAAGCGGTCAGGATGACTTCCGGCAGGTGTTCCGGTGTCAGAGTCGAGACCCGTCCGTTGATGTCGTCGATGGCGGCGGCAGTTCCGGTCGATGATTCCGTCCCCGTGGCCAGCAGTCGCACGGTGCCGTCTTCGATGTTGACGGCCAGCGGCATGGTGGCGCCGTCCTGGCCGGACGTTCCGAAAATCTGTTCCAGCGTTTCTTCCAGATTGGTCCGACCGTCCGTTACTCGCAGATTCAGGACCGGTTTCTTCAGTGTTAGTTCCGTCCCGCGGCCCATTCCTGCAACAATGCGCCAGAGCGGCTGGCTGGTGGACAGCGATTCGATGGTCAGCAGGGGAAGTGGTTCGTCGCTGTCGCCTGCAGACCGGGCGGCATCACGCAGTTTCAGGCCTTCCAGCTGGACTGGGGACCACCAGTGAGTCGTGCCGGCGCGGAACGTCAGTCCGGTCGCGAGTTCGGGGGCGATGAGTCCGATCAGGCGACGGTGCTGTCCGCAGAGGGTGGCCAGTGAAGGTGTCAGCAGCGCGAGAATCAGCATGCCGAGCAGCCACCTCAGCGCGGATCCTCGCGGTGGCTGATCAGATTCTTCGGCGGCAGCTTCGGCAGATTCGCCCTCTGTGTTCTTCGACATGTCAGATTCACCAGTCCATGACAGTTGCGCGTTCACAACTGATCATCGACCAGTGCGGCGGCACTGGTGGAACCTGTGCTGTGGAATCTGAGGACAGTTTTGCCGAAGGCGGGGGCTATAGTGAACAGGCGCTGAATTCCGCCGACTCCGGAAACGGTGCGGCGTCATCTGGCCGGACGCGGCGGCCCGAGGCCGGTTGATTTCTGGTACAGGCATCAATCCGGTGGTTCAGGCAGACGCGGCGGGTCGCAGTGGTCCGGCCGATCACGCGGGTTGTGACGGCGATCCGGCGAGCTGTCGATCCGGTGGCCCGTCGATCCGCGGACGGTGAGGTTGTGAGTGGACCCAGTGTCAGTGGGCAGGAACCGGTATCAGCGGGCCGGTATCAGTCGAGTTCCGGGATCGGATCATCCGGACGGATTTCCTGACCTTCCCAGTTGACGGTACCATCCGCGCGGTGCAGCAGAATTCGATGTTTGCTTCCGGGGACCGGCTGGCGGCTTCTGGGAATCCACCGGCGGTGCTGTTTAAGAACCTGGGCAAACTGGCTGTCGCCGGCCAGGTTCGTCCATTCGTTTGGATCCTGCCGCATATCGTACAGCTCTTCGGTTCCGTCGGCGTACTGGATGAACCGCCAGTCGCGCGAGCGGATTCCATGATTGTCGTGATTATGGGTTGTGATGGCGGGCCATTCGCGTTCGGCGGACGCGTCTTTCAGCTGTGGTACCAGGCTGTGACCTTCCAGGTCCTGACGCGGCGGCAGGCCGCACAGTTCGATCAGCGTGGGGTACATATCCAGCAGTTCGGCTGGTTGCTCGCAGCGTCCGCCCGCGGTGACGCCGGGCCCGGCGAAGATCAGAGGTACTCGGGTAGATCGATCCCACAGCGTGTTCTTGCCGGTGATGAGTTTTTCGCCCAGGTGCCAGCCGTGGTCGGACCACAGCACAACGATGGTGTTCTTAGCCGCGTCGCTTTGTTCCAGAGCGGCCAGAACGCGGCCCACCTGACTGTCGACAAAACTTGTGCAGGCCATGTAAGACCGCACGATGTTTTTCCACTGGTTGGCTTCCACCAGAAACCTGTGTCGAGGTTCGGGCAGCTTCCAGTGCAGGTACCAGCTGAAACGCGGCGTGTCGTCCCGATCATTTGAGCGAAAGGGGGGCAGCTGCAGTGAGTCTTCCGGATACAGATCGAACCACTTTTGAGTGGCGTAGCAGGGGACATGCGGAAGGAAAAAGCCCACGGACAGAAAAAACGGTTCCGAATGATCCTTGCCAAGTTGTTCAACCGCCCATGAGGCCACCTTCCAGTCGCCCTTGTCTTCGTCCTTGTGCGGGAAGACGCCCCAGTCCACCAGCGGGTGCGGGTTCGGCGTTTCGACCAGTTTCTTCGGCGGCTTCACGCCGATACCGGGAGGCGGGCCGATGATGTCGAATTCGTCATCTCGTTTCGGAGACCTGCCGTAGCCACCGTGATAGATCTTTCCGGTGGTCAGCGCCTGATAGCCGTGCTGTCGCAGGTACTGCGGCAGGCTGACGATATCCTTCAGGTCGTCGATCTCACGAAACCATGGTGCAAGTCCGTAGATGCCGGTGGACGAAGGGCGCCGTCCGGTCATCAGGCTGGTTCGGGAAGGGTTGCACAGCGGAGACTGGCAGTGAGCATTCAGGAACACCGTGCCGCGTGCGGCCAGCGCGTCAATATGTGGCGTCTGAATCTGCGGGTGTCCGTTCAGGCAACCGATCCAGTCGTTCTGGTCATCAATGGCAATGAACAGAATATTCGGCTTCGCCGCGTGGGTTGTTGAACAGTGCAGCGACAGCAGGATGGTCAGCAGAGACAAGTGTTTCAGCATGCGGGACACCTCGGAATAAGACAGACCAGTGACTGGCCCTGATCATACCCCGAGTCTGGTGGAAGGGCCACTGTGTTCAGCCGGGCTCGGGGTGTGGCTGTATCGGGTGCAGTCGGGTTTAGTCGGGTTTGTGTCCCCTTTTGGCGGCACTGTCCCGCCCCGCGGTCCCGTAGCGCCCGGGCTGAATTTCCGTAGCTGGGGCTTCCAGCCGCAGCCAGACGTGATGCCGAGTGGGACTCAAAGCCGGCAGAAACTGCGGCTGGAAGCCCCAATTACGTTCAGGCAGACGTCGGAGATGGGACAGGCACCGATCTCATAGGGATTACGCCGCTCGCCGGAGAGACGGCGACCGGATCGGCAGCCGCATCACGGAAGCAGAGCAGACACGGTGCAAAAGAA
>JAVKCM010000077.1:0-10014 GCA_040222735.1 Fuerstiella sp. | reverse complement strand
TCGCCACGACGTCCGGCCGGCTTCTTAAAACCAGATGAATATGGTTACTCATCACCGTATAGGTGAGACAGTCGATGCCGAAGGCCGAGGCGAGCAGCTCCAGCCGCTGTCGGATCCATTCCCGACGATGTTCGTAGGACTTTCCGGAAAACTGGTCCGTGCCGCACAGGAACGCCCGCCGAACACACCGCTGGCTGGCATGTACCACCTGAATTTCGTCGGGATTCAGATACTCACCACGAGCAAGCCTGGGCATGACGATTCTCCGTGCCAAAGGATACAGTGCGTACGCACGTAGGCGTGTAGACCCATAGGGTATTTGGGGGGCGTGCGTACTTCAAGCGGAATGTGCCAAATTTTGCCGATCGATGCCTGTCCCCTAACTTTCGTGGTAATGCGGCCTTCGTGGAAACGGCCCGGTGCCTGACGGCACTCGGCTCACGGTCGGGGTCGACTGAACGCTCGTCTGGGGGAAAGTGCCTGCCCCCTGATGCGCCCTGAACGCTCGGCTCGGGATCATGCCTGTCCCGTAATGCGTCCTCATTCGTGCCTGTCCCCTAATTCGCCTATTCGTGCCTGTCCCCTAATTCGTTGGAATGTCCGAACGACATTTGCTGCCGCGGGCACCGCGGAATCGACCTGTTTTCGGTCGAGAAACTCAGCGGATGATTCTCTGACGCTACAGAAAATCGGCCACGACCGTGTCGGCCACGAATCGACCGGACGTTGTCAGCCGCAGGCAACCTTCCTCGATCACAAGATTGCCGGACGTCAGATGATACTGCAGGCTGTCGCCAGCCAGCTGCTGAATGCTGGTGGCAAACCGTGTTTCAAATTCGTCCAGTCTCAATCCGCGCACCTGCCGCAGGGCCAGAAAGATGGCCTCGCGGGCGCGAGCTTCGTTGTCCAGAATTTCGTGTTCCTGCAGTGCCGGGGTGTGCTTCAGCCATGAGCTTACCCACCGCGAAACATTGCGGGAATTCGTGCTGCGGATGCCGTTGACATATCGAGCCGCACCGGGACCAAAGGCGAAATATTCCCGGGCCTCCCAGTAAACCATGTTGTGCCGACATTCCAGACCGGGCCTGGCAAAGTTTGAGATCTCGTAGTGCTGCAGTCCGGCTGTCGGCAGATACGTGAGGGCAAGATCGTACATTTCCCGTTCGATCTCGTCGGGAACACTGTTCAGCTGACCGTGCTGCCGTCGGCGAAAAAAGTCCGTTCCCTTTTCGAAGGTCAGGCCGTACGTTGAAATATGGGACAGTGGCAGCTGCGCGGCCGCGGCCAGACTGTGCTGCCAGACGGCGATCGTCTGCCCCGGGACTCCGAAGATCAGATCCACAGACACATTTCGAAACCAGGCCATGGCACGTTCCACAACCTCGATGGCTTCTGCCGCCGTGTGCTGACGTTCCAGCGTCTGCAGCACCGGATCGTCGAACGACTGAACCCCCAGACTCAGGCGATTGACACCAGCATCTGCCAGTGCCGACAGGCGATCGTCATCGAGTCCATCCGGGTTGGCTTCGATCGAAAATTCGCCCCCGTCACTCAGCCGAAATCGGCGGCGGACGGTTTCCGCCAGCTGCTGCAGCTGAGTTACCGTCAGATGTGTCGGCGTACCGCCGCCGATAAAGATGGTGTCAACGTCATAGGTGCGGTCAAGCTGGTTCAGTTCGTGTTCCAGGGCCTGCAGATAAGAGGGCACCAGATCATCGCGATCGGCTACCAGCGTAAAATCGCAGTAGCCACATCGGTGCAGACAGAACGGCACGTGAATGTAGACCGCACGCGGCGTCTGTGCCGGATTTTTCGGGGCGGCATACACATCCGGGCGGGCTGGTTCTGGCGGGTCGATATCCGCAGGCATGTCTGACATTATTCCTGCGGCAGGCGGGAGAGGGCCTCTTCCGACCCCGCCAGTAGCAGCACATCGGTCGCTTCGATGCGATCGTGGGGACCGGGCACACTGATCAGGACAGAAGTCTCCTGAGCTTCAGCTTCCTCACCGTCGCCGTCTTCGGCGTTGACTTCCGGCTTGCGACGAATGGCGATCAGATTCACCTCATACGACGGACGCAGATTGATCTCCTTGACCGTCTTGCCGACAAATTTTGCCGGAGCAATCATTTCCAGCACGGTGAAGCCTTCGGCCAGGGTGATATAGTCATTGATCCGCGGATGAGCCAGCCGCCGCCCCAGCATTTCTCCGGCATGCTGCTCAGGCTGAATGACCTCGTCAGCGCCGATCTGAGTAAAGATTTCTGCATGCAGAGGCGTCTGAGCACGGCAGATGACGCGTGGAACCTTCAGGTTCTTCTTGCAGATCACGGTCGCCAGCAGCGAAGCTTCGAAGTTTTCACCAATCGCCACTACGACGCTGTCCACTCGATCAATTTCCTGACTACGCAACGCCGCCTCGTCGGTGGCATCCAGCCGGACCGCAATGGCTACATCACCGGACACTTCGTCCACCAGACGCTGTTCGAAATCCACCGCTACCACTTCCGCCCCATGGAACGACAGGCGCCGCGCCAAAGCGGTTCCGAACCGCCCCAGTCCGATGACGGCGACCCGCTGAAATGTGGACGAATGCATACAACAGCCTTCTGATTACGACAGGCTTCTTCTGCTCTGTCAGGTAAGATTCTGACGATGGCCAGAGACTATTTCTTCAGCAGCTTTTTGAATTGTGCAAAGGTACGAGTGTTGGCCACATCAGATTTTGTCAGCCCGGCTCGCCGTGCCTGATCCACTCCGTACGTCAGCACATCAAAGCCATTCACACTGTGCGCGTCAGTGCTGATCACGATCGGAATTCCCAGATCTCTGGCGGCTGCGGCGTTGATGTCATCCAGATCCAGTCGCTTGTAGTGAGCATTGATTTCCATCATCACGCCATGATCGGCCGCGGCTTTCAGCATGTCAGGAATATTGATATCCGCGCCTTCGCGTTTACCGACCAGCCGCCCTGTGGGATGGCCGATGATATTGACATGCGGATTCCGGATCGCCGTCATCAAACGCTTCATGATCTGTTCACGAGGCTGCTGCAGACCATAGTGCAGCACCGCCACAACCCAGTCGGCCTCGGCCAGCACATCATCCGGAAGGTCCATGGTGGCATCTTCCAGAATATCGCATTCAATCCCGCACAGAATGTCGATGCCCCGGATCTGTTCCCGGACTTCACGAATCTGCTGCCAGTGCTTCCGCAGACGAGCCGCATCCAGCCCGTTCGCCATTGAGACGCGTTTACTGTGATCGGTGATGGCAATATATTTCAGACCGCGAGCTTTGGCAGCTTCGGCCATTTCCAGAATCGTGCCGGCGCCGTCGCTGGCCGTGGTATGCATGTGCAGGTCACCCCTGATGTCATCAATCGACACCAGTTCCGGCAGTCCGCCGTGTTCGATGAAATTGAATTCCAGTCGGTTCTCACGCAGTTCCGGCGGAATCCATGGCAGGTCCAGCGAAGCGTAGACGTCTTCCTCGGTTGCTCCGGCAATCTGTTCGTCACCGCGAAAGACGCCGTATTCATTGACTTTCAGTCCGAGATCCTTCGCCATGCCCCGGACCACGACGTTGTGTTCTTTGGAACCCGTAAAATACTGCAGCGCCGCCCCATAAGATTCGTCCGGGACAACTCGAAGATCCATTTCCACGCCGGAACTCAGCCGAACCCGCATCTTGGTGTCACCGCGCATCAGCACCTCATCAACCAGCTGGTTTTCCGCCAGCCGGTCCATGGCCGCGTCTGCATCGCTTGAGGTCGCCAGGACGTCCAGATCACCGCAGGTTTCCTTTCGTCGTCGACAGCTGCCGGCGACGGCGGCCTGAGTGACCTGGTCCAGCTGCAGCAGATCGTCCACGACCGCCTCGGCCGCGCGGCGAGCTTCCGCGATGGAAATCCGGCTGCCGGCCTCGGCGGCACGATCGATGTTTTCCAGAATCGTGGCCTCGGTTTTCTTTCCGAAACCCTTCAGCGCCGCCAGTTTGCCCGCCTGTGCGGCGGCCTTCAGTTCTTCCAGCGACGTGAGCTTCAGCTGGTTGAAGAAGACGCTCACCTTTTTCGGCCCCACACCGGGAATACGCAACATGTCCAGCACACCGGCGGGAACTTCCTTCCTGAGTTCCACCAGCTGCGGGTGTTTGCCGGAGTCCACAATTTCCACAATCTGTTTCGCCAGATCTTTTCCGATGCCGGAGAATTCCGTCAGGTCCGCCTTCTGCTCGACCAGGTCGGCAAACGATTCAGCCGTGGAAGAAATCGTGCGAGACGCATTGCGGTAGGCGCGTATCCGGAACGGATTCGCCCCCTGAATCTCAAGCAGGTCGGCAAGTTCATCAAAGACAGAGGCGATTTGATCGTTCTTCATGATGCCATCAGAGCCGAGACGCCCAATCGGAAAGGACCGGAGTCAGTTCGTTTACGATCACCCAATACCGCAGCAGAAGCCTCCGGGGCTTTCGGCCTTCCCCGCTTCTGCCGCAGAACTTAAGACCCTTTGCGGGTTTCGCTGCGTAAAGATTGCTTCGGTCGAGGCTATGCTGCCGTTCATTTATCCGGGAGCCTCTTCCGACGGTGTGCCGGAGTCACCAGCCGCCGATGCAGAAGCCGGTCCGTCCACCGCCTCCGGGGCGGCAGCCGCAGACTCTGCACTGACAGGTTTTACCGCGACGCCGTGCGGAGTAAACTTGGCCACGATCACCACGCCGATCACAACCAGCACCATTCCGCCCCACAACGCCGGGTTGATGTGCAGATTCGGGTTATTGCGTAACAGCACGTACGACACGATGGCATTCACCGTGACCGCTCCGCCGAACACGATCGGCATCACCAGAGCCGTGTTGCCTTTACTTGAAATCACGGCATTCGTCAGAAAGAACGCTCCGGCCGCCCCCAGTGCCCCGGCCAGAAAGCCCCAGTCGCGGGCTGGTGAATGACTGCCACTGTAGTCAAAGGAATCGCCCTTGAGTTTCATGGCGATCAGCCCGCCGACGATGGCAATCACCAGATAAGCAACGCCGATGAATACGTAGGGTTTGAAAGGACTCCATTCCGGCGGACGCGTCGCACTGCGAGCATTCCCCAGGGCAGGTCCGTACATTCCCCAGCAGAGTGCCGTTCCAAGGGCAAACAGAATGGGGATCAGCAGCGTCTTCATTGGTTTTCTTCCGGAGTCTTGAATCTAGAGAGTGATGACAGCCATGAATGACCAGCCCGACTCGGTATTCTAGATACCTGCCGAGAAGGTTCTACGAACCAGGTCCCGCCTTTCCGAAGTTTCGCTGCTCAATCTGCCAGAAAACGGCGACTTGCGGACAGCAGCTCGTCCGGTGCGTCTTCAAAGACATAGTGACCGGCCGCAGCGATCGGATGCCGGATCGCTTCCGGAAATCTCTGACAGAATTCTTCATAAAACGCAGGCGTGAAGCACCAGTCCTTCATCCCCCAGATCAGCAGCACGGGATGCTGTTGAAACTGAGTCAGCTGCTGCTCGACCTGTTCCAGCGTGCCGTAGCTGCGATGACCTGGATGAAGTGGAATATCGTGGACAAATTCCCGCACCGCGATGCGATTTGACCAGCTGTTGTATGGAGCTATCAGTCCTGCCCTGGCAGCCTTCGACAACGGTTTCTCACTGGCCATGTGCAGAGCCGCCAGAGAGAACAGGTTCAGCCCCTGCATTCCCAGAGTGCCCAGCAACGGCACGCGACAGACGGCAATCCGCAGCGGGATCCGAATACTGCGAAACGCGGCGGTGTTCATCAGTACGAATCGACGAAACCGGTCCGGCCGCCGTCCGGCGCTGCCCATTCCGATGGCACCACCCCAGTCATGGGCAAACAACGTGATATCCTGCAGGTCCAGGCATTCAATGAATGAAACCAGCCGCGAAATATGCTGATCCAGCGTGTAAACCGCATCCTCGGACGTCCGGAGCTGCGGTTTTTCAGAGAATCCGCAACCCAGGTGATCGATCGCAATCACGCGATAGTCCGCACTCAGGTCGGCAATCAGCCGCCGCCATGCGAAGCTCCACGTCGGATTGCCATGCACCATCAGCAGCACCGGTCCGGTGCCTTCATCCACATAGTGCAGCACACGACCTCCGACTTCGATCCAGTGAGAATCGAACGGATACTCGTCGGCAAACACCCTGCGATCCGCCGCAGTTCGACGCAGCGATTCAGGAATCTCGGAAGAAGTAAGAATTCGGGCAGTCAAAACGTGGACATTTCAGGGACAGAAGCGGAAACACGGCCGGCGCACACAGCGTTCAAAAGCCCGGCCAGCCTCAACCGTCCGAGCGTAGCAGAAACACTTTGTTACTTCCTGCCGATTCGATAGGGCTGCGGATCGATATGCGGTGATTTCCCGGTAATGAGTTCCATCACCAGCCGTCCGGTTCCCGTGCCCATACTCAGCCCCAGCATGTTGTGTCCGGCCGCCACCCAGACATTGCTGAACCGCGGTGTTCGGTCAATATATGGCAGACCATCCCACGTCATCGGACGCCAGCCATACCATTCCTCCTGGACGGGCTCAGCCACGGGTGCCTTCAGATAATCAGCAGCGCCGGTGCGCAGATACTGCAGCCGTTCCGGGCTGAGTTTCGTGTTATAGCCGACAAATTCCATCGTGCTGCCGATGCGGTAGCCCGAGTCGAACGGCGTGATGCCGACATGCGCTTCTTCCAGCAGCATCGGATACTTCGGACAAATGGCCGGTCGCGGCATCGTAATGGAATATCCTTTGCCCGGCTGGATCGGAATCCGGCACCCCAGTTCGTTGTTCAGCATCGGCGTCAGCGGCCCGGTCGCGACGACCACCTCGTCCGCCGTGATTTCTCCCTGCGTGGTCCGCACGCCGTTCACCACGTTTCCGGAACTCAGGAAGCTCTTCATTTCGTGGCCGGTTCGAATTTCGACTCCGGATTCCAGCAACCGTCGTTTCATTTCGGACATCAGCCGGTCCGGTCTCAGATGAGCGTCGTTCAGATAGTGCCATGCGCCGGCCAGCCCCGGCTTCAGTGCCGGTTCCATTTCGGCCAGACGCGTACCATCGATTCGCTCTGCCGGGACGCCGAAGTCTTCCCGCAGCAGCTTGTCTGTTTTTCCGAAGCGGTCGAATTCCCTCTGATTCCGGAACACAAACAGCAGGCCGTTCGTTTTCCACTCAACGTTCAGCTGTTCGCGTTCGATGATTTCCTGATACAGCACCCGCGACGATTCAAGAATCGCATTGCGTCCGCGTCCGGCCTGCAGCATGTCGTGGCGATTGCAGCGGGAGGCAAATTTCAGCAGCCACGCCCACAGCGAGGGCGACAGTCCGGGGCGGATCCGCAGCGGCGCATTCCGCAGAATCATGCCCTTCAGACCGTAGGAAATCTGGCCCGGCTGCGTCAGCGGCAGCACATGACTGGGTGAGACGTAGCCGCAGTTGCCGTGGGAACATCCAGCACCAAATTCGTGGCGGTCAATCACGGTGACACGACGCCCGGCCTGCCGCAGAAACCATGCACAGAAGGCACCTACAACGCCACCGCCGACTACCAGGGTGTGCTTCTCGGATGAACTCATGGACGAATTCCGGCTTCAAATGGATCTGAGGGATCAAGAATCAGTTTCGCTGCTGCGGTCACCCACGCCGATCCAACAATCGTGGGAACAACAACCGGGCCTTCCGCCTCGGGAAAGTCGGCACGGTTGTCCAGTATTTCAAAGCGGCCTTCAAACACCGTCCCGATAATGCTCTGCTGTCGCCACAGCTGGCCGGACGTCAGTTTTCCATCGGCCGCGAGGCATGCCAGTCTGGCACTGGTGCCGGTGCCGCAGGGCGAGCGATCATAGGCACCGCCCGGACAAAGAACAAAGTTCTGACTGTCGGCCACGTCAGGATCCGGCGGTGCGGCGCACAGTTCGATGTGATCAATCAATCCCTGATCGGAGCCCCGGATGCCTTCCCGCTGAAGCGCCGCTTTGATGCGCCCGGCGAATTCCGTCAGCCGCCCGCAGTCAGAAAATTCCAGCGGCTGCCCATGATCGGATACCAGAAAAAACCAGTTGCCGCCCCATGCGATATCGCCGGTCACCGGACCGTGACCTGGAACTTCCACCGTGACGGCCGAACGATAACGCCACGACGGCACGTTTCTGACCGCCACCCGATGGCTGTCCAGCAGGTCGGCGGTCACCGTACCCACAGGCGTTTCAATACGATGTTCGCCGACGGAAATTCTTTGCAGGTGCGCCAGCGTGACCACGAGTCCGATGGTCCCATGCCCGCACATATTCAGGTAGCCGGTGTTGTTGAAGAATATCACGCCCGCGGCGCAGGTCGTGTCGACAGGTTCACACAGCAGACCACCAACCAGCACATCCGATCCTCGAGGCTCCAGAATCACGGCCGATCGAATCCGGTCAAAGTCCCGGGCAAAGCGCTGGCGACGCTCGGCCAGCGTGCCTGCCCCCAGATCCGGGCCTCCTGCCACAATAATCCGCGTCGGTTCGCCACCGGTGTGAGAATCAATGACGTGGATTTCTCGCATGGCACCTGCCTTCTGAGCAACAAATGAGAGATGGCTGCACACAATCCGGTGACTGAATCCGCTCGCCCCTGCCGGTCCGGGCGGAAAGGGGGGCGAGCTATCTCAGCAGTGACTCGACAACCGAAACGACATCGGCACTGGGGACCTGCTGCTGAGACCCGTCGGCCAGGCCCTTGACCTGCCATGAGCCGGCCGCGAACTCATCAGCGCCGGCGATCAGCGCCACCCGGAAGCCTTTTCGGTCGGCGTACTTCATCTGTTTGCCGATTCCTTTGGCTTCGGGAAAGACTTCGGTACCGATACCGGCCTGTCGCAGTGTGCGCGCCATCTGCATGTAGTCGGCCGCGCGATCCCGCTCAAACATCGTCACCAGCACGGGCGCCGGTGTCGTGGCCTTCTGCGTCATTCCCAGTTCTTCCATCGCGGCCAGCATGCGGTCCAGCCCGAGGCTGGCTCCCACGCCCGGCAGCTGCTGCGATGTGAACAGTTCGGCAAGATTGTCGTAACGTCCGCCTGAACACACACTGCCGATGCCCGGCAGATCGCCCAGAAGCGTTTCGTAAATGGTGCCGGTGTAGTAGTCCAGACCGCGGGCAATGGACACGTCCAGCGACACACGATCCGCCGGCAGCCCGCAGGCCTTCACGGTATCGAACAGCTCCCGCAGATTGGCCAGTCCGCTCTCGCCGGTTTCATTGCCGCTGAGCATCGATTCCAGCGACGACAGAATTTCGGTCGGCGTGCCGGACAGCTGAGCCATCTGCAGTACCGATTCGGCCTGTGCCTGAGTGATGCCGACCGCAGCCACCATCTCTTCCGCCACCTTCTGCGGACCGATCTTGTCCAGCTTGTCCAGTGAGCGAAGTATTCCCACAGCGTGTTCCTGCAGGTCGTTCTTTTCCAGCAGTCCATTCAGCACACGACGATTGTTGACACGGATCGTGAAACGCTGAATGCCGATCTTTTCGAACAGGTCATTGATGACCATCAGAGTTTCGATATCGGTGGCGTTGCTGGTGCTGCCGATGGTGTCGAAGTCGCACTGCATGAATTCGCGAAACCGTCCGCGGGCCGGGCGCTCACCGCGCCAGACAGGACCGATGTGGTAGCGCCGAAAGGGCGTTCCCAGTTCCTGAATGTGCTGCGCCGAATAACGGGCCAGCGGAACGGTCAGGTCAAATCTCATGGCTACGTCACGGTCTCCCTGATCCGTGAACCGGAAGACCTGCTTGTCGGATTCTTCCCCCCCTTTGCCCAGCAGCACTTCCGCATATTCCAGCGCCGGTGTGTCGATCGGGGCGAATCCGTAACTGCGATAGACGGAACGAGCCACGTCAATCAGGTGTTCGCGGGCCATCATCTGATCGGGCAGGAAGTCTCGAAAGCCTCGCAGTGTCTGAGGCTTGATCTTTTTGGCTTTGGTTTTCTTGTCAGACATGGTGCAGACTGAAACAAC
>JAVKCM010000076.1:0-26930 GCA_040222735.1 Fuerstiella sp. | reverse complement strand
CCCGAGCACCTCGATGCCCATCACTCCTGCCAGAAACTCAAACCGGTGACGAATCCATTCGCGCCGATGTTCGTAGTTCTGTCCCGTGAAGGGATCGGTGCCACACAGGAACCCCCGTCGCACACAGCGATTAATGCAGTGCACCACGTTGATTTCATCATCCGGACAAGTCTCCGCCCGACTCACACGCCCCATGATGCTGCTCCCTGACAGAAAGGAAAAGTTCACGCCCTGCATCAGAATACCAAACCGGCCGTGGCTGTCAATAACAAATGGGTGGCACTGGTCGTTTCACTGCTCCCTGACAGAAAGGAAAAGTTCACGCCCTGCATCAGAATACCAAACCGGTCGTGGCTGTCAATAACAAATGGGTGGCACTGGTCGTTCTGCCAGTGGCTGTCAATAACAAATGGGTGGCACTGGTCGTTTCCCTGGTCGTTTGTGGCACTGGTCGTTTCGATGCTGATACTCACTCGAAAACCCTCCGTGCCGGTGCATTGATTGACCTTTGACAGTTATCAAACACCGAAAATCACTGAGGGTTTTCGTCTTTCTTGATCCTTCAAGCCGAATACATCGCTTGGTTAAGGACTAGTCTTCGCCATTTCATTTTCCTGTCTGGTGTCGGAAGAGGGGCGGGCTTTTTTTTGTCGGCGCGATGGCGCCAATTGAACCTGTCTGCCGGAAAAAGAAGATCGCCCGCTTTCCGTCGACCGCGTCATCGTCACGCTTCTCGAGCGTACTCGAACATCGGCGTTGACAGGTAACGTTCACCTGAATCGGGCAGGATGACCACGATGTTCTTGCCTTCGTTTTCCGGGCGAGCCGCCACTTTCAGTGCGGCGGCCATGGCAGCACCGCAGCTGATGCCGCAGATAATACCTTCCTCACGCGCGACGCGCGGGGCCATTTCCAATGACTCGTCGCCGGACACCTGCACCACTTCATCAATCAGGCTGGTGTCGCAGTTATCCGGAATAAAGCCGGCGCCGATTCCCTGGATCGGATGTTTGCCGGGCTGGCCGCCAGAGAGCACCGGGCTGGTGGTCGGCTCGACGGCAATGGACTTCACGGGAAGGCCTTTTTCCTGTTTCAGATAGCGGCTGACACCGGTGATGGTGCCTCCGGTTCCCACTCCGGCCACAAAGATATCGACCTTGCCCTCGGTGTCTTCAAATATTTCGGGGCCCGTCGTCTTGAAGTGGATCTCCGGGTTCGCGGGATTTGAAAACTGCTGGGGCATAAAGAAATTGTCCTGCTCGGACAGTTGCTGAGCCCTGTCAATGGCTCCCTTCATTCCCTCTGCCCCGGGCGTCAGGACCAGATTTGCACCGAAGGCCTTCAGCATCATGCGACGTTCCACCGACATTGTGTCCGGCATGGTCAGCGTCAGTTTGTAGCCTCGAGCCGCACAGACAAATGCCAGTGCAATGCCGGTGTTGCCGCTGGTCGGTTCAACCACTTCCATGCCGGGTTTCAGCACACCGCGTTCTTCGGCGTCCCAGATCATGGCGGCACCGATACGGCACTTGACGCTGTAGGCCGGATTCCGTCCCTCGATCTTCGCGAGTACGTTTGCCTTGAGTCCGTCTGTCAGTCGATTGATCCTGACCAGTGGTGTCCTGCCAATGGAATACGAATTATCCTGAAGGATGGGCATCCGATCGCCTTTCTTCATTTGTTGTGGGAATGTGAAACTGCAGAGCCAGTGACCGAGGTTTAGCAAAATTGCGGGCACACGCCAAAGATCACCATCGGCTGGAATGGCCAGTCTGATGAATTTCGTCTGTTTTTGCATCAGCTGCAGATTCCTGCACGCCGGCACGTGACACCCGCGTCGATGCTCCGACAGTACACGGCCGCCGGTCGGCAGATCTGAATCAGCCTGTTGATCCGGTCGAACAACCGCCACCGGACACTTTTCATTCCTGTGGCGATACGCCATGATCTGCCGCGTTGATTACTTACTGATATTCGGAGATCTGAACGTGATACAGAATCGGTCGATCTGGCTGGCTGTCATCGGTGCCTTTTGTTTCAGCTTTGCGGTCAACGCCGCCGAACCCGGCAATGGCGCCGCGCAGGAAGAGCTTCTGGATGTGTGGCTGGGGACCAGCAGTCGTGTTCCCAGCAAAGGCATTTATCACTGCGTGCTGAATACGACCAGCGGAAAACTGTCGGATCCGACGCTGGTGGCAGAGATCTCGGGCCCGGGATTTCTGGCCATGCACCCGACACTGCCGCGTCTGTATGCCGTTGGTGGCGTCGACTCAGAACCGTCGGTCGCCGCCTACGCAATTGAAGGGACACTGAAAAAGGCCTCACTGAAGTTTCTGAATGCGATTCCGATCGGTGATGGCGGAGCTGCCCATGTGTCTGTCGATGCCACCGGCCACACTCTGCTGACAGCTCAGTACGGAGGTGGATCCACGGGAGTGTTTTCACTGAACGCAGACGGTTCGCTCAACAAACGGACTCAGCTGGTGGAACACGAAGGTGCCTCAAACGCCGTCCCCGGAAGACAGACGGCGTCCCACGCCCACTGGACGGGTTTCTCACCGGACAACCGCTTCGCCTTCGTGCCGGACCTGGGTCTGGACAGGGTTGTCATCTATAAATGTGACGCGGCCGCGTCGCGAATCACACCCCATGGCTTCGGACAGATTGCTGCCGGCGGTGGTCCCCGTCATATGAAGTTTCATACCAGCGGAAAATGGATCTATGTGCTGCATGAACTGGATCTGAAGGTCACTGTGTTTGATTACGACGCCGCCTCAGGCACAATGACTGCCAAACAGACGGTGGAAACCGTGCCTCGAGATGATCTTCAAAAAGAGAAGTTCAAGAGCTGCTCGGAAATCCGTGTACATCCGACCGGACGGTTCGTGTACGCCGCCAATCGGGGACACGACACCATCACGGTGTTCCAGGTGGATTCGGCCACTGGTGAACTGACGTTCGTGGAACGCGAGCACGTCCGAGGTGCCACGCCGCGGAACTTCAATCTGGATCCGAGTGGTCGCTGGCTGCTGGCCGCCGGACAGGATTCGCATACTCTGGCATGTTTTGAAGTCGATCAGCAGACCGGCGAACTGGTCTACAACCGTTCAGTGGTCCACGCGCCGTCGTGTATCTGTGTGCTGTTCGGCCACGAATAGTCTCGCGGTGCCAGCGACAAAGTCGTCAGCCATTATGCAAAGAATCGAGAACGCCCTGAGCTCCACATATGTGGCAGGATGGACGGCTTCTGACGTGGGCTTCTGACCGAGTGGACACGATTGCCGCCGCAGGTGCCTTCTGCCGTTGAGTTCGCTGGCTCCGGCTGTTTGCCGCTGCCAGCAGGCCCCCGCCGCCGGCAGGCAAGTGCCACCAGCAGGTCGCCGTTACCACCGGGCATCAGACCTCAGCAGTACTGCGGCGTTTCGAAATGCTTCGCAGAGATCACAGAAATGAACTCGGTGCAGGCTGATCAGCCGCGACGGCGCGTGCGCAACGTTCGCAGCACTCCCGGACTGGCTGAGCCGAACGACTGCTGCAGCACCCGACGTCGTTGTTCCAGCGGATCAACCGGCACATGGGGGGACTCTGACTCAGGCAGGTGCTGCCACAGGTCGTCCGCAGTCACCGGATTCCGGCCGGCCAGATGCTCGGCCACGGGACGCAGCAGCAGCACATCTGCGGCGCAATAGCGAATCAGCTGGCTTCGAGCCGCCTGGTTCTGCTGATGCTGCCATTGCCACCACAGCCTGACCGCCAGGTCGCCGTCGGCGTCCTGCAGATCTGCAGGTCGATGCACTCCGAGTTTCTGTGAGACGTCCTTGAGTCCACCGCAGAGCTGCCGATGCCAGCAGGGCCATCGCAGATCCAGATGCGGACACGGCAGATCAGGAATATGGAATCCATCAAGCACGCGGGGAACATCAAAGGTGCTGCCATTGAATGACACCAGCAGTTCGGCTTCGTCCAGCACGTCCAGAAAATCATCCAGATTTTCATGTTCGACAAAGCTTCGGAGCTGGTCCCGATGCCAGCAGACGATCACGGTGATGGTATCGTCGTATTCCAGTCCGGTGGTTTCGATATCAAAGAATGTTGCCCGGTCGACGTACTGGCTCAGAATTCGCCAGCGATCCTGCGGAAAGAAACTGTCGACAAAGTATCGAATGTTATTTTCTGCCAGGGCTCGCAGGCAGCGATCAGCTTCCTCAACAACACCGGCCCGCAGCCCGGGTGGCAACCGTTCCGGTGCTGTCACGGCGTCCCGCCAGTTGCGCACGCCGACGGCCTGAAGCTGGCCCAGACGAATCGGGCCTACGCCGCGGCAATGAAGTAGAGCTTCCGTGATCACAATACCGCAGTTCCGTCAGTAAAATCGTCTGCCAACCACCTTTTCTGACGCGCCGTCTGGTTCAGGGACGCATTTGACAAAGACAGGGCAGATCAAAGTGATGGTTGACGGGTTTTACATTCCGGAGCACTGAACGGCAATGGCGACCGGAATTCTGCGGTCTTCTGCCAGCCGTACGTCTGACAGGCTCACCCGGGCCCCGCTCACCCGGGCCCCGCTCACCCGGGACCGGATCGCCTCTGACCGTCACTCGACAGACCATCGGTTCGGTGCCACCAACTCATCGAGAATCTTTGTGCCGGCAGGTACACCGGATTCTGCAGTGTCGAATCGGATGATGAGGATTATTGCAAAAGCCCGATGAGCACCAGAGTGAACCGGTGGCGTTTGGTTGGGCGGACGACTGAAGTGTGTGGCACGAGGGTCAAAACCGCAGGGCCAGTCGGTGATTCAACAACGTTGAAGCAAGGTGCCGAGTCACTCGCAGGGTCTCCGGACTGTCGGGATTCCGCGGCACGAGTCTGACCACGACGCCACCGTCGATGCATCTCAGCAGTCGGTCACCCCAGTCTTCCACGCCAAAGTCCGGGGAGGGATCGAAGACCGTCAGCAGGCGGTCGTTGGTGTTACCAAGGTAAACGACGGAATGTCCGAAGCCTGAATGGAATCCATGGTCGATGTCTCTGGCAAATAATGACGTATCCACATTGACGGACAGCACGCACGGCGTCGGTTTCGTTTTCAGCAGGTGATTGATGTCAATTGATTCGACGGCGACGTCCCATGGTGTTCCGGCGGTCTTCAGTTTCATGCCTCGGTACAGCCCCATCCAGTGCGTGCCCTGACGCGTGAGGCACAGTTCAGCCATTTCGGATTCTGTGGCCTGAATTCCATGCAACCTGAGGACGGAGGCAGCACAGGCGGAGGAACAGGTGTAGGGCGTCGATTGAAACTGCAAAGCTGCATTATCTGCAACACTTTCGTCGCAGACCGGACGGCGTCCAGTGAGCGGGGCCACGGTTGAATAGACGCACAGACTGACCGCCAGTGAAGCCAGCAGGTATCGGCGGGCCGTGGGAATGCCGCGGTAGGTCAGGTAAATGCCGACAACAAAGGCGGCCCAGATCGGCAGCCAGTTCGACAGAATGATCAGGCTGGGGGTGGGCAGGATCCGCGTCAGGATCGGTCGATTCCAGAGCAGCGTCAGATAACCAACGATCAGCAGGGTTGCGATGATCTGCGCTCGCACAACATCACGGGCCGAGCGTTGCAGGCCCACTCGGACCCCGGCCAGCAGGGCCGCGACGCAAAGACTGACCAAAGTCAGAACGGCATAATTCAAATCGCTCATCAGCGGCACCATCTTCCCAGGAGGTTGCTGAGGGCCGGACTTGCAGGCACACGGGCTCAACTGCCGCGACAAGTAGCCATTTTTAAAGTATCGCGAAGATTACAGATTTTCTCAAATTTAAGCAACGTTTCGGCAGTCCAATTCAATATTGGCTGCGACGGGACGTGGAATACGGCATGTACGTCGGCCGGATCGGCTGCCCTGATGACCTTCCCGCAGAAAAATGCTGGCATTTGAGGTGTTCTATAAGGCGAGCAGTAGGTGTCTGAGGCCCGGATGAAAAGTTGAGAATCTGTCTCATTTTTGAGGTGGATTCTCTGATTCTGCGGCTGGCGTCTCTGCAGACGCGTCTGAAGCCGGTGTGATGATAGGATCTGGTACGCCTGTTGAATCGCCACATCGATGGCATGATGGCCATTGCCGGTGAGGTGAATGGGCGTCCGTAAGAGCCGGAAGTTGCGAAGGCCCGGAAGATGTCGAGCGTCGGGATCGACGCTGTCGGGGGGAGTTGGGCGGATGTGAGCGTGCATGGAATTCAGCACGAAATCTGCGAAGGATCAGTCTGATTCTGCGTCAGCGCTGCTTTGTCTTTGCCGGGCCTGCTCCGTGGTGGTTCGCCGCGTTGTGCAACAGCGGCGTTTATGTCCCGCGCCATACTGCTGAAAGAACTGGAAAGCTGACTCGGCGCCTTTAAAATCCAGCTCTTCAGGTCGTTTTGATTTCCCGTCTGTACTGGAACATGATCACCGCATGAAATTTCTGATCACCAACGACGATGGTTTTGATGCCCCAGGTCTGGCGGCGTTGTATGAGGCGCTGATTCCGCTGGGGGACGTGCGAGTGGTGGCTCCGGCTGTTTGCCACAGCGCGAAGGGACACGCTGTCAACACCCATGCGCCGATCCGCGTCGAAGCCCGTGAGGTGGCGCCGTTTGGCCGCATCGAGATCGTTGACTCTTCTCCGGCAGACTGTATCCGCGTCGGATTGTGTGCTCCGGGAGCAGAAAAGCCTGACTTTGTGGTAGCTGGAATCAATCCGGGTGCCAATCTGGGCGTGGATCTGTTCTATTCGGGGACGGCGGCCGCCGCCCGGGAGGCATCCATTTTGGGGGTGCCGTCGCTGGCAATTTCCCGCTACATTCGCCCGGATATGCGGGTGAACTGGTCAACGCTGGCGGCTCACGTGACCCGTGTCGTGCGCCTGCTGACGTCGGAGCAGCATCGTCTGCCGACGGGGCACTTCTGGAACGTGAATTTTCCGGCACTCAGCGACGATCAGCATCCGGAAGATGTGACGTTTGCGCGGCAGGGTACGCTCGCTCACGACATCCGATTTCGTCGAGTTCCGGAAGCATCGACGGACAGCGTGACTATGCTGGAATACGTTGGCGACTACAGCTCTCGGGGAATCACGGGAGCCTGTGACGTCAGCCACGTCTTTGAACGTCGGATTACGGCAACACCGATTGATCTGTGCACGACGGCAGTTCACCCATCAGTGACAAACTCCTGATATTATCCAGTCACCGCCCCCTGCGCTGATTGACTCATCTGCATCGTCACGTCAGGATGCCAGCCGGGCAACGCATTTGGCAGTGGGGCGCTGTTAGCGCAAATGGTGTGACTTGTGGGGAAGGCAGAACCCAGCGATGTATGAGCGTCTGACGATTCTGAGCGGGCGGGCAAATCCTGCGCTGGCATCTGAGATCGCAGAGTATCTGGGGATCGGTCTGGGGCATGTGGACACGGCCAACTTTCCTGACGGCGAAATCAGCGTCAAGCTGAATCAGAATATTCGTGGATGTGATGTCTTCATCTGTCAGGCGACTTCGCCGCCGGTGAATGACAATCTGATGGAGTTGCTGATTCTGATCGATGCCTGTCGCCGGGCCAGTGCCGCTCGGATTACGGCCGTGATTCCGTATTTCGGATACGCCCGGCAGGATCGCAAGGATTCCGGCCGAGTCCCGATCACGTCCAAACTGGTGGCCAATCTGATTGTGCAGGCGGGGGCTCACCGTGTGCTTGCCATGGACCTGCACGCTGCCCAGATTCAGGGATTCTTCGACGTTCCGGTCGACCATCTCTACGCGGCTCCGATTCTGGACCGCCATTTTATGTCGTTGAAGATCCCGCAGGATGAACTGGTGGTGGTCAGTCCCGATGAAGGCAGTATCAAACGCAGTCTGCAGCATCAGGAACATCTGGGTGGAGCGCTGGCGATTGTGGACAAGCGTCGGGCCAACGCACTGGAGACAAAGCAGGCCAACCTGATCGGTGGGCCGCTGGAAGGCAAGACGGCTCTGATTTTCGATGATATGATCACGACGGCCGGATCGATTACCGGTGCTGTCCGCGTGGTTCGTGAACATGGCGCCCGGCGGGTGTACATTGGTGCCACGCATGGCGTCTTCTGCGGCCCGGCTGTCGACCGGATTAATTCGTCAAACGTGGACGGTGTGGTGGTATCCAACACCTGTCGGCAGGCCTCCAACGCGGAACTGCGAAATCTGACGACGGTCAGTGTGGCTCCGTTGCTGGGGGAGGCGATTCGGCGGGTCCACCGCAACGAATCGGTCAGCCATTTGTTTGATTGAAGGTATCCCTCGGCAAACCAGTGACCGGTCTGCCCGACTCTGAACATGTGGATGCGTCGCCGGGCCAGAGAGTACCTGCGTCGGGCAAATCGCTCGCTGTCTGTCGAAATCACGCCGGAAAGTCGGTATTCTGTGAAAGACTTGAGCTTCCCGAAGCGATTCGGACGGGAACCGGATCGTGGATTTCGTCGCCACCGAGTTCATCGGCTGTCGATTTAGGACCGAGCGGAACATAAGTGGCGTAAGCTTCCAGCTTGCGATGCGAAGAAACGCAAGCTGGAAGCTTGCGCCACGTTTCGACACGACTGTAATTTTCCGTTTGATCCTTAGTGAATCGTGGTCGACCTGTACGAAATCGACAACCTGTTTACCCCGGTGGTTCCCCCGATTCTGCACCGTCGAAACGAAGTGCCAGGTTTTGAAAACCACCGGAATAAATCCGGGGGGCGTGGTCATCTGGATGAATCCAACGGGCCGGATTGAACGCATTCTTCAGGCAGGAAACATGGCAGGAAAAAAAGTCACCGTCGTCATTTGCCAGGCTCAGGGCCGCAATCCGGTCAAGCGGCAGATGGAAGAAGATATTCTGACCGCTTTTCTGACAGATCCAGACGTGGACGTGTCGCTGGTACCGCACCTGTACGACATGGCTCACGATCACAGCGGCATGTTGTTTCTGAAGTCGGTGCCCGGCACTCTGGTGGTGCTGGGCTGGTTATACGAACGAGCGACGCGCTGGACGCTGGACCGTGCCGGCGTGCGGGGCCACGAAGGGCAGTCACTGATCAAGAGCGACGCTGTTGACGAAGAGGACGACGAGCAGGACGCCGCGCCTCGTGAACCCCGGGGCATCGGCACGATCGACGTTCCGGATCGTCCGTTGTACTGCCTCGATCTTCGAGTGCGGAACAGTGCTGACGATTATATTCAGGAAATTCGCCGCATCGTCGAGGAAAACAGTGTTCAGACTGTGGATCTGATGAGCTTCATCGGCGGTTCGCCGCAGGCTGATCAACTGCAGCGGTATCTGAACCCGGAAAGACAGCTGCAGGCACGCCGCGCCCTCGACAATGGCAGCGCGGGCGTGGCAGAAAAAGAAGCACTGCCGGAAGATACGCGGCGTCGCTGGTATCCGGTGATCGATTACAGTCGCTGCACCAACTGTATGGAGTGCATCGACTTCTGCCTGTTCGGCGTCTACGGTGTGGATGCACTGGACCGGATTCTTGTCGAAGAACAGGACAACTGCAAAAAAGGCTGTCCGGCCTGCAGCCGGGTCTGCCCGGAGAACGCGATTGTCTTTCCGCACCACAAGTCACCTGCCATTGCCGGAGCTGACGGTGAGGTGGGCGGAATCAAAATCGACCTGTCGAAGCTGTTTGGTGGTGACGACGGCACCTCCGCACTGGACATGGCAGTGAAGGAGCGAGACCGGGAACTGATTCTGGACGGTCGCGAAGCGGTCGGCATGGCGGTCGGCATCAAGTCGCGCGAACGTGACGAACTGGATGAACTGATGGACGAACTGGAAGCGCTGGAATTCTGACGGGGTCGGCAGCGAACGTCGAACACCGCGCCGCCAGTGCCCGCAAAGAATGCCGGGCGGATTGCCTTCGTTCAGACATCAGCACCAGTATCATCCCGATGGCTCATCCTGAACTCTGAGGTTTCCGAATGCCGGATGTCTGGTCGTTTCGACTCACCGTGCCTTCCCGGCAATTTGTGTTTCAGGGAGTTGCGGTTGGTTTCGTCAGTCTTGTGCTGCTGGGAGCGGCGATTCTGGTGCGGAGCAGGGGAGCTGCGCTGGTGTCGTCGGCACGGAAAATGTCGGCAGTGGCTGACCCGGACAGTATTTTCGCGCTTCCGAGTCGGCAGCGAATGCGAGATCCTGCGGGTCAGGCCGTCGACACGTCGCCGGTACCGGTGCAGCCGTCAGAAATCCGTCAGGGAATCGCTATCGTCGGCGAAGACAACACGATCTGGAATCCGGCGTCCGGGCGGCTGCTGAGCTTCTTTCGTCAGGGCGAAGATGATCGGTCAGACAGAATCATTACCAGGGTGGATGATGAAGCCGGTGAGCTGCTTCGTCAGTGGCAGGCTGAGAAATCGGCAGCCGGACTGGCCGGCGTGCTGTACGACAACCATGACGATGGTCACTCACAACTAAACCCGGCCCACTACCCTCAGCTGACACGCATTCGCTATTCGCGGGCTGCCAGACAGCACCGGGTTCATACGGGGCTGCAGCACCAGTTCCGTTTCAACGGCATTGTGCTCGGCAATTCTTCGACTGCGCTGGTTGGCGGACCTTTCTGGCGCAGTCAGCCACGGCTGGCATACTGCGACGGATATGCCGCTGCGATTCTGGCGGATCAATATTTCGGCAACCATCTGTATTTCTACCCTGAACATCGCGACTACGATGCCGGGACGAACGGTGACGGCGGCCATGGCGACGTCTTTCCGGCCAACACGCCCTGTCTGGTCATTTCTCAGGGGTCTTCCGGATCCGACCAGGTCTTCATCGATGCGTTTGCGGCGACGCTGGCCGCTCTGCGCCCGGACGTCCAGCAACGACTTGCGGCCGGTTCAGTGCTGATGCCCTGTCTTCAGATGATCTTCCGTCACTGCAATCGACAGGTGCAGCGTCCCGAGGTTTATCTGACGGGCATTGCTCATCCGCCCGTGTTTCAGGGGGATCAGCTGGACAAACTCTGCATGGTCAACATGGCTCACAGTCTGACGGCAGACTCGCTGCCACCGGTGGCTGTTCTGGAGGTATTGTCGGAGTCCGTCTTTCAGCCGGGGCGGGATTATTTTGAGCCCGGTCAGAGAGAAGAACTGTTTACCACGCCGGCGGCGGTGGCTCGCGTCTGTCATGCCGTGCAGCAGACGCGGAGCATGAAGGTTTCCGCGAAACGCAGCTTCGATCTGAACGGCCGGCCGCTGCAGTGGTACTGGAAAGTGCTGCAGGGAGATCCGGAACGAATTCGTATACAGCCTGAATCGTCGGATAACTCAGTTGTTTCGATCTCGGTCGGCCATCACGAACGACAGCCGATTCGGCCGGGTTCAGACCTCGAATCGTCCCGCGTGGACATCGGCGTGTTTGCTCACAACGGTCTTCATTATTCGGCTCCGGCCATCATTTCGTTTCTGTGGCCCACCAACGCTGTTCGGACCTACAGCGACGACGGACGAATTCTGTCTGTCCGGTATCGAACGCCGGATCAGGGAGGTCTGTACTGCGACCCCGCCCTGGTCAGCGGCCGGAACTGGACCGATACATACCTGTACGACGAGGAAAACCGGCTGCAGGGCTGGGAACGACGGCGCGACAGTACAGCAGAACTTTTTACGGCGGACGGGCGACTGGTCACCGCGACGGACGAGGCCGGTGGTGTGCTGGAAGCGGTGCAGGTTGAATACGTGATCACACGCGGCGAAGATGGACGTCCATTGCTGGTCCAGAAGCAGCGGAGCACTCGCTGATACAGCGAAACGGAAAATTACTGTCGTGTCGAAACGTGGCGTAAGCTTCCAGCTTGCGTTTTGCTGCATCGCAGGCCGGAAGCCTGCGCCACGTTTTTCCGCTCGGTCCCGAGGACGTATCGACGCGGAACCAGGCGCGCACGAAACAAAAAATGCCCTGACGAAAACGTCAGGGCATTCTGGTTCATCCGGGATAAATCGGTCTGGTTACTTCAGCAGTCCGTCCAGACCCACGTCTGCCAGGTCCTGCATGATTTCTTCCAGCAATGCGTCAACGTCCGGCACGGTATTTTCGAAGCTTCGGATGCTGACTCGACCTCTCGCCTGCGTGGCCGCGTCGACCGAAATGGCGTCAAACTTGGCTCCACCATCGGCCGTGACATTGGCGCCGAAGCGGTTTGCACCGACCAGAACTCCCCAGTCGACGCCTCCATCCGTCGCCAGCAGTACGTCTCTCTGGAATTCAGAGTCGACGATTCCGAAGACATCAATTCCCGCGCCTGTCCTGACCGTTGTAGAGCCGCCAACCGACAGCTCATTGGTCCACAGAGCATCGTTACCGCCGCCCAGGTTGACCAGAGCCTGACCACCGACCTGCGTATCGTTCGCAAAGATCGAGTTATTGCCGGAACTGGAACGGACGTCCAGGTTGCCAGCCACATCGACCTCGTCCAGCAGGACGGTATCGTTGCCGCCGTCGGTATTGATCGTCAGATTTCCGCCGATCTGGATATCCTGCAGGACGATGCCGTCGTTGCCGCCGGCCAGATCGGCCACCAGGCTGCCCGGCACGCCACTCCAGCCTTCAACAATGTATGGCTGGTCCTGTCCGCCGATCGTGGTATCGCCCAGACCGCCCACGGTGAGGCGGCCCGTCGCGTCAACAAAGACAATGACGCCGTTCCCCGCCTGATCTCCGGATAGAATCAGATCGTTTCCGGAGCGGCGGACGGTGACGTTGCCGCTGCCCTGGAAATCCACTTCCGGCGGTCCTTCATCCTGCTGATTGCCGAAGTTGACATCGTTGACAATTTCCCCCGGTCCAACCAGCACCCGAACCTCATACGGGTTGCGGGCTTCAAACAGGCGTGACGGTACTTCGTGGTACGCGGGTGACAGTGTTGCCACCAGATCGCCGGACAGGGCGCTGCGGGGGCTGCCGTTCCAGCGGAACAGGTCGCCATTGGGAGTGATATAATACCAGTTGTCGTTGTCGCCCAGCATCCAGCGTTCATTCAGGCCGCCCCAGTTGGGGAACAGGCTTCGGCTGAATCGCAGGTTCAGTTCAGTGTCAAGGTTGTATGCCTCCACGGCCACCGGGTCTGAGGCGGAGGTCTGATTCCAGCCGGCCTGTGACTGTTCGCGGACAATCCACTCACCGGGTGTCACGTCCGTCAGCCAGTACCACCCGGATTCGGTTTCCGGATCAATGACGCCGTCGCTGTTCAGGTCGTGGTTCATGGTGACTGTCGTCTGCACCACAACGCCATCGGCATTGACCAGTTCAATCGTCCAGCCGTTCAGCCAGGGTTCATCACTGGTTCGCTGACCGTCACCGTTCAGGTCGTTCCACTTGCGACCGTGAATAGAACCGGATTCGACGATGTTCTGGTTGCCGAAGTTCACGTCCGTCAGCGTCTCACCAGCCACGACCGTGTACTGCGTCACTTCGACGACGGCCGCACTGTGCAGCAGAGCGATGTCCGCGTGGTAGGCGGGGCTGAACGTATCGACCAGATCTCCGGTCAGATTCGTCCGAGGACTGCCGTCCCAATCAAACAGGGCACCGTCCGGCGTAATGAAGTACCAGCCGTCGTTGCCCAGGAACCACTTCTCGCCGCGACCGCCCCAGTTCTGGAAATTGTTGGCCGTCGCTCGAAATTCTTTTTCTGAATCCAGCTGAAACGCGACCTCGGCCAGGCGATTACCCGGAGCGGTCTGCTGCCAGCCGGCCTGGACCACTTCCTGCAGCGTGTAAGTTCCGGGCAGGGCGTTGAACCAGTACCAGCCGCTTTCGGTTTCCGGATCGATCTGATTGTCATTGTTGATGTCGTTATCGGCGGTGACCTGAGTGTCAACGACGTTGCCGTTGGCGTCCACCAGCTGAATCGTCCAGCCGTTCAGCCAGGGTTCGTTGCTGGTCCGCTGGCCGTCGCCGTTCAGGTCATTCCATTTGCGGCCGTGGATCATGCCGAATGCATTTTCGCCATCGTTGTCGAGGATGGTGCCAGTTCCCTGGCCGACCAGAATCGTCGCTCCGACCGCCTGAGACAGGTCCACCACAAAGGACTCTGTCAATTCTTCATCCCCGTCGTTAATCGTCGACACGGTCACCTGCTGAGTGAGCGGCCCGCCCGGAGTGAAGGTGAGTGAACCAGTGGTCTGGTCGAAGTCACTGCCCACCGTGGCACCGTCGGCGCCGCTGCCGTCAGCCGCGGCGTACGTGACCGTCACTGCGGCCGCCGGGCTGGTGCTGATGGTTACGGTAAAGACAGCGTCGTTTCCTTCCACCACTGCCTGGGCGTCACTGATGGACAATGTGGGCACATCGTTGTCGTTGATGGTGCCAAGCCCGCTGCTGTTCCCGATGGTCGCGTTGGTGGCGCTGGTCAGATCTACATGGAATGTTTCTGTCAGCTCATCGGCAGAATCGTCGATGGTGGCCACCGTGATGGTCTTCTGCGTCTCACCGGGATTGAACGTCAGCGAACCACTGGCGGCCGAATAATCGCTGCCGGCGGTTGCCGAGTCATCGCTGCTGGAATAGCTGACGGACACGGTGGTGGTGGAAACCCGATCCAGACTCACCGTGAAAACGGCATCACCACCTTCAGTGACGGCCGGTGCATCCGAAATGGAAACGACAGGGAAATCGTTGTCCAGAATCGTGCCCAGACCGCGATCATCAGCAATCGTGGCATTGGTGGCATTGGACAGATCAACATGAAAGGTCTCGGTTGTTTCCACGGTCGAATCATCAATCGTGGACACGGTGACCTGCTGCGTCAGCGGTCCGCCGGAATTGAATGTCAGCGTTCCAGACGCCTGCGTGTAGTCCGTGCCACTGGCTGCTCCGGACGCTCCGGTGCCGTCTGAGGTGGCAAAGCTGACGGTTACGGCGCTGCTCGGATCGGCACTGAGTGAAACAATGAAGGTCGCCGTATTACCTTCGGTGACCGACGGTGCATCGGCGATGGACAGCGTGGGCAGCGCGGGTTCATCGTCGTCCAAAATTGTGCCGATTCCCTGACCGTCGGCAATTGTCGCATTGGTGGCGTTCAGCAGGTTGACGTTGAACGTTTCATCCGGTTCGTCGCTGGTATCATCGGTGGTCTGGACGGTGATCGTCTTAGTGGTTTCTCCCGGGTTGAACGTCAAAGTCTGGTTCGTCTGCGCCGTGAAATCAGTTCCGCTGGTGGCACCATTTGCTCCGCCACCGCTGGCGGTCGAGTAGGTTACCGTGACCGTACTGGCGGAGGCTTCGCTAAGTGTCACGGTGAACACAGAACTGCCACCTTCGACGACGGACGGGGCATCAGAAATGGAAACGGACGGCAGTGTGGCTGTCTGCAGAGTCAGCGACTGTGACTGAAATTCGAACTGAGCCGACTGGCCGATGACGTTGCCCGTGGCATTGGCTGAAAAGTTTATGTTTGTGGAACCGGAAAACCCGGCGTTCACCGTAAACGTGGCGACGTACAGCTGGAGTGGAGACGCTGAGGCGGTATTCGGCCACCCCAGAAACAGAGCGAAGTCGCTGTCTGAATAACTGCTGACCAGCACCGTTTCGGTGTCAGCATCACCGTCATCTCCCGTTACCGTTGCATCAGATTCAAGACGCGTTGCGTTTGGGACAACCTGAATGCCTTCCAGAAAAATCGATGTGGTGGTGGTTTCCACAAACGTCAGCGCGTCCGCGTCAAAGTGCAGGTTTGAGCTAAGCAGATTGGCCTGCAGGGCCGCCGGGGTATTGGTGTCGTCCAGCGTTTGGTAGAGCACGGGAACCTGAATCGTTTCGCCCGGCGTCACCGTCCGCGTGGTCATGTCAGAAGACACCAGCTGAGCCGCCAGCAGCGTGCGGTTCTCCAGGACTTCAGGAGTAGAAGTTGCCCGACTGATGTGGCCTGCTCGACCAAACGAACCACGTCTGGTTCGGCGCGATCGAGAACGAGCTCTGGATGCGAAAAATGATTTTAATGTCTTCTGCATATCGATTGTTCTTATCTCAAACGGGCCTGAACGAGAATCCAGTTACAATTTCCACACGACCGAAGGTCGCCCCACGGTGCAGACGGGCTTAATGCTACCCAAACGCCCCATAGTACCAAAGCTAATAGTCTGGCAAACACTTCAAAAGCGTCAGAACAGACCAATTAATCGGACGATTTCGGTTGGTGTTTCTGACAGTCTTTTTGCCACATCCGGCTACGGCGGGACCGCCGGGTGTTCGCCCGCCCGCCGAATCTGTGGTCGTGATACACCAGAAACGCCGCGCGATGATCCATCGCGAACCTTTCTTTTCAACATATCATGAGGGCGTCCCAGCCAGATTTGAACCTCGGAGCGGAACCTGGCCGACAATTATCAGATGATCGTCGTTCCACACCCGGCCAGATCAGAGGGCATCGATCCAGCTGCGGAGTCCTGCCCAGACTTCGGAACTGATTTCAGCGTCGCTGGTCGTTATTTCTGCCAGAGAAACAGGTTTTTCGCTACCGTCCGATGGCGGCGAAAAGAGTTCCGAATGGGATGAATTTGAGCTTGCCCCGGTGGCAAGGGGTGTGAGCGGAGACGTGAAGTCCAGAGCTGATGCTGGTGCCGATGCGGGCGTTGATACTGAACTAATGTTCATGCTGTCAGTCTGGGACAATGCAATGGAACGCTGTGACCGGCTGGACGCCGTGGCACCGGAACTACCGGCGAGGGCATTGACGTTGGCCCGGATCTGAGCAGCCGACAGACTGCTGCTGCCCTTGGACTGGTCTATCATTCCAGTTGCCCGGGGAAAAGAGCAGTGAAGCGAAACCAACTGTGACTTCACCGGTGTCACTGCTGACGATGTTAAGCGTGACACTGGCTGCCGGCGGTGCCGTCAGCGAGACCTGCAGAAAGTCTGTCGTTCCGGTTTCCGACACAATTGTGCTGCCGTCTGTCTGCCCTACGGTGAATCCCGGAGCAGGAGAACTCTCGAACGCTCCGATATCGACTGCCGTTCCGAAAAAGCGTGTTTTGCATCATGGAGGCGTCGGAACTCTGACGGCGGTACTGGCGGCAGGGGTGCCGTCGACCATCATGCCTCAGATCGTGTGTCGGCAGAAATTCGGGCAGATGTTACTTAAAGAATCGCTGGCGACAGCAGTTTTTGACCTCGACACGCTGTCGCCCGAAGATCTGGCTCAGGCATTGGTAACGGCTGTCACCTCCGTGCCGGTTCGGAATGCAGCACGACGCTGGCAGAGCATCATCAATGCTGAGGACGGGGTGACACGGGCAGCCGATCTGGTTGAACAGTATTGGAGAGAGATATCGTCATGACAGGATCGGAATTGTGGAAGCCGGAAATCTGCGATGAACCCGGTGTGGCGGGCAAAAGTCAGACGTGGACGTCGCTGCGAGCCGTGTCTGCACACGACCGTTTGTCCTGAGTGACGAATGAGCGAATGCGAAAACTGGTCATCACGGCGGCCCGGAATGACATTCTGATCGGGAATGACGGAGCGCGATACATTGACCTGTTTTCAGCACCTGGCGCGGTCTGGCTGAGCCATGTGAACCCGCAGGTGACGCCGGTCGTTCAGGAACAACTGAACAGAATCCGGACGACCGGTGCGATTGACACACCGATTCGCGACGAAGCCTCCCGACTGGTGAATGGCTTCGTGCCGGAGACGCACTCATTAGCAGGGCTGTCTTCCACAGGTATGGAAGCCGCTGAGTTTGCTATCCGCCATGCACGTGTCACCACGGGCCGCAACGGATTCATCGGTTTTAATCGAGGGATGCACGGCAAATCGATGGCCACCGCTTATCCGGGCTGGGACAACAAAGATGGCGCGCACCTGATGCGATGTTAAGTGGTTTCGTATCACTCACTTACTACGCTCGCGGAGGCGTTTGTGTTGGAACGTGGTGCGCAATGCAGGCTAAACGCCCCACCCACATCAGAGCGGCGTATGCCGCTCCGATGTCGAACACGGGGCATCATTCGGGGCCGCAGCACCGTACGCCGGCGCCGGAACGGCTGGAGTTCCAACAAATGCTTCTGACAGGAATGCCCGGACGACATTGCGTCTCGGCTTCCAAAACGCTCGTTCTCTCTGAACAGACGTTCCGGGCGCCTATAGGATCAAACGGAAAATTACTGTCGCGTGGAAACGTGGCGTAGGCTTCCAGCCTGCGTTTTTATGAATCGCAAGCTGGAAGCTTACGCCACTTATTTTCTGCTCGGTCCTTAGAATACTGTGTCCCTGAATTGCGTCGCACCGGCAATCTTGTGGGCTACAGATTCGCGAACACATTTTCCAGCCATGGAACAGCTCGTGTTGGTCGGAAACAATGGTTCTGAGCATCAACGTTGGCGTATTCCAGATACTCGGCGACTGAGAGGCCTTCAGGCAGCGGCTTGAAGTCGTGAACGCGGGCTGCCGGATCAGTGTACTTCTTGTATTGGTAAACTTGCATATTCTGTGCGGCATTGTTCAATCGATAGGCCGCTTCAATTTTCGCCAGTTGGTTTGCTCGGCCCCCTTCAGTAAACAGCAGTGGCCGCGGAGCGATGGAAGCTTCCAGGTCTGTCGCGTCGAACCATTTGTACATCCCCGGGACAAGATGCCAGGCCGGCGACACCAGTCCGTTCAGAGCAATCGAACGCTCGATCCAGTTGCAGCAGAAATCATTGTGAATGACGGCTTTGATCAAGTCAGGATACAAAACTCCCAACACGTCCGCTGGTTCAGACCCCAGTGAATGCCCGCAGACGGCGAGTCGATTTCGGTCGACGTAAGTCTGCTGACTGACCCACTCAAGGATATGAGCTTTCTGAAAAGCTGAAATCCCCAGGTAGCAACGGCCCAGCAGAATGGCGTTCAACGAGACCTCAGTGCGATTGCGAATTGTGCTGTCCGTGTCATTCGTCGCGGGGTTGGCCACGGCAACTCCGATCATCCCTCGCTTCGCAAAATGCAGGGCCATTCGATTGTCCTGCCATTTCCAGTCTGTTTTATTCTTGACGTTATCTGCCGCTTTCCTGCCGACTTCCGGTTCGCCGACCAGACTCTCCAGGCTCCACCCCGATCCGGGAAAACACATCACGGCGGGGCCTGGCGAATTCCGGCTGACGCCATCCGGAACGACCATCATGAATGGAACGACGCAGCCCGGTTCTGGATAGGCCTCCCATTTCTGGACTTGATACCCTTCGCGTTTTCGGATCCAGAGACGCTTCGGGGCCGGCTGGCCTTGAAGCTCAGGAAACGCCATCAGTTCCAACAGCCTTTCACGAATCGCGTTCTGCCACGCCGGATACTCTTCACGCGTCATGTCAGGATCGAACGCCAGCTTTGGCGGATTCGTTTTCATCAGGTTGTGAAGAAAACCCGCCGTCTCCTGGAACCGTTGATCGTCGCGATTCGCTGCAAACACGATACGTTTGGTTTCTTCATCGGCATTCACCTGACGAAGTGACAGCACACCTCCCGACGAAGCAACAGTCGCGGCAGTTCCTGTCATGGTGAGAAACTTACGTCTGGAAATGGAAGGCATCGTTTGTCGTCCCCGATAAAAGCATTCGTACGGCCTCACATGCCGAAACGGTTGCGGACAAAATGAGTCCTCGAATACTCGTTGTCA
Organism: Fuerstiella sp.; assembly: GCA_040222735.1. GTDB lineage: Bacteria > Planctomycetota > Planctomycetia > Planctomycetales > Planctomycetaceae > Fuerstiella. Next base: position 7,295 of record JAVKCM010000076.1, on the reverse strand, counting down.
ACTCAGCCCAGCCTCCAACACCCGTGTTTTCAACACCCGTGTTTCCGGACGACCGTAGATCGGACATTCCTGTCCGATCAGCACTGTGACGACTGGCGGACAGGAATGTCCGCGCTACCTTGCACCAACCACCAGCAGCGGCAGACGTTGGTCGTTGCCCGCAGAACCGCTGTTCGATTTTCAGCGTCTTCGCCCACGACTGGTCAGTTTCTGACTGTTAACATCGAGCGGTATCTCTGCTCGACCCGTCGAGTCGAATACAAACACTCGGTTGTATTCGAACAGACCGACCAAGCGTCTTCCATCCGTCGTGAATCGGATCTTGTGGAAGGCACCCGGTATTCTGGCCAGCGTTCCGAGAGGCTGACCCGACTCAACATGCCACAATTTGACTCTGCCATCACCTCCTCCCGTCGCAATTGATTCACCATGGGCCAGGTACGCCACGCTGTTGATATGATCGGTGTGAGCGACGATGGAACGAATCTCAGCCCCTGTGTTGCTGTCCCAGATTCTGAGTGTCCGGTCGTGGCTGACCGTCGCGAGTTGATTATTTGTGGGACTGAAGGCCACCGAAGTGAGCGTGCTCGAGTGCCCGGACAGAATTTTTCGTGTCCCTTGGACGCGGTCATAGAGATGAAGATCATCCATATGGCCGATTGCCAACAGCTTTCCATCAGAAGAGAAGCTGAGACACTCACATTGTCTGGCCGGGTAGTCACGACTCGAAGCGGGTTCGGATCGCGTGAAGACCTTCACGAATTGCGTGTCGTCACTGTTCACCAGTGCGATATTTCGGCCATCGTGCGAGATCGCCAGTTGCGCCGGCCGAAGGCCATTCGTAAGCTCCCACCGATCGACCAGCTTTGGAGGACTCAGTGAGAACAGAGCAAGCTGCCCGATTTTTGCTGCAGCAAGCCATTGTCCATTTTCTGAGCTTGCGAGTTTCCGCCAGGGAGTTTTCGAATCTGCGAAGGTGTCGACTTTTCTTCGACGCCGGAGATCCCACAACTCGAGATCGGCTCCACACACGACCATCGTCTCTGAGTCGACCACTGCAACGTCGTCAAAGACCTCCTGGCGATGCGCCGGCCACCGATAGGCTTCCGTGTCCGGTTTCCAGATTCTGACCACTCCATCCCAACCACCTGTCACCAGCGTCGCTTCATCTGTGGAAAGATCAAGCGAAGTGGCACGCCCGTTATGTGCGATCCATGCAATGATGGGACTTGCTGATCTGAACGACTTGATGTTGCGCTGTTCCGGAATTTCGTGAATCGCGATCATTCCGCCCCGATCGACAGAAGCCAAAAGCTGGCCATTTTGCAGAAATGAAAGATCCTCAACGCCATCGACAAGGTGTGTCAGCTGAACAGTTTGCCTGGAGTCGACATCCACGAGAAAGATGTCTCCATAGATGTTCCCGGAGGCAAGCAATGATCCATCTTCTGAGAATGCGACGCAGACAGCTCGACCACCCGAATCGGAAGTTGAGAACTGATACTCCAGCTCACCGTCCTCCGTCTTCCAGATCGCGACCGAACGGTCACTGCTGGCAGTCGCCAGCCGCCGACCATCACTCGACAAAGCGATGCTTTCCACCTCTCGTTCGTGGCCGTCAAACTCATGGATCATCTTTCCACTTGACAGGTCCCAACTTCGTGCAACGGCATCATCGCCGCATGAAAAGATTGTCCCGGCGTCCGCTGCAAACACCACATCGTGCACCTGCCCCTGATGAGCGACAATGTCACGACTGATCGTGGATTCTGCAACATTCCAGATGCGTATTGCCCCGTTGCCGCCAGCTGCTGCCAGGAACCGGCTGTCTGCAGACCAGGCCAGACCGTTGATCGCTGGCGTCGTTGTCGAGAGTGTCCGGTCAGGTGTCCAGTCTTCAGTTCGGAAAATGGAAACCTGTAACATTCGCGAAGGGACGGCGAGCCACTTCCCATCCGGCGAAAGCTGCACAGCAGTTGCTTGTAAGCCAGTGTCGATCTTCGCCACCGAAGTCGTCGTAACCTGCTTGTCGTAATAGTCCCACTCGATTCCTCGCAGATCACCGTCAATTTCATCTCCCCGATAACGGTCCAGGAGTTCTTTCGCGCGACGGATATCTGTCCCTTCAATTGCATCCGAAACAAGCTGCATCTCGGCGGAATACAGCATTTCCCGAGATCTCTGCTCTGCCTGCCGGGATTCCCACAGGCTCTGCTCAGCGTTAAGCCGAGCCTGAAATGCAGATGCAGCAAAACGGTTTGCCTGACGGGCATAACGTACACTGGCGACCAAACCGATGGACGCTGTGAGCAATACTGCAATCACAGCGGTCAACAGACGTCGATGACGAAGAAAAGTTTTCCGAATTCGATAAGCCAGTGTCGGCGGACAGGCCTGAACCGGTCCACCCTCAAGATACCGTTCGACGTCGGCAGCGAAGGCACTGGCTGATTCGTAGCGACGAGTGCGATCCTTCTCCAACGCTTTCATCACGATCCAGTCCAGCTCCTGCTTCATGGAAAGCGAAAGACGCCTGGAACTGATTTGCGGACCCCTTGAGATCGTCGAGATTCTCTGATGATTGAGTGTGGCGATCCGTGCGCTGGGTCGGGGCGGTTCGACTTCGCAAATCAACTGCCGTATTTCGGAGATGTCGAGCTTGCTGAGTTCGCTCGAATCAAAAGGAGTTGTACCGGTGAGCAGTTCATACAGCAGTACGCCGAGCGAATAGATGTCGCTCCGCGTGTCAATGTCCAGGGCGGATTGCCTGGCCTGCTCCGGACTCATGTATGCAGGAGTTCCCATCATTTGTGAAAACCGGGTGTACGCGGTTTCCTCAGAAACTTCCTGCGTCATCGCTTTGGCGATCCCAAAATCAATCACCCTGGCAACCGGGACAACGTCATGCATCTCCACCAGCACGTTTGACGGTTTCAGGTCGCGATGAATAATCCCCTTCATGTGAGCGTGCTGAACCGCTCGACAGACCGTAATAAACAGCTTGAGCCGGTTACGAGTGTTGAGTCGATGCGTCTCGCAGAAGTCGGTGATGGGAGTTCCACGAACGAGCTCCATCACAAAATAGGGGCGCCCCTGTTCGGTGGTGCCGCCGTCGAGCACCTTGGAAATGTTGGGATGAGACATCACCGCCAGGGTCTGCTGCTCGGCTTCGAACCGCTTGATGACTTCTTTGGAATCCATCCCTGGCTTGATGATCTTCAGAGCAACCTGCCTGCGAACAGGTTGACGCTGTTCGGCCACGTAGACTTCACCCATCCCTCCTTCACCCAAACGTTCTCGAATGGTGTACGGACCGATCTTCTGCCCAACACGGTCTTCGACCACAGCAATTCTGACCGACTTCAGGGGGCGATCTTCCAGAAACGACCCCAGACTTTCCTCGTAAGCGATCAGTTCGAGCACTTCCGTCCGGAGTTCATGATCGCCGCCGCAATACTGTTCAAGAAAGGCCTCGCGCTCATCAGCCGGCAGGCCGACCACGGAATCGAACAGTAATTTGACCTGGTGATGATGGTCGAGCATGGTGATCAGGTGCGGGAAGTCAGCCAACGGCCGGGGCAGAAACTCATTCGGCAGCTTGAGTCTTCACTATACTCCAGGAGCTGGAACGAGTCACTGTTCCCACTGATTGACGGGAAGCAGTTTGCAACGACTCCCGATGCCGGTCAGACACAGCAGGCCGGGGGCCAGTGTTAGAGCGAAACTATCTTGCGTCGCGTTCGGCGACGAGCGGCGATTCCGAGTCCCAATGCCCCAATGGTAAACACGTACATCGACGCGGGTTCCGGTACCGCGCTGACGTCCCTCACCAGAAAGCTGCCGATCGTCGCGCTCGAGTCGGCCAGCGAGAAACTCCCCTGTGTCGGATGGAATCTGCCGGTGCTGTCGCTGATCCGGACTTGATAGAAACTGGCATGTGCCGTTCCTTCCGAAAACAGGTCCGACGTGCCGGGGTCAACATACCCCTGTGACCCCGGAAAAACCGGGGAGTCGAGCGAGTTGCCGAGCAAATCGACCAGCAATGACGCGCCGGCAAAGTTGTTTGCCGTGAAAGCGTAGAAGGAGACGGTGGAACCCGGCGCCGAACTCAGAAACAGTTGCTCCAGCTCATCGGAGCCGGCGTACCGGAAGCCGAGTGCAGTCCAGCCTCCCGTGCCGCCAAGCACGTCGTTGACGCTGAGGCCGACGGTCGCGGTAACGTCGAGCCACTCGAGACCGGTATTCGTGTCGAGTGTGACTAATCCGTCTCCTGAGGAGAAAAGGTCCACCTCAATGAATCCGGCATGGGCGGAAGGTCCCACGCACGAAGTTATGAGGCCGAAAAAACCTGCGAGGATTCCACGATGCATCAGCTGATTCCTGGTTGGTGTCTGAGGGGAAGGCCGCCTTTGAGTCAAAGACCGTAGTCCGTCTTCGAATTCCTTCAGGAAACACGCTCAATGCGACGACGACGCCGGCCGCAGCCGAATATTGTTATCGCGCCCATCGCCAGCAGGGTGAGGCTGGACGGCTCTGGGACCGACGCGATTGAGGCCGTGCGCACGTTGTCAAACGAGTAGTTGCTGGGTGCGAACGGCGTGACGTTCCGGAATTGAATCGATGTGATGCCCAGCGCGTCCTGGAATCCCAGAAATGTTCCCAGCGAGGTCCCCGTTTGACCGGACAGATTCAGCATTCCGCTGCCGCCGACGACTGTTACGTCGAACACGTTGTCTGGGTTAATGTAGAAAACATCCATACCAACGAGCGTCGTGCCCGCCGCAAACAGATCGAACGTGCGGACGTCAGTAATCGCTCCACTCAGTAACCGGCGAGTGGGCCCCCAGGTTGCCTGATCCAGGATGCGGACCGGCGCCGAGTTCCCAACCGATGACTGGTAGCGTCCATTGGCGAACACGAACGGGGACGCGTACGATCCTGTCCCAAACGCCTCGAAATCTTCGACGACAGCCGTGCCTCCGGCGGCCGCATTGAATTGTGATTCGTCAAGTTTGATCAACCCGGCGTGAGCCGGTGTCGCGCTGAGAGTCAGCGTGAGCAGCAATAGCTGGATCGTGCGGGGCCTGACTTGTTTTGGGAGCATCTTTTTACTTTCGTGCGTGTCGTGACTCGCAACGCAGGACAAAACTTCTGGAAGCCAGCCTTCTTCTGAAGCGACTGTGGTTGCCGCGTCTGGTTACCATCGTTTTTCAATCGAGTTCAACAAGAAGTACGATTTGCCCGCACGGTCAAAAATGTGCAAACCACGACTCACCCACCAGGCGTGGACGCCGTGATGATTCCCGAGTGGATGAAACCCGCGGAGAATAATTCAGCGTGCAGAATCGGCGGTGGTGATGCCGTGTCCGACACGTTGCCGGCGACGGACAATGACGCCAGCGCCGAGCAATCCGATCCCAAACAAGGTCATCGAGGTCGGCTCCGGCACAGCCGATGTGCTGTTGGACGGAACGTTGATGCCAATCGTATACAGAGCGAATCCCTGGTTGCCCTTTGGGACGAGACCAACCTCATAAGTTCCGGCACCGCGGGTTCCAAACAGATCATAAGCAGAATGCGAGCTGACAACGCTGAGCGTCAGGAAAGCCCCATTTTCATCAGACAGATAGGCATGCAACCCGTCGAATGTGGGGCCAAACTTAAGGCCAGTCACATCAAACGTCCAGTCACCCGTGGCAGTGAATCGATACGTGTCATTCTCGTCTGGCCCGTCGTTGGGCAAATCACCGCCTCCATCGAGTAATCCACGCACCGCGTTCACGTCGAAGGACAGGACTCCCAGATCTACAGGAGGTGCAGACGGCGCATCGCCGCTCACCGACTCGTCGTAGATGAATCCGGCATGTGTCGATTCACTGGCAAGGCTCGAAAAGATCGCACTCACGATGATTGCCGCGCACAGCGCTCGCATTGCTCTTCCTTTTCTTTTTACGAAATCATCTCTGCAGAAACTCTGCAACGAATCCACTTCACACGGACGTACGGAGAGTGGTTCAGAGTGCTCAGCCCGGCGACTGAGCGACTGACCTGGGGAGCTAGACGACTTCTCGAATCGAAATCCGCCAGAAGTTTCGAGAATTCAGACCAGTTCTTCCGTTCTGGTCGAGACTTCTCGAAACAGCCAGGTGCGGGCAAATCTCCAGTCCCGTTCAACACCTCGCAGAGGACGCCCCAGAGTTTCGGCGATTTCAAGCATGCCGCAGCCAGCAAAAAAGCGAAGACTGACGATTTCCGCAACCTGTGGATCCTGTTCCTTCAGACGGTCCAGGGCGTCGTTCAGGGCGATCAGTTCGTCTGACGGCAGCGGAAGCGGGATTTCAGCATCGACATCGAGGGGCATGCATTTCAGCCCTCCCCCATGTTTCACGCCAGCTTTCTTCCGGGCATGGTCGATCAGAATCGACCGCATCGCTTCGGCTGCTGCCCCGAAGAAATGCCGTCGCGATGTCCAACGCACTGGTTTCTCGCAGCTCATGAGCTTCACATACGCTTCGTGCACCAATGCTGTCGCCTGCAGCGTATGGTCCGAACGCTGACCTTTCATCCGGCTCGCGGCCAGTTTCCGCAGTTCGCCATAGACCAGCGGCAGCAACGCCTCAGCGGCATTGGGCTCCCCTGTATCAATCCTCGACAGGATTTGCGTCACGTTCGGCATTACGAAAGATTAAGCGGCAAATGCACCGCGCACCACATGGTATTGCGATTCCGAAGTAATTTCTCCGCATTTGAGTCACTGTCGGCAGGGCTTGAGCTGGGCCCGACTTCCGCGCCGATCTCGACGGGCAAGTGAGCTCCTGACGACAACGATGGTACGACAAGTGCCACGATGGTACGACAAGATGACACGCCAATGCGTGGCAGCGGTCAGGGCCCCGTGTTTCTGGCACCTGTGTTTCTGGACGACCGTAGATCGGACATTCCTGTCCGATCGGGGACCACGGAAAGGGACAGGCACAATCCGGGCGGTCCTGAAGGGGACCACGGAAAGGGACAGGCACAATCCGGGCGGTCCTGAACGTAACTGGGGCTTCCAGCCGCAGTTTCTGCCGGCTTTGAGTCCCACTCGTCATCACGTCTGGCTGCGGCTGGAAGCCCAGCTACGGGGTGTTTCGCGCAACAGCCGGCGCCGGCTATTGGTGATCCGTCCGTGAGCCGCGACGCGTCAGCGGCCGGGCCCCGGGCGCGACGATTCGATGGATTTCAACGTCACACCGGGAAGCCACCCGGTGAGCGGCCCGGTGCCTTACGGCACTCGGCTCACTCTTGAGTTCTCT
>JAVKCM010000075.1:0-5142 GCA_040222735.1 Fuerstiella sp. | reverse complement strand
TTCCTAGCAGGCTCCCCGACAGGCCTGGCCAAATCGAGTTCACTTTCGTTACGGACTGCTCATTCGTCTCCGGTTGCTCTCCACCCTTTCTGTTGAAAACGCAGTTACCATCGACTACGGGGAGGTAACGACTTCCCCGATCGGGACTTTCACCCGACAATTCAATCGCCTTCACAGGCGCACTAGGTGCCGCCTGCCGGGCGGCACTTCGCGGCAAAGCCGTGACTGTGGTTGCAACACCCACGCCACTTCATACAACCCGCTGCCACGAACCCAACGCCCCACAATTCGAACGTGGGTCCTGCGCACAGTTCGGGCTCCGCCCGAGGGTCCAGCCCGGCAGGCAGGACCTACTGTAGGTGCCGCCTGCCGGGCGGCACTTCGCGGCAAAGCCGCGACTGTGGTTGCAACACCCACGCCACTTCATACAACCCACTGCCACGAACCAAACGCCGCCACAATTCGAACGTGGGTCCTGCGCACAGTTCGGGCTCCGTGCGAAGGGCATGCGGTCCCAGGTGGAGCCTGGGACCGAGGCGGGAAAACTGTCTGGTCGGAATTTTCGAGGGGGCACGGAGCCAGAGAGACCCTGGCAATTGCATCAGTAATTAAATCGACGTCCTCCGGGAGGGTCGAGCGCAGCGAGGGGGGCTTGACGTTGCCAGTATCGACGCGTGACCCGAAGTCACCGCGCCCTGGTGATTCCGACCAACAGCTCGGCCCTGATCTCCGAGTCTTACTCAGCAGTCGTGAGGTCGGAGGGCGGATCTGCCGGCGGCAGAGGCTCGCCGGGGAGGATCGGGACCCACTGAGCCTGACCTTCCGTGACAAAGATGTGCTGGTTTCCCTCGACCTCGCTTAGTTGCTGCTCGGCACCGGAAGGCCAGAGGATGGACAGCTGATCGACGTGGTCTGCTGTTCCGAGACCGAAGTGAGCCGCCAGCGGTCGCTGAGACCGGTACGTGTTTGTCGGATAGACCTCGCGAACGATCTTCTGTGGCCCGACCTGTGCCACCAGTCGGGCTCCGATGCCCTGACGGTTGCTGGCGGTACCCTGCAGCGTCACGCTCAGAAAATTCGACGGTGGAAACTGGTTGCGGAGCAGCTGCAGCGGACCACCGCCGGCCTGCCGCAGCAGCAGGTCCATGCGGCCATCATTGTCGATGTCCAGCGGCACTGAGCAACGTCCGTCCGAGTCGGCGTCCAGTCCCGTGGAAAAGCTGACATCGACAAAGCCGCCGGCGCCATCGTTCACAAACAGACGGTTGCGTTCGAAGGAACTCAGGTTCTGGCTCATGTAGATTTCAAACGGATTGCCGACCCAGAATTCATTCAGCTCGGGATCCACTTCTCCCGGCTGACTCACATTGCAGTTTCTTTCACACGGCTGTGACACGACAGCCAGCCAGAGGCAGTTTCAGCCGTCGGGCTTATTGCGGTCGCGGCTCATGTAGCCCGAAGGAGCATAGATGTCGAGCCAGCCATCGTTGTTGAAGTCGGCCAGCGTCGGTCCCCAGGACCATCCGATATTGTGCACATGCTGCTGCTGCCCGGACGCTTCGAAATCCAGTCCGCCGCGATTCATGTACAGTTCGCTGCCGTCAATCAGGCTGTCCAGTCGCTGGCGGACGTCGGGCGGAAACGCGTCCTGAGGAAGATTGCCGATGATGCGGCTGCCGGCTTTGGAATACATGCCGGCGATGTACAGATCAATATGGCCGTCATTGTTGACGTCGCCGACATCAATCCCCATCGATCCGAAGTCTGATTTGTCCGGGTCCGGATCACGGTGTTCGAAGCGGCCGTTCTGTTGATTCACATAAAGAAAGCTGTCACCGAATTCATTGATGACCGCAAGGTCCGGCCAGTTGTCGTTGTTGGCGTCCAGCCAGACCGTGGTGAAAATCAGGGCCTCGTGTCCATGTGTGCCGGATACTTCCGTCGCGTCTTCAAACTGCCAGTGACCCAGATTGCGGCACAGCAGACTGCCCGGACCGCGGCCGGTTGATTCCAGCCAGGACATCGGCATCTCATTGCGTCGCAGCACGTACAGATCCAGCAGTCCGTCGCGGTCGTAGTCGGCCACGCTGACAGATTTGATTTCGTCCTGTGCAGGGTTCGCGATCTGAAAAAGATTGGTATCGCGTGTCCGGTCAATGAACCGCAGCCCTCGATCGTTTTCCCACAGGCCGCCCTGTGTGTGCAGCAGATCCACCCAGCCGTCGTTGTTCACGTCGATGAAGGCCGCGTTGCCCTGACTTAGTGAAATCTGCCTCAGGCTGCCGATGCCGATGGTGTTGGTGACATCCCTGAATCTGCCTTCTCCGATATTCTGATACAGCGAATTTCCGACCGGATTGACATCCGTTACCAGAAAGTCCGTCTGGCCATCCCGGTTGAAGTCGCAGGCATAGACGCCTCCCGGATTATTGATCTTCTGAGGCGACAGCCAGTTGTCATGCAGCGCGGTTGCATCCACGCCGGCCGCTTCTGTCACGTCCTCAAACATTTCGTGTTCGCCGGACGACACGCTGGTTTCCATCAGGGTCCAGTTCAGGATCCATCCGTCCTGCGACAGGGTCTGTCTGTCAGGCTGCTGTGTGTCCAGCTGGAACAGTGTAGTGACCTCAATGCGGTCTCCCTGTTTCATGCCGCGCATCCACATTTCACACAGCGTGGTCCAGCGACCTTCCGGAGCCGCGCGATCGACCGGGCCGATTCTTTTGACGCCGATGCTGCACTGCTGCATGTCGTCCATCTCAGCACGCAGAAGCAACAGGCGGTCGATGAATTCCGGACCCGTCAGTTCGGTGAGCTCGCTGTCCGCTTCCGATCGAACGGCTGTCAGCGTCGGGCTGTTGAACGACGTGACCACGGCGCGGTCGAAGGCAAGGCCGTGGAAGTCTGAGTGCAGCAGTGCGGTCAGTGCGTCAGCGCTGGAATCCGACAGGGCCTTCTTCAGCGTCGAGAAACCGTACTCACCCAGCACGTTGGCGCGATGTTCCAGTTCCCACAGCCATTCGGTTTCGGAACTGGCGAGTTCGAAGTGTGGCACGGCGGGCGGATCGTCTTCGGTCGTGGCTGGTCGGGTCACGACGAACGCCGTGGCCGCCACCGCCGTCAGCAGCAGGATACCGGCCAGTGATTTTGCGTAACGCGCGGCTGACATAGGTCTGCTCTTCGTTAATGAGACCGAATCTATCGTGGCGGTTCGGCGCTGCTTCCAGCCCTGGCGTCTGCACCTTTACCGGCGCCGACTTCTTTCGCGTGCGTTGACCGCGTTCAGAAACCGCTGAACAGACAGTGGTCCACCTTAGACTTTAACCCCGGGTGTCGGCCGTGACAAATCGTGGCACGTGACAATGGCAGGAAGTGAAGTGTATTGACCGTACCTGGGAGTTGCGCCGGGCTGCCGGGGCGGGAAGTTCCTATCGGGAGGTGGCCTGCTCTGGCCTGGGTGTGTGCGTTGTGGTCTGTCTGCGGGCGTGAGGGTGTTGTTCATTGCGGCTTCTTGCAGACTTTTCAGACCTTTTGGTACTGCTGCTCACCATCGCGTCTCAGACGCCTGTTAAAATCTGCTGTCGGTCGTCGTTACCGCAGCGTTGGACGTTTCTTAGCGATTGTTAATAAAATGTGAAAATACTGTGCCGGAACGTAACTGGTGCCGGTAACATCGGTGACCAGCATTTGTTCTTAAATGTAGTCTTACGTAACAAGAAGGAGGAGCTGTATGAAAGTTCGAAACGGGAAGCGACGAGCGTTTACGCTCATTGAGCTTCTGGTGGTGATTGCAATTATTGCGATTTTGATTGCTCTGCTGCTGCCAGCCGTGCAGCAGGCGCGTGAAGCAGCGCGTCGAACTCAGTGCCGCAACAATCTGAAACAGCTGGGGCTGGCACTGCACAATTATCATGACGTCTACAACATGCTGCCTCCGGGTCAGATGCATGACGGTGGTGTGCAGGCATACGTGCGATTCAGCGGTCACTTTTCGCTGTTGCCGTACATTGACCAGGCACCGCTGTATAACCAGATCGCCGAGCGACAGGCTCAGCCTGGTGCACCCTATCCATGGGACGGTGGTTATGCTCCGTTCACGGTGAAACGTCCCAACATTCTGTGTCCTTCCGATCCGGACACGACCGAAGGCGGCAATCTGGCCAAGACCAACTACATGTTCTGCCGCGGTGACTCGGCATGGGACCACAACGGCTGGTCCGGCAATGGCGGTCGCGGCATGCGTGGAATGTTCATGGCTCTGGGTGACAATGCCGCCGACAACAACAACGGCGTTTGCCGTCGATTCCGTGATGTGACTGACGGCCTGAGCAACTCGATTGCCATGTCAGAACGTGTCAAGGCGCAGCCAAACTCAACCTTCGTGCGCGACGGTGGAATCGCCACCGGTCTGGGCTCAGCCTTCCGGAACACCAATCCGTCCCTGTGTCTTGCCGCAGAAGGTCCGGATGGCAGGTACACCGGGGGCGTCGGCCGCTGGAGCGGTACGCGAGCGTATGACGGAGCGCCTCCGTTTACGGGCTGTACCACGGTTCTGGGGCCGAACAGCCCGAGCTGCACACAGAACACATGGGATGCAGAAGACGGGATCTATGAACCCAGCAGTCGACACACCGGTGGTGTGACTGTTCTGATGGGTGATGGTTCGGTCACGTTCATCAGCGAGAACATCGACACGGGTGACATCACCAGTCCTCCGCCCGATGCTCCGGGTGTCGGTGGTGGACCATCGCCGTACGGCGTCTGGGGGGCTCTGGGCTCCGTCGCCGGCGGAGACCAGGTCGGCGAGTTTTAGGCTTCCGGGTCAGTCGATTCTTTTGTCTTCACGCGATACCAAAAATCAGCGGGGTGGTGGCTTGAAGTCATCCCTCGCTTTTCTCTTTTGGTGATCGCTGCAGTTCCGCGAAGAATTTGTGTGATTGTCTTCAAAACAGGGTTAGTTGTGTGATGATAAGATCTGGAATGTTATATGCGACGCTGGGCCTGTGCCTTGCTGGCTGTTCCAATGCGGCCACTGAAGGTCGCGTCGATGTGTATCCGGTCACCGGTAAAGTGACATTGGGGGGCGCTGCTCCCATCGGCGGTGCCACGATTTCGTTTGCCCCGCAGGAAGGTCAGCCCGTC
>JAVKCM010000074.1:0-4664 GCA_040222735.1 Fuerstiella sp. | reverse complement strand
CTGCCGATCCACCGACCAGAACGGGTGATTGATTGTCGTACCGAATGTTTCGTTCGGCCCGTGTCCGTTCGTGACCACCAGGTCAATCACATCGCCGCTGGTGTGATGGAACGTGGCGGTGATCACACGACGCGGGTCGTCGTTGCTGACTCTCGGCTCAATCTGCGGACTAGTGCGGATATCCGTGACAATCGCGTCGCCCGTCAGCCCCAATTCCGGCAGGTCCAGTTCGACCGCCAGACCGATCAGTTCTGCACCCGCATCCTGTGCTGTCTCAGCTACCTCGGCGATGTCGCGGTACACCGGGTGCAATGGAGACAGGGGAATGAGCGGTTCGTCGACAGACTCCGTCAAGTAAGAATGGCTATCGTTAAAGCCAAGCGATTCATCGTCCGGTTCCTGTGAATTCGCGTCCTGGTCTGCTGCCACGATGTATCGGACCTGCTGTGAGAACCATTCCTTAGATCGCAGCATTTGGATGAAGAGCGTGCTGCCGTCCGGCTTCGGCAGTTCGAGACTCAGAAGCAGCCAGGTATGAAAGTCGGGTTCGACATAGCCCCTTCGTTCGGCACTGCTGATTTCCGGATTGCGGGCGAGTGCCCGCTGGCCGGGGGTCAGCAATTCGATCGGCTGAGTTTCGATGTGGACTTCGGAAGCTGCGAGAGTCTTCGCGACGGCGATGGCGGAGACCCCGTCCGAAGCATTTCGGCTGACGCTTTCCGGCAAGGCGTTCCAGAAACAGACACTGCTGAGCAACATCAGCAGGCCGATCAGTATTCGGCGGAACCCGCCTTTGGATTCCGAACGTGGCGGTGCCTCGACCACTCGTTTGCGTTCGCCTGATTGACCGGCGGTGTTGCTCTCCACAGCTGTCACGCCACTGCCCGCCTTTGCCGCTTCGACTGGAAGGCAGTCGGTCGACTGGCCTGGCTTTCCCAACTGAAGCTCGGTACACACGTCGCCGGACACTCCCGCCAGAAACTCCGGGCGATTGCGAATCCAATGCCGCCGGTGATCGTAGTTCATTCTGGTCAGAGGATCATCGCCGCACAAAATGCCGCGTCTGAGACAGCGACTCACGCAGTGAACCACCTGCACCTCATCATCCGCCAGAACCTCCCGTCGATTCACTCGAGCCATCGAATACACCTTTCCCCAAAACCCAGCTCAAAAGGTTCAACGCCAGAGATTGTAGGATGCAGCCCACACTGTAAAGTGGCCCCACGTTCGATCCCCGTTTCGTTCCCCGACCCCGTTTCGTTCCCAAGCGCGGAAGCGAACCGGCGCCCACTGTTCCGCCGCCGTGGCTACCGCGCTCTGTCATCCACGCCCAACCGGCGGCGGTTTCAACCGTCTGCCGAGGAGGAGTTCGCAACGAACTCGAACACCGGAGCGAAGCGCCGCCGCATCGCTGGACGCCCGAATTTTGACTCAAGTGTTTCGTTTGCCGAGTCAATTGCGCCACTGTGAATCATCGCAGCGACGACGCGCAAGAATTGATCCTGGTCATGCAACACGCGCTCGTCACTTGCGCGATGAAGCGCGACAACTCCGCCAGCGGTGGAGTATTCGTCGAGGAACGGAAAGACCCATTCCTTTGAGAAGTCACGAAATTCGTTCACGGCGGTGACCACGGAATCCGGCTGGTAAATGTACCAGCGCGCTCCTTTGCCTTTCGGTGATACCAACTCGATCGGTTGATGCAGTGTTGATGCGGCGCTTGAAAGCAACGATTCGTCTCGACCGGTCATCTCACGCGCGATTGCATCGACTTCCGGAATACTCACCGTTAGCCACGGGTACACGGCCGCTGCTGCGTTTGGATTGTCTCGTGGCGTGTGTTCAAGGCACACCTCGACAGACTGCGTGCAGCTTTCGAGCTTCCGGTCGTAGCGCAGCGAATTTGCGCGACGTTTGAATCCTGCTGACTCGAACGTGGAGTCCGACAATTCTGCAAGCGATGCGATCATAGCTTCCTTGATTTCGCGTTTTTGATTACTCATGGCCGTCTTATCTCGATTGTTCGGCGGATCTGCCGACCCGCATGTTGTCCTACAGTTGGTAGAGTTTGGATACCTGAATTGTTCAGCGCCGAGTCGAACGTCCGCTGCGGAACGGTTCGCGTTGCAGTGCCCGACTTGACTTCGAGGCCGATCACACGGCCACTTGGAGAGATGGCTGCACCGTCGTACTTTCGCAATTGACCAGCGGCGTCGCGTACGGAAACTTCTCCACGGATCACCTGCCAGCCAGGTTTTGCTTCCACGGCATCCCACACGGCGCTCTCTGCGGAGAACGCTCTGGGTGAAGTACTGTGGAACCTCACCGATCATCAGGGCACTGTGCGAGACATTGTCGCATACGACGACAGCACCAGCACCACCGAGACTGTCAAACACATCAAATACGGAGCCTTCGGCAACATCGATTCCGTCGAAGACGGTTCAGGCACCGTCCTGCCCAACGGAGCCGATGACCTACACTATGCCTACACCGGCAGAGAATGGGATCAGGACGTCCAACTCTACTACTACCGGGCACGCTGGTACGACGGAAACACCGGCCGGTTCACCGGCGAAGACCCCAGCGGCTTCGGCGCTGGTGACGCCAACCTGTTCCGCTATGTGAACAACAACGTCTGGAATGCGACAGATCCGAGTGGGCTGGAAGAAGTCGGAATGCATTGGATAGTTCAAGAATTCCTGAAGACTCTCGACGATTCAAACAGCACCGCAGCAGGCCGAAGAGTGTTGAAAAACATCACCTCTCCAACCGGTCAGGCGCAAATGCCTGCATTATTCAATCACCGGAACGACACCTACTATGGAAAGTTCGGGGCGGTCAGCCACGTAAAATACAACGACGCCAACAAGGCCCTTGCGAAAGCCTACGTTGCGAGACACGGGAAGATCGACGCGGAAAAGGCACGTCACTTGCTGTCGAGATTCATCAAACCAAGCCTTCTGCAATCGGAAGCCAAAGCATTGGGCCTGCCGAAGCAATCGATCAGAACTCTAATAAACTTCCGTGAAGGATACTTCAATACGGTCGGCGTGGCGGAAGCCATCGTCAAGCGTGATCATTTTCTGCTGGATCGCCTCAAAAGTCCGAATCAGACGGTCGTGGACGACGCGAGAAAGCAAGTGAAATACATGGCCCAGTACATTACAGCTGTTGACGGTGGAGCTGCAGACGCAAAAACTCTTAGCAAACTCCGCGGACGGATCGAGAAACTCCCAGGCATTGCCAGGTACAGCCTTGGGATGGTTGACGATTTGCTCAAACTGCGCACAACCGATCGACTTGCGTGGCTTAAGTTCCTAAGTACCGGCGCGAAGGCACATACATCCCGCGTACTTTCGTTTGCCAAACGACTGTTTCCGGTTTACGTCGCATACGCAGGGTTTCAAGGTGTGGCGAAAGGAGCAACAGGAAACGGGCATCACAGTCATCTTTCCGGTATACACGGTGCGATCGATGAATTCTCCTACCAATACATGGCGGGTCCGCTGATCGAAGGAGCTGCACGGGAACTCGGCGAAGTCACTGCTGGAGCCATCGCGCCACCAGCTCCCGGTTCGACTCGTCGCGGACTGCAGCGTGGAGTCTCGATCGACGTGCCAGGGGTTCTGGGCGGCTCAGCCAACAAGGATCACGGGCAAGGGACTGTGCCCGACAAGGACTACGGAACGAATTCGTTTTGGCGAAAACTCGAATAATCCAAACATCGAAACTGACCAATGAGCCGGATGAATGATTGCTATCCCCCGGCGCAGAAAACACAGGAGTCAAGAAGTGGAATACAACTGGAATGTGGAACAAGCCATACTGGAGATCGAAAGCAAAGGAGGGGATGTAACTCGCAACGCCAGTGGCTTCGTCACAAGCGTGTCTATCCGAGATTCTGAAGAGATTTGGTGCATCCAGCACTTTGCTTCTCTCGAAGAACTAGATTCCACTTCTTCCGCGCTCGATGACGTGGTTTGGTCGTCCCTGTCCGACACCTCACCTTTACGGATCTTAACCCTGTGGAATCCCAGTGTCTCCGATCACGGGCTCGCCAACATCACGCGGTTCACCTCGTTGCGACACCTGACGTTGAAGAATTGCAGCATTTCTGATGCAGGACTGAAACACATTGCGAAGTTGTCTCAGCTTGAGATCTTGGAGCTGCCCGAATGTCCTAACGTCACCTCGGTCGGCGTTGCATATCTTGGTGAGCTATGCCGGCTGAAATCGCTGGACCTGTCAAATACATCTATCGACGACGACGCATTGGAGACCGCATCACGGTTTCCAAGACTGGAGACACTGGCAGCAGCAGAGACTGAAGTCACCGACATCGGCGTTGCACATCTCCGAAGTCACGCGACGCTCAGCTTTGTCGCACTCCTTCATACACGACTTTCAGAGCAATCTTTGGATCATCTCGCCACAATAGAAAATCTTAAGGTCTTATATTTTGGAGGAACAGTAACGAAGGCATCGATTCCAATGTTCAAAAGGATGTCAAACCTCCGCGAGCTGTACTTCAGCGATGAGATGCAGGACGACCAGGACTGTGTGGCGGCGATTGAAGAAGCACTTCCAACAGTCAGCGTGTGTGTTTTCGACTAGCGAGTGCAATCCCCTGTCACGATGGGAGTGAATCAAGAAGACACTAT
>JAVKCM010000073.1:0-14777 GCA_040222735.1 Fuerstiella sp. | reverse complement strand
CCGCATCACGCCGGTGCGTGGGGCGGTCGGGAGACCACCCCACAACGTGGAAGACCACCCCACAACAAGCGGTCGGGAGACCGCCCCACAACAAAGCACGTGTTGTGGCCGGGTCTCCCGACCCGACCACAAGACCGACCGAAGGTCTCCCACCCCGCATCACGCCCGTGCGTGGGAGACAACCCCACAACAAGCGGTCGGGAGACCGTCCCCACAACAAATGAGACCCGCGTTGTGGCCGAGGCACGTGTTGTGGCCGGGTCTCCCGACCCGACCACAGGACCGACCGAAGGTCTCCCGCCCCGCATCACGCCGGTGCGTGGGGCGGTCGGGAGACCACCCCACAACAAAGACCACCCCACAACGCGGGAGACCACCCCGCAACAAGCGGTCGGGAGACCACCCCACAACGTGGGAGACCGCCCCACAACGAGTGGTGTGGCTTGCCGCCATTATTCTGATTCAATAACCGGAGCCGTGGTCGTTTCATCTGCCATGCCCGGCGGCAATTCCATGATGCGGATATTTCTCATGTGGATTTCACGACCTTCGGATTCAAGGCAGATGTAACCCTTCTTCCACGATGCGTCTCGGATGCTGTTCACAAAACGACCGTTGATGGCCAGCTTGACCGTGCCGTCTACCGCCACAACGGTATATTTGTTCCACTGGCCGACGCCCCGGCAACGATGCTCCAGCGATTTGCTGCGTGAACCGCGAGGGTTCGCCGGTATGGCCGTCATCCCGCCGGCTCCGAACAGCTCGCCGTGAACATACGCGACCGGCGGATAGGTGCCGTCCTTGTAGCGGTGCTGACGAACCCAGTCCAGTTCCAGCATCTGCACCTCCATGCCCTTCGGCAGCCGGTTCCCTTCCGGTTTGGCATCGCTCCAGAGAAACACTCCCGAGTTGCCACCGGGCTCCATATGCCGCCACTCGATCTCCAGCACAAAGTTTTCGTACTGCCGGTCCGTTCGCATCACTCCGATCGGCAGACCGGTGCACACGATCATTCCGTCCCTGACCGACCACGTCCCGGGATCCGTGTTGACATTCACCCAGCCGTCCAGATTCTTTCCGTTGAAAAGGTCCCGGAACTTCGGCTCGGGCAGAATCGCAAGGTCCGTTGCAGTGGGTGCGACATTCGGTGGCGAGTCGTCCTGTGCCACAAGCGACGCGCTGGACAGACCAATAACAAGAACTGTTCGTACAAACACGGGGGACCTTTCTGAATCGTGACGAAATCTGATGACGCTTTTGGCAGGCCAGAGGCAGGTGTTGTCGTTACTGGTGACAGACCATACGCCTGCGGAAGTTTCGGAGACTGATATAACCTGACTGCAGTGCTGCCTGATCGATGCTGAGGACAGGCGACGTCAGGGCAGCTGCGGACGCAGTTCCTTTCCGTCATCGTCAACCGGATAAACCGCATCATGCTGTTCCAGCTGCGCGATCAGTCCCTGCATCATGCGCTTCAGCTTCTCTGGTTCGGACTTCGCCAGATTTGTCTGCTCAAACGGATCTTCTGCCAGGTTGAACAGTTCGAAATGCCCATCGGAAAACTGAATATGTCCACCGGTCGTCGGACGTTCGGGAAGCGTGTGGTAAATGACCTTCCAGTCGCCGTCACGCCACGTGGTAAAGTAGTTGCTTCGATGCACACCGTGAGGATAGTGCATCAGGAACTGCCGAGCACGTCCGGGATCGGATTTTCCGGCCAGCAATGTCTGTAACGGCCGACCATCGACCTTGTGACCGTCGGGCATTGACACTTCGGCGAGCTCCAGAATCGTGGGAAACAGATCCGTCACATTGGCCATCTGATTCTGAATCTGACCTGCCGGAATCTTCAGCCGCTGCTGCAGCTGGTTCTTCGGATCCGGCTTCGCCCACGCGGCAATAAACGGAACTCGCATGCCACCTTCATAGTGGGCACCTTTCTTGCCTCGCAGCGGCGCCGCACAGGCGACTTCATGCTGATGACCAAGCGGTGCGTCAGAACCGTTGTCTCCGAGAAAGAAGATAAGCGTGTTCTCGGCGACACCGAGTTCCTGAAAATGGTCCAGCATGTCGCCCAGCGATTTGTCCATGCCTTCAATCAGCGTCGCAAAAGCCTGAGCATTCTTCGGCTTGCCTGAATCCGTGTAATGCTCGGCGAAGCGTGGATCAGACTCAAACGGAGCATGCACAGCATAGTGGGCAAAGTACAGATAGAACGGCTGACCGCTTCTGACTGTTTCCGCAACCCGCGATTTCGCCTCGATGGTCAGAGCTTCTGAAAGAAAGGTGTCGGAACCATGATATTTTTCGAGATGCGGCACAGCATGATGTCCGGCTCGTTTCGGATGGCTGTAATTATTCTGAGCCAGGTAGCTGCCGGGGGCTCCAAACGCTGCTCCGGCGACATTGATGTCGAACCCAAGATTCAGCGGTTCAGCCCCTTCATGTTTTTCCGGACCGAAGTGCCCCTTGCCAACATGAATCGACTGGTATCCGTGGCGGCTCAGCAGGCCGGGCAGCGTTACATCGCCCTTTTTCAGGCCTGCCCAGTTCCAATCCGGTGCACCATTCGAACCGGCATTGTTCTGCCGGGGATTGATCCAGTTGGTGGCACGGTGTCGGGCTGCATTCTGACCGGTCATGATCGAAATCCGCGTCGGCGAACAAACGCTCATGGCATAAAACTGATTGAAGCGGATTCCCTGGCCAGCCAGTCGTTCCATACCGGGTGTGCGATAATAATCGTTCAGCGGATATCGTTTCGCCTTGCCATCGGCATCGGTCAGGAAAGGCACGGACGTGTCCATCACGCCCATGTCATCCACCAGAAAGATTACGATATTCGGCTGATCGGCTGCCTGAGAACCCGGGGCGGCGAATGTCGGGATCAGCAACATCAGAACTGTGCACAGTTTTTTCATAGCGGTCGATGACTCCAGTATGAGACGAGTGTGTTCCGGCACCACATCATAACGCTGCCGACACGTTTTGCACCGTCCGGCGGCATCTGAATCGCTGAGCCGGTGCTGTTTCTCGCCTCCGTCGTCGCCATCAACACGGAGTGCCGGGCGTCGACGAAACGGCTTCATGGCCTGTTGCACAATCGCTGAAACGTGTCCGAATCCTCACCGTCTCAGACCTGCATACCGCTCAATCGTCTGAAGTTGTCTCGGTGGCCTGCCGTGACATCTTCCGGACGGTCCGCCCTGTTCTGGTGAGTGACTGCTGTCGCTGCTGCAGTTTTTGTTTCCAGCGGGCGGCTTTTGAAAAGGCGAACGTGCCGGTCACCAGACCGATGCCACTCGACATGGAATCCTGAAGATTGTCCAGCTCCGCACCGGTCATGTCCTGTTTTGGATCCGGTGGTGGTTCCGGAACCGGTTCCGGCTGCTCAAAGTCAAGTTCCTTCAGATGGTACGGTTCGAATGTTTCGGGCAGTTCGTCGGTTGCCGGGCCCGGGCGCCCACCTGTGATTTCGAATTTCACAATCGGCCGCTCGACCTTCTGGCCATCCGTTTCTGTGACCAGCCAGACTTCATAACCGGCACCATCCGCCAGTTCCGGGTTGTCTCGCACGAATTCTTCAAACTGCTCACGATTCGAAATGAACGTGTTGTCTGCGATCCGCGCTACGACGACTTCAGCCGGCTGGTCCAGTTCGAACTGTCGTCGAATCTGCAGATAAACTTCGGTACCGATGGTCGCATCAGTGGCTGCCCCGGCCCCGAAACTGATGTCGCTGGTGATGTCCGAGAATACAGTTTCTTCGAACCGAGCCTCCACCGGAATCACCTCAATGGTCGGGCGTTCCTGCGATTCCGTCAAGACAATCCCTGGCGACGGACCCGCGATGAATTCCCATTCTGCCAGCCCGACCGGGCGTCCGGTGGACGTGACTACGCCATTGGCGAACGGCAACATGGCTGCCTGCTGGCTGAAGTCCCGCAGATTATTCGTGTCCGTGGACGACAACAGGGCAAGGGTCGCTGCCGCAGGGCTGATCACGCGTCCAGTGGCATCGGTAATCGGATCGGCGGTTCCGCTGAAGTCAGAAACCGTGTTGCCGGCGCCAGTTGTCGGATTTGTTGGTGTGTTGCCCCAGATGCTGATCGATGCATGCTGAGCTACACTGAAGCGAACGCCAAAGATTCCCGGATTCACTTCACGCCCATTGCGGTCACCGGCGGTCGTGATCAGGTCACCCACCTGGTAGATATGTGGAATCAGATACCGCTCACCACCCTGGTCAATATAGAAGATGGCTTTGTCTGCGTCGGTCAGCGAGAACTGAAGGGCTCCCGGAACGCCGGCGGCCGGATCGGCATTCCCGGCCGGACCGGACGATGTCAGGCTGGTCTGCGAGACGGCCCCCCAGTCCACGACGACTTCCAGATTTTCTTCACCTGCGACTCCGAAGACCAGATCCAGCATTCCCAGGAATCCACCGTCCTGAAAAGTCAGATTGCCGCGCATCCCTGCGGCATCCGCCAGTGTCACAAAGGCCGCCCCATTGACCGTGCCTGGCAGCGCGAAGGCTGTTGGTCGCGGTGCAATCCGGCGAGCGACACCTCCGTCTGTCCGAATTTCAATGGTCGCCGGATCGCCCAGACTGACCGTGCCCGTTCCACCGTCGACGCCCGCCAGTATCGTAATGCGATCACCGGTTGAATCGAAGAAAACTCCGGCGGCCGGGTTTTCGTCCGTGGTAATGATGATCGGGCTGACTGCGGTGCCACCGGACACGATGAAATCGCCGTTCCGACTGATCAGCGTGATCGATTCGTCCGGATAAGGACCAGTCGGCGCCGGGGCAGCGGACGCCGCGTCAATATTTCGTTCGACCGTGAGCGTGTTGACAGAGGTGATGTTGATATTGCCGGCTTCTGCATCGATCCCGCTGGTTCCGGCGAAATTCATGGCGTCAATCGTGAGCGCCGAGACGTCTGCCACGCGCAGCGTGTCATCATCAAAGAAACGAATTGTGCCACCAGTGGCGGTGTTGGCAGCCGCAAAAACATCGACGTCGTTCGAAGCAGATCCGAGATCAATATCTCCCGAGTTGCCCTGCTGGATAATACCGAGTTCTGTTGCTGTGATGATTCCCGCGGCGTCCTGAGTCACGCTGCCACCCGCCGTCATTCGGATCCCGCCGGTCCCGGCATCGACGGCCTGCCGGACAGCGATCGCACCGCCGGACTGCAGCATGACGTGCGTGTTGTTCACCGTGATACCAGAAACTGTGGTGAAACAGATGCCGTCCGCCACCGTGCCGACAGTAAAACCAGTACTCTCACGAAACGTCACGTTGCCGCCGACGGATACCGCCGAAAAACGGGCAACATCATTGGCCGCCGCCTGCAGAGTCACATCGCCCTGTGCTCGTACACCGAGTCCGGATGATTGAATGTGGCCGGGACCGGATTCGAAAACCCGACCGTTATCCGCTTGCAGTCGGACATCGGTGGCAGCCCTGATCAGCTGAGCAATCTGAATATCTCCGGACAGAATACACAGTTCGATTCCGCCCGACGCGATTTCTGCTCCGGTTATCAGCATGGTGCCGACACCGACTGAGCCCACGACAATGCCGTCGGCGTCTTGATAGCTGGTATCACCGCCATTGTCGGCCGCAAACTGGACGACATTGTTGTTCGCATCGTTCAGAACCGTGGTGCCCTGAACCATCAGCGCGAGCCCCCGGGCTGTGATGGCGGCATTCTGAGTGACGTTGCCAGCAACCACCAGCATCAGGTTGTCCGTGATATTGACGGGGCCAAGCACAAGATCCGTCTTATCCACCAGCTTTGCTGCCGCGCCATTGGAAATCGTAACGGCGCCGATGAAGTTGTTGTCGGCGGAATCAAGCAGGATATCGCCGGGAGCGTTCAGTGTGGAGGTACCATTAATCAGCAGATTTCCGCTGTCGGTAATATTGCCGGTTGTGGCGGTGACGTCCAGATCCGTACCGACCGTCGATGCCTTCAGATCCACGGTGGAAGCGTTCACCAGCGTCGCCGTAGTCAGGGCCGTCACCCCGATGGACCCGGTAACATTCAGCTGATTCAGATCGATTAACCCGGCGGCCGCATTAAACTGAGCCATGCCGGTCACGTTCACTGTATCGCTGTCGGTGATATTGCCAGAGTTGGCGGTCACAACCAGATTCGTACCGACCGTCGATGCCTTCAGATCGACGGTGGAAGTGTTGACCAGCGTCGCCGAAGTGTTTGCAGTGACTCCGATGGACCCGGTCACATTCAGCTGATTCAGATCGATTAACCCGGCGGCCGCATTAAACTGAGCCATGCCGCCTACATTCACCGTGTCGCTGTCGGTGATATTGCCGGAGTTGGCAGTCACAACCAGATCCGTACCGACCGTCGATGCCTTCAGGTCCACGGTGGAAGTGTTCACCAGCGTCGCCGTGGTCAGGGCCGTCACCCCGATGGACCCGGTCACATTTAGCTGATTCAGATCGATTAACCCGGCGGCCGCATTAAACTGAGCCATGCCACCTACGTTGACCGTGTCGCTGTCGGTGATATTGCCGGCGTTGGCGGTCACAACCAGATCCGTACCGACCGTCGATGCCTTCAGGTCCACGGTGGAGGCGTTCACCAGCGTTGCCGAAGTGTCGGCCGTGACCCCGATGGATCCATTGATATTCAGCTGATTCAGATCAATCAACCCGGCGGCCGCATTGAACTGAGCCATGCCGGTTACATTCACCGTCCCGCTGTCGCTGATATTGCCCGTGGCGGACGTCAGATTCAGGGTGGTGGCGGTGTTGGTGCCTGACAGCGAGATGTTGTCGGCTTCCACAATAGTCACCACTCCGCTGGCGAATGTCAGCGTGCCGAAACGATAAGTGTCGTCCAGAGTAACACCGGACCCGACGAACTGAGCATTATTGGCGACTGTGAGGTTGGCGGCCCCGTTGTCTGAGATTGCTCCGGTAATATCGATATTCACCGAATCGATGCTTGAGCTTCCGGCAAACACGACGGTGTCATTTCCAGTGCCTCCGTTGCTCTTGATTCTCAGGGCCGCCGAAAAATCCGGAACAGAGCTCACGACGACGTTGTCGTCGAATGCTCCCGCATTGCCATTAATGGTCAGTGATCCGGACGGATTGGAAAATGTGGTCGTTTCGAAGGTTCCGTTGCCACTGCGAATCTGTGAGACAGAGTTCCCTCCGGTGCCGTCGTCTTCCAGAATCACGTTGTTATCGGTGGCCGGAAGATTGAACACCAGATCGGCGATCGTACTGCCCGTCATGTCCACGGGTTCAAGATTCACGTAGCTGATGGTCGTTTCCGGAGTACTTCCGTCTCCGGTCACGTCGTAGGCAAGACTGCCGGAAAGTCCCGGACCGGTACTGGTGAAGGTGTGCACAGCCGTCTGAAAGGTGCCGCCCGTCGCAATCAGCGAATCGACCCCGCCACTGCCTCCGTCGAACAGGACGTTTGAGGGCAGTACGGCGGTGGTGAAGTCGATGGTCAGCCGGTCATCGCCCCCGCCCGTGTTGATCAGGATATTTCCGGTGACGGCAGCCGCCGAGACACGGATGGTGTGAAAATCAACTCTGTCCGCGCCGGCGATCTCTGTTGTCAGCGCTCGATCGGGATCCGTCACCACGTAGTGTGTGCCGTCAAAGGAAACGGTCAACGTGTCGTTGCTGTTGTTGCCGTCGATATCGCTCACGACCAGGTTGCCGGAACCGTCGATGGCCAGAAGCGTGTCAGCGATGCCACCGTAGACAAGCACCGTGTCGTTGCCCGTACCATCTGTTCCATTATAGCTTATGCGGTACACGTGACCGTCGGCCGTGAAGACCTCATCGTCAGCCAGCCCGTTGAAAGTGGTCGTCACGGGCGTGCCGGATTGATTGTCAATGATTGTTGCCGCCGACCCCTCTGGTCCGGAAGGGGCGCCGCTGACGTCAAGCGTGGCGTTAACGAGACTCACGATGCTGGCCCCGGACGCGACGACGATCTGATCAAAATCGGTGCCCGGCGTTGTGAATCCGTTCATGTCGATTTGCAACGTGCTGCCGGCTTTCAGGTCAAGATTGCCGACGGTGAGCTGTCCCGGGCTGTTTCCCGGTGCGACAGTACCACCGCTGTTCACCGTCAGTGTACCCGTTATCTCGCCGCCGGAGCCATTCAGGGTGCCGGCATTCATAACGATATTGCCGTCAACTTCACCGGCCAGTTCAAGGCGGCCGCCGTTGATGACGGTGTTGCTGTCCGTTGAACCGCTGGCCGTGACTGAAACAGCTCCGGAACTGATCGTAGTCTGGCCTGTAAAGTCATTGGCCTGTGACAGGCTCAGTGTGCCGGCGCCGGGCACAATCAAACCGCCGCTACCGCTGATCTTTGACCCGGCCCCCTGGGTCAGGGTTCCCGTCACCGCCACCGTCAGGTCGCCTGTGCTGTCTCCGTTACCATCACTGTCAATGACTGCACCCGCCCCGATACTGATGTTGCCACTGCTGCTCAACGCGATTCCGTCTCTGGCCGTCATGTTGTCAAGAATCGTCAGCAGGCCGGGAACCGTCGAACTGCCGATCGACACTGAGGCAGCTCCCAGTCCGGTGGTGGAACCAGAGATCGCCCCCGACATCTCAATGGATGTGGCGGCATCAATAGCGACAGCACCATCGGACCGGGTGGTACCGTTCAGCTCAGCGATATTCGTCGCATCAATGTCGACAAATCCGGTACCGCCATCCACGGCGCTGGTGGTCACGTCCACACCGCTTAAAGTCACGCTGGTACCGGTCAGTGTGGTACCTGTGTCGCACAACAGACTGCCGATGGCATTGCCGTCTGAGTCCGCCGCGATTGACAACGAACCGCTGGCAGTGACGTTGGCGCTGATGTCGATGCTGCCCTTTGCTGTCAGCAGCACACTGGTTCCGGTGCTGTCCGCCGAAAGGTCGATGTCATCAGCTTCGTGAATGGTGACGTCGCCGGTACAATTAAAATTCAGCGTGCCAAGATCGACGTCATCACCAGACTGATCACCCAGAATAATCTCGGCTGCTGACAGATCTGTATGCCCGGTGACGGACAGAGACGCTGAGTCATCAGTCAGGGAACCATTGGAGGAAAGCGTCAGGCTGCCCGCCGAATTCGTTCCGTCCAGCACTGTCGACGACGCTTCAACAATGTCTATGTCGCCGGACGCCGTAAACGAAAGCGTGCCGAAATCAACGGTATCGCCGACGTCATCGCCAAGAGTCACGCTGGTGCCGCTGAAGCTGGCGTTTCCACCCACTGAAATCACTGCGTCCGTGCCGTCGGTGATATCTGTTGCCGTTACACTGGCGTCCAGCGTGATCGAAAGGGATGTCAGTTCGACGGCATCGACATCGACCAGAGACAGACTGTCTGCGTCGATGGAAACGCTGTCGAAATCGTTGTTGGCGTCCGTCAGCAGGACATCACCACCGCCCGTAATCTGTAGAGTCGACAACTGCAGATCATCGGTGGCATTGACCGACGCCAGCGGATCGGCCGCGGCGTCAACGGTCAGGTCGGTCATGTTGTTGGGAGACAACGTAAGAATGCCCGGAGCGCTCAGGACGAGCCCTGGATCCGTCGGGGCGTTCCAGACGCCGCTGGCGAGTCCAAAATCTATTCCGCCCGGCGAGAACGCGGAATCTGAGATCGTCAGCTGATCCAGAGCATCAAAACTCTCCAGCAAAAGAGCTCCGCCAACCAGAGAAGCGGTGGCGTCGAGCAACCTGCGGTCCTCAAGCCGAACGACGCGAAGTCTGCCGCGTGGACGCGGCGCGGCCTGACCCATCCGCTTCAGGATGCGCCTGCGCAGCCGGTCCAGATAACTCTTCAGTGACATATAACGGCATCCCTGGCATTCACGATGGTTGCAGACCGGTTTCCGACGACCTCGCCGCACGGTTTCGTCAACGTTGCCCGCCTGGCCCGTTTTTCAGCAAAAATCGGCACTGTACAGAGAATATACCTCGCGCCTGCCGCAGACCGGATTGAAAACTGCGCAACGTGAGCGGATGTCTCCCAACGGAACTGGTGTACCTATCGGCATGATTTTCGCGTTGTAACGATACCGGACACTGGAGATCTTCGGCAATCTGGGGATGAGTCTGACGCGCACGGTCTGCAGCGATTTTTACGGCGTTACGAATAGAACGGATCAAACCAATAATTCTGACACTGAATTCTGTCCGGGCTGACCAGCAAAGCAAACCGCCAGAAACGTCGCACCACACGAAACCCCTTTGAAAAACCTGCCGCATGGCAGCTCGTAACAAGCCAGGTGACGGCTCGCTCAGTGAGCTATGAGACTCGGGACGGTCGAGTTCGCGGGCCGTTCAGCAGCCTGCCCACGACCGTGTAACGGACTCCGTATTCGTAGGTGAGCAGCAGGAAAGCCGAGATCACCATTGTGATCGCAGCGAATTTCAGAAAGGCCGGAATCGGCAGGTCGCGAACGCACCACTGCGCGAGTATCACGAGCGGCAGGTGGATCAGGTAGAGCCAGTACGACGAATCCGAGATATAACGCATTGTCCGGCTCTGGCGAGACAGCAGGCGACGGAACAGGCCGATCAGGCCGCACGTCATGAGCCAGGCAAACGCGGCCTGAAGAAAACTGCCCACCATGGCGTTTGTCCGTTCGTCTTCGATTCTCGGAATGATTCCGAATGTTCCCGAAACCAGATCCAGTGCGATGGGAAAGACGACCAGCAACGCGACGGGAAGGCTGACAGACCACCAGCGACCGAGGTGACCGGAGTTATCGTCCATGTCCCAATAAACGGCACCGAAGAAAAAGAAGATCGCGTAGTAAACCAGTACGCTGGGAATGGGAAGCAACCCGACTGACGAATCCGGGCCGAAGCTTCCGGGCGTCATGAACAACTGTGGCAGCATGGTGAGCGGAATCAGCCACAGCAGACTGGCGGGAGAACAAACAAGCCACCGCGGCAGCTTTTCAATCCGAAGTGCCCCTGCGACCAGCGTGTAAGGAAGGAACGCGGCGACCAGCCAGCACAGGAACCAGAGAAACCAAAGATGCATAAAGACGGGCAGGTGGAACAGCAGACCCTTTAGTCCTTCAAAACCGGACGACTGCCCGGTAGTCGTGCCGGAGCCGAGATATTCGCTTTGGTCCAGCTGGCTGGCGATTTTTTTTCGTCCGGACAGCAACGTTTCTTCGTCCAGTGGAACTCCAAGCGAGCTTGCGATGTAGTTCGTCGTCCCGAAGTCAGTCTTAAGCAGCTCAGCCGGCGTGAGGCCGCTTCGGTCACGAGCGTTCACGTCGGCTCCCGCTTCGAGCAACAAAGCGGCCTCTTCTGAACGCCCCATGAAGACAGCGATGTGCAACGGTGCTGCCATATCGCGATTCGGCAGGTTTACATCGGCCCCCGCATCGACCAGCAGTTCTGCAATTTCGGTGCGTCCGAGAAACACGGCTGTGCACAGTGGCGAAGAACCAGAATTGGCGTCGAACTCATTAACATCGATATCGGAATTCTGAAGCTCGGTGCGAACCGCTTCTGTGTTGCCGGAAACAACTGCCGCGAATAGCGTTGAGCCTTCTGGACTGCCGGGGGACGGCCGAGACACAACGTAGCTGACCATCCACATCGCCGGAACGATCGTCAGGCAGCCGATGACCAGTGGCAGAAAAATCCGCTTGAACCGATGCCTGACCAGACTGCCGAGTCCGCGTTTTCTCCACAACATCGCGGTGAAGAACCCGCTCAGCATGAAGAACAGCGGCATGCGAAATCCGTGAATGCAGGCGAACAAAACGTAGTAGGCGCTGCTTTGCTGTGAGTCCTGCACCGACCATGGAATCGGAGCGAACGAAAGTGCGGCGTGCAGCACGATGCCCAGCAGCATGGCGATCGCACGCAGTGCATCAAGATCGTGTCGTCGATTGAAGGGCGATGCTGGCCTGATTGCTGGAGCAGGTTCCGCGGCCGCACATCGGTCAGTTCGAGATTCTGCAATAACAGCTGAAGTGTTCATAGATTGTCTCTGACAAAAGAAAGGACGGTGCGCCGAACGATGGGGGCACAGGGATGCAGTTCCGGGTTCTTTCGCCGTTGCGTCAGCGAATTTGGGCGTTCTCTATTTCGTCGAGTGCGAGATACGCCGCAGAAATGCTGCCGCCAGCAAGTTTTCTGCGCCACGATTCAGCCGATGGGCGGCCGGATCTCAGAGCACGCCAGTACAGCCAGAGCGAGGTGATGAAACCGACGATCCCGACGGCCAGCGAGACAATCAGCGAATTCGGATGCAGCACGGCGTCAAAGCCGAAGGCAACGACCACGGGAATCCACATAAGCCACCACACAAACCCGATGATGATGCCGGCACGCAGGTAGCCGGATCGCAGGCTGTCCAGTTTGCTTCGTATGTCGACCACTGATTTCGAGTAGTCGATTTTTCGAATTCTGGTGCAGACGAGCGCCGCCTGAGCAATCACGATCACGCCGTAAACGTGGACAATAAGGCCATTCACAACGCAATGCACAATGTGTGTGTTTCGTGCCCAGCACTGCGCTCCGAGCACAATCAGGGCAATGCCGATCAGCACCTGCAGCAGCTGTCCGCGGAAAAGCGGCCGCAGTGAGTTTTCCACACGTTCCATCAGCTGGCGTCGGGTCAACAACATCCGTCCGGCAAGCTCCTGCTCTGCCAGATTCGCGGTCGCGGCTGCTTCGTTGTCTTTCGGTTTCAGATCAGTGGCAACAGTCTGCGCCAACGCCGGATCACCGGTCGAGGTGATCGACTGCACGTCAGATTTGATCTGACTTGCATACTGGTAGCGGCGTTGTGGCTCTTTTTCGAGCGTACGCAGGACGACTTCATCCAGACGGACGTCAATTTCGGCTTTCCTGGACGGCGGTGCGAAGCGTCCAATCGGGAGTTCGCCGGTCAGCATTTCGTAGAAGACCACGCCCAGTGAATAGATGTCGGCCCGGTGATCGACGCCGCGCGAACCTTCCATCTGTTCAGGAGCCATGTATCGCGGCGTCCCCATCACCTGATGAGTACCGGTGAGCATCTCCTGCTGACTCTCGTCTCCCAGGATCCGTGAGAGTCCGAAGTCAGCGATCTTTACCGAGCCGTCAACGGCAATCAGGATGTTTTCGGGCTTGATGTCACGATGGACAACACCCTTGTCGTGCGCGTACTGCAGGGCATCGCACAGATGAGGCACAATGGCCAGTGCGTGTTCGGGCGCCAACTGTCCCGCTTTTACCACATCCCGGAGCGTTGAGCCGTCAACGAATTCCATCAGAAAATAGTAGGTGTCCTCGACGTTTCCGAATTCATAAACGGACACGATATTGGGATGACTCAGCTTTGCCAGCGTCCGTGCCTCCCGCGTGAAACGCAGTGCGAATTTGACGTCGTGGCCGAATTCTTCCGGCAGGATCTTCAATGCAACAAGACGGTCGAGCCCTGACTGCCGAGCCTTGTAAACGGCTCCCATGCCGCCGGCACCAATGAGCTCAATGATCTCCAGAGACGGGAAGAGCTCCGCCAGTCGGCCAACCGTCGGCGGTTCAAACACACCCGCTCGTTTCTTGTTTTCGTTCAGGGCGTCGTTGATGACGCTTGAACTTTCGGGAAATCGATCGAGGTATTCCTGTTTAGGAATTCTTTCCCCTCGCCGTTGCCGGTAGTCGAAGTCCAGAACGATGAGTTCTGCCAGCAACACGTCTCGCTCAATCGGGGAGGTAATATCCGCAAGCACTGATTCGATCGTCAAAGGATCGTTGGACTGCCACTTTCGTTCGAACTCAGCGCACAGATCGTCAATGCGTTCCAATGCGGCAATCGGTAGTTTTTTCTGACGGATGCTCATTGAATTTAATCGGCCCCTGCTGACATTTTTCACGAATCAGGTGAAGACGACGTTTTATCGTCCGTTCAGAGCAGCCAAACCGTTGTGCCAGTTTCGTGTTTGAATACCCTTCTAATCTGACACCCGCTAAATCCCTGAACGGCCCGACACCTAATTCAGAAAAATCATGGTGCTTCAGGTTTTTCACGGGTTCTGCGAGATAATAACGCCGCCGCACCGCTACTTCGAGGTAGGCAAAAACACAACAGAACAGGCATGGTAAAGGGTTTCACCGGCTCCTGCTCTCGAAGATCCCGACCAGACAACTTGAGTCGCGGTTCGATCCGATTCGGATTTTTGGGGGAGGGCCTCGGGTGAGTGTGGCCTGATGCACAGGTCGCAAATTAGGAATTCGATTTGTGAATTTGGAATTGTCGCCGACGGGCCGCAGCACTCAGGATCAAACGGAAAATTACTGTCGCGTCGATAACGTGGCGTAGGCTTCCAGCCTGCGTTTTTCTGCATCGCAAGCTGGAAGCTTACGCCACTTATTTTCCGCTCGGTCCTTAGGAGCCTGTCCGGATACCGAAATTCTTCGTACGACGGCCTGCGAGGCGCGTTGGAAACATGGTCGGTTTCGCCAATGACGGACTTGGAAGTCCGTCATTCAGAAGTATCCGGACGGCCTGCTTGCCGTCGGTGTGAGCCGACGGTTACGGACAACAACGACCTGCCAACCTCGAATGGGGCGACAACCGCTCCCGAGAGGAGGGCGAGAGGAAATGTCGGCGCTGAAAGAACGCGAGGAGCCCTGGTCCGATCAACCACAGAACAACACCCGCCCCGCAATCTGCGGGGATGCCGATTTAATTACTAATTCAATCGACGTCCCGAGCGAAAGGCGACCAACCAGTCAGTTATTGATC
>JAVKCM010000072.1:0-9562 GCA_040222735.1 Fuerstiella sp. | reverse complement strand
CAGCCGCCGTCGTTATGAACGTGCTGCGGCTGGAAGCCCCGGCTGCGGGGTGTGGTAGCACCGCAGAGCGTCCCCGCTGCGTGTGCAGGTTCGTGGAGTCTGTTAATGAGCTCCGGCCGTCACTTCGCCGGACACGGGTGCGAAGCCGTTTTCTTCCGCTGTGAACTGTCCCACGCGAGCGACATCGACGGTTTCGACACAGGCGGTGATGTGATGTTCCGGCTGCACATCACGCCGCAGAAAATCCAGCATCGCATCACATACGTCCCGCGGCACAATGACTTCGATTCGTACACAGGCCTGTTTGGCATGGTCACCGTTCTGCAGGTGACGGCGACCCGCTCCGACACACGGCATAGATGAATACCCCGTCGCTCCGCAGTTCACGAATTCCTGTTCCAGCCAGTCTTCCAGCGATTCTTCGGCGATCACCGTCAGTCGTCGGACAGACGCCAGTCCGCGCTTGCGAGCCGCGTGGGCATTGTCGGTCATGGGCTGTAGTGTATCCAGCCCCAGAACCCTGAACGTCAGTCCTTCCTGTTCAAAATGGCGTTCCATTTCGTCCAGTTTTTCCATCACGCTGTGATCGACCAGTTTGGCGTGAGACACGTCGATGTTCACGTTGCGGTGCTGCATCAGACCGATCTGTTCAATCTGACGGCGGAAGGGAATCCAGTTGCTGAAGACTGCGGATTCCTGCACAACAATCAGACTGGTCTGGTCGTCGATTTCCTGGACTTCCAGAAACGGCTTGAACAGTGCCTTCAGCGGCACACCGTTGGACACATGGATGATCATTTTCAGAGCAACTCCGGCAGCCACGCCGATCAGCAGATCGGTCGCCAGTACCACAATCAAAGTGGTGACGAAGATGGCCAGCTGTTCGCGGCCGATCCGCCAGACATGGATGAATTCGCTGGGGTGAGCCAGGCGGTAGCCGGTATACACCAGCATTGCCGCCAGCGCCGCCAGCGGAATTTCGTGCAGAATGGTGGGAATCAGGGCCACGCAGGCAAGCAGAAAAACACCGTGCCAGAGATCCGCAAACCGGGTCCGGGCACCGTTGTCGATATTCGCCTTGGACCTCACGATCTCCGAAATCATCGGCAGTCCGCCGATGGCCGAAACGCACAGATTTCCAACCCCGACAGCGACCACGTCCCGGTCCATGCTGGTCTTCCGCTTCCACGGATCCAGCAGGTCCACTGCCTTGGCACTCAGCAGCGACTCAAGGCTGCCGATGATGAAGAACATGAAGACCCACTTCCATGCCTTCGGTTCTGCCAGTACAGCAAATTCAGGAAAGGTGATATCTTCGAACATGCCGAATACGCGCGTCGGCATCTTCACCAGATACTGTTCTCCCAGCTGATACTGATGTCCCTGCAGCACGTATGAATGTTCATGCAGCAGGTCGAAACCAAGGCCCATGGGAACAGCCACCAGCAGCACCACCAGCGGGGCGGGCACCGATTTCAGGATAGCGACTTTCCGGCCCAGATGTGGCCACACAAACAGAATCAGAATACTGATGATACCAATGGCCGCAATCGCAGGGTTGGCCTCAGAAATGTACCGCGGAAACTGCCGCAGCATCTCAAGCGGTTCGCCCGTGGCGGAAACACCAAGCGCCACCGGAAACTGCTTGATGATGATGATGATGCCGATGGCGGCCAGCATCCCGTGGACGGCGGAAACAGGAAAGAATTCTCCCAGGATTCCGGCCCGGAACAGACCGAACAGAATCTGCAGCACACCGGCCGCCACGCCGACGGCCAGAGCCGCCTTGTACGCGGCCATGTCCGCCTGATCCCAGCCGCCCGTCATGCCGTTGCCACCAAAGTCTTCGATGCATCCGATGGCGATGACGATGAGTCCGGCAGCCGGCCCTTTGATGGTCAATTCGCTGTTACTGATGAAGGTGGTCAGAATCGATCCGACAATGGCCGTAAAAATGCCGGCGATCGGAGGAAAACCGCAGGCCAGCGAAATACCCAGACACAGTGGCAGGGCAATCAGAAACACCAGAAAGCCGGACGTCACGTCCTTCTTCAGATACTTCACAAATCCCTCGGCGTTGCCGCGTGGAATCTCAGTCAGTTGATTCGTCATGGTTCATCAGTCTTCGATGTTCAGGAAAGAACCGGGTTGGCCTGGAAATCTTCTGTTGTCTTCTGTTCATTCACATGTTTCGCCATCCGTGCAAAAAACACGTCCCGTACATGGCGCCATCACAGGGTCCCGCTGGCGGCGGTGTTGTTCTGTTGAGGCGTCACGGATTGGTCTGCCAGACGCCCGCGGAATGCGTGGGCCGTGACCGGGGCGACAACCTCGGCGGGCACTGTTTTCTGTTGCCGCTGCTGCATCAGCGCCGCAGCCGCGTGATAACGTGACGTAACGCCCGGCTGAGGCCACAGTCCGCCCCCGATAATCAGCACGGTGATAATCAGAATCACCACGCGCTCTGACGGACGGCAGCGCAGGGAAATCGAGGTCGAACGCCGCGTCCCCGTAAACACCTTGAAATAGGCCAGGACCACGGCAATGCCGTTCATTGCCGCCGCGACCACCACCGCCAGTCCTACCAGCGGATAGACATCAACAGCACCTTCCACCAGCAGCTCAGTGCCGACAAAACCCAGAGTGCCCGGGAAACCAATGGATGCCAGTCCCGTCAGCAGAAACAGGCCTGCCAGAATCGGCGTGTGTTCATACAGGCCATGAAAGCCGTCCAGCGACAGCCGACCGGTACGAGCTTCCACGCTGCGGAGTGTCAGGCCGAAGCCCAGCAAGGAAATGCCGACCGACAGCCACACACACAGGGCTCCCGTCAGCCCGATCGGCGTGGCCATCTCAAGCCCGACCAGTACCAGCGACGCGTGGCTCAGGTACAGGTAGCAGAAAAAACGGCGCGCTTCATGCTGGACCAGTGCCATTCCTGAGGCATAGACGGCCGTCAGCAAAGAAACGATGGCAATGCTTTGCAGTGCCCAGTCGGGAGCGATGGGCAGCACCAGACGCATGACGGCATAAGCACCGGTCATCGGAGTCACAAACAGCAGCGCGGTACCAAACGTCGCCTTTTCAAACAAATCGGTCATCCAGCAGTGCACCGGCACGACTCCGCTGCGCAGCAATGCCGCCGCCGTCAGCAGTGTTCCGGCCAGGATCGGGACATTCGACGCCGAGGCATCGGCCGGCACCAGAAACTGCCCCAGCCACAACAGCGCGACGAACCCACCCATGTGTGTTGTGTACACTCGTGTGCACTGCCCACGAGCTCTGAGCTCCACCCACGGCGGAATGGTAGCCACCGACAGCAGGGCCACGATGATCCAGGGATCACGGCTGCTGAGCGTCGCCAGCAGCACCGCCTCGGAAAACAGAGTCCAGCCGAACGAAAAGCGGTTGACCTTGGTGCGGAGGGTCGTCATCACCGTGGCAAGATAGATAAAGGCGGCCAGCGGCAGCAGCGGGGCACTGAGTTCGTCAACCACGAAGGCCTCGCGGTGAAACAGAGACTGCAGAATGCTCCAGTGGCCGTGAGCCTCAAAGCTGTGCAGCGTGGCGAAGTCGATCCATTCGCCTGCGGCACAGATCATTGTCAGCAGGCAGATGACGATGCTGAACCGCCGCCGATGATCACTGTTACGAACACCGGCAAGGCAGACGGCGCCGCCCAGCGGGATCACCACCGAAAGCTCAAGCCATGGAAGATGAAGTTCTGACATGTAATTCAGGGTTCTGAATCTGGTGGTTCAAAAAGAAGGCTGTTGTGAAGCGGCATTGGCGCTCCGGAAAAATCGGCCCGGCTGTTCCGGCCGCAATCTGTTCAGGACGTCCGGTCCTCCAGTGCGTCTCCGTAGACCGCCACGTGGTCTGATTCTCGCGAGTCGCCGGCCGACAGAAAATTCGTCCAGCGACGTTCCATTCCGTCGCACCAGTGGAACACCCGGACAAATGGTCGGACCACATAGTTGTCCAGCACGGCATCCAGATAGCCACGTTCCAGAGCAAATCTGTACAGCCACCCGCGATGACGGTCCGGCAGCAGTCTTCCCCACACCGAGCGAACGACAGGCGGACTGGCGCCGATCGCATTGGTCATGGACTGATAATCCTTCAGCACCGAAGGAGCCCGCAGCAACTGCAGCGTTCGCAGACACGCGTGCCCGATCATGTGAATCAAAGGGATGTATCGCAGTCCGCAGCCGATCTCAACGACGATGATTCCGACCTGAGTCAGCGATGCGAAGGCCAGCGCGCTCTTCACATCTGCCTGAACACGGGACGCCAGCGCCCCGAACACGGCCGAGACCATTCCGAGTGTCACCACGGCCACGCTCAGCGCCAGCGAGGTTTCCAGCAGCGGCCCGACACGAAGCAGCAGATACGCGCCCAGATGAACCGACAGGGCACCGTAGAAAACGGCACTCGACGGTGTTGGGCCCTCCATCGCGCGGGGCAGCCAGCCCGAAAACGGGACCATGCCGGATTTGCCGGCCGCGGCCACCAGCAGCAGCAGTCCGACCAGCAGGGCGTGAGAATCAGAAATCGAAGCATGTCCTTCCGGCCATGGACCGGTGCCCATCAGCCCGTCAAAATCGCCCGCTCCGGTCAAATGGTGCAGCGTCAGCGCGGCCACCAGAAAAGCAGCATCGGCGATTCGATACACGGTCCACACCCGATGTCCGTTGCGGACCGGCCCCGGACGTTCATGAAAAAAGGCAACCAGCAGCGCGGACGACAGCCCGACCAGTTCCCAGCCGAGAAACAGCGTTTCAATCGTCCCCGCCAGCGACGACACCACCATGCCCAGCAGAAAGACTGAGTAGAAAACGAAGAACCGTCCATAGCCCGGCTCACGGTGCAGATAAATACTGGCAAACGCACCAACGGTGCCGCACAGCACAAACGACAGAATCGTGAACGGCACGGACAGCCGGTCAAACACAAACTTCAGATGAAAATGAAAGTGTTCCTGAGGAATCTCGACCCAGTTGCCGCGTTCAATCGGAACGTGTCGCGAGTCGAATGCCAGCATCATGCCAAGAATGACAATCGCCGCCATCAGTCCGGTGACGACCGCCGCCTGCGTGACCGCTCCCTGCAGTCGTTCTGACAGCGGACGCCCCAGCAGTGCGGTGATGCCGAGCACGACCAGCAGCGCCGCGGGACTGGCCACCACAACCACGCCAAGAAACTGAAATACGGAATCAACTGTCATCAGCGATACCTGACCGGGGTTCATCCCCGAAACTAAAGAATGAGCTCCGGCCACGAAGACCGGAAACACTCAATCAATCACTCACCAACCTGTTCCCCTGGCCGGCACCGAATGAACCGGAACAGATTTCGATCATCACGATGCCTTCAACCTGTCTCTTAACTGCCCCTTGCAGCGGTCAATGATCCAACAGGACCAATCTTCTGACCGCCCCCCAAGCGACATTCCCGCGTTTCATTCGCCGGACACGGTCGCTCTAACCGCTCCTGCCGCTGCTGTGTGGCACAGCGGGTCGTGAATTGCCTTCGGAGACACGTGTTCACGCGACCCGCCGTAACATGCCAGCGACGATGCCATTTCCGGCAGCAGATCCGTGCTCGGTTCGAAGGGCTGAAACCGCCCCTGACGAAAGATCTGCAGCTTTGATGTTTCCGTGTCGATGACGGCCAGCTGTACCCACTCACCGCCGCACAGCTGCCCGATGGAGGCGTGTCGCTCCATGATGGACAGCATGGCTTCCGGTGTTGATTCGATTACGCAGAGCAGTCTGAGCGGTTCATGAATTTCGATCATCTGCTGATACAGACCCGTTCGCAGGTCACTGCGGGCACCTTCCATCACACCCAGCATCGACACCAGATTGTGCGGCAGCTTGGAACCGGAGCCCCAGACCACGTTATCCACGCACGAAAAGTAATATTCCAGACCGATGCCGGCACACACAGGAATCGCGGCCGACAGAATACGCAACAGAATATCGTGCTGCGCACTGTCCTGAGCCGGGTCGTAAGACACCAGAAAAGCTCGGCGATCCAGAAACAGTCCGCGTGACCAGTCGCGCCGTCCCACCACACACAGCGCGTTGGTGGCGTGGTTGTATTCCGGCCGAACCTGCGACAGGTCCTCGGCACGGGCTTCCACGTGCCGCAGCGCTTCATCCGGTGTCAGCGACAGGGCGGCCGAGGAAAACCGACGAGACCGCTCATGAGCATTGCGTCGACGGGCCTCCTGAATCGACAGCCGAGCGGCTTCAAAGTCTTCCCGATGGGATGCCGGCATTCGATCCAGATCAAAGAAGACGACGCTGTCGTTGCACGTGTTGTGATAACTGCCGATAAAGACAGTGTCGTCCGGGATGTGGAGCCCCCGTTCTTCCAGCAGCCCGCGAACCCGAAAGTCGTTGGCCATCTGAGCGAATGCACGAGCATTCGGGCCGCCGCGTTTGCCGGCACAGGCTCCGCAGCAGTAGGCAGATTCGTGAGGGTTGTTCAGACTGGACGATCCATGCCCACAGACGATGAACAGCCGCGAGAACTGATTTGAGTCTGTCAGGCCGATGTCCTGCAGCAGCCGCAGTACAATGTCTGCCATTTCATCCCGCGTGTATCCGATATGACCGTTGGTCGGACCGGGCTCAGGCAGATACCTTTCCAGCTGCAGCTGAGTCACCGGAGGCGGTTGCAGCAGTGACCCGAAACCACGGCGAATGCGAGCCGTCAGGTGCGGAAAGATGACTCGGGCGACCAGAGGAAAGGTCGCCAGTGAACCAACCAGCCCGGTCAGAATTCCCCCCAGAAACGTACGGCTGCCGGTGTGGAACTGTCGCGTCAGACTGCCGATCCGCCGTCGCGCCCGGGTTCGCAGGCGATGCACACCTTCAAACGTATAGCCCACGTCCTCCTGGACAAAGTGAGAAGGCGTCACGACCGCCGGACACAGGGGTTTGTAATCCGCGTCGGCAGCGCCACGATAGTTCATTGCCACGGCAAAAAAACCAGCGGCACCAAAGGTTTCACAGGCTGGCTGCACTTCTTCCAGATGCCGTCGAAATGATTCTTCCCGGTCATCAATGCAGCACACAAGCTGAAACGCGGCACGCGGCGACGCGGCGGTATCCGTCTGAGCCAGCTGCCGCTGCCTTCGATTGCGAGAATGGTTGGCAAAGGCAGTCAGCACCTCGTTCCGATACCGGGCTTCATACGCCTCCTGAAAAATCCGGCGGCGGTCAATGGAAGAAAACTGTTCCACTTCACTCAACAGAGCCGAACATTCCTCGGGCGTCAGCGAGCACAGCTGTACCGGGTTCCAACCCATCAGCTGTGAAACCTGAAACAACAGAAATGCTTTCCGCTCGTTATCAGTCGACAGCGGTGGCTGTCGTGTGTGTGTCTCTGATTCCGCCTGCTGCAGAATCTGCGGCAGACTTCCGTGACATCTCATGACCTCGCGGCCGACATACCGAATGGCATTGCACTCCAGAATCAGACGCACCGCCAGAAATTCCAGCAGCAGATCCGCAGCCAGCTGGTGGTCAGCCCCGCCACCCGCAGATTCCAGCTGGTGAAGCATACCGGCCCAGCCGCCCAGCGCCAGCAGCGTACGAATGATGAACTCCTGACGATCCTCGGCAGACACCGCCAGTTCACGAAGACTGTCTTCAATGGATGCGGTCGGTGAGACGCGGGACTGTCGCAGCGCAGACAGTTCTTCCGCCAGTCCTTTCAGCCACTGATCGACGGGCCCGGCAGGCTGAGAATACAGATACAGAAAGGCCCGATAGAACCCGGCGTTCCGTTCCGGCAGTTCCCAGCCGGCATAACCCTGATCCAGAAAGACTGAACAGAAAGTGATCAGTACGTCGTGAACATACCGCTCAGTATCTTCCCCCGTCGCGGCCAGCAGCACATCGCGAGGATATCGAAACTCGCTGGACGTGCCTGAGGTTGTCGGAGCTTCAGACACCAGAGCACGACAGGTTTGCCACAGAACATGCAGAGTGAAGGATTCCCACGTCCGTTCAGACCAGTGTTTCGGGTCACCGCGAAACTGAGCCGTCACGTCTTCCCGGATCTTCTTCACCCAGTTTCTGCTGAGACAGGCGGCCGCACGGCCCGCCGCACCACTGCCGTCCGCCGTGTCACTGCCGTCTGCCGTGTCACCGTCTGCTGCCGTCGGCTCGCCCCATGCTCGCGTGGATTCGACCATCTGACGACGCACCGGGAGCGGAACCAGCGGACGGAACCTTTCCAGCACATCCGACTCCGCGATCACCCATCGCAACTCGGCATCCGGACCGACATAAATCGGATGCTGCAGCATGGCGAGTCGAATATCCTCGCGACAGCCAAGGCCATTGATCTGGACGGCACTGCTGTCGCGCAGTTCTTCGCGGACGGCCGCCCGCAGGTCTTCAATCGTAATGCGTCCTGCCCTGAGCAGCTCGCGAAATGTCTGCTCGGAAAAATACGGCTGACCACCGTAGCGCGTCTGGGCAGATGCCACGGCCTTGTGAAAAGGAAGCTCTTCCAGCGCGTGCAGCGTGTTGTGATGAACGAAAACGTCAATCGGTCCCTGAGCCGGCAACAGGTGCGCGACTGTATGCAGAATCTGACGAATATCGTGGGCCGCAGGCGATTCTGAGTTCGGATCTGCCGCGGAGACGGGCGGTGTGTGGGTGGGCATGATGCAGTACGGACGGCTGAAGAAGCAGAACAACGCGCGTAAAAAGACAAAGGCGCGGTGCGGCAGTCGTCGATCAGCTCTGACCGGACTGAATTCCACCTGGAAATTCAGCTTGTGCCGGCGGTGACTGGTGTAAACATTGCCACGTTTCCGGCGATCAGCGCGGGTGGCAGCGTCCTACATCGGCGACTTGCCGTCAGCCGGCAGGAGG
Source organism: Fuerstiella sp. (assembly GCA_040222735.1). Taxonomy (GTDB): domain Bacteria; phylum Planctomycetota; class Planctomycetia; order Planctomycetales; family Planctomycetaceae; genus Fuerstiella. The sequence goes on along the minus strand of JAVKCM010000072.1, from coordinate 662 downwards.
CCCGCGGATCGTGTCGCTGGATTCCGAAACACAGTCCGGACGCCTTGCCGATGCCGTTTCGGCCAGAATGACAAATCCGCCATGATCTGTGACGGCACAAGCCTGAGCCGGCAGTGCCGCCAGACGCAGTTTCTGCAATTCTTTGCCTTCTGCATCCTCAGCACCATCTTCGGCCAGTGCTGATGGCGGAACTTCGTCGTCCCAGCTGCAGTGCGCGATCATTCCCGGCAGCTCGATGCTTCCAATCAGCAGCAGCAGGAACAAAAATGAATTGGCGAAGTATTGGACCACAGTGCAAAATTCTGCAGTTCACCGGCAACTCGGTCAATGGGAGGCATCGCTTCCGCCGCTGGATTCCCGAAAACAGTGGAGCACAGCGGGATTCATCTATTCCTCCGGAACCGCTGGCCACAACGATTGGAATATTCCTGACATGCAGTTCCGGTTACCATTTAAGCAGGTTTTCGGGCACTTCAATCCTTGACGCTGGCCCCGAGGCCGCCACCTGTCCCGGCCACCTGTCCCGGCCACCTGGTCAACCAATGTCAGAACCGAGCGGAAAATAAGTGGCGTAAGCATACAGCGTGCGATGTAGAAAAACGCAAGCTGGAACCATACGCCCCGGTTCGACACGACAGGAATTTTCCGGTTGTTCCTTACGA
>JAVKCM010000071.1:0-7010 GCA_040222735.1 Fuerstiella sp. | reverse complement strand
TCGGCCGGAGACCTGCGGTCGAAGGTGTGGGGCGGTCGGGAGACCGCCCCACAACGGGAGTCGAAGGTGTGCGGCGGTCGGGAGACCGCCCCACAACGGGAGTGCGTCATTCGCTCGGTGCCGGTCCTGTTTCCGTCGTCTCCCTGAACGTAACTGGGGCTTCCAGCCGCAGTCTCTGCCGGCTTCAAGTCCCAACCGTTATCACGGCTGGCTGCGGCTGGAAGCCCCGGCTACGGAAATGCAGCCTCGGCGCCACGGGACCGCGGCGTACGCGTCCAGAGTACACCCCACTCTGCAGCGTTTCGTGCGCGTCCAACACTCCATCCACAGCGCAACCCGGTGGGAACAACTTCCAGCTTGCGATCTACAATCGCCACCTCATCAGACCGTCCACCGTCCAGTTCTTTCCCGTCAGTTTCGGACGTCATAACAAAGCAGTTCGTCCTGATCCCGCAGGTACAGCCGTCCGTCCTGAATCACGGGATGCGGCCAGCTCTTGCCGTTGTTGGAAGCAATTTTGAACGAACCTTTCAGGTTGTACCGTCGCGGGTCAGCTTCAATCAGCGCCATCGTCCCGTCTTCGTATCGAAAGTACAGATGGCCGTCGGCACACACGACCGCAGCAGACCCGCTGCCCACACCGCGGGTTTTCGGCCACAGACTGCGTCCCGTCTTCATGTGGATACAGACCGGGAACCCGTTGTTGTGGCCGTGACCGAAAAACAGGTGTTCGCCCACCAGAATGACGCCACCGTGATGATTCTGCAGGTCTCTGGATTCCTTGTACCAGACTTCATTGGCTATGATTCGTCCGCGAGTTTTTCTAAGCTGCAGCAGGGCCGAACCGCCGTCGCCGTAGCCGCTGGTGCAAAAGACATAATCGCCGGAAACGATCGGTGTGGGAACATTGGCGGTGGTGTTGGCGACGCGATTGTAACTCCAGAGCGGTCGGCCATCGTCGGCGGAGACCCCCACAACGCCGCGGCCGACCAGCTGTACGTACTGCCGGGTACCGGCGCCGTTCCCGATGACGATGGATGAATATCCCGCTCCGTTCTTTCCTGCCTGGCCGATCTGTTCCTGAGGAGACGACGTGGTCCAGACCGTATTTCCGGTTCTCTTATCCAGCGAAGCAATGATGGCTCGGTCTGATCCCGGTGTGCACACCAGACGATCACCGTCAACCAGCGGTGATTCGCTGTACCCCCAGCCGGACATCATGCTGCCACCGAAGTCATCCGGAAAATTCTTTCTCCAGACCTGCTTTCCGGTATTAGCTTCGGCGCACATCAGGTCTCCGGCATGAGTCAGACCGAACACGAGCCCGGTTTCCGTGTCTACTGTGGGCGTGCAGTTGGGGTCGCTGCCGCCGCCGATCAGCGTGGACCAGACTTCTGCCCCGTCTTCCAGGCGGCGGCACACCAGGTGAGTCTGCCCACCTTTGTTGCCCATCGAATAAATCCGGCCGTCCGCAATTGCCACGCTGGACATCCCTTTGCCCAGCCCGCTGACGCGCCACAGCAGTTGCGGGCCGTCTTGCGGCCATTCGGTCAGCAGGCCGGTTTCCCTGGAAATGCCGTCGCGATTCGGCCCTCGCCACTGATACCAGTCGGCTGCCGGCAACAACTGAATGGTGCTGAACAGCAGGACGGAAAAGGCCGTGAATTTCAGATTCATCATCGTTTTTCCAATACGCGAAAGAATTCCTGCCGGACCGTGGAGCCAGAATTTGACGGCGCGACCCGCTCTTGTTCGAGCAGCGTGCCGGTCTCCCGACCTTTCAGATGCAAACGACACAGCATAACGTAGTGAAACATTCGGCAGCAATTGCAGCCCAAAGGACCCGCGGCGAAATGCGCCGCGGCGAAACCACCCGCGGCGGGGTGGTCTGCGGCGGGGCAGCCTGCTGGCGACACGGCCCCCAAATGCCCAAACCAGACGGGCCGACCTGCAAAGCCAACCAGCCAACCAGCCCTGTCGAGCGGACCTGGCGGACCTGATTGGTGGGCCAGATTGGCGGGCTGGTGGTCTCACATCAGGAAAATGCAGCACAAAGACAAACGGTCGCCCGTTGACAGGCCCGCGATTCGACTCTAGCATTCCCGCTCGGCGCGACATCCGGCTAAAATTTCAGCCGCCGTCCCTGTCGGCAGTGCCGAATCGCCGAAAATGATCGTGTCAGGAGAGGTGGCAGAGTGGCCGAATGCACCGGTCTTGAAAACCGGCGTAGGGTCAAACCTACCGTGGGTTCGAATCCCACCCTCTCCGTTTCACAGCAAGGACTTACGTCAAATCGACGTGAGTCCTTTTTTGTTTGCCCAGCAAAGCTGGCAAACCCCGTCTGTGCTTACCACCGACCGAGCCCTGTACATACGGAATTGAATCCGACTCGCAAGGGCGTCAGCGGCCAACGCTGGGGCCTGAACGAAGCGACAGGAGGGCGATGGCAAGGTAACGTGAGTGAACCTCAAGACGGCTGGCTGTCGGGGTGAGCATGCGAAAAGAGGCGAAGCCCGATACATGAACAACGACATCCAGTGATGGAGGACGTGATCTCCACCAGGGAGGCGGATGGGCGGGAGCAACAAGCGTGGACGGACCGGATGGAGAAGCGATCAAGTCAACCGGGGCGATGTTTGGTCGCTTTTCGGCAGAGCCGTTGCCGCAGCTTAGTGAGTGGGAGCGTCAGCTGCTTGAAGATCTTCCAACGCCATCGCGAACATCAGGAAGCCTTCGTCCGCGAACGTATGGACCGACTGCTGTCGGGCCGCGTGACGGGCGTGATCAAAGGCCTGCGGCGTATGGCCACGGATCGCTGCCTGCGGGCCGATAAACGCAAAACCATCGATCGAGTCTGCAGCTGTTTCGAACACAATGCGTCCCGCATGCAGTACGACGAATATCTTCGGCAGGGCTATCCCATTGCCACCAGAGTCATCGAAGGAGCCCCAGACTTTCAGCATGACAACCCGGCCCCCGCCCAGATACACCAACCGCCGAGCCGCCATCGTGCGGATGGTCTCACGGCAGCGGTACGGCTGCCGCAGAAACGCCAAAAATCTGGTAGCTGAAACCGACTTACTTTTGGTAGACTGCCGCCATGGTGAAACTCACAGAAGAACAGCGAGCAGCCCTGCAGCAGCATCCCGATGGCGTGCCTTGCGAGGATGTTGTGTCTCAACGGGTCTACTTCATTGTCGATGGTGACATTCATCAGCGAGCCATGCGAGCTCTAAAGCAACAGCAGGACCTCGATGCGATTCGCGAAGGCATTGAACAGATGCAGGCCGGAGGCGGAACACCTATCGCTGAAGCTCGCGAGCAGTTGGCCCGTGAACTTGGGTTTTCAACACGTCGATGACGGAATATAACGTCGTCATTCACGAAAGGGCGAAAGAAGATATTCGCCGCAACGCACGCTGGTGGGCCGAGCACCATTCGAGCAGCCAGGCAGAAAAGTGGTTTCATTTCGCATTTGATTCCATGGAAGAAGTTAGCATACTTCCCGGAATCACATCCGATTGCCCCTGAGAGCCCTGAGTTTCACATTGAGCTGCGGGAACTGCTTCTCGGGCTGGGTTCACGCCCCGGCTACAGAGCATTGTTCGCAATCCGCAGGAACGATGTTCACGTGCTGACAGTGCGCAGAGCCGCCGAAGACGACGTCTTCCCCGAAGATTTGAAGCTGGATTTTCTGGATTCGAAGTAGTCGGCTACGAAACGTCTCAACTTCAAACGGACCCGATCAGTATCCAATATTGCGGCAGAGCGCGACCAGATCGGGCGCGTCACAGACCCGCCGATGCACACGCAGACGGGCTCCCGAGCTGTCTCTATACTTGACCAGACATTCTCCCGACCGTGCCAGCGCTGACGGTGCCACTGCTGACCGCGGTAGTGACGAGGGTGAAAGTTCGGTGAATCCCGCAGGGACTGAACGAGCTTCGTCCGAACCAGAATCGACAATTCTGCGGGCAACCCGCTTCTTCAACGCATTGTAATCCAGCTTCACCACCGCGGCCGTGCGGCTGAGTCCATGAGTATCGACCAGTCCGACCGCCAGCGACCACAGCTTCTCCGGAATTCGAGCTCCCACCTGCCGTGACCGACGCTACGCCTGAAACCGATCGCGCCCCCGCGCCAGTGCCCCGCCGATCTCACCACGTTGTCGTCCAGCCATAGTCGGTCTCCCAAAAGGTAAAACCAACCACGGTACCGAGCCCGCAAGAATCGTTCAGGCACGCTTACCGGAAGGACACGCTGCGTCGTTCATCTGCCGGGATGACCGTCTGATTCCTCCGAACAAGGTTGCCACGGTATAGTAGTGTCGTCGCCACAATTGTTGAGACGGTTTTTCCGGGACGAAGCAACAATAATCCACACAATCGCCGCAATGGAACTGGCTAATGCAACGGAGATCAATAACAGCATTCACTTCGACGGTTTTGGTATTTCTGGCAGGGACGGCCTTCCTCCACGCTGATGATGTGGTTGTTAAGCCGCTGCCACATCTGGGGCCGCTCGACAATCCGCTGAAGGGATGGTGCCCCTACACAGACGCCGGAGAGATTCGGCAACCGTACTCGATGGTCTTCCAGTACATTTCATGGCGAGAACTCGAACCCAAGGAGGGAGATTTCCGCTTTGAGGAATGGGAGAAGCGGTGGGAAGTTGAGGCAGCAAGGGGCAAGCACGTTATCTTTCGTGTGTATGTTGACTACCCGAAAAAAACGTCGGGGCTGCCAGCGTGGTTGCGGAAAGCAGGTGTCAAGGAGACAGCGTACAAAGAACATGGCGGGGGAGCTTCTCCCGACTACAACAATCCAAAGATGGTCGCCGCCATGGAGCGACTCATTGACGCTCTCGGCAAACGCTACAACAAGCACCCGCGAATCGCATTCATCCAGATGGGCCTGCTTGGCTTCTGGGGCGAGTGGCACACATGGCCTCGTGAAGAGATGTATGCTTCGCCGCAAACAGAACGCCGGATCATTGACGCTTACCACAAAGCATTCCCTGACAAATCCCTGATGGTTCGCTACGCCCGTGACTACGCTGGTCAACAGCCGTGGATCGGATTTCACGACGACATGTTTCCCGAAGATACCGACAATGGCAAAGACTGGAGCTTTCTATCGGGCCTGAGAGAATCCGGCAGAACCGACAACTGGAAGAAAGCCGTTGTTGGCGGCGAGATGGTGCCCAATCGGGCAAAGCGGTGGCTTGGTCAGGATTATGAAACGACACTGACCATGCTGGAGCGAGCCCATTTTACCTGGGTTGGCCCTCATTGCCCGCCACTGGAACGCTCCCGTGATGACAAGTTTCGCCGTCGCAGCGAAGCTCTTGTGCGGAAGATGGGCTACGAGTTTCGACTGACCGAACTTCGACATCCCGGCCTGACCAGGGTCAGCAACGCCATCGACTTCTCACTGGAGGGACAGAACAACGGCGTTGCGCCGTTCTATTACCCTTGGTCAGTCGAGTGGGCTCTGCTTGATTCGACGGGCAAAGTAGTCACGACACAGACGACACCATGGGACGTGAGAAAATGGCACCCCGGTACGTTCGCAGAGAAGGCCAAAGTCACTTTTGACGTTCAACCAGGAGAATACCGACTGGCGGTGGGTATCCGAGATCCTTGGCGGAACCGCCCTGTGATCAGGTTTGCCAACCAGTTGCAGGTGATCGACGGCTGGACGATGCTTTCCAGGTTGAAGGTTACTCCATGAAGACAGCAAGCGATGCCTCACTCCCGATCATCAAACGCATTCTGATGGAACGGACGCATGACTGATTCCCACAAGATCTGGATCGAGCAGTGCAAAGCGGCTGAAGGCATCGAAGATGACTTCGGCACTCGGAAGGCACTTGAGTATCTGGTCGGCGAGAAGTTCTTAAACTTCCTTGAAGCTGCTGAAACCGATGCCGACTTCAGATCAGAGATCTCGGCCTTCGTCGCCAGGATCAAGACAATCTTCGAGCCCTGGCAACTTGCCGCTTATCTGAAGACGGCACGAGAAACCGAGCCATTTGACGCAGAGTTGTTTGAGCCGAGAGATCATCCGATCCTCGGGAAAGAGGACGTTGAGTTCGCCGCAGAGAAGATCGAAGACATACGGAAGGACGATATCCGGCAATGCACGAGAGATCTGCTGCTGGTCGAACGGGCACGGGAGTGGTTGCTGGAGGAATCTCAAGATGTGAAGTGAAATGACTTCAGCAGCAAGCCTGATGTGCTTGCCGGAAGGTGAGCCGCCACCCGTGGAAAATTCGCCGAGATCAAAACGATCTCGGATTGCCTGGCGTGGATGCGGCATTCGAGCTCAAAGACTGTCCAGCAGGACCCACCAACAGATCAACCCCCAAGTGCAGCGAACGTAGGGTGACAAGCGAAACAAACGGCCGGAGACACCCTGAGTACCAAAACGCACCTTGCAGACACGCCGTATCGCCGCCCAGTGGCCTTCGCGCCGGCACACCATGAGCAGGTCGCCATCACGCGACATCGCGTATCAGCGGAAGCCTCAACACGCTCTACGTCAGCGCCCGGCGTGCAGCGCCCTCTGCCTTCGTCTCGAACCCGGGCCGTGACGTTTCACGCCTTTGCATCTACGCGAACACCTGGCGACTCAGGCTGGTGTTGAGCGACCTGTTGCAGCCGGTGCGTTCGGCCTGACGCTTCAACGACTCCGGCCGGCCCACTCCCGATGCATGCCACTTGCCGAAGCGACGGACGCAGTCCACCCAGATTTCAGGCGAGATACCCACGCGGTCGAACAGCGGCTTCAGGTCAGCGGGGATGCTGCCGGACTTGCCGTCCCGCCGCAGCTGGCGGCCTGTCCAGTCCAGCAGCTGCAGGTATTCCGCCAGCGTCATCGACAGAAAACCTTTGTTGCTCGCCCGACGCGATGTCGACTTCTTCCGCACCTGCTGCCGCTTGGGCTCCAGCTGCACCGGAGCCAGCCAGCCGGCCTTCGGGCCGTGCTCGCAGGCCTTGTCCGCGGCGT
>JAVKCM010000070.1:0-96741 GCA_040222735.1 Fuerstiella sp. | reverse complement strand
CAACGCGTGGTCGGGTCGGGAGACCCGGCCACAACACTGGGAGACCCGTGCACAACACTGGGAGACCCGTGCACAACCGGCGGGAGACCCGTGCTCCCGTTGTGGGGCGGTCTCCTGACCGCCCCACTGTTAGGTGGCAGGATCAGCTGGCGAGCGGGACGGGACGCAGTTGGGGAGACCTTCGGTCCAACGCGTGGTCGGGTCGGGAGACCCGGCCACAACACCGGGAGACCCGTGCACAACCAGCGGGAGACCCGGCCACAACCAGCGGGAGACCCGTGCACAACCGGCGGGAGACCCGTGCACAACCAGCGGCCACAACCGGCGAGTGGTGTGCGGACGCTGCGACTGGTCTCACCCTGGGTGACACTGCGTCACCCTGCCCTGGTCGGGGCCGGCGGATGACGAAGATTTTGGAAGGCGCTGATACACTTTCACGGTACATCACGGACGACACGAAATCCGGTGTAGACCGCGGCATCCGCCGCCTCGGCATAGGTGCGAATCGAACAGCGGACAGCCGCCGGCGCACAGGTCCATGCACCGCCGCGGATGACACGCCAGTCGCCGTATTGGTGCTGATCCGTCCTGTCAACAAAAACCGGGTCATGCACGACTACCTCCGGCCACTGCGGACGCGGAACGCCTTCAAAACAGGTTTCGTACAGATCGGCGGACCAGCGATCGTGGCACCATTCCCACACATTGCCGTGCATGTCGTACAGCCCCCATGCATTGGCCCGATACCGGGCCGCAGGAGCCGTGAACACCGTTCCATCGCCATCGTTTGGCCCCAGTCGCACGGCCCGCTGATAACGTGTTGTGTGCGGCTGGGCTGCTTCCAGCGTTCCGTCCGCCACATTCGCGTGCCGATAAGCGGCGTCCGGATCCTTACCCCATGAATACCAGGTGTCTGTGCCCGCGCGGCAGGCATATTCCCATTCGGCTTCGGTCGGCAGGCGATACCGCGTCTGTTCCTGTTCGGACAGCCAGGTACAGAGCTTCTGGGCATCGTTCCAGCTCACGGCGACGACGGGATGAACGTCGGTCTGTTCAAACCCCGGCGATTTCCAGGTGACTTCCGGAGACTTGTGAAACCGGTCGACATAGTCCTTTTCGTCCGGGAAACAGCCCAGCGCTCCACCGTTTCGTTCGGCGTCCGTCCGGTAACCGGTGGCCTGGACGAAGGCCCGAAACTGGCCGACAGTGACTTCGGTGACAGCGATGTCATACGGTCTGGTCAAGACCACGCGATGGGCGGGACGTTCATTCCTGAAGTCCTGCCCGTTGCTGTACTGATGCATCAGGTGGAAGTGATGCTCACGCCGGTCAGAGGTATCAAAGCCGCGAACGTATTCACCGGGGGCCACGCGGACAAACCTCATACCAATGGAATTCGCCTCAGAGTCAGGCGGGTTGTCATCGGCGACGACCGTGCCGCCCGATCGCAGCAATATCAGAACTGTCGCAAGGTGTACGAAAAAGGATTTCATCCCGCCAGCTCTCCAATGACGCCAGGGCTGTCCTGAAACGAACCGGCGACACGGACACCCATCTTTTCGATCATCGTTTGCCACACCGAGGACAGCGGCGTGTTGTCCTGCAGCTGCAGATGTGTCTGATGTCGGATGCCAAGTCGACTGCCGCCGGACAGGATGGTCGGTAGCGTATCCTTGCTGTGACCGATGCCCATCCCGCTGGAAAAGCCGAGCATCGTGTGGTCCAGCAGCGATCCTTCGCCATCCCGAATCGATGCCAGTCGATCCAGAAAATAACTCCAGTGCCGCATGTAGATTGTGTCGACCTTTGCCAGTTCTTCCAGATTTCCGGGGTCGTTGCCGTGATGCGTGAGTTCATGGTAACCCCTGGACACCCCGAACTCAGGATAGACACCGCCGGCAAGTTCAGTCCGGACTACATAGCTGATGATACGGGTGGAATCTGTCTGAAACGCCAGAGCAATCAGGTCGTACATCAGCTTCGCATAGGTGTCGTAGACGAACTTGCCATTGCCTTCCGGTGCCACGGCGTGTTCATAATCTCCGTAGCCCCGCAGGTCGGGCGCGGGTTTGGGCCGATCGGCCCAGTCAATTTCGCGGTGCAGCGTTCGTTCGACTTCACGCACCGAATTGAAATACTGATCCAGCTGCCGGCGATCTGTCTGACCAAGTCTGTTCTGCAGTTGCTTCGCATCGGCGAGCACCGCGTCCAGCACGCTGCCGCGCTGACGGAATTCAGCATTCTGCCGGGCCTGCTGATCGCTGCTGACCGGCCGGAACAGTCGGTTAAAGATGGTCTGCGGATCGTTTTCTGCGGCCAGCGGGACCCCCTGTCGATTCCATGAAATGGTTGCCAGCGCCTGGCTGCCGAATCCGGTGCCACGTTTGACCGAAAACTGCAGCGACGGAAACCGAGTCTGTCTGCCGTGCAGTTCCGCCGCCAGTTGATCGGGCGAGACCGTCTGCTTTTCTCCTCGGGCAATTGAAGTGGCGAACGGGTAGGCTCCATCGTGTCCGCCTCCGTGATTCAGCCACGTGCCGGACAGAACGGTGAAACGGCCCCGGTGCTTTTCCAGCGGCTGAAGAATTCGTGACATGGCCGCGTCCGGCCCGAACCCATCGGGAAAGAACTGCCGCATGTTCATGCCGGTACCAAAATAAAACATCCCCATCCGCGGCACGACCTCAGGTGCTGCCGTGGCAGCCAGTCCCTGTGGCAGCATGGCTTCCAGCCACGGCAGGGCGAGACATGTACCGGCACCGCGCAACACGGTCCGACGATCGAGCTGTCTGAGTTTCTGGATATTCATCTGGAAATAAAGGCCCTGCTGGAAACAAGCGATTTGATTAAGGCACGCAACGTATCATCACCGGCTTTCATGTCAGCAACGGCCTGTGTCAGCACCTGGTCATCACCGGGTGAAACGGGGCGGCCCAGAGCGTACAACAGCATTTTTTCTGCCAGACAGCGTCGAAAGCGATCGCTTTGTTCCAGCAACAGCTGACGAAATTCGTCGAAGTTGTGGAATTCGCGACCATTGGGCAGGCGGCCGCCGGCATCAATGACAGGACGATGATCGCCTCGAAAATTCTCACCATCCTGGCGGTCACGCCATGTTCCGATGACATTGAAGTTTTCGAGCGCCAGACCAAACGGGTCCAGCGCGCGATGACAGGACGCACAGGCGGCGACCTGCTGATGCTGCAGCAGACGTTCGCGAACTGTCAGTCGCTGTCCGTTGATATTCGGTTCAACTTCACCAACGTTGGGCGGCGGTGGATCCGGTGGATTGTTGAACAGCACTTCCCGAACATACACGGCCCGTGAAACCGGCTTCGTCCGAATACCATCTGATCCGGCCTGATGGACTCCGGCCATGGCCAGTAATCCGCCGCGACGCGAATCAGCCGGCAGAGCCACGTTGCGGAACTCTGGCCCGTCGACACCGTCCAGGCCATAATGACGCGCCAGACGATCATTGACGACCACAAAATCCGAATCAATAAAGTTCAGCACGCTGAGATCGTTCTGCAGAATCGTACGGAAAAATTCCAGGGGTTCGCGAACAACGGCATCGGCCAGCTTTGCATCGTAGTCTCGATACAGATTCGTATCCGGAGTGAAGTCAAGAAAGGAATCCGTGCGCAGCCATTGCCGAGCGAATCCGTCCACCAGTCGATCCGCTTTCGGATCGGCCAGCATCCGGTCGACGTGAGCTTCCAGAATTCCGGAATCACGCAGCTCACCGTTCGCGGCCGCCCGGAACAACGCGTCATCCGGCATGGAATTCCAGAGAAAATAAGACAGCCGTGACGCGATTTCATAATCATTCAGCGTACGTGTTGCAGACTCAGAGCCTGCAGAGTTTTCCGCCAGATACAGAAACTTCGGCGATGTCAGCGCGGCGGTCAGGCCGGTCCGAATGGCTTCGTGGAAGGTTTCTCCGCTGTTGAGCTCGGTCTGCACCACCTGCAGAATCGGTTCGATCTCGGCATCCGACACCGGTCGTCGCCATGCACGCGGCAGAAATCGAGTAAAAATTTCGCGGGCGTATGCAGGCTCGTCCGCGGCCTTTGCGTCACCTCTAAAAAGCAGCATCGTATGGCTTTGTGGCGGCCAGTGGTCGTAAAGCGGACCTTCAACTTCCAGATAGTCCAGAAACACGCGTGGATATCTGGTGACATCCAGCTTCTCCGGGTCCGGTGTTGATCGATCTCCACCCCATCCTTCGGCCACCTGCCGTCCGGCCAGTCGCAGTGTCTGTGTGAAGTCGCCTTGCTGCCCGGCTTCTGTATTTCGCCGTCGGAAGTTTTCACCGGGCCGTTGCCCCATGTACAGCGACACTTCATTCAGGATTCGGATGCTTAGTTCGCCGCCCAGTGAATTACGGGCAATGGTCACGGAATATTCCTTCGGATCATCCCACTCAGCCGTGACCGAAACGTCCATGATGGTACGCATCGAGTCATCAGGATGATTCTGGCTGAGTCGAATCACGGGTGTTTCACCGTTTTCACCGATCGCTCCGCCCGCGCGAATGGTGAATCGGTAAAAGCCGTTGACCGGCGCCACATTCTGATCCCGTCGTCCCGGGTAGCGCAACATGCCGAAGGAACGTGTTCCACCTTCAACAAGCTGCAGACCGCCCGGCACGGTTTTCATCCCGAGACGTCTGACAAGATATCCGATCGCATGGCTGTCAGCGATATCCTCGAATTCCAGACGCATCCTTTCTGTGGGAAAGGCGGGCGGTCCGTCAACGATCGCCCGGTCCGCGATTCGCCGGGCGACACGATAGTACTGCGACATCAGCGACGGATCGAGCAGCAGCGCCGCACTGACCTTGTCGAAGCCTTCGGCCGTTCCGTCCGGTGGCAATGTGTCCAGCGGACTTTCGCCCGTGGGAAACTTCATCAACAACAGGTCGGCCACCGTATTGGTGTACTCGTGCCGGTTCAGTCGTCGCAGCAGCACCTGATCGCCCGCCCCAAGCTGACTTCGTTCCACCGTTCGCAGCTGCTGAGTCACCCAGTGAGAAGTGTGGCGGATGATTTCGGCGGGCAGCTGCGGCTCACCGTCCGGTGGCATTTCACCCAGATTGATCGCATTGCGGATTTCGATCCATGCCAGGGCATTGTCCCGATCGGACAGATCAGGAGTCAGCCGGTCGATCCGCAGCTGAGCCTCCGCCGTGTCCGGGCCATGACATTTCAGACAATGCTTCCTGAGCGCCGGGGTAATGTCATCAACAGACACGTCCGCCTGCGATACACCGGAAAGCGTCAACAGAACAATAAGGACCGAGCGGAAAACAAGTGGCGTAAGCTTCCAGCTTGCTATGCAGAAAAACGCAGGCTTGAAGCCTACGCCAGGTTTCGAAGCGACAGTAATTTTCCGTTTGATCTGAAGACTTTGTCTGATCATGAGACTCATGGAATTCACGAATCATTCTCTTACCGAAGATTGACTGTCGGCCGGTCGTTGTGGCAGGCCCCGATCAGTCTATCCGGATGCCGGTGAGGATGACACGTTGCATCGCCGAAAAATCGAAGCGCCGCGTTCCGGCCGGACAAAGGCGGCCGCGTGGATTTTCGATTGTTCGAGCGAACGATGGCGGCACGGACGACGTTTCCGGGACGTCGTCTGAGCACCGTCGCGAACGGATCTGACAGCGGCTGGAACTTTCCGGCTCTGCCCCGTCATCCGGCGTTTGACTTCACCGTCGCCAGAATGTTCTGGACGACCCTGATGTCGGCGGGCTTGACCAGGTGATGATCGAATCCGGCTTCCATTGAACGCTGACGATCTTCTTCTTCGCCACATCCGGTCATGGCGATCAGAACAACTCTTTCGAACCCGGTCTGCCGCCGAAGTTTTTCTGCCACTTCAATTCCGCTCATACCCGGCATGTTGATATCCAGAATCACGGCATCCGGACGGAATTCAAGTGCGAGTTCCAGGGCCGCTGGACCGTCCGACGCCGTTCGGACATCGTGACCGAGTTTGCGCAGCAACGTACCGAGCATGAACGTCGCGTCCCTTCTGTCGTCAACGACCAGCACGCGCAGACTGTCACCATCCTGTTCTGTCGCCTCAGGGTCCGCGGACCGGGCAACAGGGGCAGTCAGCAGTCTGTCCAGGACGCTCAGATCCACCGGCTTCACCAGATGATGATCAAACCCGGCCTCAGCCGAACGGCGCCGATCTTCGTTCTGCCCCCAGCCCGTCAGGGCCACAATAACGATGCCGTCCGACCATGGCTGTTCGCGGATGTGACGGCAGACTTCGTAACCGTTGATCTGCGGCATTCCGATATCGAGCAGGATTATTTCGGGCCGAAACTCAGCAGCCGTTTTCATCGCCGCGAGGCCATCATGCACGGTTCTGATTTCATGCTGCATCAGCCTGAGCATCATGCTGAGACTATTGGCGGAATCCTGGTTGTCATCCACCACCAGGATGCGCCGTCTGGGCTTCGATCTGAATTTGTTGACGGACACGGGCTGCAGCGGCTCTGAAAGTTCTTTTCCAGGAATCGGCAGCCGCACGGTAAACTCACTGCCCAGGCCCGGTCCGTCGCTGGACACTTCGACTGAGCCGCCGTGCATTTCAATGAGTCGCCGGACCAGGGTCAGTCCGATACCCAGTCCACCCTGCGACCGCTCCATGTTGCGATCAACCTGCGAGAACACCTCGAAGATGCTGTGCAGTGACTCGGCGGGAATGCCGATTCCGTTGTCTCTGACCTTCACAATGACTTCGTCTTCCGTCGCTTCAGCGACCAGTGACACCGCACCTCCCGCCGGCGTGTATTTGGCGCTGTTGTTCAGCAGGTTCGAAAACACCTGTGCCAGTCGTGTGAGGTCGGCTTCAAGATACACGGGCGTCGACGGCAGCGTCCATGAGAACGCATGTCCGGCCTGTTCCATCAGGGAACGACTCGTGTCAATCGCGCTCTGCACGACCTCCTTCAGCTCAATGCGCCGCTTCCGAAGTTCCAGCTTGTTGCGGGTAATGCGGCTCACGTCGAGCAGGTCATCGACCAGCCGTACCAGCTGGTTCAGCTGCCGCTCCATCATCAACCGGACTTCGTCGATGTCGTCCTGAGGTCCGGCAAGGCGCAGAATCTGCAAACCATTGCGGATTGGCGCGAGCGGGTTGCGAAGTTCGTGGGCCAGAGTTGCCAGAAATTCGTCCTTGCGGCGGTCCGCGTCTCGCAATTCCTGATAAAGCTGCGAGTTTTCGATGGCGATCGCCGAACGACGAGCCAGTTCGTCGGCGAAGGCAAGGTCCGCCTCGGTATAGCATCGGCATGATTCGGCCGTTACAAACGTGACGACCCCCAGCACCTTTCCTCGTGCCCGAAGTGGAACGCACATGTAGGACTTCAGACCAAGTTCCCGCAGAATCCGCAGATGTTCCTCGTCCGTCGCCGCCTCCTCCAGCAACGCATCGGGGAGCTCTTCCATCATCTCAGAGCGGCCTGTGCGCAGCACGTTATAGACACCGAAGTCGTTGTCCTGTCTGGGTGGATAGCGCTCATGCAGCTCCTGTGCCCGACGAACCCGGACTTCATCGACATGAGCCACCGCCAGTCGCCGAAGCGTGCCGTCAGGTTCGGCGATGTCCACGGCACACCAGTCAGCGAAGTGAGGAACGGCGAGTGCAGCAACCTTCTGAAGGGTGTTTTCGAAGTCCACGAGTCCCGCGAGCGCGGCGCTGGCATCGGCGAGAAATCGCAACGACCTTTCCAGCTGCTTCCGTTCGCTGATGTCCACCGAAATACTGACAATGGCACTCACGGCACCGTGTTCATCCAGCAGCGGCGTGTCCGTGACGAACGCGTCAAAACTGGTCCCGTCCCGTCGCAGGGCCTCGAACTCGCCCGACCAGTTCTTACCGGTGCGCAGCTGTTCCATAATCTGCACGGCCTGCGCTGCTGCCGCTGCCGCGGCGACACCGATGTCAGAGATCTTTCGGCCCAGCACTTCATCCCGGGACCAGCCGTACAGCGTCTCGGCGAAGCGGTTCCAATAAATAATCTCACCGTCCAGGTGGGTCACAATGGCTGCCTGCCCGACCGTATCGAGCAGATGAGCCTGAAAGCGGACGGCTTCTTCCCCGCGGCGCCGTTCAATCGCAACCCCGGCGGTGCGGGTCAGGATGTCCACGAGTCGCAGTTCGTCGTCAGAAGGTTCACGGGGCGTTGGGTAATACACAGCGAACGTCCCCAGAACCTCACCCTGCGAGGAAAAAACAGGCGTTGACCAGCAGGCTCTGAGCTCATGGCTGAGCGCCATATCCCGGAAATCGGCCCACAGCGGATCCGTGGCGATATCACTGACGACAATCTGTTCACCTCGATACGCGGCCGTCCCGCAGGAGCCGACAGCCGGGCCGATCACCACACCGTCAATCGCCTCAGAATACTCAGACGGTGCACGCCGGCCAGCGACGGAACGCAGCCGCTGCCCGTCCTCATCCAGCAGCAGGACCGTGGCAATGATCCGGTGAGGACTGTCGCCTTCGATGACCTCACAGATCGCATCCAGCACATCCGGCAGCGGTTCGCCGCTGACCAGCAGTTCCAGGACCTTCTTCTGAGCGACCAGAATGGCCTCACCGCGCCGGCGCTCGGTGTCGTCGTGGCCTTCCAGAAGAATGCCGGTAATGCGGCCTGATTCGTCGGTCAGACCGGTCACGACGGCGGTGGCGTGGCGGATGGTGCCATCGGCCAGCGAGTATTCCATCTCACCGGTCACCGGACCTTCACCCCGGGCCGCCTCAGCCACATGGCGTTTCCACTGTTCGCGCATGGCAGGCAGCTGATCCCACCACGGTGTTTCCCACAGAGGACGTCCCAGCACCTGTTCACGCGGGACGCCGGTCAGCTGAAAACTCGTCCTGTTGGCCTCAAGCACCGTGCCATCTGCGGTCAGGATGGCCATAAACTGAAACTGCTGATTGAAGACGGCCTGAAACCGACGCTTGGTTTCCTGCAGCTCTCTTTCGGCTTTTCTGCTTCTCAGGATGTCACGAAAAACCAGAACGCTCCCGACCAGACGGTCTGTGGAATCCCGGATCGGAGCCGCCGTGTCGTCGATCGGTCGCTCGCTGCCGTCTCTGGCAATCAGCAGCGTCTGGTGCGATGGCCCCACAATGATGCCGTCTCTCAACGCCCGCGCCGCGGGATTTTCGACTGGTGTCCGGGACTCTTCGTTGACGGTTCTGAAGATCGTGTCCAGCGGGCGGCCGCCGGCTTCGTCCTGCAACCAGCCGGTCAGCTTTTCGGCAACCGGATTCATCATCACCACATGGCACTCGGCGTCCGTACTGATCACACCGTCGCCGATGCTGAACAGCGTGACACGCAGGGCTTCCTCCTGCCGGCGAGCTTCCTCTTCAGCACGCTTTCTGCGACGCACCTCCCCGGCCATTTCCTCGATGCGCTGATTCAAGGCGACAAACTGTACCGTCGCCGATTCTTTCGAAATCAATCGCAGCATCAGAATGGCTTCCCGGCCCTCGGTCCCGGGCTGAAGAAGCGTCCCTTCCGATCGACAGGCAATCTGTGGAAAGCCGTCCCGGCTCAGTTTCATAGCGCCGAGCATCAGGCTGCGAGTCCGACTGCAAAGCCGGAGATAGCGGGCAACTTCGTCCGGCGGATCGTCGACCAGATCGAACAGACTTCTGCCGGCAAGTCCGTCGACAGCGATTTTCAGCCGCTGCTCGACGGCCTGATTGGCGGCGAGAATCAGGCCGCTGCCCGATACCAGAAGCGTTGGCTCAGGCAAAGGGTCAGCGAACAGAAGGAACACATCCGGAGTCATGTTGACGGATCTAGCTCTTGAAGTATTCCCGCCCCCTGGCGGCCTGCGCTTCCGGCGTGGGCTTCAGATAAACGACGACCCGACATTCCGCATCCCCGTCGGCAATGGTCTGCTCGAGGACAACTTTGGAGTAACCCAGATTGTCAGACGTAATACTGCCGAAGACGTTGGAAGTCATCATGCACAGAGCCGGCCGACCGATGACCTTTTCAGCAAACGGGCAGGCCCGGTTGCCCAGCACAATCTTCTCCTCATCCTCTTCGATAATGTAAAAATCACCCTGAATGCGACGCTTCAGATCGACAAGCACGTCGCCCACCTGAGCGCGGCTGAGATTCGAAACCGTCAGAGCGTTCTTGTAAGCCTGGTTGATCTCATCTCCGATTTCCTGACCAACCACACTCACGAAACCCGAGGCTTCTTCCAGACCGACGACCTTCTGCAGTGTCCCGGCCAGGTGCCGCAGCAGGTTACGGAGAAAAACATCTCGCTCCAGCGGAATCGCCAGATCTCGGAGTTCGGTCATGATCGTCTGTCCTTCTCGTATCGTAAGCCGGTCTGCGAGTCGGCCTGTTGATTCAATGCGATCAGGTAACCCGATGGGTCAGCGAGCAACAATCAACGATACGCCTTCCAACTCAGATCCCTCGCTGACGCAGCAGGTTTCCGTGAAATCGACACGCCCGAGCAACGCCCGGCCGCCCAGCATACCAGAACAAAGTCGCGCCGGGACAACTCTGTACACCCGTAATTCCAGAGGAATCGCAGCAGACCGGTGCTCCCGCGGACAGAAAACAGGGCGAATTACACGGCGGCTTCCGCATCAGGCGCACAATGAACCACAGCGTCAGACGGCGAAAAACGTGCCGGTCCCGCCCCCGGCAGCCATTTACATGGCAGGACTCAGCGACTGCTTTCACAAAAACTTCTCAGCGTCCGGGCCGCTTGTCGAACAGAGACGCCAATGCGTGGGGCGGTCGGGAGGCCACCCCACAACGAAAGACCCAATGCGTGGGGCGGTCGGGAGACCACCCCACAACGAAAGCAGTTGTCAGGAGACCGCCCCACAACAAGAGTCGTCCGGCACCTCAAAAGTCGTCCTGCACCTCAAACCTGCCGCCCGCGATGCCGACACAGTCACGCAGGTCTTTCCTGCATGCCCGCCTCGACAACGTTTTCCGCAAAACTCTGATACGCACTGCCGATCTGACGGGCGAATGGATCCGGCCAGACATGAAACTGATGGTGCCGCCAAAAGGGGACAGGCCAGGAAATGGCTCGGAATCAGTTCGAGTCTTGTTCGCCGCGGAATCCAGCTGGCCACACTGGTCCGGACGCCTAAAGTCCAAAGGTCGAGGCAGACACGCTGCTCCGCCACCCCCCGCCTTGAAATCCCGCCAGCCGAGCTGCTTCGATGACACAATATGAGCGAGTTGCCCTTCTTGAAGTTGTATTCAGACTAAGAGATCGACGGCGTCAACGTATTGCAAGCCTGATCATTTCTGGCGCGGCAACCATAATGATCGTGGCCGCCGTGACAGTCGCGTGGCTGAGCTGAAGCGAGCTGAAGCGAGCTGCACTGAGCCGTACGAGAACAAGCCTTCAGAGTGCAGACAATAAGCCCGGGCTTTCCGTAACGACGGGATTCTCTGCAGGTGTCTGCTTTTCATGCCGCCGACACCTGCGTTTTCTCAGAATCTGAGAAGACGTCAGGTCGCCCTCAGGCTGCGTCGCACAATCAAACCTGGGCGTTCGTTGGATTTACTCACCAATCTCTCTGACTCGAAGATTCTTCCACAGCACCGTACTCGGTCGCCCTTGTGGATCGGCAGTACGAGGAAGCCTCGTGTTCTTTCCGGACCACGCCGTCCGTGACAGCTTCAAACACTTCTGAGGCGAAACAACGGATCTTCGACAAGGGAAGCTGCCACTGCTTCTGGCAATCGCCGGGGTCGTCGCATTACACTTTCGTACTATGTATGAACGACACTCATCGCATCTGACGAAACCTGCATCACTGATCGCCGTCGTCTGCGCGGCCGGGCTGCTGAGTACCGACGTGGCTGGCAGCGAAACGCCGTCCGCCGTTTCCACGTTTATTTCGGCACACTGCAGCAGCTGTCACAGCGGCGACGATCCGGACGCCGGTTTGAATTTAAGCGCGCTGAGCATTGATCCGGCCAATGAAGAGACAACCCGGCGGTGGGTGCTGGTCCACGACCGAATCAGGTCCGGTGAAATGCCACCGGCCGGTGAAGCGAGGCCGAACGCCGGTGAATCGGCCGCCTTTCTGAAAGCCGTGACCGACGCCATTGTCAGCGCCGAGGCAAATCGAAAGGATGTCGTGCTCAGGCGACTGAACCGGCACGAATATCAGAACACGGTCCGCGACCTGTTTCAGACAGACGTGACCGTTCAGGGATTGCCCGAAGATTCGTCGACGGACGGCTTCGACACCGTCGGCGAAGGACTGGCGGTATCGGCAGAAGCGATGCAGGCTTACCTGGAAGCCGCCGATCAGGTGCTCGATGCGGTCTTCGGCACCAGTGACAGGCCTGCGCTGATTCGCCATGAAACCAATCTGCTGAAACAGGTGGACTGGAAGGGCCGCCCCCAGCTGGACAATCAGATCGGAAAAATGTTTCGCCGCACGGATGACGGGCTGGTGATCTTTCAGTCCGGGTACTGCCCGACAAATCTGGTGAATTTTGCGCGTCTGCGAGCTCCGGCAGGAACCTACCGCGGCACGCTGCGCGTTCGTGCGATTCAGAGCGACAAGCCGGTCACCCTGCGTATCTACGGCGGCGACACGATCGTAAATCGCAGCGAACGGCATCTGGTCGGTTATTTTGATGTGCCACCGGACAAATGGACCACAATCGAGTTCACCGATCGTCTGGTCGAAGACGGTGGAACCTTTCAGCCAAAGTGTTACGGCACGCGCGATACGCGCAAGGACGCGGACACCTGGCCGGAGCCGGGCATCGAAATCAGCGACATTGTGATTGAAGGACCTCTCGATCCATGGCCGCCCCCGGGACGGGCTTATCTGCTGGGCGACGTCGACGCCACGACAGACGGTGAAGACGAGGCGCGAAAAATTCTGCAGCGGTTGCTGCCGCGCGCCTTTCGACGGCCCGTTCAGTCGACAGAATCAGACCCGTATCTGGAACTGTTCAGGTCGGCCATGGCAAGTGGCCGGCCCTTCGAATCGTCTCTGCGTGTCAGCCTGAAGGCGATTCTGTGTTCACCAGAGTTTCTGTTTCTGCACGAACCGGAAACCTCCCGCGTCAGTCCGCATGCCCTGGCTGCCCGCCTGTCGTACTTTCTGTGGAGCTCGATGCCCGATAAAGAACTGACGGCACTGGCAGACAACGGCTCGCTGGCGCAGCCGGACATCCTTCGTGAGCAGGTCGAACGCCTGCTGCGGTCTGCCCGGGCAGAGGCCTTTACGAAGAACTTCACGGGCCAGTGGCTCGACCTGCGCGACATCAACTTCACCGAACCGGACGCAAACCTGTATCCCGAGTTCGACGAACTGCTGCGAATCTCTATGGTGAAGGAAACGGAATTGTTCTTCCGTGAGATCCTTGAGCAGAATCTGAGTCTGGTGAACTTTGTGGATTCGGACTTTACGTTTCTGAACGGCCGACTCGCCGGTCACTACGGCATCGACGGAGTGGAGGGTCAGGCATTTCGCAAAGTCGTCCTTCCCCGGGACAGCCCACGGGGAGGACTGTTGACGCATGCCAGCGTTCTGAAGGTGACGGCCAACGGCACGTATACATCGCCCGTCCTGCGTGGCGCGTGGGTTCTGGAAAATATTCTGGGGCAGCCCACCTCTCCGCCGCCGGACAACGTCGGTGCGATTGAACCGGACATTCGGGGAGCCACCACCATCCGACAGCAACTGAAAAAACATCGTGATATCGCCTCGTGCGCGGCCTGCCATCGCCGGATCGATCCGCCGGGATTCGCTCTGGAATGCTTCGACCCCATTGGTGGGTTTCGAGATGAATACCGAACGATGGCAGAAGACGGCAGACACTCAGGGCTCAGACAGGCTCCGTATACCTACGCGTGGGTGCGGTATCGGATCGGCCAGCCCGTGGATGCCTCAGGCCAGATGCCAAACGGAGAACCCATCGACAGCATTCAGGATTTCAGAAAAATTCTGGCCGCCGACCCGGATCAGCTGACCCGCAGCCTGACGAAAAAACTTCTGACCTTCGCCCTCGGACGCCGCACAGGATTTTCTGACCGGCCGGCGGTCGAGGAAATCGTGCATCAGATCCGCCAGCAGAACTACGGCTTCCGATCGCTGGTGCATGCGGTCGTTCAAAGCCCCGTTTTTCAACAGCCGTAAGACCGAATCCATGACACAGAAACCTGATCGCAGAACCGTACTTCGCGGCGCCGGTGTGGCACTGGCCCTGCCGTTTCTTGAATCGACGGTCCGGGCGTCTGCCGCGGCCACTAAGCCGCGTCGACGTATCGTGGCCATTGATATCGGGCTGGGCCTGCACGCCCCCAACATCATACCGGAACGCTCCGGAGAAGATTACGACCTGCCGCCGTACCTGCAGCTGCTGGCTGATTTCCGAGATCAGTTTACGGTGATTTCGGGAACGTCCCATCCCGAGGTCGGCGGCGGCCATGCTTCCTACAAGTCCTATCTGACATGTGCTCCGCACCCGAACAGCGCGGGGTTTCGCAACACCATTTCGCTGGACCAGCTGGCGGCTGCGGAATTCGGCAGCGAAACACGGTTTGCATCACTGTCGCTAAGCAGTTCCGGCCCCGGTCTTTCATGGTCCCGCAGCGGTGTCGAGATTCCGACGCTGACACGACCATCATTCGTTTTTCGAAAGCTGTTTCTGGCGGGCAAGGCAGAAGAACAGGCCCGGCGGATTCAGCAGCTGCAGGACGGACAAAGTGTCCTGGACGTTGTCATGGACCAGACAAAGCGACTGGAACAACGTCTGAGCGGACGCGACCGCGAGAAGCTGGATCAGTATTATGAAGCGGTACGCGAAGCCGAACGTCGCCTTGCCAAAGCCGAGGCGTGGGAACAGAAGCCCAAACCTCAGGTCGACGTCAAACCGCCTCGGGATGAAACAGACAGCCGCAGGATTGTGGAATGCATGCGTCTGATGTACGACGTCATGCACCTTGCTCTGGAAACCGATTCAACGCGGTTTCTGACCTACAACATCGCCGGCATGAACGCGGTCCCGGTAATTCCCGGAGTCGACATTGACTATCACAACCTGTCTCATCACGGCAAAGACCCCGACAAGATTGCTCAGCTGACGGTTGTCGAATCCGCGCTGATTCAGGAATTTCGTGGCTTCCTGGACCGGCTGCGGCAAAGCTCCGAAGTAACAGGATCGCTGCTCGACACAACAATGGTGCTGTTCGGTTCGAATCTCGGCAACGCCAGCAGCCATGACACCAAAAACATGCCCGTGCTGCTGGCTGGCGGCGGATTCCGGCATGGCCGGCACCTGGCGTTCGATCGCCAGAACAACTACCCGCTGCCGAAGCTGTTCGTTTCGATGCTGCAGCGTCTGGGCATGGAAACCGAGACCTTTGGCACCGGCACGGGCACAATGTCCGGGCTGGAGATGTCGGGATAAGGATCAAACAGAAAATTATTGTCGTGTCGAAACGTGGTGCAAGCTTCCAGCTCGCGTTTTTCTGCATCGCGTGGCGTAAGCTTCCAGCTTGCGTTTTCCCGCATCACGCGGCGCAAGCTTTCAACCTGCGTTTTCCCGCATCGCGTGGCGCAAGCTTCCAGCTTGCGTTTTCCCGCATCGCAAGCTGGAAGCTTACGCCACTTGTCTTCCGCTCGGTCCCAAACGCTGTGCAGTTAAGTCAGGTGCACCCTGTTGCCGACCGTTGCATGGTCGACTGATGTGGCACCCGGCAGACGGCCGCTCATGGCTCGGGCCAGTTTCTGACGTCGTCGGCGGCCTTGTGCAGCAGACTATCGATAACCCGGCCCAGATGACCGGCCGACGGGCTGACCCGCGTGTTCAGCAACGCGACAAAGTTCCTGCCGTCATGACGTCGGATCAGAATCGTGGCAGTGCCGCCCAGTGAGCCGGTGTGCCAGTGATTGATCCTGTCGGGACCGACCACACGATTCATCCAGCCCAGCGAATAATACGTGTCTTTCGGCGTCCCGTCCTCCTGATAGCCGGCCTGCCCGGGCGGACGTTCGTACATCAGCCGGATGCTGTCGGCGCTCAGAATGGGGCAGTGCTCCGGGTCATCAAAGGCGGCGGCGAATTTTGCGAGATCGGTGGCTGAGGCAATCCAGCCGCCGTGCGAATCCATGGCTTCCAGATGCCACGCACCATACGGCCAGGCGACCTGCTCACCGACGTTCTGCTGAAACACCGATTCAGCAGTCCCCGGCTGATAATAACGGACCTCGTTTACTGTTCGACCTGTCAGTAGAGTCGCTCCGATGCGCATGGATGTCACGCCGATGGGAGCGAGCACGTTGTGTCTGACGTATTCTTCATAAGACTGCCCCGTCAGTTTTTCGATGACGCGCCCCAGCAGGCAGTACCCGAAGTTGGAATAGGCGTAGCGTTCACCCGGATCAAAGTCGAGTTTATATGAGAGCATGGTCTTGATCACCGTCGCCTGATCCGCAGGAGGATCCGTTCCCGCCCGGTTGGCAAATTCCACCGACCGGAACATGGCGTCAAATGATTTTCCGCGGTCCCAGCCACCTCGATGCTGCAGCAGGTGTCGAATGGTGATGTCCCGCCAGCGAGGATCAAAGTCTTCACCGGCCGTGGCAATGTCGTGCTCGTAATCCAGCACGGACAGGACCGTGTCATCCAGCTTCAGCTGCCCGTTTTCGACAAGCTGCAGAATGGCAACCGCGGTGATCGGCTTAGAGATACTTGCGATGCGAAACAGGCTTTCGGGCCGCACCTGTTCTGCCGCAGCAATATCTGCATAGCCATAACCGCGTGCAAACACCACGCGGCTCTCATGAGTCACGGCGATGGAAGCCCCGGGAACACGGTGTTCCTTCATAAACGCACGCATTCTTCGATCGTAGCCGGCAAATCGAGGATCGTCTTCGCCGGACCTGACGTTATACGGTGCCGTCTCAGGACGGTAACCGGGCCCGCGCAGAACGCGTCCAGGTCGGGCGTCAGTCTGCTGCCCGTCTTTCAGCACGCTGATGCCGTTGACGATGACGTGCTTCATCCCCTTTGACAGCGCATGAGGATTCGCGAAATCGGCGGTGTCCGCCAGCTTCTCGTAATCAAAAACGATGACGTCTGCGGCAAGACCAACCGCAATGCGACCTCGATCGTAGGCCAGCACATCATTGGCTGCGGCCGCACTGGCCTGAGCCACGGCACGCTGCAGCGAGATTGCTCCGAGGTCACGAACATATCGGGAAAGCAGCCGTGGAAAAGAACCGAAGGCACGCGGATGTGAGGCCGACCGGCTTCCTCCGGCCGGCCCGACGTCGGTACAGAATGAAACAAAATCCTGCTGCATCGCCATGATCTTGTTGGCATCCGTCATTGTCTCAGGCAGCGCGAATGCTCCGGACTGCACCAGGTTGAAGAACGTGTCCCACGGATCTTCGTTCTTCGCGGCGGCCATGGCGGCAACCGACTGTCCGTCCAGCTCTGTGTACCCGGAATGATTACTCTGACCGATGATGATTCGATCCCAGCTGCTGCCGGCATGCCGAAACCAGTTTTCCCAGCCCGATGTCGATTCGATCTCGCTGCGGATTTCCGCTCGCAGTTCGGCATTATCCAGACGCCGACGCAGAGTATCGTAGCCATCGGCGAAGTGCCGGGGATGGATAAGCGCGGCGATGCCCAGCCCGTTGTTGACGTACGGATAGATGTCGGCCGTCACCTGCTCGCCGGCAGCGCGGGCGGCTTTGATGCTGGCGATGGCCAGCTGCATTTTGCCCCAGTTTCCGCGGCCGGCCGCCTTCAGATGAAAGATGTGAACCGGCGTCCGGCCCGCCCGCCCGATCTCCAGCGCCTCGTCGATCGCTTCCAGCAGCCGGTCGCCCTCGTTGCGCATATGAGTGTAATAGCGGCCGCCGAATTCGCCGGCCGCGGCAGCCAGAGCTGCGATTTCTTCCGTTTCTGCGTAGACAGCAGGCGGGTAGATCAGGGCGGTTGAGACACCAATGGCACCGGCTCTCATCCCTTCCCGCACCAGATCCTGCATCCTGCTGAGCTCATCTGCTGACGGACGGCGGTCTGCATCGCCAAGGACAATCCGCCGCACCTGCGTGTGCCCGACGGTCTGCACCAGATTCACCGGAAGGCCTCGGGATTCAACCAGCGTGAAGTACTCGGCCATCGTCGTCCAGCCCCGGCGTGCTCCTTCATCATCGCTGAGCGGTGCCGCAGAACCACCTTCACCCGCGTTGATTGTGGTAATCCCCTGAGTCAGCAGGTTGATTGCGGTCTTCGGATCATCCACCATGGGCGACGCCGTCTGCCCCATCATGTCGATGAAGCCCGGAGCCACAACAAGTCCGGTCGCATCAATGACCTGATCGCCTTCGTCCGCGGCAATCCGGCCAATACGCACGATCTTTCCTTCATCGATTCCCACATCTGCCAGATACCACGGAGCGCCGGTTCCGTCGACAACTTTGCCGCCTCGAATCACGATGTCCAGCCGGTCCGCAGCGGCGGCCGACGAAGCGGCCGACAGAGCAATCAGCACGACGTGCAGGGCGAGATGTTTCATAGCAGTTCCTGTAAGTGATCGGTCTGACGTGGCCAGACGTGGTGCCGTCAGTTGCGGCGGCTTCAGCGTAGCACTTCCGGCGGACAAACCAGAAATTCATCAAGGCGATCATTCAGCAATGTGGCGCCGCAGCCGGGCCGTTCTGACAGAGTCACACGGCCGTTGACGACCGTTGCACCACAAACCGGTTCATCCTTCAGCAGCACGGCTCCGTCCAGGTCTGCATAGTCCAGCAGCGGAAGCAGTTGCGCAGCTCCGCTGATACCGACTGAACTTTCGACCATACAGCCCACCATGGTTTTCATCCCCAGTGTTCGTGCTTCGTGCAGCATGCGAAGGGCCGGTGTCAGTCCGCCGCATTTGCAGATCTTGACGTTGACGCCGTGAAAAAAGCCGGCACAGCGCGCCACATCATCCGCCGTCTGACAGTTTTCGTCCGCGATGATCGGCAAAGCCGACTCAGCCGCCAGCCGGGTCCTGTCCTGTTCTGAGGCACCGGCGGGCATGGGCTGTTCAATGAACTCCACATTCAGTTCTGCCAGTGCCTTCGAATTTCGAATCGCTTCGTCTGCCGTCCAGCCGCAGTTGGCGTCGACCCGAAACACAGCGTCTGTGTGCCTGCGCAGTTCGGTCACGATTTCGATGTCCTGCGGCGTGCCAAGCTTGATCTTGTAGATGCTCCAGTCAGGCTGCTCGTTCAGCTTGGCCACCATGGTGTCGATGGAATCAATTCCGATGGTGTAACTGCTGTCCGGCACGTTCGACCATTCCAGTCCCCAGTCCTGCCAGGTCGGAATGTTCTGCCGTCGACCGTTCAGGTCATGCGCCGCCATGTCGAGCGCGGACAGCGCGAACATATCACCACCGATCAGTTCGCACATGTCTGACCACAGATCGGCTGGTGACTGCGTGGCGTACCGTTCAACATGACCGATCACCTTCTTCAGCGAGGCGGTGATTGAATCAAAGGTATGGCCGTAGTACGCGTTCTCAGTCACCTCGCCCAGACCTTGCCGGCCTTCGTGTTCGAGTTCCACGATCAGGGCGGGCTGAGTGGTGATTGACCCTCGGGCGATCGTGAATTCGTGCGCCAGCGGCAGCTTCAGTTTGTACAGCGTCAGCTTCATCCGACCAGCACCTCCGCGCGCAGTGACAGACAGGCCTGCACAAGCTTGTCGGCTCCGGTGCGGTACACGTCGCAGGCCGGCAGGCCAAACGTATCTTCTGCCCGAAGAATTTCGGCATCGGCAGCTTCGGCCGTCAGATTCCGGGTGTTGACGGCAACTCCGATGATTCTGCAGGGATGACGCAGGCCGGCAATCGCTTCGTATGCACGCATCTGATCTGCAGCCCTGGGAATATCGACATTGTCGAGTCCCTTGACCTGCTCACGCCCGGCTTCGTAACAGAAGATCAGGCCGTCCGGAGCACACCCGTGCAGCAGCCCCAGCGTCACCGCGGAAAATGACGGGTGCGAGATACTGCCCTGCCCTTCGACCAGCAGAAAATCATGTTGTTCATTCTGACGGACCAGTTCTTCGGCGGCGCCATTCACGAAATCCGCGACCACGCAGTCGATCGGCACGCCTTCGCCTGAGATCATGATCCCCGTCTGCCCGGTGGCCAGAAATCTGGCGTCATACCCGGCGGCCACAAGGCCTCGCTGAATTTCCAGCGTGGTCACCATCTTGCCGACGCTGCAGTCATGACCCACGGAATGAATTCTGAGATTGCCCGGACGAAAGCGATGGCCCTGAGCGGTCGACTTGTGCCTGTTCCGTCGGACATCAATCAGGGCCGCTTCGGCCTGTGCGGCGGCAGAGACGTATTCTTCGTCATCGATCAGAAAGTCGTGCAGCCCGGAAACCACGTCCAGCCCCCGACCCAGCGCTTCCAGAATCAACGGACGCCATTCTTCAGGCAGCCTGCCGCCGGGCGGAGCAATTCCCACATACAGTGCATCTGCTTCGGGCACGCCGGCGAGGCCCTCCACCACCGGTATCTCGCCACCGGCGTTCAGCAGCTGCTGAGCCGTCTGGCCGGCCGCCTCCCGGTCAATGACCGCCACAACATCTCCCGTGCGGTATCGCAGCAGACTGATGGCAGTCTTGGCCACAAACGGCGTTGAGTAGCCGTCGGTAAGGATGATGATTCGCCGATGTGACTTCATCGCTGAGCGAAGGGCGTTGTCGTTCAAGGGGTCCATGGTTCAGTTCGGTTTCAGGAAGCGGAGTATGGTTTGCAGAATCTGCCGGTGAATGATAGGAAACGTCCGGCGGTCCTGCATGTGAAACGGGACATGACCATTATTGTGCAGTCGGGTTCGGAATCCTGTGGTTCAGACACCGCAAAGGTTTGGCAACGACAGCAGACATGATCGTCGCATATCCATGGCCCGCCTGCAGGACATGGCAGAGGATCACGACCCATGAATTCAGTTCAACGCCGGAATCATTGCCGGGTGCGGCTCGCCGTAGCGGCCGCCCTTCTATTCACGACAGCGGCAGCGGCTGATGAGCCGACACAGAAGATCACGCTGAATGAAAAAGCAGACGGTTACCGTGGCATCTGGTACATGAACCAGCCGTCCAACGACGAATATGTCTACAAGTACAGCGGTGGCCTGGGGACGTATTGCGCCAAACACCGGCCTTTTGCAATCTACTGTAAACAGGTCGACAGAACGTTCTTCTGCTATGGCGGAACCACGGCCGACAGCAACCGGAAACTGCTGCACATGGTGTCGTATTTTGACCATGCAACCGGCACCGTCCCCCGCCCGACGGTGCTGCTGGACAAACAGACCGATGACGCACACGACAACCCGGTGATTTCAGTGGACGAAGCCGGTCACATCTGGATCTTTTCAACGTCTCACGGCCGCTCCCGTCCGTCATACATTCACCGCAGCAAACGTCCCTATGACATCGACGAATTCCAGCTGATTGATGCCACACGGCTGAACAGTGCCGAACGCGTGGCCATCACCAATTTTTCCTACATGCAGGTGTGGCGGACCAGGAACCGCGAGTTTCAGGCCTTTTTTACTCGTTACAGCTACCCCGCGGCGCGGACCATCTGTTTCATGAACAGTGATGACGGACAGCAGTGGAGCGAATGGCAGCGGATCGCCGCCATCGGCGAAGGGCATTATCAGATCAGCGGCGCCGGCTCGTCGAAATCCGGATCGATGTTCAATTACCACCCGGCAGGCAAAGGACTGAACTGGCGAACCAATCTGTATTACGTTGAAACGGGTGACAGTGGCCGTTCGTGGCACACGGCGGACGGGCGACCATTAAGTCTTCCGCTGACCGACGTCCACAACGACGCCCTGGTCCGCGACTACGAAAGCGAAGGAAAGAATGTCTATCTGAAGGACCTGCGCTTCGATTCACAGGATCGCCCGGTCCTGCTGTACATCACCAGCGGAGGATACGAATCCGGCCCGAAAAATGATCCTCGCACGTGGACGGTTGCTCGCTGGACCGGCCGCGAATGGCTGGTTTCCAGCGTCACCACCTCGGACAACAACTACGATTTCGGAGAACTGTGGATGATCGCCGACAACGACTGGCGAATCATCGGCCCCACAGAAACCGGACCTCAGCCCTACAACCCGGGTGGCGAAATCGCCATGTGGAAAAGCACTGACCAGGGTGCCACATGGCAGCGAGATCGCACGATGACCAGAGACAGCGAGATGAATCACACCTACGTTCGTCGAGCTCTGAACGCTCACCCCGACTTTATTGCCATCTGGGCGGACGGCCACGGTCGTCAGCCATCCGAGTCTCGCCTGTATATTTCAGATCTTGCCGGGGACGTGTTTCAACTGCCTCAGAAAATGAACGCCGACACGGCAGCACCGCAGCGGGTTCCCTGATCTGGTCGGCACCGACACCCCAAAACCGTCGGGCTTTGGGAAACACGGGGCCCTCCAACGAAGCGAAATTACTTGTCAAAATCGACTCCATCACAGCGCCTTCCAGACATTTGTCTTACGTACTACAACAAAACCCGCCCGCGAAGTGGGAGGGTCGAAATTGGTTCGCCGTTCAGGCGAAACAATTGAGGGGCCGAGCGACAACGGCAGCGAGCGACCCCTCCCCTGGTTGAAGCGGCTCAACGCCGCTTCAACGGCGACCCGCGGCGCGGGGAGGGTGTATTGGGTTGATTCACTGACTTAGAATGAAACAGCGCAGGAGAAGACGCTCTTTCGCGGAGCGAAAGGCGACCTTCGGCCTGGTAAAACGTTTCTGCATCCCCGGCGACTTCCGTGCTTCGCACCAATATCCGACGGGCATTCATCCCGAACAACCCACGAACAACCGAATCCTGCAACTGCCCTGTCACTTCCTTTCTACAACCCACCAGAACTCGGAACACAACATGCGACACTCCGTCTCAACAGATACCCGTCAATTATCTTTGCCGCAGATTGCCGGCATCGCGGTCTTGATCAGCGGCCTCCTTTCCTTCGGAACATCAGTCCGCGCCAGCGAGCCGGACGCCGTGCCGTTCACGATCGAACGGTCCGTCCTGACCAAAGGTTATGACGGCACAAAATGCTGGGTCCACGCCCGCGCCGGTATCGTGCCGTCCACTGATGACCGGTCAGCTCCCACCGTGGTGGTTACGACTCAGCCACTGATGATCACGGGATCAGACGTGTTCTATGCCCTGAATTCGACGTCCAGCAGCGATCTGGGCCAGACCTGGTCGCCGCTGGTTCCGCAGGAATCCTTCCGACGCCGCCGAATTGACGATCGCCACGAGGAAGCAATCTGTGACTTCACGCCGACGTGGCATCAGGCCACGGGCAAACTGCTCGGCACGGGGCACACGGCGATGTACGAAGACAACAAGGTCATGAGAGTGCGCACACGCCAGACACCGTATTCCATCTACGACCCTGAAACGCAGACCTGGGGTAAGGCAAAACACCTGAAAATGCCCGACGAGCCCCGTTTTCACGACTGCGGAGCCGGCAGTGTCCAGCGTTTTGATCTGGCGAACGGCGATATTCTGCTGCCGGTGTACTACAAGGTGCCGACCGAAAGTCAGTACAGCGTCACCGTCTGCCTGTGCGAATTCGACGGCGAAGAACTCAGGTACGTGAAACACGGTACAGAGATGACGATTGACGTCAAACGCGGCCTGTACGAACCGTCCGTGACAAAGTTCGGCAAGCGGTTCTTTCTGACCCTTCGCAACGACGACCATGGCTACGTGGCCAGCAGCACCGACGGTCTGAATTACGACGAACCGCGACGCTGGACATTTGATGACGGCAGCGATCTCGGCAACTACAACACTCAACAGCACTGGGTGACGCACGCCAACGGACTGTTTCTGGTTTACACGAGGAAGGGCGCCGACAATGATCATGTCTTCCGCCATCGTGCGCCGCTGTTTATTGCTCAGGTTGATCCGGACAAACTGCACATCATCCGCAGCACAGAACGGATTCTGGTTCCTGAACGAGGTGCCAGACTGGGCAACTTCGGCGTGGCCACCGTCTCACCGAATGAAACGTGGGTGACGGTGACCGAGTGGATGCAGACCTGGGGTCCGAATTACGTGATGCCGGTGGACAACAAATACGGCGCGGACAACAGCATTCATATAGCGAAAATCAAATGGAACGGCCCGTCGGCCGGCACCGACAGATAGACGCCGGTCGACGTGTCGGCGCGGTCAGAACCCCAACCGAACTCGGGCTCCGGCAGAGGACCTGCCGGCGTTCAACGCGGCGATCCTGGCAACGCTGCGGTGCTGCCGAAACACGCAGTCCGCCATCACGCGCTGCCGGTGACCTTCTGATCCGAAGACGGCATAAAAGGTGCCGTCCATCGGCGTGCTGAGCGCCATTCTGCAGAACCCCGGTATCACGTCTGCGATCACCGGCAGGTGAGAATATCGGGGAACGGGATCAGATCACCCGGCGGCGGCCGCCCGGTGCGCGACGACCGCGGCCCGGTAACTTCAGCAGCCATCGGGCAGCAGGGCGGCCTGATGGCTGATGGCGGTCAGCAGCTTTTCGCGGCCGGCTTCATCGATCATTTGTCTTTCGAAGGCGAAGTCAATGACCTGCTGAAGGCGTCGCAGTGCGTCAGGGCTTTCTGCAGCCTCGACCTTCCGCAGAAAATTGTCAAGGTGACCCTGGCTTACGCGTGAGGAAAAACTGGAGTCCTGCTCCTCAATGTTCATGTTGTATTCGCTCCGGCTGGCTGAGAATGCATTCGATCAGGGGAAGGCTAACGCAGACTCGCTGAAGCAAATCTGATGTTTTGATCAAAAATTGATGAAGAATAAAGAACCGGTGGCGGGTTACTGGCTGTGGGACGTCGATTCCATGGATCAGACGGTGGAATGGGTAAAACGCTGCCCGAACCCGATGCAGGAAGATTCCGAGATCGAAATCCGCCTGGCTCAGTGACAGACCCAACCACCCCGCCCGCTGAGACGATCCGCTGAGATCATCCAGTCAGGCCAGAAGTACCCGCAGCTCGGGATTCTGCCGTTGACTTGACGAATTCTTTCGTCAACAATCAGCAATCCACGAAAGAATTCGTCAAACTCAGCGACAGGGAAACGGCACGATGGCGCGGCCAGGTTCAGCGCAGCCCACAGAAGTCGAACTCAGCATTCTCAGCGTCCTGTGGAAACACGGACCGAGCACGGTGCGGGAAGTTCACGAAGCGTTGTCCGAAGACCGCGAAACCGGCTATTCAACCACGCTGAAGATGATGCAGGTGATGCTTGAGAAGGGGCTGCTGAAACGAAACGATTCGGTGCGTCCCCAGGTCTACCGGGCCGCACGCTCACAGTCGTGGACGCAGCGGCAGCTGCTGGATGATCTTGCCCGGAAAGCCTTCCACGGATCAGCAATGCGGCTGGTCATGGGAATGGTCTCCTCCGGACGTCTGACGGCCGATGAACTGACCGAGATTCAGAATCTCATAGACCAGGAGCAGACAGATGGTAAATGACTTCGTCGCTGAGCTTGTCTGGCGCATCGGCTGGACGCTGGCTCATTCGCTGTGGCAGGTTTCGATCATCGGAGCTCTGACAGGCATGGCCATCATCGCCTGCTCAGCACGTTCGGCCGGTCTGCGGTACTGGATTGCCAGTCTGGGGCTGGCATCGTGTTATGTCCCCGTGGTCGCCACGTTCGTGATGGTCACTCCGCCGTCGGTTGTCACGTCGAATACGCACGCCGCTGTTCACCACCGCGACAGAAGTCCGGCGGCGCCAGCGAGTGTTTTCGGACACCGGATGGAAGTGTCCGTTCCGGTCATGGAAACGCAGCGGCAGCCGGTAGCTGGTACCGTGGAATCTGAGCGCGCATCGGCTGTGGTGGCTCGGACGGTCCGCGACCGGATGACCGCGTGGTTCCCTTTTGTGGTCGCCGGCTGGGGAATCTGCGTGCTGCTGATTTCTCTGGTCAATCTGGGCGGATGGTTTGTCACCCGACGCATCCGGACGCACGGGCGCAGCATCCTGGACGAATCCGTCACCAATAGAATGTTAATGCTGAAGAAGCGGATGAACATCTCGAAGCCGGTGCAGATCATGGAATCGTCGGCCATTGAAAGTCCGGCCGTCATTGGCTGGCTGCGGCCTGTGATTCTGTTGCCGCCGAGTCTGCTGACGGGGCTTTCGTTCGGTGAACTGGACGCCATTCTGGCCCACGAACTGGCGCACATCAGAAGGCAGGACTACCTGGTGAATCTGATTCAGACATTCACATCAACCCTGTTGTTCTATCATCCCGTTGTCTGGTACCTCAGCAGCCGTATCCGCTGTGAACGAGAATACTGCTGCGACGATGAGGCGATTGTGATGTCCGGCAACAGGACCGTTTATGTTCAGGCCATGTCCACCATTGAACAGCGTCGCGCCGCACCGCAGCTGGCCATGGGATTTCCGGGCCGCGGCGGCAGTCTGACGATGAAACGAATCCGACGGATCCTGCAGCCCGGCGACCCGTCCTCGCCAACATGGCCAGGAAACGGAATTCTGGTCACGCTGGCCGCCTGTCTGGCGCTGAGCGGTCTCTGCGGAAGCAGACTCATGGCCTCGGCTGACCAGGCGGCCTCAGGCCAGGCAGTTGCCCGCAACCCGCCTTCCGCACGCCAGAAAGAATCCGGTACACCGGTTCAGAGCAGACAGGTTGAAGTCGGCCAGATTGCGGCTGCCCAGACTGAAGCCGGGCAGGCAAACTCAGGCCGGAAACCGCCGGGACTTTCGGGATTTTCGGCACCGATCAGCAACCCGAAGGGACTGAACATCGGATTTGCACACGACCCCGGGCAGGGCCATTATGATGGAGTTGTCGGAACTCCGGGCGACGTCTGGAATTTTGTCGACATCGGCACCACCGCGATTGACTATATGCGGCATCCGGACGCCACTGGCAGCACGGCCAGGCTTCGAGTTTCCCGGCACGACGGTGAATGGGGAGTGAAGGGGCATACGGGCATTTTTGCGGCCTACATCTATCACAACTGTCGGTGTGTCGATCTGGAAGTCACCATTCTGGACCTGGAAGCCGGCAGATATCGGGCATATGTATATGCTCACGGTGATGCTCCGGATCAGAATGCAAAAATCGAACTGAAAGTCGGCACAAAGTCCTACGGAAAGAAGGCCACGCTTAATGATGGTTCATGGGATTTTCGGTCGAAGGAATTCCGCGAAGGATGCCAGTATGTTGTCTTCGAATTCGAGGCGGTCGCCGGCACACCGGTCAAAATCGTCAGCCACCGCGACGGCAGTGGCTATTCCATGTTCAACGCCATTCAACTGATGGCTCTTGACAAGCCTCGCCCGCCCACTGCTACCCGACTCTGAACGACAGACCTGTGGGCGGCGGAAGCAGTGGAGCCTTGCGTCAGGCACGGTTTCGTCAAGTGCGGTTTGTCGCTCGATCCAGATACAGTTTTATGCCTCCAGACCTGCAGCGACATCGCATTAATGTGGAAGGAATTGTCCAGGGCGTCGGGTTCCGACCGTTTATTCACGGACTCGCACTGAAACTGCAGCTGACCGGCGCGGTCTGGAATCATTCGTCCGGAGTCACCATCGAAGCCGAAGGCCGACGCGAAGCACTCCTTGAGTTTGCTCGCCGGCTGAGCACCGACGGCCCTGCCCTCGCCCGCATCGACAACCTCACGCAGGCCGGAATACCGATTCAGCATTCGAACAGATTTGTGATTGTCGGAAGTACCGGAAGGCCCGACGCCAGCACACCAATTGCTCCCGACATGGCTCCCTGTGATGCCTGCCTTTCTGAAATGCGGGACCCCGCCAACCGACGCTACCGCTATCCGTTTATCAACTGCACCAGCTGCGGGCCGCGATTCACGATCATTCGCGATGTCCCGTATGACCGACCGGCGACCACGATGGCGTCGTTCACCATGTGTTCTTTATGCGAAGCCGAATATCAGAATCCGGCTGATCGCAGGTTTCATGCACAGCCGAATGCCTGTCCGCAATGCGGGCCACAGATTCGGTTCGTAGACGGAAGGCGAGCCGCCGACCACCCGGCAGCTGTGTCGGAGGCCATGTCGGCGGCTTCGGCCATCAGGCAGTTCGACAAGGCCATGGCCCTGGGCAGAATTGTGGCAGTAAAGGGAATCGGTGGATTTCATCTGGCGTGTGATGCCACCAATGATGATGCCGTTGCAGAACTGCGTCGGCGAAAGCGTCGCGGCAACAAACCGTTTGCGGTCATGGTCGCCGACCTCGGAACGGCTCGTCAGATTGCCCGGCTGACGGCTGACGAAGAATCTCTGCTGACATCCCCGGAAAGCCCGGTTGTGCTGCTCAGGCGACGCCGCGACGCTCGCATCGTTTCACCGCTGGTGGCGCCGGGCAACGATTCCATCGGCCTGATGCTGCCCTGTTCTCCGCTGCACCATCTGCTGCTGGAACACCACGCCGCGCTGGTCATGACGTCCGGCAACCTTGCGGAAGAACCGATTGTCCGAACGAATTCAGAAGCCGAAATCCGACTGGCCTCGCTGGCCGATGACTTTCTGCTGCACGATCGGCCGATTCACGTCGTCTGTGACGATTCCGTGATTCGGCCTTTTGCCGGCCGCAGCCTGCCGATCCGCCGATCGCGGGGTTTTGCGCCGCTGCCGCTTCAGCTGGCGTCGACCGGTCCGTCCGTCCTGGCGGTTGGTGGTGAACTGAAGGCTGTGTTCTGCCTGACCAGGGATCGATATGCGTATCTGAGTCAGCACATCGGCGACATGGCCAATCTGGAAACACTGCAGGCATTTCAGCGCAGTGTCGAACACTTTACTGCGTTGTATCGAATTCAGCCGCTGGTCGTCGCGTGCGACCGACATCCCGGCTATCTGTCGACGACATGGGCAAAAGACTTTGCCGACGACGCAGATATTCCGCTGGTCACCGTTCAGCACCACCATGCTCATATTGAGTCCGTGCGGGCCGAACATCACTGCCGAGAACCAGTCATCGGGATCTGCTTTGACGGCACGGGATACGGGACGGACGGCGCCATCTGGGGTGGTGAAGTTCTGCAGGTCGACGACGAAGGTTTCTCTCGGGTGGCTCATCTGAAGTACGTCCCGCTGCCGGGCGGCGATGCCGCCGTACAGCGGCCCTACCGATCGGCGCTGGCACATCTGTGGGCGGCGGATCTGCCGTGGGACAAGGCGCTGCCCTGCGTGGACGTGTGTCCGGCCGAAGAACAAACCATCCTGAAGACGCAGCTGGAAGGCGGACTGAACTGTGTTCTGACCAGCAGTATGGGGCGGCTGTTCGACGCCGTCTCTTCGCTGATCGGCATACGACACGTCGTCGACTATGAAGCCGAGGCGGCGATGGAACTGGAAGCGACGGCGGGCCGCGATCACGCGACCTCTGGCTACCGGTTCCGGCTGAGCGACGATGTGCCGGTTCAGGTGGACCCGCAGCCGCTGCTCGCCGGCATTGTTTCGGACCTGAATCGCCGTGTTCCACGTGCCGTGATCGCCGCCCGCTTTCATGCTGCGGTTTCAGAAATGGTGCAGCAGCTGAGTCAGCTGGTGCGCCGAGAATCCGGAATCACCACCGTAGCCATCAGCGGCGGCGTGTTTCAGAATGTGCTGCTGCTGCAGCTGACGGTCCGGCGACTGGAAAGCAGCGGTTTCAGAGTGCTCGTGCATCGTGAGGTTCCGCCGAACGACGGCGGCATTGCTCTGGGGCAGGCCGTCGTGGCACAACGTTTTCTGGCCACCGGCCGGTTGCCGCAGCGTCAGGACCGCTGATCTCTGCTGTCGGAAACATCATCTGCTCTCACCGGAAAGGCCACCTGCTGCCGTTCGAAATCAGCAGCAGATCGCCGGCCGAGCCGCGAATCATTCAGTTCCCGCTGGAATCCCGGGCCTTGTTGCCAACAATCAGAGACCAGCAGCAACCACCGCTAAAGATCAAACGGAAAATTACTGTCGTGTCGAAACGTGGCGTAAGCTTCCAGCTTGCGTTTTCCTGCATCCCGCGGCGTAAGCTTCCAGCTTGCTTTTTTCTCTGCATCGCAAGCTGGAAGCTTACGCCACTTATTTTCCGCTCGGTCCTAACCAACCTGATTGCGAACGCCGGCAGAAACGGACAGAATCAGTGGTCTCGTAAAGGAATCTCTGCGATGTGCCTGGCCGTCCCCGGACGAATTACAAAACTGTACGAAGAAAACGGCGCTCCCATGGGCACCATGAACTTCGGCGGCGTTTCCAAAGAAGTGTGTCTGGTCTATGTGCCGGAGATCCGTGTCGGTGATTACGCCATCGTGCACGTCGGCTTTGCGATCAGTCGGATTGACGAAGCGTCTGCTCTGGAAACGCTGCAGATGTTTGAGGAACTGGGGATGCTTCAGGAGGAACTGGCCGAACTGCGAGACGACGCCGACGGGACATCGACATGAAGTACCTGACCGAGTTCCGGGACGGAGTCAGAGCACGCCAGCTGGCGACCGAGATCCGCCGACTGACAACCAGACCGTGGGCCATCATGGAGGTCTGCGGCGGGCAGACTCATTCCATCATCCGCCATGGCATCGACCAGATTCTGCCCGCTGACATCCAGCTGATTCACGGCCCGGGCTGTCCGGTCTGCGTGACGCCGCTGGACGTCATCGACAAGGCGCTGGCCATTGCGGCTCGCCCGGACGTCACCTTCTGTTCCTTCGGTGACATGCTGCGGGTTCCGGGCAGTTCGCAGGATCTGTTCAGCATCCGGGCCGGCGGCGGCGACGTGCGGATCGTTTATTCACCGCTGGATGCTGTCAGGATTGCTCGACAGGAACCGGACCGCCAGGTCGTCTTCTTTGCCATCGGCTTCGAAACCACGGCGCCCGCCAATGCCATGGCGATCAAGATGGCAAAGCAGCAGAATCTTACCAACTTCTCTGCGCTGGTCTCACATGTGCTGGTGCCGCCAGCCATTGATTCCATCATGGCCGCACCCGACAATCGAGTGCAGGCGTTTCTGGCCGCCGGTCATGTGTGCAGCGTGATGGGCTTCTGGCAGTATCCCGATCTTTGCCGAAAACATCACGTGCCGATCATTATCACGGGATTCGAACCGCTGGATATTCTGGACGGCATTCGCCGGGCAGTGGCTCAGCTGGAAACAGGGCAGACGGAAGTGGAAAATGCGTATGCCCGCGTGGTCACTCACGACGGCAATATTCCGGCTCAGCAGACGCTGCAGCAGGTGTTCACGGTCACAGACCGTGCCTGGCGCGGCATCGGTGTGATACCGAACAGCGGCTGGAAGCTGAGTGAGGCCTATCACGACTTCGACGCCGAACAGCGGTTTCCGGTATCCGACATCTGTCCCTGCGAATCATCACAGTGTCGCAGCGGCGACGTGCTGCGGGGCACCATTAAACCCAACGAATGCAGCGCCTTCGGAACAGAATGTACACCCCGGACACCTCTCGGAGCCACCATGGTATCCAGTGAAGGAGCGTGCGCAGCTTATTTCAACTACGGGCGGTTTCCGGACGTCGAAGGAATGCGGACGGAGGCCACCGCATGAGCGATGGTTCCGGTGAATCGGCCGCCGGTACCGGCATGGACGACTGGTGCTGCCCGATGCCGCTGCGCGACTATCCGTCAATTGTGCTGGGGCACGGCGGCGGCGGCCTGTTGTCCGGAGAACTTGTTGAACATCTGTTTCTGCCGGCCTTCCGCAACCCCGCGCTGGAACGCCTGGGCGATTCGTCGGTCGTTCAGGTCGGCGCTCAGAGGCTGGCTTTTTCGACCGACTCCTTTGTGGTTCGTCCCCTGTTCTTTCCCGGCGGAAGCATCGGTGATCTGGCCGTGAACGGGACCGTCAACGATATTGCCATGAGCGGTGCTGCGCCGCTGTATCTGAGTGCCGGGTTTATCGTTGAAGAAGGATTTCCCGTCGATTCTCTGGGCCTTATCGCAGAACACATGTCTCGCGCAGCCGCAGCAGCCGGCGTGGCCATCGTCACCGGTGATACGAAAGTGGTTGAGAAAGGTCACGGAGACGGTCTGTACATCAACACGTCGGGATTCGGAATCGTCCCGGACGATGTCAACATCGGGCCGAGCCGTGCCGTCGCCGGTGACACCATCATCGTCAGCGGCACGATCGGCGATCATGGTATGGCCATCATGAGCGTCCGCGAAGGCCTTGAATTTCAGGCCGCCATCACCAGCGACACAGCTGCCCTGAACGGCATGGTGCAGTCGATGCTGAACTGCTGCCGCGACATTCATGTGCTGCGAGATCCGACCCGCGGCGGCGTGGCATCCACGCTGAATGAAATTGCACGGGCGTCGAACGTCGGCATGCTGCTGCAGGAGGATCGGATTCCGGTCAGCCCCGATGTCCAGGCAGCCTGTGAAATCCTCGGACTGGACCCGCTGCTGGTGGCCAATGAAGGCAAACTGGTGGCCATCGTGCCGTCCGACGCCGCTGAAGCGATGCTGCAGACGATGCAGAACCACCCGCTCGGACGCCACGCCGCAATCATCGGCGAAGTTACGGCATCGCATCAAAAGCTTGTCGCTGCCATCACCAGCATCGGCGCCACTCGCGTGATCACCCCCGCCATCGGCGAACAGCTGCCTCGCATCTGCTGACCAGGTGGATGTTCTCTGTTGTGCACAAAAGACCAGTCCGAAAGTTCCCTGATGAAGCAACGAAGGACGTACGACGAATCCGTTTGAAGCGACGCGGGATGCAGTGGCTGGCAAATGGAAACGGATTTCCAGTCTCTCGGAGCTGGAACTCGCAACTGACTTCAGCGCTGCTCATCATTCTGCTCATCAGGTCGTCC
This sequence comes from Fuerstiella sp., assembly GCA_040222735.1. Taxonomy (GTDB): domain Bacteria; phylum Planctomycetota; class Planctomycetia; order Planctomycetales; family Planctomycetaceae; genus Fuerstiella. The sequence continues at coordinate 63,816 of JAVKCM010000070.1, read as the reverse complement.
CCGGAACACTCACGCCTGACCAGCAGTTAGAATGCCGCAAGCTCTTATAACCACAAACAACCACATTCCGCGGAACTCCCATGAAGATCCACTGCACAGCCGTCATGTTTCTTGTTGCAATCGTGTGGTTCGGGACTGCACTCGCCGGAGAAGAACCTTTCACTCAGGTTCCCGAACGATTCACGCAGGCAGCAAACCGGACCTTTCAGGCCTTTGATTCCGAACACGAAAAGACATGGCAGGGTTCGTTCTTTTTCATTCCGGGCTGGAGGCGTCTTTAATATCGTCCTGAATTCCAGTGTGCTGAAGGATCCTGCCGGTGCTCCGGAAGTACTGGCAGCCCAGCAGACGTGGCTGCAGCAGCAACTTCGCGATGCGAGGGCCGCAGAAGCGAAGCACATCCTGCTGTTTCAGCATCATCCTCTGTTTCTGAAGACGGAAGACGAACCGGACCAGTACTTCAACATCCCGCTTCAGCGTCGCACTCCACTGCTGGAGCTGCTGAAACAATCCGAAGTGCGAGCCGTTCTGGCAGGGCATTACCACCGCAATTCCTATGGCCGGGCCGGAGCGATGGAAATGATTACCACCGGACCCGTCGGTCGTCCGCTGGGCAAGGACCCGTCCGGCTTTCGCATCGTAACCGTGCACGAAACCGGGATACAGCACCAGTATTGGGGAATGGATGAAGTACCAGAGACGGTCGACCTGAGGCAAACGTCTGATGAACCGTAACCGCCCGGCTTTTCAGTCGGGACGAACAGACACGTCGATCCATGAGGATTCTCAGCCGTTCGGCCCTGAGCGACTTCGCACGAAGAAACCAGTTGCCGTGTTTTGCTTCGAGATCCCCCGGAAGCAGGTCGCTCGCGCCACTTCCCAATGGTCCAAAAACAGGCGTGTACCTTGAACGCGATCCTCGTATGGAATCGCGTAGACGAAATGCGGTGCAACCGGATGTATGTGTTCGAGGCAAAGGCAGAATTGTGTTGAACGATGGTTGCTGACGCGGGCCGTGGCAGGACACTGCTCAATCGCGAAGCGGACGATTTTTTCGGTATTGTTCGAGCCGTGACCTCAGTATGTTCGACGCGTTCTCCGGAGCCTGCTCAATCGCCTGTTGTTGATATTTCAAGGCCGATTCAAAATCTCCGGTTTCGGCCAGCGCTGCGGCCAGGATCTCAAGCGTGTGGTAGTTTCTGTCCCGGGCCACGCAGTGGCGAGCCAACTCAACGGCTTTCGGCCCGTCTCGCAGTACGTCCTCATGTGCCGTGGCCAGAATCCACGCCAGACGACCAGCCGCCTCAGTTTCTGTTGGTTGTAGTTGTGAAGCTTGTTTCAGATGCAGAATGGCCGACGACAGGTCACCCGTTCGTTGAAATGCGTCTCCCAATGCGAGGTGTGCAACGGCGAACTGTGGACTCAGTTGAATGGCAACTGTAAACGACTGCACGGCCTGTTCAGACAAACCTCGCATCGCATAACTCCGCCCCAGATCGTAGTGTGCATCAGCGTTGTCATATTCAATATCGATCGCACGCAGACAGGCGTCTTCCGCTTGTTCAGGCTCGTTCAGAATCAGATAGATTCGTCCCAGATAGTGATGGGCCTCTACATACGTCGGAAATAATTCGGTTGCACGTTGAAAATATATGGCGGCCCTGTCCGGCGATCGTCGAGCGTAAGCCAGCCCCAGATGAAAGCAGGCGCGCGCGTGGTTCGGGGCGTGTTCCAATGCGCGTTGAAGGAATTCTATGGCCGTATCTGTCTGGCCGCTTGTGTAGTCGATAACACCGCGCCAAACCAAAGCCTCCACGTGCTTCGGATCAATCTCCAGAGCACGGTCATAACACCTGAGCGCCTGTAACAGGTCCCCGTCGGCTCCATAAGAGCCGGCTCGCAGACACCAGGCGTCGGCATCCGACGGATCATCCTTCAAAAGTTGTTCCAGGTATGCAACGGCATCTTGAGGGCGGTTTTGCTTCAACAGGACGGCGTAGGCCGGACGACGTTCCAGCAGCGGGTCTGGCGGTTCGCGTGGCTTACCCAATGCGGACGCGATTTCGGCGGCATCAAAAGACGCTGACTGCCGTTCGGTCGGTTGCCGTCCGGTCAACACTGAATATAACGCTTCTGCGGCGATCCGAGCTGCCCGCGGATTCGGGTGCATGCTGTCAGCATCCACCGTATAGAAGTGCCGGGGCGATTCAGCCTTCCCGGCACGAACCTGACGCTTCCAGTCCCGTTGAAAGTATGGCGAGAAGCGAAAGGTCGGAAAGCCGCAATTCCACGCAAGGTGTTCTGCCACAAGGTGATCCGGATCACTCGGCATGACATGCTGATCTGTAACCATCGAATCCGTAAATACCGGCCAGATACCAATAACCACATCGAATCCGTGTGATCTTGAAAGCTCGCGTATCAGAGCAAATCCCTCAGCAACATTGTTGTCTCCCAACGCCTGCTGATTCCAGTTCACAGGGCGGTGAACGCTACCGAAGTCAAACCAATTCAGCCGCACACAAAGTAACCGAAAGACATGCGAATGCCGAAAGAGGCTGTTGACCCCCGGGGGGCGTTGCCCGCTCCGACCTTCGAAGGAATGATCCGGGTTGAAGTTTTGAAAGTCATTTTCAACAAAGACAACAACAACCGTGTCGGGCCGGTAATTGACCCCATCGACGCGAAGCAGTTCCGCTTCTGCTCGAGTGCAATAGCCAGCAACGGCAAGATTCAGAACCTCGGTCTTACCGTCCTCAAACAGACTCTCCAGCTGGATATTGATGGTCATGTCGTCGCCCAGTAAATTGACGGACTCGACCACCGAATCACCCAAAAGGATGACACGCCTGACATCATCGGGCTTTTCAAGTTCGCGCGAACGGTCTCGATGCCCGTGGGAATTAATCCGAGTCACTCCGTTTCGATGGACGCCGACAAAACCCGGCTTCAGTTCGTACCCAAGTATTTGATTGGTTGACTTTATGTAGGGCGAGGATTCGTCCGAGACACTGATCTCATGGATCTTCGGCACGTCGACCAATATCCGCACCGCGATCTCGGCCAACATCAATGCGCAGCATGAAGAGACAAAGAATACCAGCGGCTTGCGACCGCGGTAAACGAATTGATGAAATCGAGTCCTGGCCATCGTTGACTCAGCGAGAACATGAGGGCAGTGAAGCAGAGGCTCGTGCTGCACGAATCCGGCTCACGTGAATTCTGCCTGTTCACTTATTGTGCTGAGACACGTCGCTAAATCCAGCCTGACCGCCCCGACCCTGGCCGTTTCCAGCACCGTTCTTGCGGCACTGCACGCCGAAGGCGTCTGACAACAAAGCCCGGGGTCGCACAGCGCACCCGGGCTCCATGCTCAGCAAGGCAAAGCCACACCACGTCAATGTACTTCTCCGTCGTGTCGGTTTCCTGAATCCTGATGCACTTCAGCATCGATCAGAAACGAGACCATTCTGACGGAACCATCGCAATACACGAACATCGCCCCGTCCGCATGCGCACTGCCGAAACGCCGCACTTCCGGCGACAACCCGTCGGGCAATGGAGGCCCCGTGGTCCAGCGGGCGATGTCCAGGTCGACTCCACTGTACAGCGGCTGATCGAAACCATCGTCGGAAGCATTCAGGTATCCGTCCCTGCTGACGCATTTTTCGCCGATCAGATACGTATGAGACGTGCCATCGGTGACATCAGCCGGGCGCACCGCGCTGCGGAGAAAAGAGATTCCGGTGGCCTGTGAAACATCCGTCCATGAATAGGTCGGAGCGTCTCCTTCCTCCAGCGTCAATGGCCCGCCGGGAGTTCCGGTGATGTAATCTCCTTCGTTGATTGCATAATGCGTTTTGGCGACATTCTCGGGCAGCACAGCGTTGTTAAAGGCCAGCGACAGATTCAACGCAGAAGCACCGACCGCCGGTCGGGAAGGGCATTGAAACAAAGGCAGTACGTGGGAGCAAAGTTTTCCCAGAGCCGTCGCTTTTGCAGCAGGCGTCATTCCGGCACCAATCTTCAGCAAAGCATCCGCTTCGATAAAAGGGAGCAGCTGATAGATCCAGCCGCCGGGCTGTTTGGGGCCAACGCCGCGGTCCGGATCTCCTATCCACAGATAACCCCAGCCGTTTGACGGGTAGAACTGGTGCGTTGATTCGAAGGTGTGCACCGCAACCCCAAGTTGCCGCAGGTTGTTGCGACACTGCGTCCGCCGTCCGGCTTCTCGAGCCATCAAGACTGCGGGAACCAGCAGCGCCACAAGAATTCCAATCACGGCCAGGACGACCATCAGTTCGATGACAGTGAAACCACGACGCCCTGATTTCCAGGCGCTGTCAGCATGATTAACCATCACGTACCTCGCTGACGGCGGAAAACAAACACGGCCACTGCCAGCAGGACCAGCAATCCGAGCACACCGGCATACATCCGGAATCGCGACCGGCTGTGTTCCTGCTGCAGAGCGAATTCACGGAGCGGCAGGTCTGGCTGGCCCGCCTCTCCCACGACATAATGCTGTGCGTCTCTCGGACGGGTTGAATCTGTAACGCGCGTGCCAGGCGGCGGATCAATATCAAAGTCAGCATCCGACACGGCTGGATTGGCTTCAAACTTATCGAGTTTCATTGAGTACACGGCCAGCCTGTCCGTTTGAAAATCGTGACGTTCGATAATCCAGATATCTGGCATCGGTCCGTGTTCTGTCTCTACATAATCAATCGTCGTCCTGAGCCAGAGTTTCCCTGGTTCGGCCAGACCATATCCAATCGCCTGACGAATGATCCGGTGATCTTCAGCGTCAACCCAGTACTCGAAGTGATGTTCGAGTTCGTCCGGGACTGTTCTCAGAACAACACAGTCGTGTTCATCCAGGCGTGTCATTCCGTCCGACTTGAACTGTCGAACATCAATCCGGGGCTGTAAGTCTGACGGATGAAAGGCGAGTTGCGTATGGATGATGCCGCAGGCGTACAACAGAGGATCATATTCCACGTCGAAGACGATACCGAGTGGCTGATCAGCCGCGGCAATATTCAGTTCGATACCCTTCAAGCCTGGCACCGGCGCCTTTGCCAGGTTCAGTGCGTGCGGTGCGTACGACTTAAACCTGGATCCATTGAAGACCACCAACTGGTCCCAGGGAAAACTTTGAAATGACTTCGACGCCGGGATCCACATCCGGCGACTTTTTACCTGATGTCTCCGCAGTCGCCCCCGCTCCAGGTCCAGCACAACAGTCCCTGTCATGCCTGACGTTTCATCTTCTGCGGGAGCCGGCATGACTTTCGTGTAGCCGGTTGTCGGCGCCATACCGAATCCTGCGGTCTCCAGCAGTGTTCCGGAAATATGAAATCCAACAGCCCTGAACTGTTTCTGGCGGGCTTTCCAGGCATCCACAATCGCATCGACCTGGTCACCAGCAAACACTGACGATGCGAAAAGGAACAAGGCAACCAGGCTTGTCACGCCCCGCCGAAGAACGGCGCAGAAAGAACTCTCCCACATCCGAACAATCCACTGCTGCCGGCTCGTGCGCTTTGAAGTTGGTATCAAGTGTATCATGCTATCCTGCAACCGGCGACGTGTGGAACCGCAACGGCGGCCTCGCACTTCGCTTGACCAAGAGCCGAGAGCATCGGATTCAGTGCTTTCCTACGGATCTTCACATTGACGGTAAGTAGCACTGAATGGCCCACTGCAGCCTCTAAGAACAAGATCTCCGGCAGATTGATAGAAGTCCTGGCTCGGGGAAACACCCGGACAATTCGGCGTACAGTGGCCGTAAGGACAACTGTAAAACTCAATAGAAACACCCTGTGATGTCTCAGTCCCGAGGTCACCCGCAACCGCTCCAGTCAATGCCTGAAAATGGTTTAAGTGCACTGCACAATAGTGTGTGACGCCAAATACGTCTCAGTTTTTGGACTCCTGGCACCCGACTTCGCACGCAGCGTGCAACCCTGTGACTCCGGTGCCAAAAATGATACCGGCAACCAAACCAACGAAGGTTGCTTTCATTGATAATTTCATAGCCAATCACTTCCTGCCATTTAAATAACGAATAATACCGCGAGCACGCTGCCAGCGGTCAGAAACGAAGAAACACAGAGACGGGCACTGCAGTCAGTCCAAAGAAACAGAGGTGACAGTGAGCGGCAAATGCAACGTATTACTTCCTGAACCCTGGACGGAAACAGTCAATTCTGCCGTCTCTGACCCTGACAGTCTCCCAATATTCGATAACGTAATTTCACGAGCTACGGTTGTGTCGACAGCCAGCCATTTCGGACAATTCACGATGTCGACCACTTGCCAATCACGTCTATCCAGCGCGATCAACCTGACCGTGGCAGATTCGCCGCTCGCAGCCTGGCCGAACCATTCATTCCCGCTGCGTTGCGAGTTCGGCTGCAAATCGTCTGCTTCGTCTGTCAGTCCATTCTGAGAACTTAGTCTGCACGGAACGGCAATTCGAGATGGCGACAAGCGAACCGGGGGCACAACAACTCCGCGTACCGGAATCTCAATCCCGGGTCCACTGGTGCCGTCTGGCAATACGCTTCGCAGTGTGATGCGAGTGTCGATGTTACCAGCTGGCTGATCCGTTCGAGGTGTGAAGCGGAGCAGGTAAACTCCATCAAAATCCGGGCCGGTAAATTCGATATCCGCATTGCCCGCGTCCCATTCCGGCTCCAATGAAGCCAGCTCGATCTGCGGCGCTAGCTTTACATCCACGGTAGGAGACGAGGTGCCTTCGATAACTTCCCAGGCACCCCGCAGCTCGATCGACGGTGGCGAAACATCCAGCACCCGCAATGCCGTGCCCCGCAGAGGCCATTTCAGAATTGAACGACCTCGCAGGGTCGTCTGGGCAGTCAGCGTGACTTCAAACGGGAACTTCGCAGCCTGTTGATCATGCACACTGTGTGTCAGATCAACGACACCACGAACAATTGTTTCACCGAACGAAGGAATCGTGAAAGCAGTGGGAACAATTTCTGTACAGTTGCAGGAGGCTGAGAAATTAACCACCGTCACTGGCTCATCGCTGGTATTCCGCACTGTCAATCGGAACGGCAGCTCCTTCTGCAGCCAGACTTCGCCGAGATTCAGGTCACCTGGAAGAATATCAAGGACAGCCGACGGTGTGGATTCCAGGCTGCGATTGGTGCGCCAGTTCACGGAAGCCACAAGGACTCCGCCAGCAGCAATCAGGACGACTACCACAATGGATTTATTTGAAACCGATGTCGGCAAGCGGAGCATGAAATCACTTCCCCAGAAGGATTTACCACCCAGCAAAGGGCATAGTACCACCCCCTCCCTAAGTGGTGTCAAGAGAATTGTCCTGGATTATCAATAAACTTGAAAATACGGAAATGTCTGTCTGTGATGCTTATCACGACAACGTTAACGTGCCTGCGTTCTGCCCCTTCTTCCCCGGCCGCTCTGCTAAGGATCGTTCCGGTCATGCGTCGTCCCGTGCCTGTCGCTGTCGGGCTGCTCTTACTCCACGCTGCCCTGTTGGCATGGAGTGGTTACCGGCACAGCCCGACGATTGACGAACCGGCTCACCTGGCGGCCGGGATCAGCAACTGGCGTTTCGGGCGGATGGATCTGTACAGCGTGAATCCGCCCCTTGTGCGGATGGTGGCAGCGCTGCCCATGTTTTTTGTGGAACCGCAGACGAACTGGAACAGCTTTCGACTCGGCAGTCAGTCGCGGGCTGAATTTCAAGTGGGCGATGCATTTGCCGATGCGAACGGACCACGCATTTTCTGGCTTATCACGTTGGCACGATGGACGTGCATTCCATTCAGCCTGCTCGGTGGCTGGATCTGTTTTCAATGGGCACGAAAATTGTTCGGTGACGCGAGTGGTCTGCTTGCTCTCACGTTGTGGTGCTTTTCACCGACGATACTGGGCAACGGTGCATTGATCACCGCAGACGTGCCGGCGGCCGCGCTGTGTGTGACCTGCACCTATTTTCTATGGCGGTGGCTGCGAACACCGAGCTGGTCTTCGGCGTTCCTCACCGGTGTGAGCCTGGGATTTGCCATGCTGACAAAGTCGTCGCTGGTTCTGTGTTGTGGATTGCTGCCGGTGTTGTGGATCGTGTGGCACGTCCTGCAGTGCGGTGCAGTACGGGGCACCGCCGGCAAAGCTGACGTGACAGTGTTGCAGCAGGTGGCCCATCTGACTCTGCAGATCTGTCTGGCGATACTGATCCTGAATCTGGGGTACGGGTTCGAAGGGACGGGAACTTCGCTGGGTGACTATTCATTTCGTAGCCGTCTACTCAGGGGCGGAAGTTCCGACGGCGACATAGACCAGACAGGGAATCGATTTGCTGATTCGTGGACGGGTCGCCTGCCACTGCCATTTCCGAAGAACTATGTCATCGGAATTGATGCACAGAAACTGGACTTTGAAAACGGTCTGCGCAGCTACCTGCTGGGAGAAATCCGCACAGGCGGCGACGGCTGGTGGTGGTTTTATCTCTACGCCGCAGCGGTCAAAGTTCCTCTCGGAACATGGATTCTGGCCCTGATCGCGATGCCTGTGGCGATCAGATCCGGAACCACAGATCAATTGCTGCTGGTCGCACCGGTGGTCTTTTTCACGGCACTGGTGAGCAGTCAGGTGGGGCTCAATTTTTTCCGTTACCTGTTGCCCGCGTTTCCGTTTGCATTTATCTGGATCAGCCAGGCCGTGTGCATCAGAACGTCGCAGAGTTCCCGCTTTCTATTGGCCACCTGCGTCGGCGCGCTCGCATGGAGCGTGTTCAGCAGCTGTTGGTATTTCCCCCATTCCCTGGCCTATTTCAACGAACTGGTCGGCAGCCCGAAAAACGGATATCGAATTATGGTCGATGCGAATCTTGATTGGGGCCAGGATTTGATTTATCTGCGCGAGTGGATGGAAGAGCATCCGTCCGCAGCGGGACTGGAACTGCGATACTACGGCCCCGTCGCCCCGGTACTTGCCGGTCTCGACGTGATTGATGAAACATCACGGCGCGGTCGACGATCCGTCTCTGCATCCACCTCTGCGGCACGTCTCCGTGAGCCGACATGGCTGGCCATCAGCGTCACTCGGCTGGCGCACCAGGTTGCCTTTCTGCGAGACAAAGAACAACAGCACGACAAGACCACGTGGCTGGAATATCTGTAGGAACGAGAGCCGGACGTACGTGTTGGTTACTCCATCCACATCTACCATATTGCGTCTGAAATAGCCCGGCAGGATGGTTTTTTCTAATCTGACCCTTCTTCCAGAACGTGAAACTCGCTGAGAGAGCTGGACCGTCTGCTGGTTGCCCTGCAGCAGCCAGACGCTTGCTCCGTTGCCGACTGTGCGAAGCAAAGGATGAACCAGCCGTGCGTCGGCGGCGTCAGGACCGGTGAGCGATCTGCGGCCGTTCAACAGCGTCTGCAGCAGTGACGGCGTCGGTATCGGCAGCAGCCAAGTCAATGCCGACGACAGACTTTGCTTCGTCGAATCGCATCAGGTCGAGCGCGTCATCGGTTGTCGGAAATTCCATGCGCTTTCCCGGTCCGCCGACCTGGCTCAGACGTTCAATTGCGTCATTGTTGGACAGGTGTCCGAAAAGACCCATTTTTCAGCTCCTTATTCAGACAGAGCGATTTTGCCGGCGAACCGTCGCCTCCCGACCGGCTTCGGCCAGGTGCGATGGAATCTATTGTAACGCCTGCAACGTCTGTCATATTCAGATTATTACGATTGCTTCTACTAAGCTGACTTTCCTGCCGGAAGCTTAGGTCACGAAAGATCGGCTGACGTCGGAAAGTCGCGAAGCTGCCAGGACGACCGTGCAACCTGGCCGGGCCTTCTTCGTTTGAACGCTCTGGACAATGCACGATCCGGGTAACCAATGCTATGGCAACTTCAAAGATCGGGCGCGCTGTCCAGTTCAACCCACTATGGTCCACGATGCGCATCAATTCGCAACTGCACGCCTGTTCAGTGCAACAGAAATATGATGCTGACGACCAGTGTCAGCCCTTGATCGCCGTAGCTGGGGCTTCCAGCCGCAGCCACAGCCGCGTTCTCTATATGCTGCGGCTGGAAGCCCCAGCTACGGGTGTTTTAGGCCGCAGGATGGTGTGCCGGCGCGAAGGCTGCGGGGGCTAATATGCGGTAGGGGCTCTGGACGTGTTTCGTGTGTGGCGATGTGTCTGGTGGCAGGCTTCGCTGGTCACACCCGAGCCCGGTGACAGGTCCTTCGTGAGCCGCGACGCGTAAGCGGCCGGGCCTCGGGGCGATGCCTGCCAGAATCGAACGTCACACAGAGAACCCACACGGTAAAAGGCCCGGTGCCTGACGGCACTCGGCTCACGAAATACGACCAGTGCGATTGCAACGACCAGTGCCGATTATTGGTCGTCTGATCTTCCTCTGCCCATCCAGACCTGCCTCGGCTCACGAGAAAAGCCCGGCATCCGAAGATGACGGGCTTGTTGAGTGCCGTTGGCCGAAGCCGCCAGTTATTTCACGGTCCCAAAGTGAGTGACCGTGAAGTGCTTGCCGCCCAGGTGCGGCGGTACTGTGATACCGTCACGCCCTGCCCCACCGGCATGCTGTGTGTACGTGGACGGGTCATAGAACAACACCGTGGTCCGGCTGATGTACTGTCCGGTCCGGCAGTTGAACCAGATGTCCGTCTGAACGGCCCCCCACTGCGGGAACCAGTGGAATCGCTGGTGCTTGATGTTGCCGTTCTTGAAGTCGTTCAGGAAATCCTTGACGCCTTCTGCGGCACCGTACAGTTTGTCCAGTGCGGCCAGCACGGGAACCAGATTCTTCAGCTGATCCCATGCCGCACCCAGCAGCACATTGCCGATCGCCTTCAGACCTTCAGTCGTTCCCTTGGCCCGAAACGCTTTGATCGCTGCGGCCTGAGCCAGTTGCTGTCCGGTCGGATTGTCGGGCACAGTACCATTGCCCTGCTGACCGATCAGGACGGCGATATCACAGGGAGTGTGCTCGCTGACGCCTTTGCCGTGCATGGCCTTCAGATCAAGGGGCTGAATAACGTTGGTCTGCCGCAGCCTGGCGGCTTCGGCTTCATCGGCCTTCTGCTGGCGTTCTGCTTCTTCCCGAGCCAGGCGATCGACCTGATTCTGCTTTCCTTCTTCAATGGCGTCGACGGCCGCCCCGTGAGCACCATTGCTTCCGTCCGTGCCAAGGTAATTTTTTTCCTGCGCTTCCAGGGTCTGGCACAGCTTCCGGCATTTTTCTTTGGCGTCGTCCAGTCGCTTCTGAGCCTTGTCGTAATTCTTCTGAGCGGCGGCCGTTGCCTTCTTCGCCTTGTTCAGATCTTTCCGGGCAGCATTCTTTGCTGCTCGGGCATTCTTGATATTCTGCCGTGCCGTTTTGATCTGCTGTTTCACATCCTTGATCTGCTGCTTCAGGGCCCTGATCTCGTTGACTTTCTCCTGATACTTTTTGAAGTTGACCGGAATCTGAGCAGCATAGCCGGCGGCCGCAGCGTGATCACCACGGCGGCTTGCCTGACGTGACAGCCGACCGGCCGCGCTGATGGCCCTTGCATAAGCGTTGCGCGCCCGCGCCGCGTCTTTCAGACTGGACTTCAACCCCTTCAGTTTGCTGTTCAGGTCATTCAGATCAGACTTTGCGTTGTCCAGATCCCTGCCGGCCTGATCAAACGCATCCTGCCTGGTCTGCTGATCTGTTTTGGCCTGGTCCAGCACAGTCTTCGCGGCATCCGCCTCGGCCTGCAACTGCTGGACAAGCTCATCACACTTCTTTTTCTGCTCACGAAGGTCAGTAATGCTGTCGTACAGTTCGCCGGCTGTCTGAACGGCCTGAGTTCCTTCCGGCGTCATGTCACCACCGAGTCCATCGGGAATCGATGGTGGCAGTGGCAGAGCAGCCTGGCTGAAGGCCTGAGCACCGTGACCAGATACGTGCTCCAGAGACACACCATCGTCACCCGAACTGCCGATGTTGGAAACGACCAGCGTGTCTTTCTTCGCTGCCACTTTCTTAGTTGTCTGAATGTTCTGAGAAACTTCCGTGTCGTTCGTCAGCTGGGCGGTGTGACTGAAGTCAACGAAGACGTCATCGGTCACATCCGGAGACTCAACGTCTGTCTCCGGTGCGGCGGCCCCGGACTCAACGCTGACGGCCTGTTCCGGAGCCACCGTGACCGCGGTAAGCAGCTGGCGGGCTTCCAGCGACTCGCCCGTGGCACGCGTCACCTGAGCGGAAAGTCGGCTGCTGGCTCCGGACTGAAATCGACGGCGGTTCTTTTTGGCGAAGAACATGGTCTGAATCCCCTTTGAAAGACGGTTGAAGAGTGGCGTTCAACCGGGGATTGCAGACCGGTGTCGGGACCAGACACCAAACACAGAAAAAATTACAGATCATTTCAGAACCGCAAAAAAGCGGCGGAACGCGGCCCTCCGCAGCGTGCACACGCGTCCTGTTCCATCGCTCAGAAAGTGCTGGATAATGCTCAGATTCTGAATTCATGCACGGTGTAGCCGACCTTTTCATATGTGTCGGCATCAAGACCGGTAATACGATTCTTTTCGGCCACGTCCGCCGCCAGCACGCGGAGAACGGTACGGATCTTTGATTCCAGGTCACTGGACGTGGAATCTGCCGGTACGAAAAAACAGTCGAGACACCGAAAGACGTTGCTTTCGTCCAGATCCTTGACGCTGATTTCAATAAACCGGTCAACTGCTGACATGCGGGGATGTGTGTATCCCGACAATACCTGACGGACCCGATCACTGGTGACGCTGCGACCGACCAGCATCACCGTGGCCAGCGAATGAATGGCAAGACCGCGTTGCACCGCCTTTCTGACGTCTTTCCGACCGAATCGGCCGGTCTTGGTTTCCACGTACAGCAGCTGCATGTTTCGCAGCACACTCAGAACGTCGAAATCGCCGGGATCGCCGTCATCCACGTTGCGTTTGATGTCGGCAATCCTGACTCCGAAGGCGGACGAAAACGCGCCGAATTCCCGGACGAGCAGTTCCGCCACGTACCATTCGAACGTCGACGAGAACTGATTTCTGCCCCTGCTGAAGCCGTCGGATTCGATCAGTCGCAGTACGTGCTCCGACGTGACCGGTTTGTCGGCTTCGATGAACTCAAGTAGTTCCATTCTTAGCGCGGTCGAGTGAAAGATGTCGAACAGCAACTGCCGTTCTTCCCTTGTCCACCCTTCTTTTCTTCTCAGCAGCGTCTTTCCGGTCGATGCCTGAGATTTCACTCTGAAGCCACGAGACGCCAGAAACGACGATACCGAAACAACAGGCGTACTTTCGCTGAAGACGGATCTCATGCTGCATCTTTTTACGGCCGGCTGGTGAAGCCGGCCATTCGTCTCATAGAAACGTCATCCGGTGTTTCCAGCCGGCGCGTCGGGTCGGTCGGCCCCCGCCACCCTGATCACCGACCGATGATGAATCGCTCGCGAGCGTCATTCAGATTCCGCGGCCGGCCAGTATTCAGCTATCTTTTTCCGCAGAAAATCGGCACTCCGCCGCAGCTGATCGATTCCGTCAACGCCGTCTTCGATGCTGATCCAGCTGTCAAACCCTTTGCTCTTCAGTTCACTGAAGATGGCATCATAGTCGTTCAGGCCTTTACCAATCTCACCGTGACTCAGACGTTTCGCATAACCCAGCGCACCGCCTTCTTCACGGCGCAGGTCTTCAATCGTTCCTTCCAGCAGATAACGGTCGCTGGCGTGCATCGTGACCACGCGGTCCGATACGCGCCGGAGCAGTTCCAGAGGATCATCGCCGGCCAGAAACGCATTGCTGGGATCATAGTTGACACCGAAGTTCGGGTGATCGATGGCTGCCACCAGGTCGCAGAACACGTCCATCATCTGAGCAAACTCGGGGTATTCCCAGAAGTCGTCCTTGTAATGATTTTCCAGAATCAGCGTGATGCCGCGCTCCTGAGCAAACGGCAGGCAGGCCCGAATGCTGTCGGCAGCCAGCCGGATACCTTCCTGCATTGTCAGTTCGGGCCGACGCTGGCCGCTGAGCACCCGGCAGTAGCGGCCGCCGAGTGCATGCGTCATTTCAATCCAGTTTTTCTGCTTCGCGATCTCGGCTTCACGAAACGCAGCGTCGGGATGCGTGAAGTCCGGCGAGCAGCAGAGCATCGGAATGGTCATACCCAGATCCTCAACCTGACGACGGAAGACAGGCCAGTTGGCTTTGTCGGCCATTTCCAGAAAACCGGCGTAGAATTCAAGACCGTCGATGTCCAGTGTCGTCGCCAGCTGAAACCATTCAGCCAGCGTCATCGAACCATCTTTGCAAAGAGCCTGCATGTAGGCTTTGGGGAAGGCGGCAAGCTGAGGCATAAATCTGATTCCTTATGGCGGGCAACCGACCCGCGAATAAAGTTGGGTGATTCAGACGGGTTTCAACACTGACTTCACAACTTCTCCCCGATGCATCTTTTCGAAGGCATCATGCCACTGATCGATCGGCCAGATGCCGCCGATGATGGGTCTGACATTCAGTTGCCCACTGGTCAGCAGCGCCAGCACTCGTTCCCAGATCGGCCAGTTGTGGCTGAAGCTGCCCTGCAGCGTCACATTCTTCTGCACCAGCGGATCCAGGTTGAAACCCAGCGGCTGCGGCCCCCAGCCGACCTTGCTGATCCAGCCGGCGGGGCGCACCAGATCGATGGCGATCTTCAGCGTCGCACTGGCGCCGGCGGCATCGATCACGCCATCGCAGCCCAGCCCGTCGCGCTGCAGCGCCCAGTGACGCGCATCGCCCACGATGCCTTCACAGCCGTAATGCTGTTCTGCGATCTTCAGTCGGTGGCGATCTGATTCCAGTCCGACCAGAGCGACCTGAGCACCACACAGACGCGCCATTGCGGCGCATAGAATACCGATGGTGCCGGGGCCCAGCACAACCACGCGATCTCCCGGTTCGATCCGGGCGTTTCGCACTGCAGCGTTATAGGCCACGCAGCACGGTTCCGTCAGACAGGCGTGCTCAAATGGCAGCGTGTCGGGCACGGCATGCAGAATTCGCGAGGGAACACGAACGTACTTCGTCATCGCCCCGTCAACCCCGTAGCCGAATCCCTTGCGAGTCGGGTCCAGATTATAAAGACCGCGGCGGGACATAGGATTCTGTTCATCGATGATCGCCGCCGTCTCACTGACGACCCGATCACCTTCTGCCCAGCCCTGCACCGCCGATCCGGTTTCCACGATGTGCCCGCCGAACTCGTGACCCAGTACCACTGGATAGTTGACCGGCCATGAATGATCGGCCGTCCACTGGTGCAGGTCACTGCCGCAGACCCCGACGTTGGCCACTTCCAGCAGCACATCCTCGGGCCCGATCGACGGCTTTTCGATCTCGCGGATTTCGACGGCCCCTTTTTCAGGAGCAAAATTGACAACAGCTGCTGATGACATAGATCTGGCTTTGAAAATCCTGTGGAAGAGTAACTCTGGTTCCAGACGGGGGCACAACGGTTTCCTGCGTCATGCACAGCAGAAAACAGCAGTGCCGCAACGAAAAGAAACTCAGCCAACGTCCTGCGAATGAACGGCTTCGCAGATCATCCTGAGTGAACCTTCGAGGTCCCCGTCCGCGGTCTTGAAGGCGTCGGCATCAATGGTCAGCGGTGCGCCCAGCACGACCAGCGGTGCGCCGTATTTAGGGCATTCGATCGCCTGTTCAAGCGACAGTCCGCCCACGGCCTGCACGGGAATGCTGACCGCGTCGACCACTTCGCGCAGCTGGTCCAGCGGACTCGGCATACGCTCACCCCGCGCCGCAATGCCGCGACGTTCATCATACCCGATGTGGTGGATGACAAAGTCACAGCCGAGATCCTCCAGCCACTTCGAACCGGCCACCATGTCTTCGCAGACCATGTTGTCGCCCATGACTTTGCAGCCGAAGTCAGCGCCCGCCTTCACCACGCAGCGAACCGTTTCTTCATGCGCCCGGGCCATGACAACAACATGCGTGGCTCCCGCCTTTGCCATCATTTCGGCTTCCAGATAGCCGCCATCCATCGTTTTCAGATCGGCCACAATCGGCGTTTCGGGAAACTCGGCACGCAGCGCGCGAACTCCGTGCAGCCCTTCGGCCAGGATCAGCGGTGTACCGGCTTCCAGCCAGTCCACGCCGGCCCGCATGGCCAGATGAGCGGTCTCAAGTGCTTCGTCAATATTGGTAAGGTCGAGTGAAATCTGAACAATCGGTCGCATGAAAAGTCTTTCGGCAGGATGACGGATGGACTTTGTATCCATCCGTCTTTCTGGTCAGCAAGTCGTACAGAATGCCCACCGCGGGCAGTTCCGGCGAAGGACAAGGATGCCGGTGAAGCTGCCGGGATTCCCGGACAGAAACACGGCGCACCTTAGCTTCCTCGGCGTCCTTCCGGTCGCCTCGGACACCCTTCAGCAGCATTACGGCGTCAGCTCACGGATTCGGATGTCTCGGAAGCGAATATCGTTCGGCTGACCATGATCCTGAAAACCGATATAGCCTTCCAGCGGCCGATCTTTCATCGCGCCCTGATCCAGCCGGGTATCCACAATCTGTTCACCGTTGAGTTCCACCTGCAGATGGCTGCCGATGCAGGTGATTACCATGCGATTCCATTCGCCCGGGGGACGCGACATGTTCTTCGACGCGGCCACCGTGCCGATGATTCCGCCATGATCATGAGGACCGACGGGGCCGTCTTTCTTCGACGAATCCAGGATCTGAGCTTCAATCCCCTGTTTGACCGGGTCGTTTCGATCGCCGACCCGGAAATAAACACCGCTATTACCGCCAGGCGGGTAGGCGTATTCCACGTCCAGCACGAAATCCTTGTATTTCTTCTCGGACCACAGATACGCATCGTATCGCTGCCATCCTTTTTCACCTTCGCGCGGCTGAATCAACACGGAACCATCGTCCTGCACCAGCCAGTTTCCCGTCGTCTTCCAGCCACTCAGGTCTTTGCCGTTGAAGAGTGTTCTGAAGTCACTGAGATCGCGAAGCTGCAGATTGCGCCAGCGTACCTCAAACGGTCCCTGCCCGGCACCGATGCCGTGCACCTGCAGACCGATAAAACCTTCAGGATGCGACTGGAACCGTTCTTCATGAGTCAGGTCAGAGATCTGATGTCCGTTGATCCACGTCTGAATGCGGTTGCCGAAGGCCACCACGTGATACGCATTCCACTCGCCGTCCCGGAAATGATCATGCGGCTTCCGGTCAGCGTCCGGAGTCATCCAGCCACCGGCGGCTTCGCCGTAAACATAGCCCGCCATCTTATCCAGCGAGATTTCAACCTGAGGACCGTTGACTCGACCTTCATTTGTCCCGCCCACCGTCTGCGAACGAATCTGTACGCCCGAGTTCAGGCCGGGATCCACCTTGACTTCAAACTTCAGTTCGAAATCGCCGTACAGTTTGTCAGTGCACAAAAACGAGTTCGGACTGCCTTCGGCCGTCCTGCCGACGATGGCATCACCCTCGACGCGATAGGTGGCGGTGCCGTTCTTCTGAGTCCAGCCGTCCAGATTTTTGCCGTTGAACAGGCTTACAAATCCGTGATCATCAGCCTGCAGGACAGAACCTGAAGCCAGCGAGACCAGCAGGGCGGCCATCAAATGACGTTGCATCAAAAATTCCTTTGGTGTGGAAATAAGGGGAAGGAAAGGGTCCGAAGCACGACGGACCACCCATTGACAGGCGTTGGGTGTCCGCCGGAGCCGGAAAATGCAGAAACGGTTATTACAGCAGAAGACAGGCCTCTGTGTCTGACCACGCGTCCGTTTCCCGGCGCGTGAAACCGTCGTTCGCACAGATTACGTAAAGAATCTGTGCAGGGCTACCAGTCCGGGCCGAAACTCTGGCGAGTTCCGCTACCGCGAGCCCCACACTGCAAACCTAAACCGTGGCGGAAGCCGCCAAGGCTTTCGGTCCTGCAACCAATCCGCAACACACGGTGGAAAGGTCGAACGCGGGCGGGCCGAAACTCTGGCGAGTTCCGCTACCGCAGGGTGCGGAGATTCACTTACAGCTCGTCGACCGTCTCGCTCCTTCGCAGGCTGATGATGCGGTCCAGAGCTGTACCCTGCCGGTCGGCAAAATACCAGTCCTGACCAATCAGCCCGAACAGTCTGTCGCGGTCGCTGTCGTTGAACACCGTCACACCGCTCTGCAGACGCACATTTGTTCCATCCTGAGTACCGACGCCGGACTGAAGATGACTGATCCGCTCTTCATAACTTTCCTCCGCCTGCCATGAATCCAGCAGGGCCAGCAGCGCCTGAACATTGTTATCGTAGACAGTGCTGCCCGCGATCAGCAGGTCTTCGCCGTGACCGCCGAACAGGTAATCTCGTCCATCACCACCGACCATCAGGTCTCTGCCGGCATCACCGATCAACACATCATTGTCGTCGCCACCGATCACAATGTCATTTCCGTCACCGGCGATGATGAAATCATTCCCGCCCCGGCCCAGAACAACGTCATGACCGTCGCCGGCCAGTATCTTGTCATCACCGGCGCCGGCATCAACGATGTCGTTGCCGTCGCCGGTTGCGATGAAATCACGCCCGCTGCCGGTGGTGATGGTATCATCACCGTCGCCGGAGCTGATCTGATTGTCGCCATCACCGACGGTGATGGAATCGCTGCCGTCATCTCCGAAGATAATATTGCGGCCGCTGCCCGCGATGATGACGTCGTCACCGCCGCCGCCCGACAGGTAATTGTCGCCCGAGCCGCCATCCATATGAACAGGCACCGTGAGGTGCTGGTGAACCTTGATTGTGTCGTCGCCGGCGCCGCCGAAGGCCACCAGGCGGCTGAGCGATTCGGTCGAATACCAGTCTGACCGGAAGTGATTCATTTTCACACGAACTTCGCTGCCGCGACGTCGGGCCTGGAACTCGATGCGATCGTCATTCTCAGTACCGCCGACCAGCAGAACCTGTTTTCCAGTGTCCGATGGATCGCTACTAAGCAGAACTCGGTGAACGTCGATCTGATGTTCGGTCCGTGCGACGTTGTCCAGATGATCCGTGATGGTCACGGTCACGTCGTAGGTGCCTGGTTCCAGCCATTGGTGAACGGCACTGATTCTGCGGACGCCGTCAATATCAACGATCTGCGGCGACTGGCTGCTGCCATCACCCCAGTCAATCAACGCTCGGTGTGTCTGGCCGGGCAGGTCGACAAAATCGACAACAGCTTCAACCGGCTGCAAGGGCACCGCGGAGTCCGGAATGACCACGGCCAGCAGTTGCGGTTCTGCATCGAACAGGCCGTCACCGGTGCCGTCCTGAATGACCGCATGTTCAGGCGCCGACAGCCGGACAGCGTATTGAGATCCTCCGGACGAAATACCGGTGGCATCCATCTGAATCTGAAGCGTCTTCACGGTTTCGCCCGCCAGGAATTCCAGAGTCCCCTGCACTTCCGGTGGCACAAATTCCGAATCTTCCGAACTGATGGTGTTGTACTGAACCCGGACGGTCTGCGTTGAGGCTTCAGACAGGGACACCGTGAACGACTGCTCGATAATGCCGACCCGGGATGCCGCTGCCAGATCGGAATCAGAAATCGCCACCTGCACAGGCAGGATATCACCGGTCGACGCATTCAGAATCTCATTGTCCAGCGCGGTACCGGTATGCCGCAGGCTCAGTTCTGACGGCGGCAGTGTGCCGGCCCCCACTTCCTGAATGTCAGTGGCGGCGGTGCCGAGTGCAACTACCTGAATCTTCTTCACCTGGCTCAGCCAGGTCGCACTGCCTTCCGGCGCGATCGCTCGGACTCGTTCATTGCCGGCAATGATTACCTGCGTGACAGCGGATGCGGCAGCCGTATCGATCGTCTGCCCGGCTTTGGCAGCCGCCGCCGACAGCAGTGATTCTGTGACAGCGGCGTCGACCAGACCATCTGTGACCGTCGACGTCATCATTTCTGCCGCCACGGTGTCGAAGGCAATCCGGCCGGCATCGGCCAGCGACAGACCACCGGCTCCCTGCAGCAGACGTGCTATCTGAATCGACGTATCATTGGCCTGAATTGCGGCCGCGACCACGGTGGCCGCATCGACGTCCCCGCGCGCGGTCTCTCCGACGGCATCAAGATTCAGCAGATCGACGGCGGCAGGCAGTTCAAAATATTCGTGGACGGCAACTTCCGCCTCAGCCGCCGACAGTCCGAACTGGTCCATCAAAGAAACAGCCAGCGTGGTCAGCGGCGTGACCACCGTGGCGGATGCCGGAGCCGTCAGCGGGACTTCCACCGGCAGCAGCGTGCCGGTATCGACACCGCCCAGAACCACAATCGCGCCTTCATCGGCATCGAACCGGCCGTTTTCATTCAGGTCAAATTCCGGGGGAATGAACAGTGAAAACGATCCGTCGGCCGCCGTGATGGTCTGTGGCTCAGCGGGTTCGCCCGGATCCTGAATGCCGTTTCCGTTCAGATCGGCATAATCGATCACCAGGTTTCGGTTCGCATCAAACCAGACCGTGCCGCCGTCAATGAATCCGTTCTGGGCGCTGCCAGGCTGGCCATCGTCGTTGACAATCGTGCCCAGCCCCACTCCGTCGGCCAGCGTACCGTAGAAAGAAGACTGGCCGTTGCGCCGCGGACTACCCAGCTTTACGACAAACGATTCGTCGTATTCCGCCGTCGCATCCTTGTAGACCCGAACCCGCAGCGACTGAGTCAGGTTGTTTTCACCGACTTTGAAGATCACATCGGTGTTGTTCTGACTCGCAGACAGTGGCCGGACATCTGCACCGCTGCCGACCGTCGCCCTCATCTGCACGGGAACGGTTGAGTTGGATTCGAGAAAGATGGGCACACGAATGTCGGGTTCATTCGAATCCAGCAGCCGCGACATCGAAACGGTGAAGTCAAAGTACCGATACGTTCCGCTGGTGCCTTCCGTCCGCGTGACGTCGTTGATCGAGAAAGCCGGCTGGCAGGCATTGGAAGGTGCTCCGGGCAGGCCGAAGGACAAACCACCAAGAGTCACACAGCCCGCCTGATTAACGCTGCCGATCACAGTGCCGCTGCCGTTGCGCACAACTCCGGAAAAGCCGCTGTTGCTGACTGAGAACGTCACACCCCCGAAGCCGTAGCTCTGCACGTCGCTGGTGAAACTGAAGTCGCCGTCCGATTCTGCATAGCCATCCATCTGCACGGTGACCAGCCCCAGATCGACGTTGACCGGAGCGGTCGGTTCGATTCGAGCCACATTGCCCCGTTTCGTCGCCAGGAAATCGGCGTTCATCTCAAACCCGCCAAACGCCAGCGTGCCCGCCAGACCCATCTCAAACTGCGTTTCAAACGGGTACGACAGATCCGCACTCACCTCAAAGGAGGTCAGGTCCAGATCGCTGCCGGGCAGCGCCAGCATCTGAAACGGGTTGTAGCCGTCGGGACGCTTCAGCGTCAGTTGATCGTTGGTGACCGACAGCTGAAATGTTTTTGTTCCGTTGACCCACGGCGGCCGCTGCAGAAACGGACCAAAGTTCAGATCCGCCGCATCCAGACTCAGGTTCTTCGGAATCAGATCCCCGGTGCTTGTATTGAAACTCAGATCGGGAAAATCAATGTTCGGACCGAGCGGCAGATCCAGTTCTCCGCCATCCAGCTGGACACTCAGGCTGGTGGCCGTCTTGTCAACGTCCAGCGTGGCATTCTGAATGTGCAGAAACGACGGTCCGATCTGCCCGGCGGAAGCAGTGAAGTCGGCATCGCCCGCGGTGCTGACTCTGAAAGCGTAGTCGGTACCGGACTTTGTCGGCAGCTGCACCGTGCCCAGTCCGGGCAGTCCGAACGTGACCTGCGGGCTTGAACGGCGCCGGATCACCAGTTCATACGACCCTTTGCCTGTCCGTCGAAAGGCCAGTTCGCCGTTGTTGATGGCGAATGGCCCCAGAGCGACATCTTCTCCATGCACAACTTCAAACGTGGTACCGGTGCCCAGAACCAGCGGCCCGGTGCCAAAGGTGAACACGTCGGAGCTGCCGAACACGAAGCCCGGAATCTTCAGCTCCGGACCGTCCAGTTCGAGCTGTGCGCCGGACGCATTCGCAAACAGACGTATATCTCCGGTGGTCAGTTCCAGCGCCCCGAAATCAATGACGTCGACTGAGGAAAAGGTATGGTCAATGCTGGTTGGCGTGGCAATTCTGAACGGCTCAACGTCGAAGCCACCGGGCAGCAGACTGTTGAACGGCTGCCAGCGGGCCGTCAGCCCCGAGCTGCTGCCGAACTGGAACACGCTGCCTACCTTTGTCAGGTTCAGATCACCGTCGAGCTGCAGCTGAGAATTCGCACCGCCGAGCGCAAACTGACTGGCCGACACCTCCAGCGAACCATTGGCGAAACTGTCCAGCCACCCTGAGACGGCCACACTGCCGCTGCCGAGAAACGGAATCGCCAGATTGCCGTCCAGTGTCAGCTTCGCGACCGGCTGCTGAGGCAACGGCGTACTGTCGACCTGAATGACGGCCGTCGCTGAACCCAGACTGAAGCTGTTGAGACCAAACGCACTTCCGCCGGACAGCGACAATGGCAACTGAGCCTGAAATCCCCGACTGGAAACGGGATAAGCTGCCAAAGACTGCACCCTGACCTGGCCGCCAGTGACGCTGAGACTATTGCCGAGAAACGACAGCGATCCGTTGATGTCCGAGAAAGTCAGCGCCGTCCCGGTGGCTTCCACATCCACCGCCACGTTGCTGACCCCGAAGCCGAACAGATCCATCCCACCGCCGCTGACCGCGACGCGGGCGTATGGCACCGCCGAATCCAGTTGCAGAGCAAATGATCCATCCAGGTCGAAACCGCTGCCCTGTGATCCGATCAGCGATGAACCGGAAAGTGAACCACCCGTCGCAGAAATATTATTGATCGATGCGGCAACACCCGCATTTGTCACAGACAGTGAACCGTTCACCGAAAACAGGTCCACAAATGGTCCGATATCCAGACTCGTGTCGGCCGCGATGTACAATCCGGTACCCGACACCGACGTTCGGAAAATCCCGTCCAGATTCAGACCCGCCAGCGACAGATTGCCGTCGACAATGACTTCGGCATATGGCCCGGCCGGTATGACCTGACTGACCAGTTCGACCGTGACCGGAGCGGACGTTGTGTTAGCCGCAAAGGACGCCGTCCCGCTGAAACTGAATCCGTTGCCGGCAAAGTTGTGACTGCTGCCACTGTTCAGACTGACCTGTGCCGCGACACCGCCGGCGGTCGCAAAATGCAGCAACCCTTCGGCTCCGATGTTTCCCAGCTGCAACATGTCCAGCGTGCCGTCGGCATACAAATCCAGCCCCGACGTCGAGACCTGAGCCATATAGGTGGCGTCGAGGCCGAAACCGGCAATGTCCGTCGATCCGGACGCAAACGCTCGGAAGGTGTGCGCCGGAATCGCCAGAAACGGCTGCAGGCTGACCGGCAGATTCTGGCTGCCGGCAAACACCGCCTGCTGACCGGTGGACGTTGTGTTGAACGCCAGATTGAACGTGGCGTCTGTCTGGAAAAAGCTGTCCGCTGTCGGCGTGAAGGACTGCCCGGCATCAAACAGCAGCGTCCCGAACGCCCCGTCGTTCGGAACATCCTGCCAGCTGCCCACCACGTTCATGTTCACGCCGGACACGCCCAGCAGCAGGTCGAACGGTCCCGTGTTGATCAGCCCGGAACCGGCAAGCGTCACCGTGTTGCCGTCGACATCAAACAGAAACGACCCGTCGACCACGACATCTCCGACGGCGATTCCTCCGTAAACGGCAAGGCGCACGCCGTACGCTTCCAGCTCAGGGTCGTCTGCCGTGGGGTCAGGGTCGTCCCAGGTCACGACATTCTGAGACAGGTTGACCAGCAGACGCACCTGCGAACCGGCGGCGAAGCGGAAGTCACCCGTCAGATCACTCGGCAGCTCAGCCCCCACATCCAGCACCAGCAGCCCTTCGTCGGTCAGCGCACCGGAAAGCAGCGGATCACCGGCGGTCCCCAGCGGAACGTCGACCAGACCGCCCAGCGACAGCGAACCATAACCGGCGAAGGATCCGCTGCCGCGCCAGCCGGCGGCGGATTCCGCATCCGGCCCAACCCCGAACTGCAGCTCACCGTGGAACGATCCCAGCGGACTGTTCAGATCCACTTCTGCTTCTACCTCAAGACCACCCTGTCGCTGAATCAGCGGAGCAGCGGCATCACTGCTGTAGCCGGGCGTATAACCGCGAAGCACGGCACCGGCCGTTCCTGGAGCGCCGGTTGAGGTGACCAGCGTGGAATCGCTGCCGCTGGCGGGGAACAGCCAGTCAGCCACCGGGAACGGGAACCCGACATCCTGCAGCAGCAGACCCAGCTGAGCCATCGGCGTCGGCGAGGCACTCGACTTGCTGCCGACCGCTATCTCGCCGCCCACCTGCGGAAAGGCGGGAGGATTCGTCAGATCCAGAGCCGGCGTCAGCCCTGCAAACTGAAACTCAGCATCCAGCCCCTGAATATCCGCCTGCAGTCGGAACACCCGCTCGTCGTCATTACTGTCAGTAGGATCGGGATCAGCGTACTGCACCGCCGCCCCACCCAGACTGATCCCGAACAGCTTGTCTGTGGTCGGCAGCATACCGTCAGGAACGTCGCCGAATTCACCCAGAAAATACGTCTCCGTGGCCAGCGTCTGCAGCAACGCATCGATCGCATTCTGATCAAGCAGTCCGGTCAGCGTCGCCAGATCAAACTGACCAGAGAGCACCGCCTGTCGAATCGTGTTGATGGCTCCGTCCGGATCGTTCACATCCAGCCCGCCCACCACGACTGATGCGAGTTCGTCAAAGAAGTTCGGCACGAACAGCTGTACCTGAGCCACCTGGTGCTCACTGAGAATGCGGGCCGGCAGTTCGCCGATCACCTCCATAATGCCCGCCGGATCGTGCAGAAAACATTCCAGGGCGCTGTTGAAGTTCAATTGTGGGTCGCAGACCGGATCGCCCTGATCGTTCAGAATCGGGTTGCTGTCCTCATCAGTGAACAGACTAACCGCTTCGTCTCGCAGGCTGCTGAACCAGGCAAACGGATCTGTCACGAACTGCGGCAGTGTCAGCCGGGCATCCAGCAGCATGCCACCATTGTCCATCAGCGTCTGGCGATAATTTTCAAGCACAACTACCTTGTTGAACTGCTGTTTGTCTCCGACGCCCTCAGATGGCGGACCAAACGACGCCTCGCCCGGCTCAAAGGCCGGGTCCTTCAGATCCGGATCGTTCTGGAAGAACTGAACATGTGTATCCAGCGGATGATCGTCGGGGATGCCGTTGCCGTCGAGGTCTTCCGCGGCCGTCACCTGCGTACTGTCGATGGCCGGGAACACCAGGCCGGCCACGTCACCCAGGTCAAACAGGTCAAACAACCGCAGCGTCCCGCGAAACGTTCCGCGCCAGTCGCGGGACGCGTCGATCTGCGGGAACCCGGAGAAAAAGACATCCCGGAACAGATTCTCGAACGGCACATCCACACTCACATTGATTTCGTCGTACAACGGAATCGGAATCGGCGAAATAGCCATCAGCTTTTCAAGGACACGGAACTTTCCATCAAAGTGCAGTTGCTGCTTGTTAATTTCCAGTTCGATTTTTTCCTGGGGTTCGCCGATCGGCATGCCCAGCAGCACCGGCTGAACAGATCCGGAAATCGTCAGCGACGGGTTGATGACGTCGAAGAACTGATCAAAGGCGTCTCCGCCGGCATCGACAAAGATCTCACCGATGGCCAGCGCCAGCTGAAACTGCTGACGGATGGTCTGCGTCGTGGCACTGATCGTCTTCTTCAGAGCAAAGGCAGCCGGCTGAAGAAACGGATCCGGCGCATCCAGATCGCCGCTGCCCAGGCCGAACGTTCCGGCCGTGGCGACGACCTGATTGATGGCCTGATCCAGCAGCAGTTCGAAGACATCGTAGTCAACCGGCGCACCTGTCAGCGGATCCGAAACGGTGCCGATGTCCTGAGTCAGGGATGTCGGCAGCAGCGCCGGGTTGACGTCGCCGATGCGCGTGAGCAGCTCGTCGGCAACCAGCGTCACCAGAGCGCGATCGACCCACACATCTGCAGCGGCCGGCGTCGATAGAGCTGACAGCAACTGGTCAAAACGATCGGCCAGAAAGCTCGCATCAATCGATTGTGAACTTTCGAACGCATCCAGGTCCTGCCGGTATTCCGTCGTTCCGAAGCCGGGAATTCCGACCGCAAGGCGGCGCAGGTCGGTGTTCAACAAAACTCGCACCAGCATCGCGTCCGGATCTGCGGTGCTGCCGGTACGATCGATGGCTGGATCGTTCAGAGTGGTGGCCACCGCCTGAAAGGCCGCCACAACGTCCGCATCTCCCTCGCGATATTCCGTCACCAGATCCCGCAGCGCGCGGACGGCCGGCGAATTGATCGAAGAAATATGCTGCAGCAGTCCCGTGGCGGCCAGAATCGCTTTCCGCACCGTGTTGTTCGCAGCAGTCGGCGGGTTCAGCTGTGTCAGCAGGTTCAGCCCGTCGGTGAAGATCGCCTGCAGTTCGGTTTTCAGCAGGCCGGCGTCGATTACCGTGCCCGCCGGTTTGCCGTCCAGCAGCAGCTGAGCCAGCAGCTGATTGCGGTCCTGATCCAGATTCAGGGCGATATCAGACAGAATCCCATGAAACGGGCTGGCGCCGTCGGCGATCACATTTTTCAGAAACGTCTGCATCGCCACGACGGATCCGGCGACCAGACCGTTGCTGTCCAGTCTCAGCGTCAGGTCACCATCGACGGGAAACAGCATCGCCAGCAGACTGCCTTCCGCCGGCAGAGACGCCGCCAGGTCAAGAGTCGGGTTGAACGGATCCGCAAAGTTCAGCATCACTCCGGCATCAACGACCGCCTGACCGATGACTTTCAGCGCACCAAAGCCGTACAACTGCAGGCCAACCGGTGAGCTGACTCCCTGATCAACAATCACGGCCGCCGGATCAACCGACTGATTCGGGACCGGGTTCTGTTCATCGAACGTGTTGCCCTGCACGCTGACCAGTTGTTCAAGGTCAAAGCCGACATTCGCTCCCAGCGTGACATCCATCCCGATCATGCCGTGCACATGGATATTTGTCAGCGTGCCGGACGCTGCGAACTTGAAGCCGTTGTTCCACGTCGGCTGGCCGCTGGCGATACTGGTGGCGGCCGCCTGCCGGATGTCGCTCAGCGAAATGTCCAGCGGATAGCGGATGGTCTGATTAGTCAGCAGATCGGCAGGCTCCTCAATCACCGGAAGAGGCTGACCGCCAAACACCAGTCCGCCCTGAAACCCGGTGATGATGAAGCCGGACTGCGTTCCCAGCGAGGCTCCGACTCCGGTTCCCAGCCCGGGCACCACAGACCCGGCAATGGCCCCGATGATGGTGCCGATCGGTACCGGCACGCCGGCAAACAGGCGTGCCAGGATCGGTCCGTATTCGGTCACAATCAGTTCGACGCCGATGCCGATATCGCTGTACGCCAGCTGTCCTTCGACGCGGCCGAACAGCACGGTGGAATCGTCCGTGCCATCGCCGTCGCTGTCGACGTCCAGCACGCCAAATCCCAGACCGCCGCCGATTTCGATCGGCCCGAGTTTGAATGGTTCGATGCCGATGTCGATGGCATCCAGATCGGTGATCGGAAACGGACAGTTCGGGTCGTTGTACAAGTCCAGCCCGAGCAGCGCCATGGCCCTGAACACGCCCAGCGGGTCGAAGTTGTCGTCCGAATCCTTCAGGGCCGCCTGAATCTCGGCGGAGTAGCTGCTGCGATTATCCCAGACATGCTGAGCACACTGTTTCAGCGCCGCAATGTCGATCTCCAGATTTTCCACCAGCCCGCGAATTGGCCAACCGCCCTGCCTGCTGTTGACGCCACCGGAAACAACCAGTGAAAAGTTGGTCAGGGCGTCCAGCGCAAAACCCACACCCGCGCCGACGTTGTTGATACCGCCCGTTGGCATCAGGTCGCCAAACGTCTGCGGAAACCGGATCCCGATTTCACTCAACTCCAGCGGAATCGCATCGGGAAAACCAAACTTGAAATCGTCCGGAATCGAAACCGACACAAAGAAATCGTTCAATGGCACCAGCTGCAGGCCGATCGGGTTCTGCTGAGTCGGTGGGGCCCAGCCGATTCCGAAGTTGCCGGCTTCACCGCCCAGCCCCGCCAGCGGATTTCCATCGGGATCGTCACTGTCCCCGAACTTGAGCGATATCGACCCGTCGCCTCCCACAGGTTTCGGAAACGGATCGTTGTCCGTCGCCGGCGGAGTCGTGGGCAGAACACCTCCGAAGGTCAGGAACTCACCGTCGACATGAGTAAACCGTCCAAGAGCATCCGTTTTGAAGGCATCCAGATGCACGCCAACCTGCGACGCTTCCATCGTGACGATGTCATTCAGTTCGACCGCCACGCGGCCTGCACTCAGACCGTCCAGCTTCAGCACCGGCAGCGGCTGACCGGCGGAAAGATCATTCACCTGTTCAAAGGCAAACCCGGTCTGCGGGTCGAACCGCATCGCCAGTCGCAGGTCCAGCCCCATGGCCAGATTGTCGAAGGCGAAGCCCCAGCTGTCGGTGGAACTTCCGTCTGCCATGCTGCCCGCGGCCAGACTGCCGGCCATGTCCACGTCCATGATCAGCACGGCCGCGTCGCCATTGGGGTTGTCCGGATCACCCGGCAGATACAACGCGCTGGTATCCGTGTCGACGTCCACACTGGCCCCGAAGTCCACGTCGTCACCGTCGAACGATACGGCCACGGTGGCGCCGAAGCCGGAGGTCAGGAATTGTCCGTTCACGTAACCGCCCAGCGTCAGTGTCGCTTCGTCGACAGAGAACGGCCCCAGGTCAAAATCGCGGATTCCCAGCGTCACCGGCCCGAGGTCATTGATTTCAACGGTGGGAGTGGATGTTCCCACGCCGCTGACGCGAAACGTAAGGTCAAACGTCTGTGGCAGTGCTTCCGTGGCAGCAAGGCTGCCGATCTGCAGCACCGGCGTGAAGGGCAAGCCGTCGAACACGGTGAAGTCAAATCCGCCGCGAACGGTAATGCCCAGGTCGCCGATACTGGCGGCACCCGAAACAACGTTCAAGGAAATCGGATCGGGACCGGGGATGCCATCGGTGTCGCCCACACTGTCAATGCGGACTTCGGTCAGATCGAACGGCAGGACGCCGGCAAGACCCAGCGATGTGGCCAGACCGTCGGCAGTGGTGACGGCGGCGGAGGTGATCGAGACCGTTCCATCCTGAGTGATCACCAGATCGTTCGCAATCAGAGCTACTTTCCGATCGTCCAGCAACGGCAGTGTCAGCGACGCGGTCGCCACCTCAAGAACAGGCACATCAGCGGGCACATTCGGACCCAGAATCAGGGTACTGCCGACCGCGTCGATCTGAAACAGTCCGGCCAGATCCGCTTCAACTTCATCCACGGTCACGCGCAGCGTACCGTCCGGCAGTCCGAAGGCGCCGTCCGTGATAAATGTCCCGTTCAGGCCATGGATCGCTGCCAGACCTTCCGGAACAACCCCCGCGGCGGACGGATCCGGCAACAGAACACCGTCGACCAGAGAGACACTGATGCCGCTGGTCGAGACACTGAGTGGAACCGTCACAGGGCCGCTCAGATCAAACACATTGCCCACCGCCAGTTCCACGCCGGTGAACGTCACTATCAGGTCGTCGACGTACAGAAAATCAGTCTCACCGATGGAAACCCGTCCGCCCATGAACGCCGTCACATCAGCCAGCACCAGGCGGTCTTCGTACACCTTGACATCAGTTGCCGTAACTGAGGCCTGCAGCCCGGCCAGAGACGACGTAATCGGCAGGTCAATGGTCAGCGTCCCGGCTGTGCCAAGCTGTCCGTCCGGCTGCGGCGTTGTGAAGATGCTGATGTTCTGAGCCGTGATGGTGAACACGCCGGCCAGATCAACGACGATCTCATCAATGGAAACATCGCCAAACGTGACATCAAACGCCGCGACTTCCACAAAAGGAGCCGCGGGCAGCGTATCGACGTCCAGAAACAGAGTGAAATCCAGCGTGCCGCCGTTGAACGTAACGCCACCCAGCGATCCGCTGATGTCGGCGTTCAGCGTGACCGTCCCCACAAGGTTCAGAATGCCCGTGTTGACGTCCAGCGTGCTGGCATTTTCAATCGTGACGGTCAGATCAGCTGCGGCCACATCGGCTTCCAGCACAGCCGTCAGATTGCCGCTCAGATCTGTCTGCCACACACCATCGACGTAGCCGCCCAGTGACAGATCACCGCTCAGCGTGAACCCGGGAAATACCTCGGCGGCACTGAAACCCAGCTGAATGTCGCCGGTATCCCACGGCACAACTTCGCCGTCCACACTGCGAAATGTCACGTCAAAGGTGTTGTCCGGACCTTCCGGCCGTGGCACGCCGCCCACCTGAATCGTGGGCGTGAACGGCAGCAGACCGAGACTGTCAAAGCTTTCAAAATCGACGAATCCTGCAACCGTGATATCCACCGGCTGCGACTGCCCGGCCGTATCAGTGGCGGTGAAGTCATTAATCCGGATCGGCGTCGTATTGTCCGCCGTACCAACCGCCACGCGCGTCAGATCGAAGGGAACCAGTCCGGCCAGCCCCAGTGATGATGCGAGACCGTCAGCCGCCGTGGCTTCCGCACTGGTGACAGTGACAGTGGCGTCGGAAAACACGTTGATGTTTTGTGCAGTCAGCGCCACGTCGGCGTCGCCGAGCAGTGGAATGGTGACCGTGGCCGTATCCACACTGAACAGCGGATCGTCGGCAGAAGGATTCGGCCTGAGTGTCAGTGAGCCGTTGTCGGCATTCACCGAAAACAGATCACCGGCCGAGCCGACCAGTCGATCGGCAAACAGGTTCAGCGACGGATCGGAAAGGTCGATCTCGCCATAAAGGCCCGGCACCGTGTCGGTCGGGTCGTCATCGAGCACACTCGCTGTGAAGGCAGAACCCGGCAACAGCGTGGCAGAAGTCGCGTCGAAGCTGATGTTCCCGCCGACCAGCAACGTCGGCAGCACACTGTCCTGAGTCGCGCTGAAGGTCACAAACAGATCCGCATCAACATGCAGGTCTTCAATATTCAACAGCACCGGATCAGCACCGATCGTCACGTCCGCATCGGGACCACCCATTTCCGCGACCAGATCAAACCCGTTGCGGCGGACGTCAATCTGGTTGATTTTCAGCAGGTCGGCGGGGATCCCGGGTAGCGCGGGGAACTGAGCACTCAGATTACGGATCGTGGCCAGTGTGCTGTCCAAAGCCGTGTCGCCCGGGTCCAGCGTCAGCGACAGACCCGGCAGCGTAAAAGTCTGACCGGGTGATGTTTCCACAACTTCCGGTGAGGCGCTGATGGTGACAATGTCGTCGACCGTCAGTGTCGCGGTGTCCGCCGACAACTGCAGAATGCCGCTGGTCAGGCTGATCGAACCGTGCAGTCCGTCCACTCGCACCAGTCCGTCCAGTTCGGGTGTCGACACGTCGGGCAGAATGGCGGCCTGAGCGATATCCAGCGCCAGTTCACCGTCGATCGTGACTGTGTTGTCGGCATTCAGCAGCACACTGATATTGGTGCCGCTGATCGTGAACCCTTCAATTTCCAGTAGCCCGCCGATGCCAAAACGTTCGTCAAAGATCTGTTCAAACGGTATGTCCACTTCCAGCGTGTTGCCCTGATCCAGCGATCCTGACTCCCACACTCCGCCGACCGCACCCCGACCGAAGACATCCGCGCTGACGGCATAGTTGCCACCGCCGGGAAGTCCGGTCAGATCAAACTGCAGCGCAGCCCCGGGATCCTGCAGAACAAAACCGAAACCATCCGCACCACCGAAGTAGATCGTCCCATCTGTATCAAAGCCGGCGGTCGTGTCGGGATCGAATCCCAGCAATGGATTTCCATCAGCATCCGTGACCACGGCACCGACGGGATCGATCTGCACGGCCGAATGAAGATCGCCGAAAATCAGGCTGGTGATTTCAGAGACCTTTCCCAGAGTGGCCCCGAGATGCAGGTTCTGTGACAGCGCCTGTTCAACACCTTTCATCCCCAGTGCGGCCGTGACGGACAGCTGAGATTGCGGCAGAAACATCAGCGGCAGGTGTTCAGGAGCGTCGTCGATATTTCGTCCGTCGACAAACGACACCACCTGGATCTTTGTGCCCAGTCGCGTTTCGTCCATCACGAACTGTCCGGCGGCCGACAGATATGGCACGGTGCCGTCACCGGTCCCGGCAGCCCCCGGCGTTTTCTTCAGCGTGCCCCCGGGGCTCAGATCTTCAAACCCCAGATCGCGGTACCAGATTTCATCGGGCTGCACCTTGCGCTGACCGGTGACTCCCACGACCAGCGGATTGGGATTCAGTTGCACCACGCGTTCTCCGCCACCGGGCGTCGGGATGAATTCCTCCCGTACCGGCAGTCCTGTATTCGCGCTGACCTTTTCCAGCGTGTCCACGGTGGCTCCGGCGATCACAACCAGCTGCCCGTCCAGTGCGTCCACAAACGCATTGGCGCGGGCGTATCGGTCGGGCCCCGTGTTGGTCGGGCTGTCCAGTCCGTCATTCAGGTCCAGCAGCACCGTGTTCTGTTCGGCCGGCGGCACCGGAAGAGGATTCCCGTCGGCATCCTGCAGAAACGAATAAGTCGCCAGCAGCGAGCGGACCGTGGGGACATACGCTTCAATAAAACCGGGCAGATCGCCGGCATACTGCCCGACCGCAATGGAAACCTGCTTGCCGGGATCATCGGTCCGGCCGTGGTAGATCGGTTCACTCAGATGCTTGTTATAGGCCGATTCCAGCACCTCAGACAACACCAGCACATAGGCCAGGTCGCTGTTGAAGTTATTGTGCAGTGCATTCCATGCCTTCGACGCCCCGCGATGCGGAACGGCCACGCTGACAAAGTTATTAACGCGTGGCAGATCAACCGTGTTGCCATCGTGGTTGATGTAGCTCCGGCCGTAGGCGGCGGGTGTCTGAATGTAGGATCTCGTGACCAGACCGCCGGTACTGTGAGCAATCATGTCCACGGATTCCGGGCGCACATTCCCCGGAATCGATTCCCATGTGTCGGCCGCCAGATCCAGGAAATACCCGACATAGTCGACGGCGTAGTCAAACTGATTGTCCGTCAGCGACTGAGCATCCAGGCCAGGGAAATCGATCTGTCCGTCGATGGTTCCATCGTTCGGGGCAGGCGGCATCCGCCAGTCGTAAGTCACGACAAACAGGTCGACACCCGGTGTGTAGCCAAGATTGTCCAGCGACTGAAACAGGTCGTCGTTCACGTGCGTCAGCGGATCACTTTCGGTCTTTTCCGGTTCGATGCCGCGATGTGTCAGCCACGTGCGATAGCGGTCTTCATTGTTCACATCCTTCGCGAAGGTTCCCACGATTCCGGGCACCACCAGCAGCGGGCGATCAATGCGGTTGAAAATGCCCGCATCGCCAAAGACCAGACTGTCGCCGGCCACGACAATCGGATCGGTGAAGCCGTCGGCATCGACGTCGGAGTCCGTTGCTTCGGACCCGCTGCCGACGACGACAAACTGTGCATTCGGAGCATCCGGTTTCACCACCTGAATCACATAAGTGCCGTCCGGCACCAGAAAGCCGTAATCGCCGACGTCGTCAGTGACGGTCGAATCGATCGGCGAAAGCAGATCGGTGGGGGCGTACAGGTTGACCACGACATCCGGAATGCCGGAATCGCTGCCGCCCTGAATACCGTCGCCGTCCTGATCCAGCCAGACGCGGCCGTTCAGATTGGTGTCCACCGTATTGGCGGCCAGCATCTGCGACGCGGACGCACTGGCTGTTTCCGGTGTGAAGTTGATGGTGAAGTCATCCAGCGTGAATCCGTTGCGCAGGATACTGAGCCCCGTCAGCTCGACACTCGGCAGATCCGGATAGGCCGGGAATGTCAGTTCTCCGCCGCCCAGACGAGCAATCCGGTCGCCGTCCGGCGGCCATGACACGGCCAGATCCTGACCGGTCACCTGCAGTGAATCACCGACATTCAGCCGCGTCTGCAGGGCGTAAAATTCGAACTGTGGCGTGACGCCGGGATCGCTGAAGTCCAGTGATCCCAGCAGGTAGTCGGATGAGATACTGAAATCTTCGTTGCCCGGCAGCAGATCGGCAGCCAGCGCGGATACCTCAACACGGCCGCTCAGCACGCCGCCGCGATTGCTGAGTTCAGGAATCCGAAATCGCAGATCGTCAATTTCCAGCAGCGGTGACGCGGGATCGCCCAGCGTCAGCTGATTGATCAGCGCCGACGCATTCTGAATCGAAAAACTGTCGATGGAGGTCGTACCGCCGTCTTCGTCGTATCCGACCGCCGTGTCAACGGAGAAGACGGCAAAGGCACCGTCCACCGGATCCGGCAGCAGTTCGATTTCCAGGTCGATCAGATTCGCGATCTCGCCGTCGGCACCGACCGCCGGCAGATACTGAACCTGTCCCGCCCGAATAATGGCGGCCGGACTCAGATCCCATTCGATATCGGTCAGTGTCACTTCCAGCAGTTCTGCAGTGACGTCAATATCGAAAAACAGCGGAGGATCGCTGGTCCGGGTGGCGTCCATGGCCAGACGGAATCGCGCCCCCGCATTGCCGCCGCTGCTGGTGACGGCCGCATTGCCGATGACATCCAGTCGAGCAGCACCGGCCGCGAAAATATCCAGTAATCCGGCCACGTCGATCTGCAGTCCCAGAGGAAAGCTGGTGTTGCCGTCCGAAATCACCGTAAACGACCCCACCACATCATGACCGTCCACGTTTCCGGGGATCGGCTGTGGATCACCCAGCTGATTGATGCGGCCGAACTGCAGTTCTCCTGACAAAGTGACGCCCAGTCCCGCCGGTGTGAAACTGTTGACCACGATTCGAGCCGGCCCGAAATCGACCGGTTTCATCAGTCCGGCCACGCGGTCCACGTCGATATCGAAGTGAAATTCCCCGTCCAGTTCCCGGTCGAACGGCCCGGGTTGGGCCGGGTCGTCGATAAACACCTGAGCGTCCAGCGTGGGAGCTCCCATGACCGGGTCGTTGAACAGGCTGAAGTCGAATTCACCGTCGACACCCAGCACAAATCGACTCAGGTCGGCAGGGTCGGGAAAGTCCAGACTCAGCCGCCTCACATCAACGGGCAAAACGCCGGCCAGCCCGACATAGTCGGCAAACCCGGGCGCAAACCCGACCTCGATGCGCGGCAGCACAACCGTGCCGTCGTGCTTCACCGTGAATGACGGAATACTGAATTCCGGCGTGATGCCGTTGAACGTCAGGATATCCACAAACCCATCAAGGTCATTGATGGTCAGCAGCGCATCGGTGCCGGCCGCGTTCGGGTCGTAGTTGAAGGCCACCGCCGGGCCGACCGCCGGGTCTGCTTCCAGTCGCAGCGCTTCATCCAGCGTGCTGACCACTTTCTGCACGCTGGCACTGATGGCTCCGGTGGCGATGTTGATCTGCCCGGACAGACCGGGAATGGCATCCGACGAATCTTCATCCGTCCCGGTGATGGACAGCGGACCGGGCGTGAAGGCGACTTCATCGGCAGTCAGTGTCAGCAGATCTGCTCCGCTAAGATTCACACTGATCGGCGCGAGTGCCGACAGATCATCACCCAGACGAAACTTCCCGTCCGCATCACCGGCCAGCGTCACCGAAAGGGCCGGTGACATCCGTGCATCTGCGTTCGTCAGCGACAGCAGTCCGCCGCCCAGTGGTTCTCCGCTGATGTTCACGAACGCGTCGAAGGTTCCGCCGAAGGTGGTGGAAATGCCGGGTGTCACACTGTCCGGCGCGGTCAGCAGGTACAACGGATTGCCGGACGTGTCGACGCCGAACACCAGTGCACCGGTCAGTGCGGCATTTTCAATACCCGCCCGGCCGGTGACGTTGACCGTGTCGGGCAGCACATTCGACAGGTCAAAAGCCAGCGAATCAGCGACGGACAGACCCAGCTGTCCCAGATCCAGCTGCAGGCGAATCAGTTCCTGAGTATCCGTCGGCAGCCCGTTGTTCAGCCAGTCTTCCAGAGAATTGTTCAGGCCGTCGTCGATTGGCCCCTCATCATCGTTCACGCCGTCCGAAAACGGAACAGTGTACAGCACCGTGGTGGCATCCAGCACGGCGTCTGCCAGAGCGGAAGCGATCTGCAGACCGTTGGCCACCGCGGCATTCTGACTCAGTGAATCCACCAGCGGCAAAGACGGAATACCGAAAGCGGACAGCAGTTCATCCTGAAACACACTGCGATCACCGCGGATAACATCGCGGGACAGTTCAATCAGATTCTGCCCCAGTACGGTGGTGGTGAAGTCCTCGACGCCGTCATCATCCACATCCGGATTGTGCAGATCGATGCCGTTCCACGTATAGTCGAAACCGCCGTTGCCGTCGGGCAGAGTCACCGTCAGCGATGTGGAGGCTTTAAAACGGAACGGATCGCCGCCATGAATCGTATTATTGTCGGGATCACCGTCAGCATCGATGTAGTCCAGCAGATCTGTGGTGAGTTCGATTTCCAGACCAGCCGTGACGTCACTGACGGAAACCTGCAGCGCTGTCAGAATGTCGGTGGAAAGAAACTCGTCAACGCGAATCCTTCCGTCACCGTTACTGTCTGTGGCATTCATGGAAATGCTGGCATCCAGGTCAACGGTTGCGGCTCCGCTGGCGGAAAACGGCCCGAAGGTTCCCTGCGGGGCCGCTTCGCCGTGAAAACGACCTCCGACAGAAGAATCGCTGGTCACATAAAAACCGTCGGTATCGAAGCCGATGCCCAGCGACATCAATGGCAGCAGTTCCGCCGACAGATCGCCGCCCAGATCGTCTGCGGTCAGACCGCCGGTACCGTCCGGTGTGAAGTCAAAGACGGCTCGCGCAGGAACCACACTTTCCGGTACCGGAGCCACGGTGACCCGAAACAGATCGGTCAGACCGGACAGATTCCCGGTCAGGAACTGCTCGATCTGCGCATCAGAGAATGCCGTATCAACAGTGACACCGTTCAGCGAATTCAGGATATCGACAAACGTCGGTGAGGCTGATGCGGCACTTGCGGGAGCCGGAGCCGGGCTGGAAAACGCTGCCGGTGCGGACAACATGCCGGGTGCCGACAGCGCGGATGGTGCCGTGAGCGATGCCGGCGGCGGCGATGAGCCACCAGTGGCATCGGGGGCCGGTGCCTGCAACAGTCCCAGATCGTTTTTCAGATAGTCAGCCGCGGCTGGCGCGTTCACCAGTCCGTGACCGCTGGAATGATCGTAGCCTTTCGCCAGACCGTTGGAACGCAGCAGGTAGGCGGTGACGGAGTTCGTGTAGAGTTCGGTACCATCCGTGTTGCCGACCGTGTAATACAGCGGAATGCTCACAAAATCCCGCTTCGTCGCGACTTCCTGAGCAAATGAGGTCAGCGACAATAGTGAATCGGGTGGTGCACTGAACGTAATACTGCGGCCGTCCGGCGAGGAAACCAGATAGTCATGGCGGCCGGCCAGTGACGGATCCAGGTAGCTGGAAGGGTCTATGATCACCTGAGTGATCATGCCTTCCGCAGCCGGCCAGTCGGTCAGGTCAACAGACTGAGAACTCGGATCATCCAGAATCTGGATCTGATTCGGCAACAGACTTCCGGCACTGTCGCGGGCACCCAGAAACAGCACATGTTCTGTCGGAATCGGGGATCGCGTGTTGTCGATGATCAGCTGAATCGTCTGCGTTGCGCCGACCGGCTGGCCTGCCTGCGGATCGAAGACGCCGTACTGGATCTCATAGGTGCCGGACGGAGCATCCGGAAGCGCTGTCAGCTGAATATATCGGGGGGCCAGTGGATCGTTGACGTCGGCCGGATTGCTGCTGGAATGCAGATCCAGCACCAGAAACTCGTCAGCCGACCCGCCACCGGTACCGGGAAGATTCTCAGGACCGGTCACCATGGTTCTGGCAGGGTCCAGCACCAGCTGACCGACCGCGAGGTCATTGGCCAGCGGATCCAGCACGATGCCCTGAATCGCATCCGGCTGGCGAATTTCACCAATGGACGAGATCACTCGGTCCGTCAGCAGAATCGGTGCCGTGTCAGCTGCATCACCCACGATGATCGGAACCGTGGTGGCATAGATGGGCTGCCCGGAAGCGTTGTCATAGATCGAATAGCTGAAGCCGGCGCTGCCGACAAACGTGGCATCTGCCGCGTACGTGAATTCTCCTGGCGTGCTGCCGACGGTCAGATCGTCGCGGTCAAGGACCTCCTGAGCCAGTTCAATCGTGAAATCGTCCGCCGAGAAACCGTCCAGAAAGTCGTCGTTGTCAAAAACATTGAACGTCCACTGCTCGCCGGAATTCACCGCCACCGCGTCGTCTACCGGAATGATTCCGTGCGGATAGGGAAAAAACACCTGAACCCGGGCGGATCCTTTGCGATTGTCGGCGTCGGTGAATTCATACGGAATGAACTCATAAAGCAGTTCGTCACCGACATCTGTCGGATCGGGATCGCGAGGCGGTGGTGTGTAGAGCAGTCCTTCCAGTCCGTTCACTTCGTTGATCTGGACAGTCGCGGCAGGGCTGGAACTGAACGAGGAAATTTTGAGGGAAGTTCGTTCGCCAAACTGCGTCACATCGTGGACAAAGTTCCCGACGTCAACATCATTCGCCAGAATCGGAATATGTACCGGTCCCGGTTCGCTCAGGACCACAACATCATCGACCGCAATGGGCTGCGGCGTCAGATCGCGAGCCGTCTGCTCGATCGCCGTTTTCAGCTGCTGCCAGCTGGCCGTCGGAAACATCTGTTTCAACAAAGCGGCTGCCCCGGCCACATGCGGGGCCGCGGCTGATGTGCCGGGAAAATACCTGCGCTGGTCGGTCGTCGCTGATGTCGGCTTGTCTCCGAACCCCCCGGCGCCCGAGATACTGACCCGCGACGGGGCGACAACATCCAGCACATCCCGCGGCGGCCCCAGTGTTCCGGTGGCAACATCGTATTCCCGATGAGGGCCCCGGCTCGAATAGTCAGCCGGAAACAGAGCATCCGGCGGATGCACGGCACCGACGGAAAGCATTTCCGGAATCACATCATCGTGGTACATGGATCCCAGAGGACTGATGTATCGATCAAAGTCGTTGCTGCCCCAGATGGCGATCTCCAGACCGCTGCCCGACGACACGTCGGTGGCACTGTCCATCCGGATCGCAAATTGAAGAGTCGTGTCCCGCGGACTCTTGCTCTTCGGAATCCGCAGCGTTCGCCGCGCCTGGTCACGGCGGATGCTGATCCGTTCCGTTTCGGTCTCGGACGAATCGGGGTCTTCAAAGAATCCCACAATCGTGAACTCGTGCACCGACTCTGGAAAAATGTCACCCCATTGAAGTTCAATCCGTTCGGTGGCCGTTTGCAGCGGCATCGAATTGAAGAACACCGGTGGCTGCCCCGCGGTGGCCGGCTCGAACACGTGGTAGAAACCAGGTTCCAGACCGGTGTCCGAATCCTCAGTGACTTCCACCAGCTGCACCGGTGCCTGATAGTAGTTAAGAGCTTCGTTGCCTGCGGAACCGACAAACAGCGGAGCAGACAGCTCGGCAGAATCCGCTACGTCGATGAATCCGGTGCCGCTGCCCGCCAGCGATACCTGAAACAACTGGCTGGTGGATTCATCGGCGAGGACGGCGGTCACGAAATCGGCAGCGGTGGTGCCTGTTGTGATCGGAAACTGAATAATCCGCGTGGTATCGTCGACCAGCATCGGCGTCTCGGGAAAACCGGAGCCGCCCGCGTCGTCCAGGAATTCAATGCGATAACCTTCCCACCGACTGCCGCTGTCCGCCGACTGGAAACGAAGCTGTGCATCCTCCCCGTTGACGGCATTGGTAAAACCGGCCGGGTAACGGGCCAGTTCGCGAGTGCGGCGGATCACAGGTGCCACTTCATCACGCAGATCGAACCACGATTCGTATTCCTGTCCCAGGTCATCAATAATGATGTGAACGTTCTGCTGATCCATCCAGTCCAGAGCTTTCAGGTAGTTCTCCGTATCAATCGCTCCGGCCATGAACAGTTGGGCCTGCGGGGCGATGTCGTGGATGATTTCCATCATCGCCGTTCCTTCATCACCCACGTACCGGTCCAGTGCTTCATTCCTGATCACCTTACCCGGTGTCAATTCCGGGTAGTCGCCGGCCAGCACGGTCTGGTAGCTGTCGGCGCTGTCGGACAGTATGCCGATCCGGATACCTTCGCCCGTGTAGCCGAACGTCTTCCTCAGAATGGAGGTACCGATCAGCTGATCTCCCACTGTGTAATGCAGTCCCGTGCCGGGCAGCTGCACGTTTCCCTGAGGATCGGTTGCCACATCAAACTGAAAGACGCTCTTCAGGTTGTACAGCAGTTTGTCGAACCAGTTCGGGTCGTCGAAATCCGCGTTTGTTTCCGTATTAAAAGGGTCTTCCGCAACAGGAAGTCCGTCCGCCAGCGGCAGATCGGTCGCGTCAAACAGCTGCACCAGTTCATCACTCAGCACCTGATTCAGACCGGAGTTGACCGACTGCAGCACGGCTTCCAGCAGCTGATTCTGATTGGGAAAGTCCACTGCGGCCGTTGTCGTCGTGACGCCGCCGGCAACCGCCATCGACCACGTACCGGTCCAGCTCAGGTCGATCGGCTGCAGCGTCTGCTCGATTGTCAGCGTGGCGTCGCCGTCTGCCGAAACGCCCAGCACTGCCGCCGGAGCGGCCAGCTGATTGATGCGAATGCGCTGCCCGCTGCCGCCGCCGGTCAGACCGATGTCCAGACTGGCTTCGGCCACGCTGGAACCGCCCACAGCCACCTGCAGCAGCCCCGACAGGTCGTAGTCAGCACTCACGTCACCATCCGCCGTCAGGTTCAGCGTGATCGCACTGTCGCCGCGGACATAAAAGCCGCTTTCATCCACACCCAGCACCAGATCAAACGTCAGACCGGCGGAATAGTTGAGCGAACCATCCAGATCGGCCGCGGCCGCCAGCTGTTGCAGCAGCGCGTTGGTGGTGTCGTGAAACTCAGCGGCGGCCAGCAGATTGCTAACCGTATGCGAGAACCTCGCAGTCAGCAGATCTCCGCCCGGGCAGTCGGGATCGCCAGCCATGCATTCCACGCTGATGCCGGGAAGGTCATCAAGCTGACTGCGCAGATCGCTGATGGTGGTGGACACCGTGTCCGCGGTCGACAACACCGTTTCGGCGACACTGTCGAAGATCCCGTCATCACCATCCAGTCCGAACAGCGCTGCCAGATCGTCCTGCACAACAGGAAGATCGAAACTGGTGATGTTCAGCAGGCTGGCCCAGTCGGCCAGGACACCCGACAGCGCCTCCACCCCGGCATTGAATTCACGGCGGACAGGTTCCGCAATGACCCCGGTCTCGGCGGCCACCGCCCGGGAATACTCAGACGTGCTGCCGTCCGGCCCCGTGGCCGTCATGGTGATCAGGTCACCGGCGACCGTCACGGCGTTCAGTTCGGCATCAAATAAAGCGTTGCCCGCGGCATCTGTCGTCACCGAGATCGAATCCAGATACCGTTCACCTTCACCATAACCGGATGGTTCGGCCGAGGTATTGGCATAGAAATCGAACGTCAGCGTCACACCGGCAGCGCCGTGGAAGTCACCGACCACTCGAGTCGTGCTGGCTCCGGACGCCGTGGCACCGACGCCGATGACCGTGCCGAAGTTCTGCAGGTTGTTGGGACCGGCATCCGCATCCAGCGGGTCCGGCAGCGTGACACCGTCCCCACCGTGATCAATACCCATCCAGCCGTTGCTGAAGATTGCGTTGCCGCGCACCGTGTTGCCTGTGCCGCCCAGCACGACCACTCCGCTGCCGACACTGTGGGCGATGATGTTCGCTTCACCGGTCCCGGTACCGCCGATGATATTATCTGAGCTGTCGTCGATACGGACACCGACCAGATTGCCCATGGCGGCCGTGCCGGTCACGTCGACACCAATATGGTTGCCCAGAATCTGATTGCCGGATCCGCCCCCGTTGATGTGGACGCCCAGGCTGGCATTGGCGGAAATCACATTGCGGGCCAGCGGCGTGGTACCGCCGATCAGATTTCCCGACGAACCGTTGGCGAGAGACACGCCGTTCAGTGAATTTGCCAGCGGCGCCGTGCCCGTCACATCGGTACCAACAAAGTTTCCCTGCACGACATTGCCGACGGTCGGGGCACCGATGATGTGTACACCCAGACTGCCGTTGCCCGAAATCACATTGCCTTCGCCGGGTTGATCACCGCCGATGCGGTTGTTTGCCGCACCGGCCACGATTCGCACACCTTCGCTGCCGTTGCCCAGATCAACGGTTCCCGTCACATCGGTGCCGATCAGATTTCCCGTCACCACGTTGTGGTCGCTTCCGGTCACGCTGATCGTCACGCCGTTGACCGCATTGCCGCTGATCACGTTGCGGGCGGCCGCAGTCGTCCCGCCGACCGTGTTGTGGTGAGCTCCGGCAACCAGCAGAACTCCGTCCGCACCGTTGGGAACGACAGCCGTTCCGCTGGCATCCGTCCCGATAAAGTTGCCCGCAACGGTATTGGAATTTGTCGTCGCATTGACCATTTCGACGCCGGCCGACCGATTTCCGGAAATCACATTGCGTTCGGCCGCGTCACCCGTGCCGTCAGCATCTGAGCCAATCAGATTGTCACTGGCACCGCCGCTCAGGGCCACGCCGTGCAGCTGGTTGGCAATGGCCTGGCTGCCCGTGATATCGGTACCAATGAAGTTGCCGGCCACGACGTTGCCGCTGGTGCCCGCGTCACTCATCCGAATACCGGAGGCGCCGTTTCCGGAGATCACATTGCCTTCAACACTGTCGCTGACCTCATCACCATTCGTCCCGATGATGTTGCCGACCGCACCGCTGTACAGGTGCACGCCGATGGCCTGATTGGACAGCGCCGCGGTGCCGGTTCTGTCCACGCCGATCAGATTGCCGGCCAGGACGTTCTGCGAGGCGGACCCGGAGATCCGGACTCCGTTGCGCGTGTTGCCGGCAATCAGGTTCCCTTCCGCTGCGTCACCCGCATCATCGCCGTCTGTGCCGACGAAATTGCCGTGGGCCTGATCATTGATCACCACGCCGCCGTCATTCGGCAGCGCCGCCAGACCCGTGATATCCGTCCCGATATAGTTACCCTGCACACGATTGTTCGTGGCATCGGCCCCCGTCACATTGATGCCCATCGCCACATTGCCGGACACGATATTGCGATCCGCTGTGGCTGACCCACCCACCAGATTGCCGACCGAACCGTTTATCAGAATGCCTTCGACACTGTTGCCGATGGCCGCCGTGCCGTCCGCACTGGTTCCTATTCTGTTGCCCTGAATGACGTGCTGGCCACCCTGACTGACGGCAATGCCGCGACGATTTCCCGACAGTACATTGCCCTGCACCAGATGCCCGAACGTGTGTGAAAACGCGATGCCGGACTGACCGTTGCCCAGACCGCCCTGCCCGTCGGCGGTCGTCCCGATGAAGTTTCCCAGCACGGCACCGCCACCATCTGCTGGCCCTGCCTGAAACAGAACTCCGTCGGCACCATTTC
The DNA here is from genome assembly GCA_040222735.1 of Fuerstiella sp. GTDB lineage: Bacteria > Planctomycetota > Planctomycetia > Planctomycetales > Planctomycetaceae > Fuerstiella. Next base: position 20,083 of record JAVKCM010000070.1, on the reverse strand, counting down.
CAGAGATCAGGTTCCCCTCGCCGACGCCGAGTCCGCCGATTACTGTTTCAGGACCGTTGCTGACATTGATACCGTACAGATCGTTACCGAGCGCCGCGGTGCCGAGGGCATTGGTGCCAATGTAATTGCCCTGGATAACGGGAACCCGGCGGCTGCCGCTGCCCGCCACCAGAATACCGGTTGTGTTGCCGGATATGATATTGCGATCCTGCGCTGAGCTGCCGCCCACGATCGCTTCGAAGCCGACAATCTTCAGCCCGTTGACGCCGTTGCCGAGGTCCAGTGTTCCCGTCGGATCGGTTCCCAGATAGTTGCCCTGAATCACGACCCGGTTGCCGCTCAGGATATCGATTCCGTCTTCACTGAAACTGTGGATATTCAGACCGCGAATCACGTTGCCGTCGGTCCGGGAAACGATTCCGTCGACTCCGCCGCCCAGCAGACTTCCGTCCAGACTCACCTCGGGGCCGAGGGGGTTTGTATCGCCGCCGAAGGCCGTCTGTGTCTGTCCATCCAGGTAAATCGGCCATGCCGGATTATTCAGTTCAGGCAGTGGTGTCTTCAGTCGAAAGACAGCGACGCCGTCAGTGAGACGCGCCGCCGGAACCTGAAACAAAATCACCGCCTCATCCACGGCCGTGTTGGCATCAGTGAGAGCCTGTCGCAGCGAACCGGTGCCGGAGTCCTCGATATTGGTGACGACGAAGAATTGCTGTTGCAGTTCGTAGGATCCAATATCGACCGCCGCCGCCCGGCGGCGGTCAAAGCCGATGCCCCGCTGGTCGACCGGCAGCGACTCAGTGCGATCGTCGTCACCGTCCAGGTCAAACGGATCCAGCGGCAGTACGGACGTATCCGCAGCGTCAATCGCCGGACTGCCGGGCAGCAGCGCATGGATTCTGGTGCGACCGGGAATGTCGGACAGCGGCCCCAGCAATACGTCCGCATCAACCGCCACAAACAGATTCCCCTGCGACGACGGGATACCGCCCGTGTCACCGGCGGTAGCTGCTGTGCCGATCAGATTATAGGAGCTGGCAACATCGACCAGTCCGGCCATCTCACTGCTGACGCTTTTGATGCCGACGAAGTTGCCGGCCACGATGGTGTTGTGCAGCACGGTCTTGCGATGAGCAGTTGTCTGCCAGAATCCGCCTCCCGATCCAACCGCGTCACCGTTCGCATCTGCCCGGTTGTTCGTGATGGTGACGTTCACCAGCCCGGCTTCGCTGTTGCCGACAACCTGCACGCCCCCGCCGTTCTGATCCGCCCGGTTACCGCTGACGGTCGTATTGATCGCTTCCAGACGTCCTTCGTTGTAAACGCCGCCACCACCACCGCTCGATCGGTTGTCACTGATCGTGCTGTTGATCAGGGTCAGCCGTCCGGTCGCCGAATTGGCAATTCCGCCACCGGACAATCCGCCGATTGTCCTGTTCTCACGCACTTCGACGTTCTTCAGAATCAGTTCACCAGCGTTGCGCAGTCCGCCGCCGGCACCACTCGCAGCACCTGCCGCAATGGTCAGATGCGAAAGCTGCGCACTGCCGGCGGCGGTCACATCGATCACCCGGTCATCACCGGATCCGACAATCGCCAGCACATCGGGCCCTGATCCCGTGATCGCGACCGTGTCCTGAATGACCAGGGAACCCTGTGTCAGTCGCACCCATCCGTTCAGGTCGGCAGAGAAGGTAATCTCTTCGAGACCCGGATCGTTGTTGGTCGCCGTGACGGCTTCGCGCAGCGAGATACGTCCGTCGTCTCCGGGCTTGGCCAGCAGCGCATCCAGCGACGCAGTATCGCCGTCGGTCACGTCCTCAAGCGTGTCGACCGATACCGACGCCAGCAGCGTGCGATCTTCCAGCAATTCGGCACTTACATACCGACCGCGCCGGCAGGTATCACGACGAGACGACTGGCAATGGCGTCCACTAAGGGTGTCACGATGCCACAGACGTCTTACAAACGACAGGATGCGGGTATTCATGGTCGTTCCTGCTGACGGGCCCGGCCACCAGCGACGTTACCGGCGAACGCCGGTGCTGAATTCGAAGGTGTGCCGATCACGGGGCGGATTCAGCAGTACAGACCGGACCATAAAAACGGCGAAAATACAGCGTGGCACGGAAGTCTGCTGTGATTGGCGGTATTTCAGCACGATAATCCGATTTCTGAATTTTCTTCGTCCGGTTGCTGAGCTGGTTTCGCCCCGTGACAAGACCATCAAATCCCAACGGAACTGAGGCTTCCTTCAACGGTGACGGCCAGGACCTGTGTCGCAGGATTGAGGAAGCGAGGGCAGGTTCCGCCGAGGCGATGGAACACCTGCTGAGTGAGTTTCGAGCCTATCTGCTGGCCATCGCCAACAGTGAACTGGATTCCGTCGTGCGTCGCAAAACCGCTGCGTCAGACGTGGTTCAGGAAACACTGCTGGATGCGAAGCGTGATCTGCCCGGATTCCGCGGCACCACCAAAGGAGAACTGCTCAGGTGGCTCAGAAAGATGCTGCGAAACAATATTATTGACGCAGATCGACATGCCTATGCCGAAAAGCGCCATGTGCTGCGTGAGCAGGTACTGGATTCTGACTGTGCGAACGACCGGCGACTTCAGACGGATACTGACACACCCAGTGAACTGTTGAGTGAACAGGAAGAAGAATTCCGCCTGCTGCAGGCGATGGGACGACTCCCGGATGAATTTCGACGGGTAATCGAAATGCGCAACTGGCAGTTACTGAACTTCGCCCGGATCGGTGAAGAACTGAATCGCAGTGAAGACGCTGCACGCAAACTGTGGGTCCGTGCCATTGACCGTCTCCGACAGGAACTGCGGGAACACTGATGACTGGCGAGGAATCCCTGAGTGACGAGGATCTCCTGCTGATTCGACTGCATGAAGCCGTCGTCGAGGAACCGTTGTGCAGCCGAGACGTGTCGGCCATCATTGATACCTGCAGTCACGACACAACGGAATCCTTCATCGAAATACAGGACGCGGCCGAGTGTCTGCAGCTGCTGGAACGCGTGCGCCGCGGTAACGAGGACTCTGCCGCGGATGAGTCCTTTGCCCTGCCGCAGACACTGGGCCGCTTTCAGATTCAGACGCTGCTGGGACAGGGAGCTCACGGCGTCGTCTACCAGGCCTGGGACCCCGAACTGCAGCGGCCGGTCGCCATCAAGGTGCCTCGTCCGGAAGTCGTCGTCTCTGAGTCTCTGAGCGATCGATTTGTGCGGGAAGCCGAAGCGGCGGCGGCACTTGACCATCCCGGAATCGTACCCATCTTCGAAGTCGGACGGGCCGGTGGTATATCCTATCTGGTCATGGCCTGCTGCGACGGCTGTACGCTGAGCCGTTGGCTGAGTCGGAACCCGCTGCCCGACACAGCCGTCGCCGTTCGTCTGCTGATTCAGCTGGCGGATGCGGTGGCACATGCTCACAGTCGGGGTATTCTGCACCGCGATCTGAAACCGGCGAATGTGCTGTTCGAAGATCACGGTATTCGGGACCCGGCGGCTCCTGACAGAATGGATTCGACACCAAGGATCACCGACTTCGGACTGGCCGGGTTTCTGGAAGAGGATTCCGGCCGGACGATGTCGAACGCCATCGTCGGAACGCCGTCGTATATGTCTCCGGAACAGGCATCCGGCTCAACCCGACAGGTGGGGACGGCAGCAGATGTGTACTCGCTGGGCGCGATGTTCTTTGAACTGCTGACCGGGCGACCGCCATTCTGCGGCGAATCTGTGGTGGCCACGCTGCTGGCGGTTCGTTCAGAGCTGCCTGCCGCTCCCGGTAAACTGCGCCCCTGCATCCCGCGCGACCTGGACGCCATCTGTCTGAAATGCCTGGAGAAGGAACCCGGCCGGCGTTATGAATCCGCAGCGCATCTGCGGGACGATCTTAATCGATACCTGAACAACGAACCGATTCTGGCCCGGCACGCGACGCCGGCAGAACGAATGCTGCGGTGGTGCCGACGCAGCCCGAAACTGGCCGGACTGACGTCTCTGGTCGTTGTCCTGGTGATGACCATGATCGGCGGTTCCACAATCGCCGCCATCTGGCTGGCTCAGGCACAGACCGACGTGCTGGACAGTCTGGAAGCCGAGATCATGGCAAAGGATGAGGCCACAAAGAGTGAAGAGCAGGCGATTCGCGCGCTCTATGAAGCCAGAATGGCCCTCGCCGGTGCGAAGCGGTCCAGCGAACGACCGGGACAGCAGTTCGAAAGCCTCGACGCCGTGAGGGCAGCCGGCCGACTCAGCGAACGACTGCAGCTGGGGTCGCCGGAGTTGCTGCGCCGGCGCAACGAAGCCATCGCCGCCCTTGCCCTGGTTGACCTGCGACTCGAAAGCGACTGGCCCGACGCGGCACCGCTGTCGGTCGAAGCGGTGGTCGGCACCGACGCTGCTGTTTCACGGTATGCGACCCTGGGCGACGATGGTCGAATCGTCATTCGCAGAATTCAGGACAACCTGCAGCTGTTGACACTGCCGGCCATCGGCACGCCGGCGGAAAGACCGTTCGTCAGATTCAGCCACGACGGAAGGTTTCTGGCGGTGCGCGGACGGAACAGTCAGAAACAGATGAGAATTCAGCTCTGGAAACTCGACGATGTGCAGCAGCCCGTGCTGGACCAGCCGTGTCTGGGCCTGACGACGGCTCCCAATTTCGACTTTTCGCCGAACGACGACGCGCTCACGTTTGTGCCCGCACGTCGGACCGTCCGGATTGTGGATCTGGCCAGCATGGAAGTCCGGCCGGACCTGTCGGTCAGTTCAACACCGGTGTGGCTCGCCTTTGATCTGTCCGGTACGCAGCTGGGCATGATCCTTCAGGCGCAGCGACGCCGTACGGTTTTTCTGAGTACCGAAACGGGAGAACTGTCCAACCGTTTCTTCGAACATCCTGTCCCGGTGCACTTTGGTGTCTTCAGCCGTGACGGTCAGCTGCTGGTCACGGCCGACCAGGAGCATCAGGCATGGGTCTGGGACCTGGCGACCGGCAGAAATATTGCGATCTGTTCCGGCCACCGCAATCAGATCAACCATGCATCCTTCGCCCACCAGGCGCCGTTGCTGGCGACGACCGCCAAGGACATGACAACAAAGCTGTGGGAACCTCATACCGGACGCCTGCTGCTGACAACCAATGGACGGTGCGGCGACTTCAGCACTGATGATCGGTGGCTGGGACTGACCACCGGAGGTGTTCGCAACGGTCGCTGGGAAGTGGCTTCCGGCCGTGATTTTGTGGTCCTGCCGAATCTCAGCACGAAGTCATTTCCCTACGACGTGGACTTCAGTCCTGACGGACGGCTGCTGGTGGCCGCGATGCAGCACGAAGGAGTGGCCATCTGGGACGCTCAGACGCTCAGAAAAATTGCCCACCTGCCGGCCGCCTGCTCCACGGTCACCTTTTCACCGGATTCCGATTCCATCTTTCTTAGCGGCCTCGGACGCGACGTGGTGGTATGGCCGGTCGAGTATCGGGATGACGAAGCCGGGGTCAAGATCGGACCGCCGAAACAGCGCTGGCCGTCTCCTTTTCTTCGTGCTCGGTTATCCGCCAGCGGTGATTTCACCACGGTCGCCATTAACCAGAGTCTGAACAGGCTTTTCGTGATGGATGTGGCGACCGGCCACACGATTCACCGGCTGACGTCACCGGACTGTCGATTTCACGATATGAGCCCGGACGGTCACTGGATCGCCGCCGGCAGCTGGCGAACAGACGGCGGCCGTATATGGAATGCGACCACGGGCGAACTGATACGGGATTTTCCGATCCGTGGTTCCACGCGCGTGCTGTTCAGTCCGAACAGCCGCCGGCTGCTGACGTGTTCGCACGACGGCTACAGTTGCTGGGGCGGAGACGGCTGGGAACAACAGTATGACAGCCCGCAGCAGCGGTTTGCGTTCCGCAGTGCTGCGTTCTCACCTGACGGTGATATGGCGGTGGTCGGGCTTGTGGACGGCGTGCGGCTGATCAATCCGGATGACGGCACAGAGTACGCGACACTGATCCCGCCATCGCAGTCAGTATCACGCTGTGTGGCTGTCGGCCCGGGGACACGCCAGATCGCGGTCGGCACGCAGGAAGGAGACGTTTTTGTCTGGCAGATTCAGCAGCTGCGCCAACGTCTGCGTCAGATGGAACTGGACTGGCCCGCGACTGCCACGGATATGGCACCAGCACCCGAAGCTCTGGAAACCGCCAGCGTCGTGCTGCCGGATTTTTCGGCTTCCAGTGAATATGGCGATGCCTGGCAGGCTCAGGCTGCCTTCGACGGATCACCAGAAACACGCTGGAATTCCGCCCGCGGTGATCTGTCACGTGCATGGATCGCTCGATTCTGGCCCACACCACAGCCGATTGCCGGAGTGGTGGTTCACGAAGCGTTTGACCGCATCCGCGGCATCAGGATCCAGACGCTTTCGCCCGGGCTTGAGACGTGGACCGATGTCGTCGACGTGTCGGGTCAGGAGTTTGTGGAACGCTTCGATTTGGCAGCTGTCCCGGATGTGGAAGATGAATCCGCTAATCCGGTGCTGTCACTTGAGTTTCCGACGGCCGTGGACACGCGCGGAATTCGGCTGCAGGTGACCAGCGCCGCCGGCAGCTCGGTCTCGATCAGGGAAGTCACCTTCACCGGCGCCCCCTGATCCACCGCGCAAGCCTGAAACAAACCAGCCCGAACCCGGCTGCCGTGGCACCTGACTTCAGCGGCGGCCCGATCTTCCTGTCGCAACACGATCGAGTTCCCGGCGCAAACCGACTTGCCGGATATTTTCAGAATTGCAGCCCGGCTTTTGCTGTCGTCCGCAGAACATGAGACATGCCGTCACCGGCATAACCTTCACATTTCAGATTTCCGGCGACTGAAATCGACGCGCAGGAACGGATTCCGCAACGATGATGCAAGAACACCACAACCCCTTCGATACCTCGGACTCAGCGGCTGCCACTTCTGCTATTACAGGCAAAACCATGCCACATGACCTCAGAATACTTCTGATTGAAGACAACAGGCTTGATGCGAAAAGACTTCCGAGATACTTCGACCGCACCGGCCTGCAGCATTGTTCCGGTTCCTCGAGTATCGTTTAGGGGCCGGCACGCCGCTGGCGTCATGTCAGGGTCGGCTGCTTCCGGAGCATCCAATGTCAGTGAGTAAATCACGATCCCGAAGATGTGTTCTGGTGGCGGATGACGACCGGGACATCCGGCGCGGACTTCAGCTGCGACTATGTACGGCCGGCTATACGGTCGTGGAAGCGAAGAACGGCCGTGAAGCACTGGAACTGGCCCGACGGAACCGGCCGGACGTGATTCTGATGGACATCCGCATGCCGGAACTGGACGGCCTGACCGCCATGAAACGACTTCAGGAAGCACCTGAAACGGCCAGCATCCCCGTGATCGTGATGTCAGCGAGTTTAATTGAACAGGATCGCGCCATGGACTGCGGCGCCGTCGCCTTCATCGGCAAGCCGCACAACGGCCGCGAGCTGATGGCACTGGTGGACAAATTCACAGGTACCAGAAACTAAGACACGTGGCTCAGGAAGTCACGGCGAGGCCATCTTCAGACAGACGGCGTTCCGCCTGCGAGCAACGGAGTCTCAACTCTGCCCTGACTGGCAAAATTCGACCCGCGGACCATTCCCGTCAGCGATGCTGCATCATTAAGATAACGTGCAGCGCGTCAGCGCAGACGATCTCACCCCGGTGCCGGCTGGCGAACGGCTCCCCCCCTCCCTGCCCCGTCATGCCACTCGGCGCCCGCCAGGCGCCGCACAAAGTGGAAGGTTCAGGGCGGCGGCGAACGGATGCTCCTGATCTTTCCCTTTGCGAATACCAGTATGCGAGTTTCCCATGTAAGTGTGACCGTCGTGGAAGTCCCGCAGATCGCTCCGACCGCGCCCTATCGCTCGCATCTGCGTACCAGTTCCACCACTCAGAGTGCCATCGTCGTCGTCGACACGGATGAAGGACTGTCCGGCTGCGGAGAATTCAACGTCAATTTTCTGCCCGACCTCAGCGGTCGACGTCTGCAGGCCGAGGCCCGGCAATGGCTGCCGGGCCGGGACCCGCTGAACCTGTCGGCGTTTCACCGTGACTGTCCGCTGGATTCAAGACTGAAATCCGGCCTGGAAATGGCGCTGTGGGACATTCGCGGCAAGGCGACCGGCCTGTCCGTGGCTGAACTGCTGGGCGGCCTGATCCGTCCGACCGTAGAACTGGCCGGATGCATGGGCATACAGTCTTATGAACGAGCTGGCGAAATCGCCAGGTGGTTCGTCGATCAGGGGTTCACCACACTAAAGACGAAGGCCGGCGCTGACATGGACGAGGATGTCGACATGGTCCGCGGCATCCGCGACGCGGTCGGTGACCGACTGAAGGTGCGAATCGACCCGAATCGCGCCTACACTCTGAAACAGGCCATCGAACTTCACGCTCGACTCCGCGACTTTCATCTGGAATATGTCGAGCAGCCGATTGCCGCCGATCACCTGTCTGAAGCCCGATCCCTGCGCCGCATTTCTGATGTTCCGCTGGCTCTGAACGAAAGCGTCATCGGGCCGGCCAGTGTCCTTGACATTCTGAAGGAAGATGCAGCCGCCTTTGTGCTGCCGGACACACATATCGCAGGCGGTATCCAGCCATGCGTCGCCATCGGACAGCTGTGCGAGGCAGCCGGAATTCCGTGCATCATGCACTGTGGTCATGATCTGGGTCCCAAAACAGCCGCCATGCTGCATATCGCCGGATCCTGCCTGTCGTATTCGCTGGCAAACGATTCCACCTATTACGGGCTGGAAGCCGATATCCTGACTCAGCCTCTGAAGATCGACCGTGGACGAATGGCCGTGCCGACCGGACCCGGTCTGGGAATCGAAGTTGATCCGGAGAAAATCTCGCATTACCGCGTGGACTGTTGATCCGCCCGATCGACTTTTGTTTCTAGAAGCGAATGCTGACTCAATGAAGCCTGACTGGAATTTGACCGATCGATGGCTGATGGGCGAAGCCTTTGTCGGGTCGACGATCGCTGATTCGATCAACGTACTGTGTCGCGACATCGGCGTTCGCTGGGCGGGAACTTCGTCCGAACACGCGGCAGCGGAATTCGCCGCCGCCCGTTTCGAACAGTTCATGCTGCCGACGCCCGCCATCGAGGACTTCGTTCTGAACACGTCTGACTGCCACGCCGCATCACTGCAGATCGACGGTGTAGACAGCTGGTGTGCGGATGCGCGGCCCTGCCTGTTCTGCCCGTCGGTGGATATCACTGCCCCGCTGATTGATGTCGGCTATGGCATGCCGCATGAACTGGCACCGCTGCGCGAGCACCTGACCGGCCGCGTCGCGCTCATCCGCTCTGACTTTGAACCGTTTACCGAACCTGTCCTGCTGACACGGCGACTGCAGGACCTTGCGCGTCTGGGCGTTTCGGCCGCCATCACGGGAAGTCCTCACAAAGGTCGGCAGCTGTCGCACGTGTCAGTGTCAGACTGGCGCGATGATCCCACAAAAGTACCGCTGCCTCTTGTACAAACCTCGGCCGAAGACGCCGCTCGCCTGAAGTTCAGCGCGGCGGCCGAGGCGTCGATTGCCGTCCGGGTGGAGGCCACATTCCGCTCATCCACGTCATGGAACACAGTCGCCGATCTGCCCGGGACACAGTGGCCCGACCAAAGCATTGTGCTCGGCGCTCACCACGACACGACTCCCGATTCGTTTGGTGCCAACGACAACGGTGCCGGCGTGGCCGTCATGCTGGAAACCGCCCGACTGCTGGCCGGCCTTGCCGATACTCATGGAATCCATCCCGGCAGAACCATCCGGTTCGTATCCTTCGGAGCGGAAGAACAGGGGCTGCAGGGGTCCACCGCCTTTGTCGAACGCCACTACGGCCCGGAACCGAAACCGCGTTTCATGCTGGCCCTGGACGAACTGGCGACCGGCAACATGAAAGGCGTGGTGCTGCAGTTTCCGGAACTGCGGAGCCTGATTCAGCAGCAGCTTGATCTGCTGAACGAAGGGCTGCAGTGCCACGTGCTGGCGCAGCTGGATGCCTCCGGCGACATGTTTCCGTTCTCACGCCAGGCTGTTCCGTCTGCTTTTCTGTGGCGTTGGCGGTTTGTCGGCCGGCATCCCGAGGCGTCCTTCGGACACAGCAGTGCGGATACTCCTGACAAGCTGCGCCTGCGAGAACTGAAGGAATACGCCGGCCTGCTGTCACGTTTGCTGCTGCGACTGTCGCACGTACCGCCCGCCGAATGGCCGGCAAACACCCTGGACGTCGGCGACATCGCCACGCGTATTCAGACCGAACGCGGCGCCGTCTTTCGCACCATGTAGGAATCCACAACCCGTCCCAGCCACAACAGGCGGCAAGCCGGTTACCGAAAACCTTGGCGGTTTGTTGATTTAATGGAAACCCACACCGGTTGTGGTCGGGTCTCCCGACCCGAACACGAGATCGACCGAAGATATCACGGTGTGTATCACACCAATGCGTGGGGCGGTCGGGAGACCGCCCCACGACGAGTGCAATGCCATTGCACTCGCTCGGTGCTGTCACAAACGCTCAAAACCCACCCACCCGTCTAACCATCCAGCCCCAGCAAGCTCAGGCTCTCGCGGTGAATCAAAGCTTCGATTTCAGCCGCGTCGAGTCGTGGCAGCGATGTGCCGTCCAGCTGATCGTTCAGGCACCGCAGACCGTCGATCGACCGGTCCACGGTGGTGAACGGATAATCGCTGCCGAACAGAAGCTTGTTCCAGACGCCGTATTCCTGCACCAGCATCAGGCTGTGGTACAGCTGAAACGGTCGGTAATGCAGCGCACTGATGTCGGAATAAACATTGGGATGCTTGCGAATCACGGCCACACATTCGTGTTCATACGGATGGCCCAGATGAGCCATGATGATTTTTACGTCCGGAAAACGGATGGCGACGCGGTCCAGATGACGTGGCAGCGTACATTCCAGCGGCGCCTGAGCCACGAAGGTGGTTCCGGTGTGCAGCAGCACCGGCAGTGAACGGCGTGAGGCCCAGTCCCACAGTGGATCCAGCCGCTTGTCATCCGGCTGAAAGCCAGCGTACATCGGCATCAGCTTGATCCCTCGCAGACCAAGCTGTTCATAGCCGTTCTGCATTTCTGCCTGCCAGCCGTCCTGCGTGGGATCGACCGACGCGAATCCGATCAGCCGTTCCGGATGTGCGGCAACATAGCCGGCGACATATCGGTCATCGACCCACAGACCGCTGAGCTTCGCCTTGCCTCCGAACACAATCGTGCGATCCACCTGTGTCGCACCGGCCATATATTCTTCGTAGCGGACCGTCAGATCGACTTCCACGCCGGCCCGGGCCCGACGCGCCTGGCGCTGGAAATCGTCGGTGAAGTGGGCGGGATACTGCCACGCATGGCTGTGAACGTCGACGATCACACTGACTGCCTTGTTTCTGCTGAAGAGCCGGCCGGAAACGCTGTCCGCAACATAGCGTCCGCCCCATCAACATACCAGGCGAACGGAAACCGGCACCGGGCCGGGTGTGTTCATCATTCAGACCGTGCCTGCTCATTGCCAACCGTAGCCAGCTGCTGGAGCGACCGAAAGCCTGCGCGGCTTCCGCTACGGGCTGAACCCTGAAACTGACCCAACCCTTTTTTTCTTCGCCCGCCACACCGCGATTTTCACCCTCCCGCACCGCGGGAGTGGTCGCAGTGAATCGGCGTTCAGCCGATTCACCAGGGGAGGGCCGATCGACGTCCGTGATCACGCCCGCACCTCATTTCCTTCGCCTGAACGGCGAACCAGCTTCGATCCTCGGGCGGTGCGTTTGACTTCACGAGGCCATTCGCCGAGATTCAGCAATCTCAGATTCACTGAATCACTCTACACACCTGCCTCATCACCTGCGCACGACGCCTGCAGAAGGCCACCGACAATGCTCATCGGCTACGTCAGCAACGAACGATTTGTGGCTCTTGCAGATGTCCTGTTCGAATTCCGCGGTCAGAATGAAACCGTCACGGCCCGGTCCGGCATTTCCGGAGCCGTCTATGCAGACGTGGCTCCGGGTCGATACGAAGTCGTGCTGGGGAAAGACGGCTATGGTTCGAAAATCGTCACCGTCGATCTGCGCGAGGGCCAGCCTCATCAGTTCCGGCTGCTGTCGGACGGCCTGCTGGGTTATGTCTGGCCGAAATGCGTGAAATCGGGAGACCGTGCCGAGTTTCGTGTTCATGCCGTGGAAGAATACGAACTGGAACTGTGGCGGTACGGTGCCACAAAGCAGTTTATCCGTCGCCTCGGAACCTTTGACGAGCACGGTCCGCGTGCCACGATGCAGATCACACCCGACGGCGACTACACGCAGGGCGGCGTCGAATGGAATCGGCACGGCTACCACAGCAAGGCCCTGCATCAGTTTATCGAAGCTCCGGAACGTTCGGGACTGTATTATCTGCATGCCCGGAACAGATCCGGAGTTTTCTTTTCGTTTCCCTGGTTGGTCGCTCCGGACCGTCCGCGGTCCCGGGTCGCCGTCCTGGCCTCGGATATCAACTGGAATGCCTACAACAGCTTCGGAGGACGCAGCAATTACATCAACGCCGACCGGCTGCCCGCGACACCCATCATCAATTCGCGTCTGGAACTCAAGCGATACACCCAGAAGGAACACCGCACTTACGACACCGATACCTATATGCCGCTGTCGCTGGAGCGCCCGGATCCATACAACCATATCGACGAGCACGAACAGCTGACGGATCCGATTGCCGGGCGTCAGGGGTGCCACATGGCCGCGGCCGAGTGGCGTCTGCTGGGATGGCTGGAACGCAACGATTTTGACTACGACCTGTACGGCGAAACTCAGTTTCACTTCGATCAGGTGCCGCTGGATGAATACAAGGTGCTGATCCTGAGTACTCATCCGGAATACTGGTCGGCCGAAATGTACGATCGCCTGAAAAGCTGGGTCTTTGAACGCGGCGGCCGCCTGATGTACCTCGGAGGCAACGGCCTGAACTGCGAAGTTGAGTTTCTGGACGACCATCGCATCGTGTATCAGAACACCAGCTGGAGTCACTCGGAACCGCAGTTCGCCCCGGACGGTCGCGAATACGAAAGCCGTTTCGACAAGCGTCAGGAATCCGAAGCCAGCCTGCTGGGCGTGGTCTTTAGTTTCGCGGGCATCATGACGGCCGCTCCCTATGAGGTGAAGGACGAAACTCACTGGTGTTTCGACGGTACCGGACTGAAGAACGGGGACACGTTCGGCGAACGCAGCCTGCATCAGCGGGTTCCCGGAGGCGCCTCGGGGCACGAAACCGACAAGATATCTGCGCATTCCCCCCCGAATGTGCGCCTTCTGGCCAAGGGGCTAAATCCGAACAACGGCGGCGCTGAGATCGTGATTCACGAACCAGCCAACGGCGGTGCCGTCTTCTCAGTCGGATCAATCTGCTGGCCTGCCTCCATTCTTGTCGACGACGCCGTGGCAAAGATCACCGAAAATGTCCTGAACCGCTTTCTGGAAGACGGCGCGTGATTCATTCCCCGGGTCACACTCAGACCAATTCGCCCACCGCTGTCCGCTGGATTGTGCTGGCAATGGTCGCCTTCGCCTCAGCCAGTGCGTATCTGACCCGGTACTGCATCTCCGCCGCCAACACCACCATCCAGAACGACCTGAGCTTCGATGATGCGCAGATGGGACAGCTGATGAGCGCCTTCGGACTGGGATATCTGCTGTGTCAGATCCCCGGCGGCTGGTTTGGCAACCGGTTCGGAACCCGGTTTGCCTTCGCCTTTCTCAGCATCGTCTGGTCACTCTGCAATATCTGGACGGCCGCCGGGTCCGGCTTCCGTATGCTGTGGGCGTCACGCTTCTTTCTGGGGACATTTCAGGCAGGACTGGTACCGGTTTCTGCCCACACCGTGAACGACTGGATCCCGATCCGTGCCCGCGGACTCAGCAGTGCACTGATCACCGCTTCCATGTCCGTCGGCGGCGCCTTTGCCATGTGGCTGACGGGAAGGCTGCTGGACTACCATGTGGGCTGGCGCCTGATTTTTGCCGCCTATGCAACCGTCGGCATTGCGTGGTCGGTCGGCTTCTACTGGTATTTCCGCACCGACCCGAAGGAACATCCGGCCGTCAATGACGCCGAGCTTAATCTGATCGAAGACAGCCCCACAACGGACGGTGATAACAGCGGCAACACGACCGCTGTGGCAACCACCGACACAACCACGGAAACCGACACGAATGCCGCAACGGACACAACGGCACATGAACCCCAGGCATTGAGGCGTGCCGAGGCCGCGCGAACATCGGACGAACCGCCAAACGAGCAATCACACGAAGCATCGCGGAATCCTTTCGCCGGCCCTTCCGCCACCGATAGTGACAATCTCAGCGACAATGGCAGTGGATCCGGTCGCCGCAACCGCAGTCTGCCGGTCAGCATGCTTGGCAGCGCCGCGATGTGGGGCATCTGCGTCCAGTCGTTCTGCCGCGCGGCGGGCTACGCCTTCTTTGTGACCTGGTTCTTTGCCTTTCTGGAATACGCCTACGGCATCAACAGGACGCGGGCCGGACTGCTGAACAGCCTGCCGCTGATCGCCGTGGTCATTGGCAGTCTGTCGGGCGGAATCATCGTGGACCGACTGTTCAAAACGACGGGCAGCCGCTGGATCAGCCGCACAGGCACCGCCATTGTCGCTCTGACGGCCTGCGGAACCCTGACGATGGCGTCGGCATGGACAACCTCGGCCACTCAGCTGGCGGCGGTGATTGCACTGGGAGCTCTGTTTTCCGGTATCGGAGCACCGGCGGCATGGGCCGCCACAATTGATATCGGCGGACGGCACACGGCGGTGGTGATGGGAGTCATGAATATGGCGGGCTGTCTGGCCGGTGTGATTCTGCCTGCCGTGCTGGGCACCTGGTTCAATCAGATTCGCAGCACGGGCGGCGACTGGAATCCGGTAATTTACCTGCATGCCGCCTTCTACTTTGTCGGCGCCCTGAGCTGGCTGGCCGTGAACCCGAATCGTGAACTCTGACCACTTTCGTCACCTGACTGAAACCCGAGCACCGAACAAGACGCACCAAACCATGCTGTTTGACACACATACAAATCTGATGTGGTACCCGGATCATCTGTCCGACGAATTCGTGCAGTTCGCCTGGGAGGCCAAACGGGCCAAGATGAAGCTTTCCAGCGATGTTTATTTTGCCGGCAGTGACAGCAAAGAGGCCAATGCGTTTGATTCACGGCCGGAACAGCTGCTGCAGGCCACCGCCGACGTCGACAAAGCCATTGTGTTCGGCATCAAAGCCCCGTTCACCGGCATCAACTGCGACCAGGAACTGATTGCCAGGTTTGTTGCAGAACATGCGGACCGATTCATCGGCTGGTGTTCTGTCGACCCCAACGATCCGGACTGCGTCGACCAGCTGGAACATTACGTCAACAATCTGGGGCTGAGAGGACTGAAGTGTTCACCGATTTATCAGAACTGGAACCCTCAGGATCCTCGGCATCTGCCGCTGTTCCGGAAAGCCGAATCACTTGGAATTCCCGTAAACATTCACCAGGGCACCAGCTTCGTTCGCACCGGACCTCTGAAGTATGCCAACCCGATTCAGCTGGAAGACATCGCCGTCGCCTGTCCCGACCTGCGCATCGTGATCAGCCACATGGGACATCCCTGGGAAGACGAGTGCGTGGTGCTGATCCGCAAACACCCCAATCTGTACACCAACATTTCGGCTCTTCACTACCGCCCTCTGCGACATTACCAGGCCTTCGTTTCGGCCATCGAATATGGTGTCGAGCACAAACTGATTTTCGGTTCTGACTTTCCGTCCGCCACCGCTGCTCAGGTGATTGCCGGACAGCACAAAATCAACGATGTTGTAGCCGGCACCAGTCTGCCGAAGATTTCAGACGAAGTGATCCACAACATCATCTATGAAAACTGGAAGGCATTTTTGCCTGAGTACACCTGATTGTTACGCTGACGCAACAGGCGAATTCCAACCTGACTCGCACGGCCCACTTTCGGTCTCCAGGTTGTCGCGTTAATGTCTGACCTGACAGAAAGCATCATATGCCCCATCAAGACAAGCCCTCAGATATGCCTGTGAATTGTTCTCATCGTGCACGGCGATGCCGTTCCGGATACGTTTCCGCGCTGATCGCTGCAGCGATGCTGTGGTTACCCGGATCGTTGTTGCGAGCCGCCGACTACGAATGGGTCAAAGTGACGATGACGGCAGAATTCGCCCCGCGGGACGGAGCCGGAGCGCTGACGTATCAGGGAAAGATGTGGCTGATCGGCGGCTGGAATCCGATCGCCTCCCAGCGTGAATTCTTCCCTCGCATCTGCAACAACGAAGTGTGGAATTCGACCGACGGCGCCACGTGGAACCTGGTCAGACCGAACACATTCAAGGACGCGACTTTTGACCCCACAGCCGACTGGGAAGGACGTCATACCGCCGGATACGCGGTCTACCGCGATCACATGTGGATCATCGGCGGTGACGTGAATCAGGGTCACTACCAGAACGATGTCTGGAAATCGACAGATGGCAAAGACTGGACACTGGTGAATCGGGACAAGCCGCTGCCGTGGGCCCCCCGCGCGCTGCATTACACGGTGGTTCATGACGACCGTATCTGGGTCATCGGAGGCCAGACGATGCCGGCCTTCGCCAAAGGCACGGACAGTGAAGGCAGCGGTGGCGGTGAAGTCTTTTACCGCGACGTCTGGACCACTCAGGACGGCGTCAACTGGACCGAAGTAACACCTCAGGAACCCTGCTGGTCGGCCCGCGGCATGATCGGCGGCAGCGCGGTGATGAACGGTCGCATCTGGATTCTGGGCGGTGGCACCTATGACACGCCGCAGACTCCTTCTCGTAAGTTTTACAACGATGTCTGGAGCACCGCCGACGGAGTTCACTGGACTCAGCACACGGAAGCCGCACCGTGGAAACCTCGGCAATACCACGACGTGGCCGTATGGGACAATCGGCTGTGGGTGATGGAAGGATACAATCAGGACGGCGGCAACCGGAAGGACGTCTGGTACTCAGAAGACGGAGTCAACTGGCAGGAAATCCCCGACACTCCCTGGAAACCGCGACACGCCGCCAGCGTGTTTGTACACAAGGATGCGCTGTGGATGGTGGCCGGAAACAACATGGAACCCGATATCTGGAAACTGCGCCGCCGCTAAGGAACTGCTGACCGTATGAAGATCACAGAAATAGAAGCCATTCCCGTCAACGTTCCGCTGAAGCCGGGCATGACCACAAAGACGTCGCATGGCGAACACGCCACGTCTCCCTATGTCATTGTCAGAATCTTCACCGATTCTGGTCTTGTCGGACTGGGCGAAGCCACCGTGGCGCCCCGCTGGAGCGGCGAAACAAGTCACGGCACGGTGGCCATTATTCAGGGCCTGATGGCTCCCGTACTTACCGGCCAGGACCCGCGCCGCATCAACCATCTGCGGGGACAGATCGACAGCGTGATCCGGCTGAATCCGTTCACAAAGGCGGCCGTGGAAATGGCGCTGTGGGATATCACCGGCAAAGCGGCGGGCGTCCCGGTCTATCAGCTGCTGGGCGGAAAGGTCCGCGACGAAATGCCGCTGCGGATGGTCGTCGGGTCGATTGATATTCCGCAGGCCGTGGACCTGGCCCGCCAGTTTCTGGAACGCGGCGTCCGGTGTCTGAAAGTGAAAGTCGGGCTGGATCCGGAACAGGACGTGGCACGTGTCCGCGCCATCCGCGAACTGGCCGGGCCCGACATTCCCATCAGTGTGGACGCCAACTGCGGCTGGACGGTGCCGCAGGCACGGCAGACGCTGCAGCGGCTGCAGCAGTTCAACATTCTGTTTGCGGAACAGCCACTTCCCACGGGCGATCGATCCGAGCTGGCCGCGTTGCGCCGCCGGACAGACATTCCCATCATGGCCGACGAAAGTGCTTTTACCAGCGGTGATGCGTGGCAGCTGAGCATCGAACGCGCCGTCGACATCATCAGCGTCTACCCCGGCAAGAACGGCGGCATTCAGAACACCGTGGAAGTTGTCCACACCGCCAGAGCGGCCGGAATTCCCTGCGCCATGGGCAGCAATCTGGAACTGGGAATCGGCACCGCCGCCATGCTGCATCTCGGAGCCGCTCTGCCGACGATTGCCAGTGAACGTTTCCCCGGCGACTTTATCGGCCCGCTGTATCACGAAGCAGATATGCTGCAGACACCGCTGCAGCTTGGCCCCGCCAGTGCGAGGGTTCCGGAAGAGCCCGGACTGGGTGTCGAACTGGACGAACAGCAACTTGAAAAATACCGCGACCACAGCAGCATCGCCCGAGCCACCGGCGTGACCACCAGCATCACTTTCGAAGGCTGAAGCGGCGACTCTGATGCGGTTGCCTGTCGCTGCAGCCGTCAGAACGATCAGGCCGAAGCAGTCACCGATTTTCGAGTTATCCTCTGAGCATGCCTCGGCAGTCCCAACCCTGAACAGTCCGGACAAGGCGAGCAGGTTCGTCCACGGGGTATTTTCGGAATTCACCAATGACGCCGCTGCGACAATCCGCGGATGACGCAGATTGTCGCAGACTTCAGATGGCGGGCGGCGCATCGCCGGCAATCCAACAGCGTTCAGTGACTGATCCCATCTCCAACACACTCAGACTTCCGGCAAATGGAACAGACGCCGCCCCGGGACGGTCGCCTCAGAATGCTGTGACCCCATTGTCCAGACAAACACATTGCCCACTTCTTCAGAACAGCGTCGCATCGTTGATCGTGCCACAAATCCGCGTCATCTGCGCGATCCGCGGACCGGTTCTTCACACAACAGGTCAGGCAATGATATCCGTGACGACGCGGCCGCCGACGTCGGTCAGGGTTTCTTCCCGTCCCTGATGGAAGTAGCTCAGCAGTTCATGGTCGAGCCCCATCAGGTGCAGAATCGTGGCGTGAATGTCGTGCAGATGGACCTTGTCGTCCACGGCCTCGAAACCGAATTCATCGGTTGAACCATACCGCATGCCTCCCCGGACACCTCCACCGGCAAACCACATACTGAAGCCGTAGGGATTGTGATTGCGGCCGGGAGCATCCTTTCCTTCGCTGAACGGCATCCGCCCGAATTCGCCGCCCCACACCACCAGCGTTTCGTCCAGCAGGCCACGTTCTTCCAGATCACTCAGCAGCGCAGCGATCGGCTGATCCACTTCCGCACCGTGTCGACCGTGATTTTTTTCGATGCTTTCATGAGCGTCCCAGGTCTCCTCAAGATGGCCGCCACCGGAATACAACTGAATAAACCGGACACCGCGTTCGACCAGCCGGCGGGCGATCAGGCAGTTCCGACCATATTCGTCGGTCGGCTGCGAACCGACACCGTAGCGGTCCAGCGTGGCCTGAGTTTCCCGGGACACGTCGACGGCTTCGGGTGCCTGCGCCTGCATGCGGTAAGCCAGTTCATACGTTTTCATCCGCGACGCCAGTTCGGATGTTCCGGCTCGCTGCTGCAGGTGCTGCTGATTCAGCGTCGCCAGCAGACTCAGCTGCTCGCGCTGGGCGTCCTGAGTGATGTGCGGCGGACCTTTCAGATCCAGAATCGGGTTGCCGGTGGGACGAAACAGAGTCCCCGAAAATGTTGACGGCATAAACCCGCTGCCCCAGTTGGGCTGACCGCTGATCGGACCGCCCCGTTTGTCCATCATTACCACATACCCGGGCAGGCTCTGGTTTTCCGTGCCCAGCCCGTACACGCACCAGCTGCCCAGCGACGGGCGTCCGATGAATGTCTTGCCGGTGTTCATGGCGACCAGAGCAGATCCATGAGCGTGACTGTCGGTGTGACAGGAATTGATGACCGCCAGTTTATCGGCGTGCTGACGGACGTTGGGAAAATAGTCAGAAATCAGCAGCCCGCTGTCGCCGCCCGGAAGAAAACGACGCCAGTTCGGAGTCAGATACCCCATTTTTCGCCCGCCGGAATTGATG
>JAVKCM010000069.1:0-86804 GCA_040222735.1 Fuerstiella sp. | reverse complement strand
GTCCTTGCCCGCTTTGTCCGTGCCCGCTCTGTCCGTGCCCGCTCTGTCCGTGCCCGCTCTGTCCTTGCCCGCTCTGTCCTTGCCCGCTTTGTCCCTGCCCGCTCTGTCCCTGCCCGCTCTGTCCCTGCCCGTTCTGTCCCTGCCCGCTCTGTCCCTGCCCGCTCTGTCCTTGTCCGCTTTGTCCCTCTCCGCTTTGTCCCTGCCCGCTTTGTCCCTGCCCGCTCTGTCCCTGTCCGCTCTGTCCCTGTCCGCTCTGTCCCTGTCCGCTCTGTCCCTGTCCGCTCTGTCCTTGCCCGCTCTGTCCCTGCCCGCTCTGTCCCTGCCCGCTTTGTCCTTGTCCGCTTTGTCCCTGGCCGCTCTGG
This sequence comes from Fuerstiella sp., assembly GCA_040222735.1. Lineage (GTDB taxonomy): Bacteria > Planctomycetota > Planctomycetia > Planctomycetales > Planctomycetaceae > Fuerstiella. The sequence goes on along the minus strand of JAVKCM010000069.1, from coordinate 86,442 downwards.
TCCTGTCCGCTCTGGTCCTGTCCAGTCTGTTCCTGACCGTTTGCCTTCGACGAATCGTCGGCCATCTTCTGATCTGTCGGATCTGCGTTCTCTGGTTTCTGATCCGGAGAATCCTGGTCTGGCTTGCCTGCACCTTCGGCCGGCTTGGTGTTTTCACCTGACTGTTTCGGATCGCCGCCAGCTTCGTCACGGGGCTTCGGTGATTCAGCAGCATCCGTGGCACCGGCTCCGGGCTTCTGATTGTCCGCTGGCGTTTGATCGTCGGCCGGCTTCTGACCGTCGGCCTCACCTGACTGATTCTCGCCGGCGCCTTTCTGTGAAGCACCGGGGTCAGTCAATTTATCGCCGGGCGTGGTATCATCCTTCAGCGACTGACCGGATTCTCTGTCATCTTGTCTTGACGGATCTTTCATGGACTCTGCAGTATCGGCGGCAGCGTCCTGCGAACCGGTCGACGGGGCTTCGACTCCGGGCGATTCGTCGGGGGCTCCCGTCGTGTCCGATGGCTGGTCAGAACCACCGTCGTTGTTTTCTGAGTTCCGGGTGTATTTTTCCAGCAGACGCTGCAGGGCTTCGTCTTCGGTAGCCGGTTTCCTGGCGCTTTCCTGTGAATCACCGGCGGTTTCGGACGGCTGAGTGCCGGCGTTTTCTCTGGAAGCTTCGTCAGTATTCTCTGAACGGCCCGATTCACCTGAAGTCTGCTGACCTTCGGCAGACCCGGAATCTGTCGGTTCGCCGGTCTGTTCACCGCTGACTGAATCGGTCGCATCCCTCGCCCCCGGTTTTTCGCCGGCGGCGGTCGGCTTCTGTGACGGATCGGCGCTGCCGGGATCAGACTCCGGTGTCGCGGTGCCTTCACCAGCCTCGGCATCCGGATCCCCTTCGCCGGGTTCCGGAGCCGTCCGGTCGGTACGTCCTGCTTCTTCCAGTTGCTGTTGCTGATGCTCAAGATCCTGCTTCAGCCGTTGCTGAACTTCCTGAGCGGTCGCCGGGGCTTCGATCATAAACTGCAGCACACCGGTTCGAGACTGGTTGCCCAGCGGCGGCCGATTATCACGCGCGGTCATGAAGTAGCGCACCACGTCCCCGGGCTGCAGGTCCAGCGGCTCCAGACTGAATTCCCGAGTGCCGGTCCAGGACTTGCGAAGACCGGATCGAGTTGCATCAAACAGCAGTTCCGGTGTTCGGGGCTGCCCATTGACTTCGTAATTCAGTTTGACCGAACGTAGCAGAAAATCCGGATCTTCTGCTTCGACCAGCAGAGGCACTACTGCATTGGATGGCATCGGCAGATCGCGAATCGGATCCAGGAGTCTGACGACGGGCGCCTTGTCCGGTCTGACATTGACCGCGTACACCGTGGGCGACGGATCGCGCCGGTCATTCTGGTCAGTCACATCGATGCGATAGAATTCTGGAGCAGTGCCATCGTCGCGCAGCGTCATCTGAAACCGTCCGGTCAGCTTCTTTTCACTGATGGACAAAGGGACTTCTTCTGCCGGAGTGGAAAACGCGGCGTCATCGCTGAACTTCAGCAGTGCCGACTTCAGCGGCACATTACTTTCGGCCGTCAGTTGAATTTCAGTGCCTTCCCAGACATCGATGTTTCCATGTTCAATTGTCCGGGAAGTCAGATCCATGTATTCCGGATAGGCATACTGCAGCCGGGTCACGGTTGCACGAGGCGGCTGAGTCACGGCCACCTGATACTCATCAGACGCAGCATCACCGGCGTGGATCATGTAGGTCAGGTTCTGTCGAAGGCCTCGATCAGACTCGCCGACCATCAGTACCCGAAAACGCCCTTCGTCTTCGGTCGGCTGCATGACCAGCTTCTGATCGACGTAAGTCTTGTCCTGAGTTGTGTAGGTCACCACCACTTCATCCGGGATGTTGCCACCGATGTCCGCGACGATTTCCAATTGCTGACCGGCATCAATGATGGTGTCGCCGGGCGAGACCTTCAGAATTCTGGTGGTGGTGGAAACGGAAGAACTTGCCAGCGTCAGCGGTCGCAGCAGATTAATCGACTTGGGACTGAAGACGGCATACAGACAGGTCGTCACAACCAGCACGAACAGCGTGACTCCAAGCTGCATCAGCCAGCGGCGATCAATGACTTCGTCCAGATTGACCTCCGACAACCGGACCGCCGCCCGCTTTTCAATCGCTCGTCGAATGGCTTCGGGAGCCGCAACTCCGGACGCATTCAGATCCACGACGCTGAGCAGAGTTCCTTCGAATCTCGGGTCTTCCTGATCAAGCATTCTGGCGGCGTACAGCGCGCTGATATTCCGCGTCCAGGGACGGATCACGTAGCGATAAACAATGCCTGAACAGACGACCAGCACGGCAACCAGCATCACGGCACGAGTCCACGGGCCGAAACCACCGGAAATAATCCAGTGGTCAAATACGGTGAAGACCAGCACGTAGCCAATCAGCAGAACACCAGCCAGCAGCAGAGCAGTCAGCAGCTCGGTCCACTTGATCCGATTTCGCGCAGCCTGAATCTGGTAGTCGATGAATTCATCGCAGTCCGCATATTGACCTGACATTCCTGCGGCTGTGGACATGTTTGTTCCTGATGAAGGACGACCAGTCGTGGAATACGTCGGAATTCTGAGCCTGCTGCCTCTGACCGGCAACCAGCAGTCTACTCCGGGACCAAAAAATCAGCTCAGGCAAACCACATGGTAAACATGAGGCTGATGAGCGACACCAACGCAATTGTCTGACAATTCGCGACGCCGCACAAATTATATCGGTCTGGTCACGCCAGCCAGGCAAAAAGAAAGGGTCAGGGCATGGTTATGATGATTGCTGGTTACAAGGCCTGATCCGAATGACTGTCCCCGGGCAGCTGCCGCGTCCTGATTCAGCCCGTCCGGCGGCCACCTGTCCTCGCCTGAATGCCCCGGTTCCGGACGTTGCCGTCACCGGATCTCACTGGCGGCAGATCTGGCCGGTAGCCAGTGTTTTCGACGTAACCCAATTGCACCATAGCACTTGCGTCGGGAGCAGTTACCAGATCCTAAAGACCGCAGGGGCAAGGCAGTTTAAATTGCACCAGCTGACGTGGGCAACACCGCGGGAATACTGCGGAAACGCTGAGTCGACCAGCGTTTGGTTGCTGAGCGTGGTCGCTTGCGAGGATTTCGTGATCTGTGCAGAAGCATGGCTGGTCAGCAGGTCGATCGGCAGGTCGATCGACTTTATCAGCCACAGCTGAGGCAGCCGGCAGCACGCCGCGATCCAGGCAGCGATCGAATCGCTGGTGACATTCCAGCTGCGGGCGAGCGGCGGATGTTCGGCTTCCAGCGCCGCCAGCACCAGCGCGGCATCCAGAACGGCGATCCGGGCGTTCTGCGACGGAGTCTTGGCAGACTGCGGCGGCGGCACGGTCCCGGTCAGCTCAAAACGTTTGTGCTGCGTCGACAACAAACAGGCGTTCAGCGACATCGCCCGCACGGCCAGCACGTGAGCGGCGTCATCGGAAAGATGAAACCGGCGATCCCAGCACCGGACCAGATCTGCCGCCTCACCGCCGCCAACCAGCACCAGCACATTCTGCAGGCCGTGGTTGTCAATCAATGCCAGCAGCCGATCAGCAACATCCGGCAGCTTCAGCAGGCTGCCTCCTACCTTTAACAGGACCGTCTTGCCGGAATCGATTGATGACTCAGACAATGACTACTTTCTTTGAAAGCGATAGCCGACCCCGCGTACTGTTTCAATGATGTCAGCCGCGTGGTTCAGCTTCTTCCGCAGTGAGCGTACATGGACGTCAATGGTGCGTTCCAGTGCGTTGGCATCTTCGCCGCGGGCGGTGTCCATAAGTTCGTTTCGAGAAAACGGTCGCCCGGGCTGACTGGCCATCGTCCACAGCATCCGGAATTCCGTCGGCGTCAGATCCAGGTCCTGGCCGCCGTGCGTCGCCGTGTGATGCAGCCGGTCGATCTCGATACCGTGCAGACAAATGGAATTTTTGCCGTCTGCCTGCGTATCGTTGCGACGCAGCAGGGCCTTGACGCGGTGAATCAAAGGACGCACCTTGAACGGCTTGGTGACGTAGTCGTCGGCGCCCATGTTGAAACCAACGATTTCGTCCGTTTCTTCGGCCCGAGCCGTCAGCATCAGAATCCGGGTCTCGGACGTACGACTGTCGCTGCGGAGCTGACGACACACCTGCAGCCCGTCCAGGCCGGGCAGCATCAGGTCCAGAATGACCAGATCCGGCACGGCTGACTGGGCTCGCAACAGGCCGTCCCGACCGTCTCGCTCCCAGTGAACCGCGAATCCTTCCTTTTCCAGATTATAAATCACAATGTCCGCGATCGACTTCTCGTCTTCCACGACAAGGATCGTCTGCTGTTGCATCACGCCGTGTTTCCTTTACCCCGCTGCGGTCAGGATACCGCAGCCAGCCGTCACTGAATCAGAAGCGTCGAAGTTGCTGCCGTCGACCGCAGGATTCCTGTGTTCGCCCCAGGTCGAGCACACACAGATATCTGTGGCCACCAGGCGCATGCTAAATGCTGACTGGTTCGACGCGAGACCGAGTCTGGCGTCTTAACACAAATTTCGCCGTACGACGGGCGTCAGTTTCGAGTCATCTGAAACAGAAATGATGCGGCAGAACTTAATCTGGTGCGGAAAACAGCGGGATTTATCGGCTCATTCACCAGCTGAAGCGCCGGTCTCCGGCGCGACATCGGCGTCTTCAGCAGACTCTTCCGGCGAAGTGGACTCAGCGTTTTCGCCGTGTTCACTGTGGTCGGCGTCATCACCGTGGTCATCATGGTCACCATGGTCGGAATGATTTTCCCCGGACGCTGCCTCGGCCAGCGCTTGCGTGCGTTCTTCATCCGTCATCTCGGCCCATTCGTCCAGACACGGAGGACAGCAGAAGCCGACCTTCTTACCGTCCCAGTCGACAGATGTTTTGCCATCCACCTTGCCGCCCATGACGGGACAGTGGGTGTTGATCGTTTCTGAGGCATCCACGGCAGACGTGGTGGCATCTGTACAACCAGCCAGCAGACCGGCGGCAAGCACGGCGGATGCCGCAACAATTCCATATTTCATGTGTAAATCCTGAGCGAAAAGGTGAACGGGGCCGAGCTTTCGGCGTCGCCGGATAAGAGTCCGGTCGACCACAGAATTCGGCAGCGGGGCCAATTGTAGGCACTCCAACGTCAGCTTCTACACAGTTTCTGGCGGCGTCACGCCTGAGTCTGAATTTATCAGACCCGAGACACGGGAAAACCGGGACGGCCCGTGATTCATGTCGACGTGAACAGCTGCCGTCGGGCGTCGGCCGGCTCACCGGAATTCGAACGACTCATCGGCCGTTTTCCGCTCAAACAGCCGTCAACGCACCCCACAACGGTGTTATATCTTGACGGGTTCCGAGGCATTCATCAATTCTGTAATCCGGGCGGCCTGAGCCGCGGAGGGAACTCCCCAGGCCGGATCCGCACTCAGTTCAAAAACGCGACGGGCCGACTGGCTTCCAAACTTTTCATCCAGAATTTCGCACTGGTCCGCCGTGATCAGCCCGGGATGCGGCAGTTCGCAGATATGTGCCAGCTGCAGCAGTTCTTTTCGCAAAGTGACGACGTAGTTGGCCAGCCGCACGGCTTTGTCGGTGGGGTCCAGCCCCCGCATCAGCCAGCGGTTCTGTGTGGCGATCCCGGTCGGACAGTGTCCGGTGTGACATCGCTGCGCCTGAATACAGCCGATGGCCATCATGGCTTCGCGAGCCACGTGCACCATGTCGCAGCCCAGCGAAAAGGCGAAGGCCGCTTCTGCGGGAAAACCGAGCCGGCCGGCTCCGACAAACACAATATCGTTCTGCAGGCCGCGTTCGAAGAATTCCCGGTAAACACGGACGAAGCCGAGCTTGAAGGGCAGAGCCACATGATCAGAAAAGACCAGCGGCGCCGCACCGGTTCCTCCTTCACCACCATCCACGGCGATGTAGTCCACACCACGACCGGTGGACTTCATCTGTTCTGCCAGGTCCTGCCAGAAGTTCTGGCTTCCTACCGCCGACTTGATGCCGACCGGCAGGCCGGACGCTTCGGCCAGCATTTCCACAAAATCCAGCATTGAGTCTGCATCCCGAAACGCCGAATGGCTGGACGGGCTGGCGCAGTCTTTGCCGACAGGAATGCCGCGGATGGCGGCAATTTCCGGGGTGATCTTGGCGGCTGGCAGCAGCCCTCCCATGCCTGGCTTGGCGCCCTGGCTGAGCTTGATCTCAATGGCTTTGACAGGATATTGCGCCGCGGCATCGCGAAACCGCTGCAGGTCAAATCGGCCGGCTTCGTCGCGACACCCGAAATACCCTGTTCCGATCTGCCAGATCAGGTCGCCGCCGTGACGATGATGTCCCGAGACCGCTCCTTCACCGGTATTGTGCAGGCAGCCGGCGATGGCACAGCCCCGGTTGATGGCTTCGACCGCAGGGCCGCTCAGTGACCCGAAGCTCATTCCGGAAATATTGATGACGGAATCCGGACGAAAGGCGTGGCGACGGCCCCGCGCCTCACCGAGAACCTTGGCACAGGGAACAACATGGTTCTCGGAATACCCTGGATCTCCTTTGCGAAGCTCCGGCAGCGGAAAGGTCGACTGTTTGACGATCAGATAGTTGGGCGACCTTTCAAGATCGTTGTCGGTGCCGAAGCCGAAATAATTATTCTGTTTCTTCGACGAGGCATACACCCAGGTTCGCTGATCGCGGCTGAACGGTCGTTCTTCGTCATTGTTGGTCACGATGTACTGCCGCAGTTCAGGCCCCACCATCTCAAGCAGGTACCGAAAGTGACCGATGATGGGAAAGTTGCGCAGAATGGAGTGCTTCGTCTGAATCACGTCGTACAGCGCGACCAGCAACAGAATCACCAGTACTCCCAGACCAATCGACATTAAGGTCCCCTTGACGGATCACCAGACAGGCGACGAGACTCAGTTTTCAGTTTTCGGCGAAGTCGGGATTTGGCACCGGCAGTTTCGCTCCCATCTCGTGCAGACGGGTCATCAATCGGTCCTGCAGCTCCCGCACACGATCCGGTATGTCGGCGGCCAGGTTCTGCGATTCGCTCAGATCCTTCTTCAGGTTGAACAGCTGCGGATCAGCATCGTAGAAGTGAATCAGTTTCCAGTCGCCGCTTCGAATGATGCTGTAGGGACCTGGATCATGACGGTAATGCGGAAAGTGCCAGATCAGTTCTTCTCGTTCCAGCACCGTCCGGCCGCCGCTCTTCAGATGCGACACCAGGGACACACCGTCGATGTCGCGATCCGTCGGCAGAGATACTCCGGTTGCCTCCAGAATGGTGGGAAAGATGTCAACCGAACATACCGGCTGATCCGAAACGGATCCGGGCGGAACAAGGCCCGGCCAGCGCACCAGAAACGGAACCCGGATCCCGCCCTCATAAGCGTACCCCTTGCCGCTCCGCAGCGGCGCATTGTCGGTCGGGTTGCCGTTGTTATCGAGTCCGCCGTTGTCTGACGTGAAGATCACAACGGTACGATCGGCGATGCCCAGATCGTCGAGCGTCTGCAGCACGTCGCGGGCGGCGTCGTCGACCGATTCCACCATGGCCGCATACTTCGCATTGATCGGGCTCTTTCCGGGACGCTGGTAGAGTTCGGCAATCTCCGGAATCGCCTGAATCGGAGTATGCACGGCGTAGTACGCCAGCTGCAGGAAAAACGGTTCGTCCTTCCATTCCCTGATCAGGGCCAGGGCTTCTTCGGCTTCGCGATGAGTAAGATACTGCCCCGGCTGGCGGCCCGGCAGACCGGGAATCCCGCTGCGAATCATTTCATGTTTGTGCTTCGGCTGATTGAACGGATCAAAATAAGAAGGCGGCTGGCCATAATCGCAGCCGCCCCGATTCACCGTGTATCCCTGTCCGGGCGGGTACCAGGCTTCATCGCCCAGATGCCATTTGCCGATGTACGCGGACTTGTATCCCGCTGCCTGCAGAGCTTCGGCAATGGTCAGCTCATGATGCTCCATCCAGTACGGATTCGGCGGACACAGCAGTCTGCGGTTTCTGCCCCCGACGAAATCCACCGGATTGCGCTCCGGCGTGCCGAGCCCGCCTCGCTGAAACAACGAACGGATCCAGTCCGTCACACCGACACGCGCCGGATAACGTCCGGTCTGCACCGCAGCGCGCGTGGGCGAACACACCGCGCAGGCCGCGTAGCCGTTGGTAAACCGAATTCCTTCTTCCGCAATGCGGTCCACGTGGGGCGTGCGGTAGTAATCGCTTCCCTGGCAGGACAGGTCCATCCAGCCGAGGTCATCCACCAGAATCAGCACAAAGTTGAGCGGCGGCTGAGATCCGGCGCCGCCGGCCCGCACGGGAAGTGCGACCAGTCCCGTCAGCAGAATACCAAGGTTTAGGATCAAACGGAAAATTACTGTCGCGTCGAAACGTGGCGCAGGCTTCCAGCCTGCGTTTTTCTGCATCGCAAGCTGGAAGCTTACGCCACTTATTTTCCGCTTGGTCCTTAGTACGAATTTTCGATTCATCTGTGAGGTCTTTCACAGGTGGTTTGATCACGGACCCGAAGTCGCCGGCAGTCCGGCTCGGACATTACGCCTGCAAGGCTTTCCGAAGCACCGGTTCAAAGGCATTCGCCTGATTGAAAAAGCCCAGATCAGACGGATGCGAACCGTCTGTCGTGTCGTCACGATCCGCCGCCAGCAGCGACTCACCGTCGACATAAAACAGTTTTTCGATACCGGCTTCCAGCATCTTCTGATACGCGGATCGGAAGGCCGCACGACTGGTGTCATTGCGTTCCTGAGTCGACGGTCGAATCCAGGAATACGCATACGTGCGATCTTCGGCCAGCACAATCGGAACTTTCGGGTGAGCTTTTCTGAGCTGCCTGACCATGGGTTCCGTGCGAGCAGCCACTTCCGCCGCGCCCATGTTGGGCAGACAGTCCAGCACATACACCGCCGGATCCAGCTCAACCAGAAACTGACCGACTTCCGATTCCAGCTTTCCGTTCCCGGAAAAACCCAGATTGATCACGGGGCGGTCCAGACGTCGCCCCAGAATCGCCGGATGCGGCATGCCGGGACGTGACGCGCAGGCTCCATGTGTGATGGACGTGCCATAGAAGACAATCGGTTTGACAGAACGCGGCGCAATCGGTTCAAACCGGCTGCCGGACGGAACACCGATCTTCAGATACCTGGTCCCGTTATACAGCGGCAGATAAACGGCGTAGTCGCGGTACCCGGGACGCAGGCCGTCCACCAGTTTCAGCTTCATCTGCTGCGACACGGGACGAGCCACCGACACCCACCGCCAGTGCCCCTTGTCATCCCGAGCGTACAGATCCAGTCCGCTGACGCCGGTGGCGGGCATATGCGGCATCGCCAGATTCGAAGACGTCACTTCGTAGTCTGCATGAATCTGTGTGGCGTCCGAGCGGAACTGCACCATCATGCCGGCTGAATGGCGACTCAGATTCCAGACCGCATCGCGGACGACGCCTTTGGCTCGGGCCGGCAGGCGATCGAAATAACTTTCGGTATCGTCAAACCCTTTGCCCTCGACACCCCATTCCTGCACGTCATGCCACGCGACATCTGCTGATTCGGCGAAGGCTTTCGGAAGCAGGCTGCCAGCGGCCAGGCCGGCGGTAGAAGCGGTGAGGAAGGATCGGCGAGACAACGCATATTTCATCGGAAGGCTTTCGTACGGGCGGTTTCTTCGGTTCCAGGATCAGCGACGGTGACGACCATCGACTTTACAATACCACAGCCACCGGTCCGATTGAATGCAGCAAAGCCCGCCTCGACAGTGGTAACAGTCGTTCGCAAGCACGCCGCTTCCGAACGACCGTGGCCAGGAGGCAACTGTTTGGTTCGCTGCAGCCCACCACCCACCACCCACCACCCACCACCTGTTACCTGTGACCTGTGACAGGACGGACACCTTCAGTGTCCAACATCCGGCATGTCGAAGCCAACCGTCACAAACCGGTGATCGGAACCCACGTCATGGCCGACGTTGCAGCTGACAGCTCGCAGTCCATCGGTGGACAGGATGTGATCCAGCACCAGTCCAAACGGAAACGCCGGAAAGCGGTACTCGGAAAACGGTCCGGCCAGATGATCACGCAGCGAAGTACTGAGTTCCAGCACGGCGACCACATCGGCACCGTGGTGCAGCAGTTCGTGTTCGATGTCCGTGAATCGGTGATTCGACGTATACACGTTTGCCGTGGTCACCGTCACCGAGGGTGTACGGGCGCTGGAAAGCGGCGCCGCCTGCCATGCTGCCAGCAGCCACGGCACGTGAACAGCGGCCACGACACATTGCGCCAGCAGCAGCTTCCAGCGCCGCTGGCAGACCGCTACGAAGGCGACCACAGTCAGACTGACCAGCCACTGTACCCGCAGGTTCGCCAGCAGATCCGCCAGCCACCATTGCCGCGCCGCCAGCGTCAGCACGGTCACCACGATCAGCACTCCGGTCGCCGCCATATTCAGTGAACGCACACGCCGCTGCAGACCAGCAGCAATCCGCCGCGGCCCGGAAACCTGAAATTCAGCGGCCGGCGACATATTGGCTCCATGGACCCGGAATCACAACTGAACGGAAAACACGACGTCAGCGTGCCGACGAAGTATACAGTGGACACCACAAGACGCCATCTATGGCATGCCCGCACGCTGACCGTCAGCCGACCGGCTGTGGAAACGCGTGGGTCGGCCGCCACTGCCGAGTGGCGAACCTGACGTTGTGCGGCTAAAGTTCAGCCCGCACCATTCAGTCACTTTCCTGCTTTTTTTACCGGTCTGATTCATGTCGTTTCGTGTCCCTGAAATCTCTGCTGAAATTCTGGCCACTCTGGACAGTCCCTCACTGATTGTGATGGCGGACCAGGTTCGCCGCAACATTGACGAAATGATCCGGACCGCAGGTCGTGTAGAACGACTTCGCCCGCACTGCAAGACACACAAGATGTCTGAGGTCATCCGGCTGCTGCTGGACAAGGGAATCACACGCCACAAGGCCGCCACCATTGCCGAAGCAGAGATGCTGGCGGACGCCGGTGTAACGGACATCGTGCTGGCTTATAATCCGGTCGGCCCGAACATCGATCGGGTGGTGAAGCTGCAGACCCGCTACCCAGAGGCTGTCTTCGTCGTGACGGCCGATCATCCAGGTCCGCTGCAGCAGCTGTCGGACGCCGCCGTCGCCGGCAAGGTGACCATCCGTGTGATGCTGGATCTGGACGTCGGCCAGCATCGGACCGGAGTTCGTCCGGATTCGGAGCAGGCCCTGGAGCTCTATCAGCAGATTCATCAGCTGCCCGGGCTGTCAACGGCCGGGTTTCATGTCTACGACGGACATCAGCATCAGGAATCTCTGCAGGAACGCACTCAGGCGGTGCTGGCCGAATGGCCGGCCGTGCTGGATCTGAAACAGCGATGTGAAGAGGCCGGACTCTCTGTGCCGGAACTGCTGTGCGGCGGAACGCCCACGTTTCCGATCTACGCCGCTCTGGACACCCCGGAAATCACGCTCAGCCCCGGCACCAGCATCTTTCACGACGTCGGCTATGGCGAACATTTCCCCGACCTGCATTTCACGCCCGCCGCCCTTGTGGTCACGCGCGTGATCAGTCGCCCTACGCCGAATCGGGTTACCCTGGATCTCGGCAACAAGTCTGTCGCCGCCGATCCTCCGAAAGGACACCGGGTGCTGTTTCCCGATCTGCCGGATGCCGTACAGGTCATCCACAACGAAGAACATCTGGTCCTGGAAACCAGTGACGCCGAACGGTTTCAGCCGGGCGACGTGCTGCTGGGCATTCCCACCCACATCTGCCCCACCAGCGCGCTGCACCAGCAGGTTGCCGTGATGGAAGACGGTCAACTGGCCGGCACATGGCAGGTGACAGCCCGCAACCGGCGGCTGACGATCTGAGCCGCGATGTGAGGTGAATCGCTGACTCAATGGTGGGCACGGAAGAAGCTGCGTGTCTTTTTCGGGCGAACCGTGTCCGGCGACCAGTGCCGGGCGAACCGTGTCGACCATTCCGTTTCGAAGCATCAGCTGCGGGTAACCAGTCAATCACCGCGGCAAGCGACTTGATCCCACCTGCCACCTACCCCTCAGTCGTTTTCTTCCCGCGTCCCCCGCGGACTGACCGTCCGCGGGCTGGCAGGATGCGAATTTGGTTACGGACCGGTCGCTGACGGAGCAGCACCGGACGCACTGGCGCCGCCACCTCCGCCACCGGCGGATCCGCCGAGTCGCGGCGTCGGCACGCTGCTGTTGTAGAGATCGTTGATGACCTTCACTTCGCTGGCGGGTCGACTGTAATCGCGTCCTTTTCGCAGGACGATCGGAATGTGTTCGGTGCCGCCGGTGAGTTCCATCACAACCTGTTCGACACTCGACACACGAGAACTGTCGATTTCAGGATGGTAGCTGGACTGCACGTAGATGGTGCGATACTGACTGGGCGTGACTTCCAGAATATCGATCAGATGCAGCTTGCCGGGCACATTCAGCACCTGATCGTCCCCGAAGTGGCGACCGTACAGCGTCGTTTCCTGCTGCCAGCCGTTGGTCATCTGCGTCTGCACGATATTCCGAACGTAATCGCGTTCCTGGCAGACGTACGGCAGCGGCCAGTAGTGAGCGGAATGGTAGGTGTGCGTGAACTGCTGGCGGGGAACCGTCGGACGCGGCTGGACCGGCCACATTTTCCCCTTGTAGCACTTCTGTCGAACGCCCGGCGGCAGCATTGCCTGCTGAGACCACCAGTCGGCCGAACCAGCCTCAGGGCCGCAGTTCGTTTCATCACCGGCCAGAGGGAACGGACCTGTGGCACAACCGGAAACGGTCAGCAGAAAAAGTGTGCAAATGACACAGCGGCCGAGTGAGCGCATGGCCTGTCCCATCCCTAAGACTGAAGTTGAAATCTGTGGTCGTTATCATTCACTGGCGAGCGAATACCGACCGACACGTCGTCCTTTTCATCTTCGGAACTCGTGCCTGAGCCGGCACAGCGATTCACGCCGAATCCGGCATTCGGATGTCTTCCAGTCAGTTCAGCCCCGAACTCCGACAACAGTTTACCTGTCTTACACAGATTGAATCTTCGGAAATCGCTTCCCGAACCTGCCGATCCACTGTCACATTCCGGTTCCGTTTCTATGATCTGCAGTCCGTCATCCGTCATTTGCCAGCAAAATCTGCCGCTGTTGATTAAGTGTCTTTGAATGATCTTTCTTCTGGATAACTACGATTCGTTTACGTACAACCTGGTCCAGCGACTCGGTGAAATTCAGCCCGACGTCGAGATCCGGGTGGCTCGCAATGACGAAGTCACGCTGGATGAAATCGAAGCGCTGAGCCCGGATCGCATCATCATTTCTCCGGGACCGTGCACGCCCGCCGAGGCCGGGCTGTCCCGTGATGTGATTCGCCATTTCGGTCCCGACGTTCCGGTTCTCGGAGTCTGTCTCGGACATCAGAGCCTGGCTGATGTGTACGGTGCTCAGGTGGTCCGGGCTCCCCGGCTGATGCACGGAAAGACGTCACAGATCCATCATTCCGGGCAGGGTGTGTTCGCCGGCCTGCCGGATCCCTTCATCGCGACTCGTTACCACAGCCTGATTGTGCCCCGCGAAACGGTGCCTGACTGCCTGGAAATCACGGCCTGGGTGGACGAACCGGAGGTCGGGTTTGAAGTGATGGGCCTGCAGCACCGCGAATTTCCGGTTCACGGAGTACAGTTTCATCCGGAAAGCTTTCTGACGGACAAGGGTTTCGACCTGCTGCGCAACTTCCTGGCGATCTGAACGCCAAACGCCTGTCCGGAACCACCACAAGGCATCCGCCAGACGTGTTCCCATGACGTTCACAAATCCCATAGCTTTCTTCGCGGCGATTCTGGTGATCCCGGTCGTGGTTCTGTATCTGCTGAGAACCCGGCTGCGCCGCGTCCCGGTCTCAACCGTGATGTTCTGGCAACAGGTGTTCGAAGAAAAGCAGTCGCAGTTGTCATGGCACCGCCTGCGGAATCTGCTCTCACTGCTGACCCAGCTGCTTTTTCTGACCCTGGTGATTCTCGCCCTGGCGGACCCGGTGTCTGAGGCCGACCTGCGGCAGCATCGCCGAATCATCGCCGTGCTGGACGTTTCCGCCAGCATGCAGGCCGCTGACCGAAACAAAGGTTCTCGTATCGATCTGGCAAAACAACGAATCCGCCAGCTGATCGATTCCATGAAGCCTCAGGATGAAATGGCACTGATCACGGCCGGCAGCCGCGCCCAGGTTATCTGCGGCCTGACCAGCCATCAACGGACACTCGCCCGGCGGCTGGATTCCGTGGTCGTGACGGATGAAACGACGGGCCTGCGGGAAGCCGTCGACGTGGCCCGCCGACTGCTGGCCGATCATGCCGATACCGAAATCGTGGTGCTGACCGACGGCTGCGTGAAAGACGCCGCAGACATCGCCGCCGCCCATGACCTGGTCTGGTTCGAAGTGGGTACACCATCGCCCAACATCGGCATCACGCTGTTTCAGGCGCGCAGTAACCCGCAGGATCCGACCGGCTATCAGGTGCTGTTGGAGGTCCGTAATTTCAGTGATGCCGCCGCCGAGTGCAGCCTGGATTTCAAGCTGAACAATCAGCTGCAGGACGTCATTCCGCTGCGTCTGGCTGCCGAGGAAACGTTGACTCAGGTCTTCGAAAAAACGTCGCTTTCCGGAGGCGTACTGACTGCCACGCTGGTTTCCGAACAACGCGGCACCTCCAATTCGCTGGCGGTGGACGACACGGCGGTTGCCATCCTGCCGCCGCGCCCACGTATTCCCGTTACGCTGGTCACTGACGGACAATGGTTTCTGCAACGGGCGCTGGAAGCAAATCCGATGGTGGACCTGACGGTGACCGACTCCGCCCCCGACGCTGTCCCGTCGAACGCCATTCTGATTCTGCACCGCAGGCCGCTGAACAGGATTCCGCCCGGCCGCGTACTGGTTGTGCAGCCTGCCGCCAACACGCAACTCTGGAATTTGCAGGGACCGGTCCAGGATCCGCTGGTGGGCTGGCAGGACGACAACAGCGATCTGCTCAGAAACGTCCGACTCGATAACGTGCTGATGCCGGAAGCGGTCGCCATCCAGCCGGTTGCGGAACATCAGAAGCTGGTGGAATCTGTCGCCGGAGTACCGCTGTACCTGGAATTTCCCAGAGACAGTGGCAGTGTCCTGGTTCTGCCGGTCAGCCTGGATCAGGGAGACCTGCCGCTAAGAACGGCGTTTCCGATCATGCTTTCGAACGCCCTGACTTATCTGACCGGAAGCCAGGAAGACCTGCCCGCTGCCCTGTCTTCCGGCGAGGTTGCC
The DNA here is from genome assembly GCA_040222735.1 of Fuerstiella sp. GTDB lineage: Bacteria > Planctomycetota > Planctomycetia > Planctomycetales > Planctomycetaceae > Fuerstiella. Next base: position 71,017 of record JAVKCM010000069.1, on the reverse strand, counting down.
ACGCTGTCACTGAACGACGACTGGCAGACGCTGGCAGCACGGCACGGTGGCCGCCTGGCACTGACAGCTCCCGATGGTCAGATGCATCAACTAACGACCAGTGGTGCCGAAGTACGACTCGGTCCGCTGCCGATGTGCGGCCTGTGGACCCTGTCCGCCCTGCCTGAAACCGACTCACAACCGGAATCAGCAACACCCGAAGTCGCCGGGCCGGTCCGACAGATTGCCTGTAATCTGTCCAGCCCGGCAGAAAGTGATCTGCGACGCCCTGCCGAAATCGAAGCCGCCCGGACGACGCTTCCGGACAGTTCGGGGCGCCACCCGATCTGGTTCTACGTGGTGCTGGCCGCCCTGGTGCTGCTGACGGCTGAATGGTTTCTGTTCCAGCGCCGCTGGCTCTGCTGAATTCCGGTCGGGACTACCGACCAGAAGCCCGCGCAGCTTCCGATGTCGTCCGGCCCCGCCAGCTTCCGTGCTGAAACTCGTCAAATTCCCAATGTGTGGGGCGGTCGGGAGACCGCCTCACAACAAAAGGATCCAATCAAAAAGCCCTGGCGGATTCCGCGACAGCCGGGTTTCCGGACAGACTGCCGGCTGCCTTGACCGCAACGGACGCTGATCATGAACCTGACTGAAGATTATCCTGTCATCTGTTCCAGGCAGGTTTCAAAAGCGGCCACGGCCGCGGTGTCTTTGAACAGAAGGTGTCGGCGATCACGGATTTGCGCCGACAGCTCTGATCGTCGGTCCGGCGTACTCGCCAGTTCGCAGGCCCGACGAATATAGTCCTCGGGACTTTCCGCCACACCGCCTTCCAGTTCCATCTTCCGATAACAGCCGGCCACAAACCGACCACGGCGGAACGACGTCGGCAGCGTGATCAGCGGAGTTCCGCAGCAGAAGATTTCGTGGGCCGTGATTCCGGAACCGTAGTGCAGCGGGTCCAGAGCGACGTCGGCTGCCGCGACCAGACTCAGGTAGTCTTCAAAACTCAGACGTGGCAAAAAGCGGATACGGTTCTCCACATCAGGGCACGTCACGCGAAAACGCTGCTGCAGCATGAGCTTCAGTCGGTCATTTCGGTCTTCCAGCAGAACCAGACAACCGGCCGGATCCTGCCGCAGAATGCCGGCCAGCAGAGAATCGAAGTCCGGGTGTATCTTCATCAGATTCTGAGCACACAGGTACAGATGCTGATCTGTACGGAAACCGAAGTCCGAACGTGATTTCATCGTCGGCGGCAGGTCAATCGGTTCCTGCCACGTCAGAAACGTGTCGGCCAGCAGCAGCTGCTCTGAATAATGTTCGGCGGCATCCGGCGGTTCCACCAGCGAGCTGGACAGGAAATAATCCATGGCCGGAATCCCCGACGTCACCGGAAGCCCCCAGCCGGTGCACTGCACGGGGGCCAGACGTGCCAGAGGCAGAAAGTAATTCAACAGATCGGTGCCGCATTCCCAGAAATACAACAGGTCGGGCTGCAGCTGCTGCAGCGGAGCGATCATCCGGTGAAACCGATCCGGCAGCGTCAGATAGCCGGTCTGATCGTTGCTGAGTTTACCGCGAAGAAAAGCGGCCGCGACCGCGGGGGCCACAACCCAGACGTCAAATCGTGTCCGGTCGAGTCTGTCCAGCAGCCCCGACATACAGCGTGCAAAAATACCTTCATGACCGTTGGTCACCACAAAGCCGATTATCGTCTTCGTTGCTGAAGGCTGGCGATCCGCAAAACCGGGTTCGCTGAACGACGACTGATACAGGCTGGCGATGGCTTCTCGAACCGGGCGGTCATTCAGGCCGTGATAGGTCAGCCCGAAGGGCGGCATCAGTCCTCGCGACTCAACGTCGGCCGGCCGCAGTCGCACCGCCGGACAGTCGCTGACGCGCTGGTGCAGCGCACGTCGATACTCCCTGATTTCCCTGATCGAAGAAAAGACCGACGGACACAGAAACGCTTTTCTGATGGCCAGCAATGCGTCTTCCGGCTGCTTTGCCGCGGCCCGGCTGTAGACTGACTCAGCTCGATTGAAATCCTCCAGATCGCGGCAGCCGTCACCGATCGCCAGCAGCATTTCAACATCGTCGGGGGCCAGCGCTGACGCCGCTTCGAATTCCCGCACAGCGTCAGCCGTTCGCTGCTGACTGACGAACAGATTTCCCAGGTTCTTCCGCGCTTCCAGCATGTCCGGCTGCAGCTGCAGCGCCCGGGAATACGACTGATACGCGGCTTCCGGATCACCCACGGCCTTCTGAGCCACTCCCAGATTACAGCAGAAGCGCGCTTCTCCGGGTTTCTGTGCGACGGCCTGTTGCAGCCATGACACCGCTTCTTCCGCGCGTCCGCTGTCCAGCAGGGCATTGCCCAGGGCGTTCTGCGCGTTTGCATAGTCCGGCCTGATTTTCAACGCGGTCCGCAGTTGCTGAATGGCTTCGTCCAGCCGTCCGACGGCTGTCAGCGTCGTGCCGAGATTGTGGATGGCCTGGATGAATACCGGATTCAGCCGGATGGCCGTTTCAAAGCAGTCGATAGCCTGCTGATGTTGCTTCAGAGCCTTGAAGGCATTTCCCAGATCGAAGTGAAACTTGGGATTGTCTGGTGCCAGCGTCAGCGCCCGCTGCAGGACGGCGACAGAATTCTGCCATCTTTCCGCCGCCTGATACGCACCGCCCAGATTGTTCAGGCCGTCGGCATTGTCGGGTGCCACGACGGCCGCCTGCTCTAGCAGATCAATCGCCTCAGCAATACGCCGCTGCTGCAGGCACAGGGTGCCGATCAGGTTCAGTGCGGCGGCGTGCGTCGGCTGAACATTCAGGATCTGCCGATAAATGGCTTCGGCCTGCGGCAGCTGACCGGCCTGATGATACTGAAGGGCCGTGTTGAGGGCTTCTGCGACAGTCGCCACGATCGTGAACTCTTCTTCCGATGGCAGTCTGTGGATGGACGATGGTGAAAAATATGGACACGGCCGCTACGGCTCGAATCGGTGTCCGCGGGATGCGGTTGTGGCTGCCACGACCCGGGTCAGACGCGTCACGACGTCGGGATGGTCCGCGTACAGGTTGACGGTTTCCGCCGGATCGTCCTGAAGATGGTAGAGCTGACCGGGGGGCTCTCCGTCTTCCGGTTTGACCTTGCGGGGCACCGAGAAGCCGCCGGAACCGAGACCCTGAATCAGTTTCCATGCCCCTTCCCGAACCGTCATCAGTCCGCCGCCCGATTTGACCAGCAGATGCCCCCGCCCGGCCCCGTCCGATGGCGGCTGACCAAGCAGGGCGTCCAGAAAGCTGAAGCTGTCCGGAGCGGCATTCTTCGGCAGATCTGTCCCGATCAGGCTTGCCAGAGTGGCGAACACGTCGACGAACGAAATCAAACGGTCCGAGGTGGTGCCAGCCGGCGTGTGTCCGGGCCAGCGGACAATAAACGGCATCCGATGCCCGGCTTCCCAGGCATCCGACTTCATGCCTCGCAGGCCCCCGCTGCTGTCGTGCCCGAATCTCTGAACATCGTCTTCATACCAGACCGGTCCGTTGTCGGACGAAAAAATCACCAGCGTATCCTGGTCCATATGATGGTGTTGCAGTGCCTGCAGCACCTGGCCGACGTTGTGGTCCACCATCATGGCAAAGTCACCATATATTCCGGCCTTGCTTCTGCCGGCGAACTGATCGGACGGCAGCCACGGCGTATGCGGCGCCGGATAGGCCACATACAGCATCAGCGGCGGGCGGGAATCCTCTGGTTGTTCGGCGTGCTCGCTGATGACCGCGACGGCTTCCCGGGTAAAACGTGGCAGCACGTCCTTCAGCTGAAGGTCCGGAGCTATTCCACCCGCGCGCCAGAATTCCCCCTGAATCGGACTCCACCCCGGAGTACTGTTCGCTTCGATGCGTTCGGTCGGCGGACTGACGGCCCTGTCGCCTCGAATGTAAAAATAAGGCGGAATATCCGTCGACGCGCGGATGCCGAAGAACGAATCAAAGCCCCGGTTCACCGGACCGCCAGGCAACGGCTTGTCGTAGCCGTTTTCAGCAAATCCAAGGTGCCACTTGCCGACCATCGCGGTACGGTAACCGGCCGACTTCAGGAAAGAGGCGATAGTCGGCTGGTCGGCATCGATGGTCGGCGCGGTTGACCACCGTCCGGTACGGGCTCGAAACGGATAACGCCCCGTCATCAGACCGTAGCGGGACAGATGGCACAACGGTCCCGAAGCATGGGCATCGGTGAACTTCATTCCGTCGCGAGCCAGCGAATCAATGTGTGGTGTGGGAATCCGGGACGCAGCGTTGTAACACCCCGGATCTCCGTAGCCCATGTCGTCCACCAGGATCACCACCACATTCGGCCGTGAGCCTGCAAAGCATGGTGCAGCACAGACCACGGTCGCCAGCACAAAGGCAGCAATCAGCAAGCAGCAGCAATTTCTGGTCATGAAAAAGTCCCGTCACAAAGGTGGTGGCCGGATTCCTTACTCTTGTTCTCACACCTTAGAAAGATCCGCACACCTTGTCACACGTGGACGAAGTGGCTGCCGGATTCCGGCCATCGGTTTTGACCATCTGCATCAACCGGCTATTCTGCGTGCCGTGGACACGTCCGGGAATCAGAGAACTTCGAGCCGACAACATGAGCAGCGATCAATCCAGAAAAATGGGACCATACCCCTCACTGCCGCCGGGCGGGCCGAAGGAAGATCGGCACCCGTGGGAAGTGGCGCTGCACGGCGATCTGGCCGACCGTCAGTCGGATCTGCTGACCCGTCTGGTCGACGTGCCGCCGCGCAGCCGCGGCGTTATCTACTTTGATTCCGGGGGCGGCAGCGTCTATGCCGGACTGGCACTGGCCACGCTGATCCGCACGCGGGAACTGAACGCCACGGCCGTCGTTGTCGGCGAGTGTTCGTCAGCCGCGTTGTTTCCGTTTGCCGCCTGCCAGACGCGTTTTGTGACGCCGCTAAGTACGCTGTTGTTTCACCCCATGCGGTGGCAGTCTGAGGAAGACGTCCGGCTGGAAGAAGCGACCGAATGGGCCCGACATTTCAAGCAGCTGGAAGGCGACCTGGACGAGCTGCTGGTGCGGCTGTTTCCGGTTGATGCCGAACTGCTGCAGACGTGGACGCGTCCGGGACGCTTCGTCACCGGATCAGAACTGGCCGAACAGAACCTGGCGCGTCTGTTTGATCCGTTCGCCGTGGACAAACCATGGCAGGTTATTCGCCGCTGAGATCTGAGAGTTGAGGTCTGAAAACCGTTTACAGAAAGCTGATTCATGTTCCATCCGATAAAGGTCAGGCTCGCGACGATACTGACGCTCCTGACCGGGCTGACGGTCTTCAGCACGCCGCCAGACGCAGTGGCGCAGCCGGAGGAGGACTATCCAACGCCCCCGGAAGCGGTGGAAAAAGCGGGTGTGCCAAAAGGTACTGTCCACGGCCCCCATGAATTTCGCAGCCAGCTTTTTCCGGGCACGGTACGACAGTACTGGGTGTATGTTCCGGCTCAGTACAATCCGGAACAGCCTCCCTGTCTGATGGTCGTGCAGGACGGACTGGGAAAGGCTCGCGGCTGGCGTCTGCCAACCGTACTGGACAACATGATTCACAGCGGCGACGTCCCCGTGCAGCTTGGCGTGTTTGTTTCACCCGGCGTCGTGCCGGCCGCCGGCGATGATGCTCAGGCACGGTATAATCGCAGTTTCGAATATGATGCCATGGGCGACCGCTATGCACGATTTTTGATTGAAGAACTGCTGCCCGATGTGGCTCGCAGCTGGCGTTTCAGCAGTGATCCCGACGATCGGTGTATCGCCGGCAGCAGTTCAGGAGCCATCTGTGCATTTACCGCGGCGTGGGAACGACCGGATGCCTTCCGACGCGTGTTCAGCACGGTGGGAACCTACGTCGGTCTGCGGGGAGGCAATGAATATCCGGTCCTGATTCGCAAGACCGAGCCCAAACCGATTCGCATCTTTCTGCAGGATGGCAGCAATGATCTGGACATCTATGCCGGCAGCTGGTGGCATGCCAACCAGTCGATGCTGTCGGCACTGCAGTTTGCCGGTTACGACGTCAACCATGTGTGGGGCGAAGGCGGGCACAACGGCAGGCACGGAGCCGCCATTATTCCGGAGGCCCTGCGCTGGCTCTGGCGGGACTATCCCGAACCGGTGACCAATGTGCCGGGCCGCGAACGTCGCACCAACCTGCTGCTGGACGGAGAAGACTGGCAGCTGGTCAGTGACGGACATCGGTTTACGGAGGGTCCGGCGGTGGCATCCAACGGCCATATTTTCTTCACCGATATCCCCAACAATCGCATTCACCTTGTCGACCGCAGCGGCAGAGTCAGCATTGTCCAGGAAGATTCCGGCGGTGCCAACGGTCTGATGGTGGGCCCCGACGACAAACTGTACGTCTGTGAGGGAAATCGACAGCAGGTCGCTCGTTATACAATGCAGGGAACGCGTGAGACCTTCCTGACCGACATCAAAGCCAACGATATCGTGGTGCTGGCGGATGGCAGCGGTTATGTCACGGAACCCACGGCCCGCAGGGTCTGGCACTTCACGTCGGACGGCACCAGAACGCTGGCCGACGAAGGAATTGAGTTCCCCAATGGCGTCATTACCTCGCCCGATCAGACCGCACTGACCGTTTCAGACACACGAGGACGTTTCTGCTATTCGTTCCGCATTCAACCGGACGGCACGCTGACTCACAGGCAGAAATATGGCTGGCTGCATGTCACCGATGATCTGCAGTCCGGCGCGGACGGCATGGCAGTTGACACCGAAGGACGCACCTATGTCGCCACATCGCTGGGCCTGCAGGTGCTGGATCAGCCGGGGCGGGTACATTTTATTATTCGCAAACCGAAGGATGCGTGGCTCAGCAACGTCGTCTTCGGCGGCCCGGACCGCAATATCCTGTACGTGACCTGCGGGGACAGCGTGTACAAACGTAAGATCAACGCCACCGGCGTCGATCCGTGGAAGCCGCCGATCACGCCGCCGAAGCCGCGTCTGTAGAATCGGCGGCTGGCATTCCGGAAGATCCCAGTCGTGCAGAATGTCGGACAGCAGCATACTGTGAGAAGCAACAACAGCTCTTTCGCAATCTGGCTGTAAAAACCGCAGGGAGTGCGGAAAATCTCAGATTTCCTGATACCTTGATGCAGACGACACACAGACAGACAATTTCTTTCTGATGCGCTTTCCCACACAAGTGTTTCAGACGTCCACATGGTTCAGCAGAGGTGCCGAGGTATGAATCTTCGCCGGTTGGGAATTCAGTTCTGGTTGATGTTGCTGTTCGCCGCCGGCTGTACGTCGGCTGATACGTCCAGCGAAAATTCCGGCGGCGACAGCACGTCGGACGCGGCAGCCGGAACCACCGATGCGGGCGAATCAAAAGGGACGATCGGGTACACCACCATGTCCCTGACCAACCCCTTCTTCAAGGTCATCGGGGACAGCATGACGGACGAGGCTGCGAAGTATGGCTATGACGTCGTCGTGGTTTCCGGCGATGACGATGTCAGCAAACAGTCCAACCAGATTGATGACTTCATCGTCAAGGAAGTGGCGGCCATCGTCATTACACCCTGCGATCCCAGATCGATCGGCCAGGCCATCAAAAAAGCCAACGAGGCCGGCATTCCGGTCTTCACCAACGATACTGGCTACGACGGCAACGAAGGAAAGGTGGAATGTCATATTGCCACCGATAATCTTCAGGGAGGTCGACTGGCCGGCGAAGCCATGGTGAAACTGCTGGGAACCTCCGGCGGCAAGGTGCTGATTGTTCACAAACCCGATGCGTCCTCCTGCCTGCTGCGGGTTCAGGGCTTCACCGAAGTGATCGATGCCCACAATGCGAAGGAAGGCAGCGGGAAAATCGAAGTGGTCGCTACGCTGGATGGACGCGGGTCGCGCGAAGCCGGGTACGCCGTCACCAAAGACGCGCTGGTGGCCAATCCCGACCTGTCTGCCATCTTCGCCATCAACGATCCATCGGCTCTGGGAGCTCGCTCTGCACTGGAAGAAGCCAGCAAACAGGATCAGATCACCCTGATCGGGTTCGACGGCGAAAAGGCCGGCAAACAGGCGATTCTGGAAGGAAAGATTTTGTGCGACCCGATTCAGTTTCCTGATCAGATCGGACGCACCACAATCCAGCAGATCATGAATTATTTCGACGGGGAAGATGTGGAACCGGAAATCCTGATCCCTTCAAAACTCTACTATCAGGAAGACGCTCGCCAGGATCCCGAACTGCAGTCGGAAACCGACGAGTAACGGAAGCTGTTGAATCGACAGCCCGGCGAGCTCCGTGGCGGTTGAATCGCCAACGCTCCAATGAGGCTATTCCGGCGGCAACATCTTTGCCACGATTGAATTCCAGAGTTCGTAGCCGGTGTCGTTCAGATGCAGGCCGTCTTTGGCAAATAATTCGGGGCGGGGCCGGCCGTCAGCCCCCAGCATCGGTTTCCAGATGTCAATGTAGACCAGCTGGTCATCCATCGCGCACGTGGTTTCGATCAGCTTGTTGGCGCTGGCCATTTCTTCGGCCAGATTCCAGCGTTTGATGCTCGGCTTGATCGCGATGAAGCCAACCCTGGTGTCCGCCGACAGATTCGATTTCACCAGCTGGACAAATTTCCGGAAGTCGGCGTGAACCGTCTCGGCCGTTTTGCCCTTGGCGATGTCGTTGTCTCCCGCGTACAGCACAATCATCGACGGCTTCAGCGGCGCAATGATACGATTGAAGTAGTGCAGCGAATCTGAAATTTCTGAGCCGCCGAAGCCGTGATTGATCGGCTTGAGTGACGGAAATGACTGATCCAGCTTCCACAGCCGGATGCTGGAACTGCCCACAAACAGCACACCGCCCGGTTTCGAATCACCGTCGGCGATTCGTCGTTCGAATTCCTGAATGTTCTTTTCCCAGCGTTGCGGGCTGCTGTTCGTCTGAGCAACACCCGGGGACACAAGCAGGCTGAGGGCCAGGGGCAGCAGAGCAGATCGCATAAGGAACATTCCTGTCAGGAATCGGGTAGGAAGAACGCGGCGGGCCTCACACCCAGTGTCTCAAACTTTCACCATGTGACAAGTGAGTCTTACCAGGTGGTCTCCGGGTCATCGAAAATCAGCAGGAAGTCGGTGCACACCACATGCTTCGGATCTGCGGGGTCGACCAGTATGGTGACAGGGTTTCCTGATTTGTGCAGCGCGTGGGCGTTGTCGGCCGCCGAGCCATAGACGTTGCACGTCGCCTGCTTTGACTGACCATCCACATGGTACTCGACGGTCGCCACATGTCTGAGCTGACTGTTCACCATGATACTTGTGCGACGTGCGTTGCTGACCCGACCTTCGGTCACGACGCCATATTGCAGAACCCGAGCCTTTCGTCGGCGGTGGCGGATTGTCAGCCCGGCCATCAGCCCGCCGATCAGCGGGAACAGAATCAGAAACAGAAGGCCCACGCCTCTTTCGGTGGGCCCGCCGCCGATCATCAGCGAGGCAGACCCGGCTGCCACGCCCGCCACAAAAAAGATCGCACCAATGATGATCAGCATGAAATTGTCGCCCAGGACCTGGCGTTTGAGTCCGGGTGGCAGGGGTCTCGGGACAGCGGCCTTCAGAAACTCCTGCAGTTCGTCTTCGCTGACCGCGAGCTTCCGCAGCTGGTTCTGCAGGATCGCTCCGGCAATGCCCCCCATTCGGGCAGCGCTCGAATGCATGTCCTGTGCTGTTGTTTCACGCTGCACGTCGGGACGCTGGTCCAGTTCCGATTCGGCCTCACGGAACAGCTCAAGAATGGCCAAAGCATCCTGAACGAACTCGTCGACAGCGTCGTCGGGGCAGATCTGGTTGTGGCGGAACACGACCAGGCGGTTGCCATTTCCCCGAACGCTCCACCCGGGACGATCCGCAAAATGATCGCGGAGTGATTTGTTGAACAGAAGTCGCACCGGTTCTTCCGCCCAGCCGTGCAGCAGGTAGGCATCTGAGAATTCCGGCGAGTCGTCAAAATTAATGTCGGACAGCACGCCCAGGCTGGCACTCAGCTTTCCCAGAATCCCCTTCAGATGGGGATGCAATACGAACTGCGGCAGGTCCAGATCATCGGCTGACAGCACGACGGCCGTCTGTCGCACCGGACGTGCGCGCGAGGAATCTGAGGACTGTGGCGTGTAGGACATTCGGCAGACGGTCAGTCTGGCACCGGGCTGAGAACTTTCAGAGATCACTTCGAGACGCACGAAGTTGCAGAACATCTCAGTCAGTTCACCCTCCAGCTGACCTGGATCTTCGTTGCTCATAAGGATTTCCTGCTTTGTATCTGCGGCGGCCTGTGACGTTCATGCCGGCGGGGACTTCATCGTACAACGTCAGGAGCGATCCGGAACTCCGGATGTCCCGGTGTTGCGCGAATACCGGCCGACTGCAGTTTCCCGCGACGGGCGACACGAAAAACGCGGCGGGCGGATGCCCCGGGCGACGGAGAACCAGACGCTGAACGGTGTCCGGCAGGCACTCTGCCGGACAGGTAAGTGTCTGCAGAACCGCCTGAAATGCCCGATCTGGTCACATCGTATTTGTCCGCTTCTGAAAATGAAACCTGCCACGGGTTTTGCCGATCCTCGCCGTCGGCTGCGTCGCGACCGCGGCGATGCGGCAGAAACTGCCGATCTGATCCCTGCCGGTGTCCACTCCCGGATCGCACTATTTGCCGAAGGTGGCGGCAGGGCGGCGGCAATCCCGCGCCAGGCCGGTCTACAGCCCCTGACACGTCTTGCGTGATCGACTGATCGATTCGTATCGTCTGTCTCCAGTCTGATCGGATTGAAGGATCACGGCTGTGCACGGTCGGTCGCGCCGCGGAATATCTTCCGCTTTCTCGACAGTGACCGCGTCACAGGCGGCCGCCTGACCGGGTTGCCGCGGCTCTGTCTTTCTGATCCACCTGTCCTGTCCCCATCCCGGCCTCCCTTCCAGTTTCTCCTTTATTCGGGGCCTCTCGTCCCGGTTCTGCCGACTCGCCGTAGACTAATCGGCATGTGTCGGAACTGTCCCGCGAGAGTGCAATGGCGAACGCCATGAACAAGAACTTTCCGAGAATTCGTGCTCGCAACACGTCTGTGCCCGGACGGCGCTGGCCCGGACGGACCGTGCTCGGACGGACCGTGCTCGGACGCACCTGGCTTGGACTGCTGCTGACGATCCTGCTGGTCGGCGTTTCCGGCTGCGCCAGCAGCCTGCTGAATCTGTCGGGAGCGAACGCGCTGGGATCAAAGTTTGCGAGTCTGGTGAACAGAGATAAGGACGAACCGAAGGGTAAGGAAGAAGACCACGATTTTGACACCGAAACGCGTATTGAAACTCCGCTGCTGCGTGACTACATCAGCGTCACGGGCAACAACCTTGTCGCGTTGCGCGGCGTGGGGCTGGTGACTCAGCTGGACGGCACGGGCGGAGATCCGCCGCCGTCTCATCTCAGAAAGGAACTGCTGGACGAGATGGCTCGGCTGAAGATTCCCAATCCGTCCCGCATCCTGGCGTCTCGTAATACGGCCCTCGTGATCGTCACGGCTTACCTGCCGGCGATGGTTCGGGAAGGCCAGACCTTCGATGTCCGCGTCGCGCTGCCGCCCAATAGTGAGGCGACCAGTCTGAAGGGCGGCGTCCTGCTGGAAACCCGGCTGACAGAAGAACACAGCGTGCCCGGTCGCGGCAACCTGAAAGGTCATCAGTACGGCGTGGCGGGCGGAGCCATCCTGACGGCTCTCGGTGACGGCGGCCGATCAAACGGATCCATGCTGCGTCGTGGCTCCATTCCCGGTGGAGCCGTGTCCAAAACCGAACGTAACCTGGAAGTCATCCTGCGCAACGAATATCGCGGCCTGAAGACCGCCAAACGCATCGAAAATGCCATTGCCCGACGGCTGCATCATTACAACCGATTCGGTCAGCGTGTCCCCATGGCCGAGGCCAAGACGGACATGATGATCGAACTCAAGGTACACCCGACCTATCGCAACAACTTCCCGCGATACAATCAGGTGATCCGCAGCATCGCCTACAAGGAAACGGATGTCGCGCGCCGTCTGAGAATGGAACGGCTGTCCCGCGATATTCTGGAACCGGAAACCGCCGGAAGTGCCGCGCTGCAGCTGGAAGCCATCGGAAATGACAGCGTTCCGTTTCTGCAGGCCGCGCTAAGCAGCCCGAGTCTGGAAGTGCGTTTTCATGCAGCTCAGGCGCTGGCCTATCTGGAAGACAGCAGCGGCGTGGACGTGCTGAAACAGGCTGCGATTGAAGAACCGGCATTCCGAGTCTATGCCCTCGCCGCCCTGTCCGTCATTGACGATGCCGACAGCGTTGTGGCACTGCGTGAACTGATGTCAGCAGAACAGCTGGAAACACGATATGGAGCCATTCGAGCGCTGAAGGAAAACAATCCCAACGATTCCATTCTGGGGACAACCGAATTTCCCGGACAGTTTCTGCTGCACGCCGTGAACACAGACGGAGCGCCAGCCGCGCACGTGGTCCGCTATCGCTCGCCGGAAGTCGTCATCTTCGGAACCGGCCAGAAACTGCGTCTGCCGGCCGTGCTGAATGCCGGTACCCGGATTCGAGTGATCGGCAAGGCGGGCGAAAATACGGTGACGGTGACGAAGTACGAACTGGGGGCCGATTCGGAACGCCGCGTCGTATCGACCAGCCTGGTTGAAATTCTGCATACGGTCGCTGACCTCGGAGCAAGGTATCCGGACGTCGTCCAGCTGCTTCTGGAAGCCGATGAACAGGCCAATCTGATGGGCGAGCTCGGAATTGACCGGCTGCCTCAGGCTGGACGATCGTTCCGCCGCAGCGGTTCCGGGCCAGACAGCTCTGAAGCGAAACTGGGTACGCCGGCTCTGACGCCGGGCCTGTTTGATCAGGTCGAAGACTCAGACCGGGATACCTCAGAAGAAGCCGCCTCAGCGCTGGCCCGCATGTTCTCGCTGCGGGACAGTGCCGAAAACGAAGACGCAACGGCCAGGGACGCTGACGCTGAACACACGGACAACGCCGCCGGCAGCACGGCCGGCACCGGCGAGAACGAAACCGCGACGGATGCTTCGACCGAAGATGCATCGTCGGATACGTCGGATACGTCGGACATGCTGGACGCCACGGACATACAGAATCTGGATCTGTCTGAAGAAGCCGCCCAGACCGGTTCGGATGCCGACGACGGCGATGACTTTGTGCTGGAAAAGACTGACTTCCGGGAACCTCTGGGATCTCGCATGCGGCGTATCTTTCTGTCACCGTTTCAAAGCTCAGATTAGTGGCAACATCAGTTCCCCACTCCCGTGGCCGCTGGTGGCTGCGAACCCTGTCTTCAACTTCTGTTAAACAGTCCCTGCCCCGAACGACGTCGACTGCAGCACGCGGCGGTCGCGGCAACACGGATCGTCGCTGATACTTATGCTCAAGTCGCTTGAACTCTTCGGCTTCAAGAGTTTTGCCGACAAAACCGTCTTCGAGTTCCACGAAGGTATTACCGGCGTGGTGGGCCCGAACGGCAGCGGCAAAAGTAACGTCGTCGATTCCATCAAATGGCTGCTCGGCGACCAGAGTGCAAAAAGTCTCCGCGGGAAAGAGATGACGGACGTCATCTTCAACGGTTCGACCAGTCGTGGCGGAGCTCAGTTTGCCGAAGCCACACTCACGTTCGACAACACCACGCGCTATCTTCCGGTGGACCATGACCAGGTGTCGGTCGGACGGCGCCTGTGGAAGACGGGTGATTCTGAATACCTGATCAACGGGACCAGTTCACGACTCAAGGATGTCCGTGAACTGCTGATGGGTACCGGCGCCGGAACAGCCTCCTACTGCATCATTGAACAGGGGCGGGTAGACCAGATTCTGCAGTCCAACGCCGCCAATCGGCGTCTGATCTTTGAAGAAGCGGCCGGCATCAGTCGTTTCAAACAACGCAAGAATGAGGCCGAACGTCGGCTGGAACGCGTTGAACAGAACCTGCTGCGGCTGACGGACATCGTCGACGAAGTCGAATCCCAGGTGAAAAGCATCCGCAGTCAGGCGAAACGCGCGATGCAGTATCGCGACGTATCCACCAGACTGCAGAAGCTGTGGGTCGGCATGGTGGCGGACGACTTTCGCCGTCAGTCCATGGTGCGCGATCGCCTGAACCGCGAACAGCAGGAAGCCGCGGAAACACTGGCCGAAATCCGCGAACATCAGCAGCAGGCGGAACAACAGCTGGCCGAAGCGGATCAGGCACTGTCTGCCGTCGACGACGAACTGCGGGAAGCCGAACGCAGTCGAGCCGAACTGCGGAGCCGTATCGCCAGCCTGGAAACCACGCGCCGACACCACACCGCCCGGGAATCTGAACTTCGGACAGAAGTAGTTCGCCTGCAGCGGCAGCGTTCGTTGATGGACGGCCGGGTCTCGGAAGCAGAAAAGGAAGAAGGCCATCTGGAAAACGTCCTCGAACGGGAACAGCACCGGCTTGAGGAACGGCAGGCAGAACAGGAAAAGAACGACTTGCGGCTGAAGGAACTGCACAGTTCGCTGGATGACGCTCAGCACGCCATCCAGGAAACCCGGCAGCAGCTGGTGGAATGTACACGCGTCAGCACTGACCTGGTGACCAGACTGGGTGGCCTGCGGCACGAACAGCAGTCGCTGCAGCAGCGGCAGCACGAACTGACACAGTCACGCGAAATCCTGCAGCAGGAAATAGCAGATCAGCAGGCGAGACTCTCGGAACAGCAGGTCGCCGAAAAGCAGGCTCAGGAACGAGTGACCGCGGCCGAGGAACGCGCGGATCGGATCCTGAACGACCGCGACAGTCTGCTGAGCGAGCAGACGGCGTCGCGAGAAACTCTGGCCGATCTTCGGGAACAGCGCAGCGCCGCGATGGCCCGCAAGACGGTCCTTGAAGATCTGGAAGACCGCCAGGAAGGATTCGGTATCGGCACGCGGGAAATTCTGCGACGAGCGGAAGAAGGCAGCAGCGAACC
The DNA here is from genome assembly GCA_040222735.1 of Fuerstiella sp. Taxonomy (GTDB): domain Bacteria; phylum Planctomycetota; class Planctomycetia; order Planctomycetales; family Planctomycetaceae; genus Fuerstiella. Next base: position 55,966 of record JAVKCM010000069.1, on the reverse strand, counting down.
TTGGAGTCTGATTCGAGGTAGTGTGGCCGACCTGCTGGATGTGGATATGGAAAACGCGGCACTGCTGGAAGTCGCGCTTTCCGGCCGGGCTCAGCTGCTGGTCATCGACCGGCTGCAGCCGCTGGTCAGCTATATCAATTCCGGCCGCTGTCAGATTACCGGTCGCGTGGGCTTCGTGTCGCTGGAGGACGCGGACACGCTCGAATCGACGCCGCCGTCTGCCGACACGTCTGCCGATTCCTCGCCGGAAGAACATCCTCCGGCTGCCGACGACATCAACTGGAGCGGCGATCTGGGACTCGGGATGTTCGGCGACGACTGGCTGGACGGCGATTTCTCAGCCTCTGTCAGTGACGAATTCGTACCGCAGCTCAATGTCACCTGGGTTGACGAAAATGGTGAGATACCGCCGATGCGATCCGTCTTTGCGAGACCGGATGCCCGCGTCGTCAGCCTGGTTGGTAAGCCGGGAGTCGTGGGCCGGGCCGACAGCCTCGCGCGGTCCCCGAAACACATTCCGTCACTGGCGGCACAGCTGCTGGCCGACACGTGGGTGGTTCAGTCGCTTGACGACGCACTGCGGCTGCAGCAGGAACTTGGCGGCGAATACCGCTTTGTCACGCTGCAGGGTGAACTGGTCGAAAAAGATCGCTCACTGTTTACCGGAACTGTTCGCAGCGAATCCGCTGTCGTGTCCCGCAAGAGCGAACTCCGTCGCCTGAAGAACGAACTGAATCGGATAGAACATCTGATCTCAGAACGGGACCTGCGACTGCAGAAGCTGGTCGCTTCGATTGAAGTTGCAGACTCAGAACTGATGGGAAGCCGTCAGGATGTCGAACGCTGCACCGCTGAACTCAGAGCCGAGCAGCGGCAGCTGGCCGAAATACAGCAGCTGCTGGCCGGAAGTCAGCGGAACGACCGAGTGCTGTCCGACCAGTGGAAAGCCGTCACCGACAGTCTCGATCAGCTGCAGCAGCGGATTGCCCACGCTGAGGAAGAACAGCAAGCTGCAGATCAGCAGGTGACTGGGCTGAAACAGACAATTGAAGAGGCCGAACGCCTGCTGCTTGAGGATCGCCGGCAGACTGATCTGCTGGAAAAGTGCCGCACCGAAGCAAGCCTTGAACTCACCCGGTCAGAAGAACGTCTGCTCGGCATTCGTGATGCCGTTCAGCGACTCAGCGAGGATCTGCAGCAGCGCCGCCTGCAGCAGCACGAAGCCGTCCGCCGACTTTCAGTGGGGCTGGTACGCCTGGGAGAACTGAATCTCAGTCGCCTGAACGTCAACGCGGAAATCTCGGAACTGATGGTCCATGACGATTGGCTCAGCATGGAAGTGCTGCGCCGCAGTGACGCTCGCGCGCTGCTGCGACAGCGACGCCAGGAAGCCACCACGGCAGAACAGCGGGCTCGCGAAATCTGTCGGCATCACGAACAGCAGTTTCACGAAATCGAACTCAAGGTCCGTGGTATCGATCATCAGCTGAAAACGTCCGCAGAACGTATTCAGGATGAGTATCAGATTACGGTCGAAGAGGCGGTCGAATCCGGCAGCTCGGCCGTTGCCGTGTGGCTCACTGAGCAATCGACGGAATCCCGTCCGTCCACAGAAAGCAGCAGACCGACGGAAGATGAAGATGAGGAAGAACTGAGCGAGACGGTTGAAGAAGAGTCGGCCGCGGAAGATGACGACCGGGATCATGAACTGACCATCGATGACCCCCAGGTGCAGCAGATTCTTCGAGATGACACGCGCTACGACGAATTGCGACAGACAGTGGAACAGCGCGTCGGCAAACTACGGCGAAAGCTGAAGAAGATCGGCAACGTCGGGACGGAAAGTCTGGACAACCTGAACGAACTGGAAACTCGTTTTGAACGCCTGCATTCGCAGCTGCGCGACCTGGAAGCGGCCCGCGATACACTGCGGGATATGGTGCGGCAGATCAACGTCGAAAGCCGCCGGATGTTCGAAGAATCCTTTGAATGTGTCCGCGGTCACTTTCGCGAACTGTTTCGCCGTCTGTTCGGCGGTGGCGAAGCCGATGTCATTCTGGAAGATCCGGAAGATGTTCTGGACTGTTCCATCGACGTTGTGGCCCGTCCCCCCGGAAAGGAACTGCGCAGCATTTCTCTCCTGAGCGGCGGAGAGAAAACAATGACTGCTGTGGCCCTGCTGCTGTCCATCTTCAAAAGCCGTCCCAGCCCATTCTGTATTCTGGACGAAGTCGATGCCGCACTGGATGACGCCAACATCGGACGCTTTGTCGGAGTGCTGAAGGACTTCCGCCAGGAAACACAGTTCATCATGATCACACACCGCAAGCCAACCATGGCCGTCACCGATGTCCTGTACGGTGTGACCATGGAGGAATCCGGCATCTCGAAGCGTCTGGTGGTCCGATTCGAGGAAATTGACGAAAAAGGCAACTTCGTCCCCCGTGACAGCGACCGAAGCAAAGCAGCCTGAACCGCCCCGCCCCGCTGTCCCGTGACGAACAGGCTGCATTTCCGTAGCCGGGGCTTCCAGCCGCAGCAAGACGTGATATCGTCGACCTCCGAACCGCCCGCCGCAGCCGTCTCTGGAATAAAATCTGGTCCCGCGGCCTCCACGACTACACCACGCTCCCCCAGACAAATTCCCCCAACAACCCGGAACATGCCGGCAAATAAACCCAAAAACCAATGGTTATCACATCACAAACCCGACTGCACCCAGGGTAGAGGATTGAGTCTGGCGGTCGGAACGTGTTACCCTTGAGACTGCAACAGGGACGCGGTTCTGCCAATGGACCGCAATCATCGCACAAGAGGACCTGCTGGTGAGTGACAACGAATTCCGGCCATGCGCTGCTCGTGGACAGTTCCGTCAGTCGTCCGCGGTCGCGACGCTGACACAGCTGTGCGTCTTCTGGCTCATCCTGGCCAGTCCGGTCGTCGGACAGGCTGACGAAGACGGCGACAGTGAACACTTCTTCGAAACGAAGGTGCGACCGCTGCTGGTGGCGCACTGTGTTCGCTGCCACGGTGCCGAGGAACAGAATGGCGGCCTGCGCCTGGACACTCGTGCTTCGCTGATGCGCGGCGGTGATTCCGGACCGGCTGCGGTACCCGGGGCTGTGGACAGGAGCCTGATCATCCGGGCGGTCGCCGGGTCTGACGAACTGAGCATGCCGCCGGACGAGAAACTGACGGCGGAACAGATCCACACACTTCAGCGGTGGGTAGCCGCGGGGCTGCCGTGGCCGGACACGGCTCATCTGCAGGCGCCGTCCATCGCGGACGCGGACGATCACTGGGCGTTTCAGCCGTCGGCGGTTGTTTCTGTGCCCTCGATGCCGAACACGACATGGCCCCGGAACGCCATTGACGCCTTCATCCTGCGGGCTCTGCAGCAGAATGGTCTTTCGCCGGCTCCCAGAGCAAAGTCACGGGATCTGGTGCGACGTCTGTCTCATACGCTTACGGGGCTGCCACCGACGCCGGAGGACGTGCGGGCGTTTGTCGCGATGCCGGATGAACAGGCCTATGAACGGCTCGTGGACCAGTACCTGGCGGCTCCTGAATATGGACAGCACTGGGCCCGCCATTGGCTGGACGTGGCTCGGTATTCCGACACGAAGGGCTACGTGTACGCACGCGAAGAACGCTTCTGGACTCATGCGTGGCGTTATCGCGACTGGGTGGTGGACGCGTTGAACGAAGATCTGCCGTATGACCGATTTCTGTTATTGCAGCTGGCCGCCGACCAGGTGGACGACGCACGCCACAGCGACCTGGCAGCGATGGGATTTCTGACCGTGGGGCGACGGTTTCTGGGCGTGGAACGTGACATCATTGATGATCGAATTGATGTGGTCACTCGCGGCACAATGGGGCTGACGGTCAGTTGTGCCCGGTGCCATGATCATAAGTATGATCCCATCCCAACCGCCGATTATTACTCTCTGTACGGAGTCTTCGACAGCTGCGTCGAGCGGACGGTGCGTCTCAGCGACCAGCCGATGCCCGACGACTACGAGGCCGAACTGAAGAAGCGACAAACAGTGCTGCAGGAAAGACTGGCACAAAGCCGTGCAGAATCTTCGGCGCGCGTCCGCGGTCGGATTCGGGACTATCTGGTGGCCCAGACAGAACTGCACAAATACCCCCCGAAGGGCTTTGACCAGGTCTTTCAGAAGTCGGACCTGCTGCCGGCGTTCGTCAGCCGCTGGGCCGCTTATCTGCGGGCAGCGCAGCGTCGGCAGGATCCTGTCTTTGTCCCGTGGCATCTGTATCGTGAACTGGACACGGCCGAGTTTGCTGCCAGGGCACCCGCCGTGACTCAGCAGATCCATGATTCCGGCGCTGCCGTGAATCCGATTGTCGCCGCTGCTTTCGCAATGCCTCCGGCCGACTTTTCAGAGGTCATTGACCGGTATGCTGAGATTCTGACAGAGATCGACCGCCAATGGGCCGAACAGCAGACTGCCGCGAAGGCCACTGGAAAACCTCAGCCGACACAACTTGCGGAAGCTGCCGCTGAGCAGCTGCGAGCAGTGCTGTACGGCCCGGCGGCGCCGTGCGAAGTGCCGGACGAACCGATTGTGCATACCGAATCGTTTTTCGACAGCGGCACGTGTACCGCCTTATGGAAACTACAGGGCGATGTGGACCGCTGGCTGATTGAACCGGCCGCGCCGCCGGAAGTCGGGTTGATTCTGACGGACCGTGAGATCCCGTCTGAGCCGCGGATCTTTCGCCGGGGGAATCCGATGAATCCCGGGGAAGACGTGCCGCGACGGTTTCTGAAGGTTCTGTCACCGGCCGGTCGCACGCCATTTGAAACCGGCAGTGGCCGTCTGGAACTGGCGCAGGCGATTGTGGCTGAAGACAACCCGCTGACGGCACGCGTGATCGTGAATCGAGTGTGGGCGCAGCACTTCGGAAGAGGCCTTGTTCCGACTCCCAGCGACTTCGGTCTGCGCGCCTCAGCCCCCTCACACCCGGAACTGCTGGACTGGCTGACAACTGAATTCCGGACGAACGGCTGGAGCCTGAAGTGGCTGCACAGAATGATTGTGACGTCGGCCACCTTTCAGCAATCGGCCAGCCGTTCCGATCAGGACGCGGTGCTGCCGGTGGCCCTTGAGGTCGATCCGGAAAATCGCCTGCTATGGCGTATGAATTCTCGACGGCTGACATTCGAACAGTTCCGGGATGCCATGCTGACAGCCACCGGTGAGCTGAACACACAGCGCGGCGGCAAGCCCGCGCCTCTGTTCGACAACCCAACCAATGTCCGCCGGACACTGTATGGACTGGTGGATCGCCAGTTCCTGCCTTCCATTCTGCGGGTATTCGACTTCGCCAATCCGGATCTGCATGTACCGCAGCGGAATCAGACGACCGTACCACAGCAGGCGTTGTTCTTCATGAATCATCCGCTGGTGCTGGACCGTGCCCGCCGTCTGGCGGAAGTCGTATCGCCGAATGCGACGCCGGAACGCATGGTGATCGAACTGTTTCAGCGGGTGTTGCTGCGACATCCGACAGCGGACGAACGCCGCGACGCGGTCGCACTGCTGTCGGCCGTGGAATCGGATTCACCGACACTACGACCGACTGCGGCGGACTGGAGTTTCGGCTTCGGCGGCTACAACGAACAGTCACAGCGTGTGGAGAACTTCCAGCCGCTGCCGCATTTCACCGGAGCAGCATGGCAGGGGGGACCGGCATGGCCGGACCCGAAACTCGGCTGGGTCCAGCTGTCAGCGGTCGGCGGCCACCCCGGAAACACACGCGATACGGCCTGCGTTCGACGCTGGACGGCGCCCGCTGACATGACTGTCCGGATCGAATCCCGGCTGGTGCATGAACGAGCTGCGGGAGACGGGGTTCGAGCGTTTGTAGTCAGTTCTGTCCATGGGCAGCTGGCCACTGCTGCTGTGCACCAGAGCAGTGCCAGTCTGGACATTGAATCTCTGACGGTCACTGCCGGGGAAACAATCGACTTTGTCGTCGACATCAACAATGTCCTGAACAGCGACGAACATCTCTGGAAGGCGGTGATCAGCGCGACACCGACCGCGTCGAGCCCCGTCGGCACCAGCCTGTCGTGGGACTCAACACTGGACTTCACTACCAATACCGGATCTCGCCTGACTCCTGCGGAACAGCTGGCCCAGATCCTGTTCTGTTCCAACGAATTTCTTTTTGTGGACTAAAAGCCATGTATCATCAGCAACCACATCGTTCGTCGGCGCTGAGCCGACGGGATATCCTGTTGCGATCGGGCCTGGGCATCGGTGCGCTGGGGCTGAATTCCGTGCTGGCAGCAGACGGCAGCGAGCCTGCCATCGCAGGCTCGGAATCCGGCATGCACTTTCCCGGCAAAGCCAAACGCGTCATTCATTTCTTTCTGAACGGAGGCCCGTCTCATGTGGACACGTTCGACCCCAAGCCGGCGCTCGCGGAATATGCCGGTCGGCCGCTGGATGAAACACTGACAACGGAACGCAAGACCGGAGCTGCTTTTCCGTCACCGTTTCGATTTCGACGATACGGAGAATCCGGTATCGAAGTCAGCGACATCTTCGCCCGCACGGCTCAGCATGTTGACAAAATTGCCGTCATCCGGTCGATGTACGCTCAGGTGCCCAACCACGAGCCATCGCTGATGCTGATGAACTGTGGTGATTCAGTCCAGGCACGGCCCAGTGCAGGAGCGTGGATCCTGTACGGGCTGGGCGCTGAAAACCAGAACCTTCCCGGGTTCATTGCGATGTGCCCGGGCGGATTGCCCATTAAGGACACTGAAAACTGGCAGTCGGCCTTTTTACCCGGGGCGTTTCAGGGAACGCATATTGACACTCAGTACACGGAACTGAGTCGCCTGATTGAAAATATTGAACACCCTCAGATCAGTGCACCGGCACAGCAGCGCCAACTGGCGCTGTTAAATAAATGGAATCGACATCATCAGGCCACCCGCCAGGATCCTCGCCTGGAATCCAGAATCCAGTCCTACGAACTGGCATTTCGCATGCAGATGGAGGCTGGCGAGGCATTTGATATCTCACGTGAACCGAAACATATTCGGGAACTGTACGGTGACGGAGTTCATGGGCGGCAGACTCTGATCGCGCGCCGCCTGGCCGAACGCGGTGTCCGCTATCTGCAGCTCTGGCATGGCGCCGGCCAGCCCTGGGACAATCACGACAACATAGCCGACAATCATCGCCGTCTGGCTGGCCAGATTGATCAGCCGATTGCCGCGTTGCTTACAGACCTGGAGCAGCGTGGCCTGTTGGACGAGACGCTGGTGGTGTGGGGCGGAGAATTCGGCCGCACCCCGACGGTGGAACTGAGTGGTGACGGCGTTCCGAAGTACGGCCGGGACCACAATCACTACGGCTTTACCGTCTGGCTGGCCGGTGGAGGAATCCGGGGGGGAACCGTGTATGGTGCCACCGACGATTTCGGGTTCAAGGCCGTGGAACGTCCGACCAGCGTGTATGACCTGCACGCAACCATGCTGCATACACTGGGGCTGAACCACAAACGGCTGACCTATCGCTACGCCGGACGCGATTTTCGATTGACCGACGTGCACGGAAACGTCATTCGGGAAATTCTGAGTTGACAGGGGCTCGTGCAATCAATGGGAAGCGGCTTCAACCGCCCCGGTTATTGCTGTAATTCCGCGATTCTTGTGTTACGATGTCCCGCTGCGGCTTGGCACCCATGGCTAAGCGGCCTGTGCAAATCGCCCTGCTTATCCTGACTGGTCAAATCATTTAATCGGAAATTGTTGGAAAATGGGAAAGAGCCGAATTAGCAAGCGTCGCGAAATGGAGGCGGTCGAAGAACTGGAGAAGGCCGCTCCCAGGAAAAAGAAGAAGGCCACGCGGAAAAAGGCGACGACAGCCACTCGAACCCGAAAAAAGAAGGCCGACACGCCTGCCCGACGCCGACTGATCTGGGTTGTGTACAGCAGCACGATGCGAGAAGAAGGCCGGTTCCTGTATCACGAGCGGGACAAAGCAGAAGAAAAACTGAACGCCCTGCTGGCCAAAGGAAAACGACGCTACTTCATTCAGCCGATTAAAGAACCGCTGGATGCAGACGGAAATCCGCTGGTACCGGATGATCAGGAAATGAAGAAGGCGCCCCCGGCCCCTGTTGTTGAGGAAGAAGAAACAGAGGCCGAAGCGGACGTTGAAACAGAGGCCGAAACGGATGACGAGCCGGCAGCGGAAACTGACGATACTGCTGATGACTAGGATGTCGGTAGTTCTGAGAAACTTTCTCCCGGCGCGTACGTATGCCTGCTCAGCCCACCGAACCAATTAAGACCCGGCGATTTCACGAACTGCTTCAAAAAGTAGCGTCAGGCGATCAGGCTGCGTCTGAATCCCTGATCTCGGAATACGGGACTCACATTCTCCGCGCGGTGCGGCGGAGAATGAATCGCGGCATGCGAGATCGATTTGATTCGGAAGACTTCGCGCAGGCCGTCTGGGCCTCGTTCTTCGGCCATCTTTCTGTGGTGCAGCGAATTGAAAACGAAGGCGACCTGGCCGGATTTCTGGGGCGGATGGCCGCCAATAAAGTGATTGATGCGGGCCGTCGGCGACAGTCGCGTCCCGAGACTAAAGCGGCCAACGAAATCCTGCCTCAGGTGGTAATGGACAATCGCCGGCGCGTATCACAGCCCACGCCGAGTCAGTTTGCGGTCGCCAACGAACAGTGGGATCAGCTGACGGAAAACGAAAATGCGACGCACACGAGGTTGCTTCGACTGCTGCGAGCCGGCGCGACTCAGGTCGAAATTGCCAAAGTCATGGGCGTTTCCGAGCGGCATGTACGCAGAATTATCAGTCGAATTTCAGGAAAACGCCTGAATGATCCTGCTGCGGAGTGAATGATTTTGACTGTGTGGTAACGCCGACAGAATCCGGGCTGCTGTGGCCAGCCCACCGATAATCGTGCCTTCCAGTGATTTCTCCGGCGCGTGAACTGCTGACGCGACAGCTTTCGAGGCGTTTGGCAAGAATTGGCGGCAAGTTCCTGATGAGTTCGACTCACGCAAATCAAAACCCGGCCGCAGGGCAGAAACCGTCGGACAGAGACGCCGCGCGGTCGCTGGTGCTGAGTGTGATTCGCGATCGCACGCAAAGCAGCTTTTCAGCCGAAGAACTGCTGAATCAACACTCCATCCTGAAACAGTTTCCCAGCTGCGTCATTGATCTGGCCTATGAGGAATACTGCCGGCGCCGGGAGCAGGGCGAAGCTGTCGCGGCCTCCGAATTCGTCCGGAAATTTGACGGCGTCGAACAGTCGCTGTACCGGGTGATCGAATTCGACCAGGTGCTCCACGACCACCCGTCGCTGGTCGAAGCTGTCCCCGATGAACGCTGGCCTGACGAAGGCGACGAATTCTGTGGCTTTCAGTTGATGGAGCAGATCGGCCGGGGGGCCCTGTCGCGTGTGTTTATCGCCCGTCAGGCCGGGCTGGGAATGCGACAGGTGGTCGTCAAGATCTGTGTCCGCGGCGAACGGGAAGCGGATCTGCTGGGACAGCTGGAACACAGCAGTATCGCCCCCGTGCACTCCATCCATACCGATCACGAAACGGGACTGGCGGTCATCTGCATGCCGTTTATGACCCGCGTCACCATGCACCATCTGGCGGAATGGCTGCTGGACAGACAACTGCGTGTGCGGCCGACCGGACGACATCTGCGTCAGGCGGTGCAGGGCCAGAATCAGACGGCAGGACTCGCGCCAGCCACGGAAAGCCGGAACGCTCCAACGGAAAATTCAGGCACCCCAACCGTACTTGATGGCGATACAGTGGGCACCGCGATCCTGAAATGGGGCGTGCAGATCGGCCATGCACTGGCATATGCCCACTCACTCGACATCCTGCACTGCGATGTAAAACCCGGCAATGTCCTTCTGCTGGAAAATCTCACCGCCAGCCTGCTGGATTTCAACCTGGCCTCGTCGGCCGAAGATGCTATTCGCCTGGCCGGCGGCACCCTGCCGTATATGGCCTCCGAACAACTGTGGCAGCTGCTGTCGTCAGACACTGAGTCGGAGCCGCGTCCGGAGACATGCTCGGAGTCGGCACAGAGCCTGGAGCCAGGTTCGGGCGTCGGAGCAGTCGAGTCACCCGCGACCCACGCTTCAGCCGCCACCCCTGAATCGCCCGCTCACCCTTCGGTATCCTTGCGGACGGACGTCTATGGTTTGTGCGCTACCTTGTGGCATCTGGCCTCGGGTGAGCCGCCGTTCGGCGTGGGAGCCGACTTCCCGACACGCGGCGAAGCGGCCCGGGAACTGCTGCGCCGGCAGGCCGACGGCATTACGCCGGAACGAATTCAGAAAACCGGAAAGATCCTTTCCAGAGGGGCGGTCGACGTCCTGCTGAAAGGCCTTCATGCAGAACCAGAGCAACGATTCGCCGACATGCAGGCCCTGGTCACGGCACTGCAGAACCTGCTGCCGAAACCTGCAGGGCGGATGCGGCGGCTGGCACGACTATCGTGGGTCATTGTCCCGCTGGTGGCCGCCGGCCTGTCCGTGGCCCCTGTCCGGCAGGCTGTGTTCTCGGCCCTTTCCGGAGAGATCGGCGCAACCAATCCAGTGCTCGATCAGGCGGCAGCCGCCGAAGCCGTCATGCAGTCCCGAAAATTGTTGCGGGACGACCGAATCGGTGAAGCACGGGATCTGGTGGCCCCGTATGTCGAACACGACCCGGAATGCCGTTTCATACACCTGCTGTGCCGCACCGGTCTGCAAAAATGCATGGTGCCGCCCGAAAGCCAGGAACACCTATCCTCGCCCGAACAGCTGGAGATACAGGCCGAGTGGAGACAGCTGAGCGAACAGTGGGAGGCCTTGATCGGCGGCGGAAGCTTCGCGCAGGAGGCATTGTTCAACCGGGCGCTGGTGAAGTTGGAATTCGGCGACTTGAAATCGTTTCGCGAAGCGGCCGCTCTGCTGCAGCGAGCCCGGGCCGGAGGCTTTGACTCCGCTCGCCTGCAGCGGATACAGACGCTGCTGGCGATCAGAGAAACCGGGGATCCGGACAGCGCGGGAGAATTACACCGAGTTGTGCCGGAGGTGCTTGAATCCGGTACACGCGGAGAATTTCTGCTGTTGCTGCACGCCATCGCCGCCGTGTTTGTCCAGCCAGAGGCGGAGCCGGGCTGGCAGGAACTGCGTGAACAACTACTGGATGCGATCGAGGATCCGGCGAAGCCTCATGCCGGAGCCGCGTCTGTCAGAATTCTGATCAACGCCAGCCAGTTTACGCAGCGGCTCTTTCTTGAACGGGCCATATTGATCATGCGCAGCCCGACGCCGAATGATCAGACCTGCCTGCGCCGTGCTCTGGTGCTGCCGCGGCCAACGGATCCGTCCGAAGCTGACAAAACCGACACGCCGTGATCGGCTGTCCGGGCGGTGGCCCCTGCCAATTCGACTGAGTCTGCCGATACCGCCCCTGCGACGTCTTTGGGCTGTTTCCATAAGTGCTGCAGAAAATGGCAGTTACAACATGCGGCAACTTTCGGCACGCGGTTCGCTTGATTGGGCAGCCATGGCAGATTACTGCCAGAAAGACACTTCAGTTGCGCTCACCCGTACCGGTTTTTAGTTTGAGGAGAAACCGTGGCTAAGATACTAACGTTCGACGAAGAGGCCAGCAAAGGTCTGCTTTCCGGCGTTTCCAAGCTTTCTCGTGCCGTTGCCAGCACTCTCGGGCCACGAGGACGGAATGCCGTTCTCGACAAAGGTTGGGGGGCTCCCAAGGTGACCAAGGACGGTGTCACGGTCGCCGAAGATATTGAGCTGGAAGATTCCTGCGAAAATGTGGCCGTGCAGCTGGTCAAGGAAGCCGCATCCAGGACGAATGATGTCGCCGGGGACGGCACCACCACGGCCACCATTCTGGCCGAAGCCATCTATCGACATGGTCTGAAGTACATTGCGGCCGGTGCCGGAGCGATGTCCCTGACGCGTGGGGCTCAGAAGGCCGTGGACGCCGTCGTGGCAGAACTGGCGCGGATGTCCAGGCCGGTCAAGGCCAACGACAAGGAACAGATCGCCCGCGTGGCGGCCATTGCCGGCAACAACGATCCGGAAATCGGCGAAATTCTGGCTGACGCACTGCTGAAAGTCGGCAAGGATGGAGTGATCACGGTCGAGGAAGGTCGGCAGGTCACCACCGAAGTCAAGCTGGTGGAAGGGATGCAGTTTGATCGCGGATATCTGTCGCCGCACTTCATCACCAGCGAAGAAGATCAGGAATGCGTGCTGGAAAACTGCCGCGTTCTGATTCACGAAGAGAAGATTTCCAGTGCCAAGGTTCTGGTTCCGCTGCTGGAAGCCATTTCCAGGGACGGGTCTCCTCTGCTGATTATCGCCGAAGACATCGAAGGCGAAGCCCTGGCCACTCTGGTTGTCAACAAGATGCGCGGCATCGTGAAAGTGGCCGCCGTGAAGGCTCCGGGATACGGCGACCGTCGCAAGGCCATGCTGGAAGATATTGCCGTGCTGACCAGCGGCAAGGCGTTCTTCAAGGATCTGGGCATCAAGCTTGAAAACGTGCAGATGTCCGATCTTGGTCGGGCCAAATCCATCCGCATTGACGCCGACAAGACCGTCATCGTGGAAGGGGCCGGTAAGAAGGCCGACATCAGCGGTCGTGCGGAACAGATTCGTCGGGAGATCGAAAACACCGACAGCGAATACGACCGTGAAAAGCTGCAGGAACGTCTGGCCAAGCTGGCTGGTGGTGTCGCCCAGATCAAAGTGGGTGCCGCTACAGAAACGGAAATGAAGGAGCGGAAGGACCTGGTCGACGATGCTCTGGCGGCCACACGAGCGGCGATTGAAGAAGGCATTGTTCCCGGCGGCGGGGTCGCCCTGTTGCGATCCGGCACTGTGCTGGATGACCTGAAGCTGAAGGGTGATGAGGCACTGGGAGCGGAACTGATCCGCAGTGTTCTGGAAATGCCTCTGCGAATGATCGCTGAAAATGCCGGGCTGGACGGGGCTGTCGTGGCCAACCGTGTCAAGAAGGAAAAGAAGGCGTCCTACGGTTACGACGCTCTGAACAACAAGTATGGCGACATGCTGTCCTTCGGCGTGGTGGATCCGGCCAAAGTTGTCCGCACCTCACTTCAGAACGCCACCAGCGTGGCGGCTCTGCTGCTGACCACAGACTGCATCGTTGTGGAAGAACCGGCTGAAGAAGAAGAAGACAGTCATCACGACGACCACCACCATGATATGGGTGGCATGGGAGGAATGGGTGGCATGGGCGGAATGCCCGGCATGGGTGGTATGGGCGGCATGCCCGGTATGATGTAGGCAATCGTTGCGATGCAGGCCCGCATGGCGGGATTGACTTGAACCACGCCGCTGATCGGCGGTATTCCAACACTATCAATAATCCATACGGAGTTGACAGACATGAAAATTAATCCTCTCGATGACCGAATTGTCGTGAAGGCTGACGATGCCGAAGAAACCACCGCGGGCGGAATTGTGCTGCCGGATGCGGCCAAGGAAAAACCTCAGCGTGGTACGGTTGTGGCGGTAGGGCCGGGACGGCTGCTGGACAGCGGCGAACGTGCTCCTGTCAGCGTCGAGGTTGGCGACAAGGTTCTGTTCGGCAAGTACGGCGGCACGGAAATCGAAGTGGACGGCGAAGAGGTCAAGATTCTTCGCGAAAGCGACATCCTGGCAAAGGTTGTGTAGCGGTTTGAAAGACGGCGGCGGCTGCCGCGGCAGCCGCCGCCGTCATCCGTTCCAGGATTCGTTCAGCATTTTAATTACTATCGCTCAAAGGAGCATTCGAAAGTGGCAAAGCAACTTTTGTTCGACGACCCGGCTCGCCTGAAGCTGAAGAGTGGCATTGAAACTCTGGCGAAGGCCGTCGCCGTCACCATGGGCCCTACAGGTCGCAACGTGATCATCGATAAGAGTTTCGGTAATCCCGTAGTGACGAAGGACGGCGTGACGGTCAGCAAGGAAGTGGAACTGGAAGATCCATATGAGCACATGGGTGCCAAGCTGGTGAACGAAGTTGCCAGCAAGACCAGCGACATCGCCGGCGACGGCACCACCACCGCAACGGTGCTGGCGCGAGCCATCTTCAACGAAGGACTTCGCAGCATCTCTCTGGGAGCCAATCCCACGGTTGTGCGTCGGGGAATTGACAAGGCTGTCGAGGCGGCTCTGGAAAGCGTTCAGAAGCTGGCGAAGCCGGTCGAATCCAAGGCTCAGGTTTCTCAGGTCGGCGCCATTTCCGCCAACAATGACAAGGCCATTGGTGACATGATCGCCGATGCCATGGAACGTGTGGGCCGCGACGGTGTGATTACCGTGGAAGAAGGCAAGGCCAACGACACCACGCTGGAGTTCGCGGAAGGCATGCAGTTCGACAAGGGATACATTTCTCCGTACTTCGTCACCAGCGCCGAAGACATGAAATGCATCATGGAAGACTGCCTGATTCTGCTGTTCGAAAAGAAGATTTCGAATCTGCGTGACCTGGTGCCGCTGCTGGAAAAGGTGGCTCAGTCCGGCAAAGAGCTGCTGATTGTGGCCGAAGACGTCGAGAGCGAAGCGCTGACGGCACTGGTCGTGAACAAGCTCCGCGGAGTACTGAAGGTCTGTGCCGTGAAGGCTCCGGGATTCGGCGATCGTCGTAAAGCCATGCTGGGCGATATGGCGGTCCTGACCGGCGGAACGCTCATTTCCGAGGATCTGGGAATCAAACTGGACACGGTCGAGCTGGCTCAGCTTGGCACGGCGCGGAAGGTAGAGATCTCCAAGGACAGCACCACGATTATCGAAGGTGCCGGCGATCAGAAAGCCATCAAGGCGCGGGTTCAGCAGATTCGCGATCACATCGAAAAGACGGACAGCGATTACGACCGCGAGAAGTTCCAGGAACGACTGGCGAAGCTGACCGGTGGCGTGGCCGTGATTTCCGTCGGAGCGGCGACAGAAGCCGAAATGAAGCAGACCAAGGCCCGCATGGAAGATGCTCTGCATGCCACGCGTGCGGCTGTGGAAGAAGGCATTCTTCCCGGCGGCGGTGTGGCTCTGCTGCGAGCCATCGAGGCAGTGGAAAAGGTCAAGTGCGAAGGCGACGAAGCCATCGGCGTTCAGATCGTCGCTCGGGCACTGGAAGCACCGATTCGCCAGATCGCCACCAACTGCGGCATGGACGGGGCGGTTGTTGCAGACGAAGTCCGGCAGCTGAAGGGAGCTCAGGGATATGATGCTGTCAAGGGCGTGTACACAGACATGCTGGAGGCCGGAATTCTGGACCCGGCCAAAGTGGTTCGCAGCGCTCTGTCACACGCGGCGTCGATTGCCGGCCTGATGCTGACAACTCAGGTGCTGGTGACCCGCACGGATGATCCTGACGGCGGCGCCAAGGCAACTGTTCAGGGTGCTGTACGATAATTGACTGGTCTGCTGGCCTGTCAGGCCCCGCCAGATGAAGAATGATCACGGGGCACCTTCCGGGTGTCCCGTTTTTTTTCCCCCCGACCTGTTCGGAAAACGGCAGAGTTCGCATACGCCTGGATCGGAATCATGCAAATGGCTCAGCGTGACTACTACGAAGTGCTCGGTGTGTCACGCACCGCAACGGCTGTGGAAATCAAGAAGTCCTATCGGAAGCTGGCGCTGAAGTTCCACCCCGACCGTAACCAGGGGGACGACGAAGCCGTCGCAAGATTCAAAGAGGCATCAGAAGCCTTCGACGTGTTGAGCGACGACCAGAAGCGCGCTCGCTACGATCAGTTCGGACACGCCGGCGTGTCCGGTTCCGGCAGGGGCGGTTTTCACGACGTCAACGACATCTTCAGCGCCTTCGGGGATATCTTTGAGGGCTTCGGATTCGGTGGTGGCGGCGGCGGTGGTCGGAGCGGTCGCGGCGGAGCTCGCCGAGGCGCCTCGCTTGAGACCACAATCGTGCTGGAGCTGCCGGAAGCAGCGTCCGGCTGTACGCGGACGCTGGAAATCAACCGCCGCGAAACCTGTGAGACGTGCGACGGCAGCGGTGCCAGTCCCGGCAGTGAAGCCGTGACGTGTACCACCTGTGGCGGCCACGGTCAGGTGGTGCAGTCTCAGGGGTTCTTCCGCGTACAGACCAACTGCCCGGCCTGCCGGGGCGAGGGCAGGATGGTCAAGGACCCCTGCACCGACTGCCGCGGAAGTGGGCGGACCATGAAGACAACCCGGCTGGAAGTGAATATTCCGGCCGGTGTCGACACCGGGATGCAGATGCCGATTCGCGGCGAAGGTGAAGCCGGAATCAAAGGCGGTCCCCGCGGCGACCTGCATGTCAACTTCCGGGTCAGGGATCATCCGTTGTTCGAACGCCACGGGCAGGACCTGCTGTGTCGGCTGCCTGTCTCGTTCTCTCAGGCAGCACTGGGGGCGGAAGTCGAAATTCCCACGCTGACGGGCCGGGAATCGCTGACCATCAGGGCCGGTACCCAGCCCGGCGATGTCATGCGTCTGCGGCACAAGGGCATGCCGGACCCCAATGGTCGCCATCACGTCGGTGATCTGATCGTGGAAATTCAGGTAGAAGTGCCGCGTAAAGTGACGGCTCGACAGGAAGAACTGCTGCGAGAACTGGCCAGCCTGGAAGAATCAGACGTCATGCCTCACAAGAAGTCCTTTTTCGAACAGGTGAAGGCTTTCTTCGCAGGAGACGAAGACGATGACGAATGATGCTCCGCCGGCCGGCGGGCGTCATGGACACTGCCTGACAGAGTCCTCTTCGACACGCCACCAGCCCTCGTAACAACTCGGCAACGCCCCACCAGATTCAATCTCAGGGTCCGCAGAATATGAGCACCACGGAAAACCACAACGAACACAATTTCAATCAGGACGACGCAGCTGCTGCGGCCGCCGATGCCGCAGCAGCTGACCGAAGTGCGGGTGAAAGTCCGCCGGCCGACGAAATCGGCAGGCTCCGCGAAGAGAATGCGGAGCTGCAGGATCGCGTGCTTCGCATTCAGGCCGAACTGGAAAACTTCCGCCGTCGTTCACAGAGAGAAGCGGCCGATGCCACCCGGTATCAGTCGCTGTCTGTGATTCGGGACATGCTGCCGGGAATTGACAACCTGAAACGCGCGATCGATGCGGCCGAACAGTCAGGTGATACACAGAACCTGATTGACGGAATTCGAATGGTCGCTTCGCAGTTTCACGATGTTCTGAAACAGCATTCCGCAGAAGTGATCAACCCGGAAGGCCAGTCCTTCGATCCCAACCTGCACGAAGCACTCAGTCAGGTGCCGTCAGCGGACCACGAGCCGATGTCGGTCTTTCAGGTCATCGAGCCCGGTTATCGCATCCATGACCGCGTGATTCGACCGGCCAAGGTCATCGTCACCTGCGCTCCGCCGCAGGCTGGACCAGCGGACAGTGACAACGACCGCGGCGACCAGCCGTAGTTATGATTCATCAGTTTTCTTGTGCCTTACTTTTCAGGGCCACAAGCCAGACACATACACAGGAACCTTTCAATGCCGACCTACGAATATCGCTGTGACGCCTGTGATCATGAATGGGAAGAATTTCAGTCGATCAAGGCTGACCCCACGCGGAAGTGTCCCGACTGCCGCAGGATGAAAGCCCGACGGATTATCAGCGCCGGTGGCGGCATCCTGTTCAAGGGATCCGGCTTTTATCAGACAGACTATCGCAGCGAATCCTACAAGAAGGGCGAATCCGCGGCGAAAAAGGCCACGGAATCGTCCACCACGTCCGGCGATTCGTCGTCCGGCAGCTCGACGTCAAAGCCCGCAGCCTCCGCTTCATCGGAATGATGCCGCTTCTCATCGACAGCTGCAGCCATCCAGGCTCCGGATGAACACGTTGCGATACCAGACCTCGCCGCCGTGGTCGGTCAGCATGATGTGGCCGAGCACGTTTTCGCCGAATTCTTCTCTCTTGCTGAACTTGCTGGCGGCCACCCGGTCTTTCCAGCCGGGGCCGCACAGCGGTTCATCAATCAGCAGCTGACCATTTACCCAGTGCCGTACCCGCTGGTTCCGAATCTGAATCTTGCCCAGATTCCATTCGCCAACCGGATTCAGTCGGGTCACATCCGGTTTCGGTGCGGCAAGGTCGTATAATGATCCGGTGAGGTGATCGCGGGTCAGTCTGGGAAAGGCATCGTCGTCCAGAATCTGGTATTCGATTCCCAGCCACTGTCGATCGTAGGCCCGAACGCGGTACTTGAGACCATTGTTGCCCTTTGGCGCGATTCGAAACTCAAACCAAAGCTCAAAATCACCGTACTGCCGGCGCGTGATGATATTGCCACCGCGTCCTGCAAGGTGCAGCACACCGCCGTCTTCAATGACCCAGCCGGCAGTGACCGGATCGCCGTTGGTCTTCATCCAGTCTCCCAGACTGCGATCGGCCAGAAGATTGTGGAACGGCTGAGCAAACGCGGCGGCCGGCGCAGAAGCCAGCAGAAGCAGACAAAGACAACGGAAACAGTTCATACCGGATTCCTGATTCGGAGATGGAAAATAAAGCGAAAAAAAGGGGCGAAATTGTGGGCTGGACGTCACCGGTCGGAATCATTGCACGGTGAACTGATTCGCGGCGGCCTTTTCGACGGGCGGCGTGAACGGGTTTCTGAACGCAGCGGCATTGTCACATATTGTCAGCGCCGTCAGCTGCGGGCGAAGCCGTCGATGCGTTCTTCAACGTTTGTTCAGTTCGTTATCTACCGGCTCAATGGACGCTTCGTGCTGAGCCTTCAAGCTGCGAATGGCTTCAATAATTTCGGGGTGGTCCTGCGCAATATTGTATTCCTCGCCCGGGTCGTGCCCCAGATGATACAGCAGGGGCGGATCATGGACTTCTGCCTTCTGCTGTCCGACATAAGATGTCTTCGTTTTGAAGTGAGCCTTGTACATCCCGGACCGAACGGCAAAACATTCCTCGCCGTGATAATAAAACAGTGACGTTCGCGGGCTGGCTTCGCCGTCAAACAGCACGGCAGACAGATCGTAGCCATCCAGAGTTCGGTCGGCGGGCAGCGATGCTCCGGAAACAGCGGCGATGGTCGGCAGCAGGTCCAGCGTGCAGCCCGGTTCTCTGACTACTCCGGGACTGATCCGGCCAGGCCACCAGAACAGGGTGGGCTCCCGCATTCCGCCTTCCCATGTGGATCCCTTTCCGTCCCGCAGTGGTCCGGCCGAACCTCCCTGCTGCCGAAAGGACTTCCAGGGACCGTTGTCTGACGTAAACACGACCAATGTATTGTCGGCGAGGCCGGCATCCCGCAGCGCCTGCAGGATCTGCCCGACGGACCAGTCTATTTCTTCGATCACGTCGCCATACAGGCCGCGCCTGCTGACATCCGTGAATTCGTCGGACACGAACAGCGGCACATGCGGCAGATTGTGAGCGAGATAGATGAAGAACGGCTTTTCCTGATTGTGCCGGATCAGTTGAACGGCCTCTTCCGTGTACCTTCTGGTAATCGTGTGCTGATCGGCCGGACGTTCAATGATTTCTTCTCCGCGCATCAGCGGCACATTGAAGTATTCTATTCGGGGATCAGCAAATCTGGCTCTTCCCTTCGGCGAGTGCTTCACGGGGTCCATGTCGTTGGAATACGGAATGCCGAACCAGGTATCGTACCCGTGACTGGTGGGCAGATACTGTGGCAGATGCCCGAGATGCCATTTGCCGACGGCATGAGTGGCATATCCATGCTGCTGCAGCATCCGGCCGATGGTGATCTCGCCCGGTGGCAGCCCGCCCTTTGAATCCGGAAACAGCACGCGTCTGGTGTTCGAACACATTCCGTTGCGGATCGGGTAGCGTCCCGTCTGCAGAGCGGCCCGGCTGGGCGTACACACACAGGCGGCGACATAAAATTCGGTCCACTTCTGTCCTTCTG
The DNA here is from genome assembly GCA_040222735.1 of Fuerstiella sp. Classification (GTDB taxonomy): domain Bacteria; phylum Planctomycetota; class Planctomycetia; order Planctomycetales; family Planctomycetaceae; genus Fuerstiella. Next base: position 36,006 of record JAVKCM010000069.1, on the reverse strand, counting down.
CCGCCATGCGGTCCAGATGGGGCGTCGCGATCACCGGATTGCCGAAGCAGGCCAGATCTCCGTATCCGAGGTCATCACAAAAGATGATGACCACATTGGGATCGGACTGACGGGCCTGAGCGACACTGACAGCGGACAGCAAAAGCGCGACTGACAAGACGCAGCGAATCATTCGGCGTTTCTCCTGCGGTGGTAAATACGTCGATTTTCTCCGCCACAGGATGACGTTGTCACGCCGGACTGCAAGCCTTACGGTTGCAGTTTTCCGGCCTCATTGGCACGAACCCGCTCGACCAGACCCTCCCAGTCCGGATGTTCATGAAACATGTTCAGATCCGGGTCTTCCACCAGATGAGTGGGATCATCAAAACCGCCTTCCCGGTCGACACAGTCCTTCAGCAGTTCCATGGCTCGCTGTGTGTGTCTTTCGCGGTCGGCCTCACTGGCCGCCAGCTCTGACGCCCGGCCGTAGACGCAGGCCGTGTTGTACAAAGTGTCCCGCCGCAGCGTGGTTTTCAGGTCCGGAACGGCCGCCAGAATTTTTTCTGCTTCGGCAAGGCCCTGGTCGACGTTTCCAAGCCGGACCTGATTAATGGCGGTAATACTAAGAATCGTGGCATCTTCCGGATTCAGCTGACCGGCCATTTCCAGGTCCCGCATAGCTGATTCCGGTTTTCCCGTGCGCAGCTTCAGCGAAGCCCGTGAGACATACCCGCTGGCGTAGAACGGTTCCATCTCCAGAATGAAATCGTAGCGACGGATGGCCTCGGCATATTCTCCGGACCGCCGCAGCTCAAATGCCTCCTGAATCTGGTCACGAATCGCGGTATTGCGAAAGAACGTGGCATAAGAACTTCGTATGCAGGCCGTCGCCCGTTCTGACAGATTCAGCACCGGAGACCGCTGACACAGGTTGACCTCCCGTGAAGCTTCCGGCAGCGAGACCGAAGGCAGCAGAGAAAAGATGCGTGAGACCAGGCGAAACGAACGCGTGTCCAGTTCTTCGATATGTTCCGCCGTCGTCCGGATGGCGCGCAGCCGTTCGACAATCAGCAGAATCGCTTCGGGACTGCCGTTTCGATGCAGCGTGTCCAGGGCGAGATTCTGAGTCGTTTCGTCTTCATCCAGGCAGCGGCGTGCGAGTGCCAGAAAACGCGGGTGCTCCATGACACTCAGCTGCCGCAGCAGGTGAGTGCGTTTCAATCGGTCATACGAATCAAAACGATCAATGATCTCATCCATCTGGTCATGCCGGGCACAGGCCAGCGCCACACGGAAGGCCTCGTTTCGTACAGAGCCATTGACGGCTCCTGAGTCAGCCAGTTCGACCAGCTGCTCGGTCCAGGAGGAATCCGGAAACTGCCGGATGGCATTCATCAGTTCAAGGGTGACGCGTGAGCCGGATGATTCGCCGCGCGGCCCCAGTCGCTGCGTCAGTTTCTTCAGCTGTTCCTGATCAAGTCCGTCACCGATGGCCGACGGTGGCAGTCGCTGAGCAATATATCCACGCATCAGTTGTTCATCTGAAAAGTCGGGATTCTTCAGAATGTGACTGACCACGACATCCTGAATTACCGGATCGGTGATCTGCAGCAGTCTGTCGCGGGCCACGTGAGAAAAATCGTGAATATCCTGCTCGGACAGAAATGACAGCACGTTCCGCAGCGAACGAGCCTCAGGAGAGGAAGCGGAAGCGGCTTCGGCGGGACGTCTGACCGTGGACACGTCGTCCGGTCGCCCGGCGTTGTCCGCAGGATCCGTCTCATCGTCCTGCGGGCGCCCATCCTCAGCGACCGGCGTCGGATCGGCTTCGGTGAATCGCAGCAGCAGTTGTTCGGCGTACTGCGTCAGCAACGCGGCATATCGGTGATCTTTGGCTTCCAGAATCGTATTCACGATATCGTGTCGCAGCAGCGGTTGCATTTCTGATTCACGCCAGATCCGATTGACTGCGGCGACTGCCCCTGGCGATACAGAGCGGACCAGAGACGACGTAGCGGCTCTTGAGACGTCCGTGTTTTCGCTTCGAGCGAGTTCTTCCAGGGTGTCGGCAATGGAAGAAAAAGGAACTCGATACAGGTTCTCGGTGATCAGGGCGAGATTTTCATCGGACTGGCGACGGGCTTCCGTCAGTACCTGCTGAATCTGAGCCTCAGTCAGCCGGTCAATATTCGCTTCCACCGCGACCCGGCGGACTCCTCGCTCCGGGTGGTTCAGATCCTGCAGAGCAGCTTCCGGAGAAATGCCGGCGTAGGCTGTCTTCAGACTGTCCGCAATCGCGCGTTCTCGATCGTTGCTGAAGACGTCCGTCTGAATTCCCGGATATCCCGTGCGTCGCGTTGATTCGGGCAGCCCCACCACAAAAAACGTTTCGAACTGCACCGGCGCCTGAATCGGCATGGCAAACGGAAACTGTCGGCCCGCCGCGCCCTGTCGGACCGACGTCAGCCAGGCATTGATCTGAAGTCCCAGCAGATGCTGAGGCAGCTTGGCTGCCCGATTCTTCACATCAAGCACAACATGTTCGATCCGACGATTCTTCAGTCGAGTGAATTCTTCGGCCAACACCCAGATGGCAACATGGTCCAGCGGGCGGTGCAGTTCCACAACCGCCAGACAGTTTCCGGGTCCCATCAGCGTCGTTGCCACACCGGGCAGCCTGCGAATCGCCTCAGTCACATCGACGACCGTTGTCGCCTCACCATCTGTCCACTTCAATGTCAGTGTGGGCTGCTCAGACGTGTTGTGCTGAACATGAAACGCCAGGTTCCCCGTCAGACTGCTCTTCGGAGCGATTTCGTGCCGGCCGGCCACCAAGGGTTCTGTTACCGCCGGATTGAATATGGTAGCCGTCGAATCAACCATCAGACTGAACTGCGACGCCTGTACAGAAACCGGAGTTGTCCGGTCGTTCGTCACCGTCACCCGAAGCTGAATCTGCCCATGGATGGTATCCAGCGCCGAAACACTGCGGATATTCACCTCGCGAACAACAATCCGGACGCCACGATCTGCCTTTTCGGACGCGGCCGACGGATCATTCTGCACCACGGGGGCCTGCTGAGCTGCTGCCGTCGCGGTCTGCCAGAGCAGCCCGACAGCTGTCAGCGCAGCCATGCTGACCGAACCTGCTCGACGCATCAATGATGACATGGCATATACTCCCTGCCAGACGCTCAGTCGTCTCCCGGTACTGCCCCGCCCGGCCACCGCCGGACGAGGGCCTTCAGGCACCTGATGGAACCGGCAACACCGAGGAGCAGCGCCCTGACCACGAGATTGTAACGGTCGCTGCCATCGATCGCCACGCGTGATCGTTCTCGGCCGCTCCTCCACGACTGTGACGAGGCCGGCCGAGGGTGTCATTCGCGGAACTTCCGGGCCCGTCTTCCGGATCTTCCAGGTCGCGACGGCACAAAAAACACCCTGCCGACGAACGTCGGTCAGGGTGCTGCAAAGTATTTCAGGTTGCGGTGCGTCGGCGAACCTGTCAGTTATCGACCGAACCAACATTCAGAAATGGAAACATTTCATCATTGGTCGTTCCGGCGTCGGCCATGGCTCCCAGAAACCAGGTGGGGTTGTTTTCGAAACGACTTCGATTTTCCATGCTGGAGAAGAAGAAGACCTTGCCCTTGTAGAAGGCGCCGTATTCGATGGCCCCGGTCGTGGCACGATTTTCAAGATGCAGTTCCACCAGGTCGCAGCCATGCAGTTTCGGAATGTATTCTTCCGGAGCAGCATTGAACATTTCGACTTCGGCGGCGGACTGCAGGAAGTATTCGACACCTTCGTGACTGGCGACGAACTGATCACTGCCCTTTATCCACTGTCTTTGTGAGACGAGGGCCACCGGTGAAAAGCCACCCATGCCAACCATTTTGCCATCGTGCCGTACGATCAGGCAGGAACGGACATTGGCGGCGTCGGCGGGTGATTCTGACTTAGAATCTGCCACTGCCGACCGGCCGGCATCGTCAATACGGCGGAGTCGGGCCACGTACTGACTCAGTGACACGGCGCCCACCAGGCGTTCTCCACGAGACCCGTCAGGCTGCACCACAATTTCGGTGGGCAATGTGGAAATGCCATATTCGGCAATCAGTTCCTTGTAGCGATCGGCATCGATTCGCACACCCACGATCTGCTTGCCGAGCAGCCGGGTGACTTCGGGCTTGTTCAGAACGGCGGATTCCATCTGGCGACAGGCACCGCACCAGGTGGCATCGAAGTGCAACAGCAGGGGAAGGTTGTTTCGAGCTGCCAGCTGGCGCGCATCGTCATAGGAGGTCAGCCATTGGTGAGTTACCTGCTCCGCAGGCATCTGGCTGTCCAAAACCATTCCATCGGATTCCTTCGCCCGATCCATATCGGGCGCGGCCAGAAAACAGGCCGTGAACATTGTGGCAACAGCAGCGACAGTCATCGCGCATCCTTTCTGCAGATTATGCTCAGACACCCGGACCGGAAATCCTTTCCAGTCAGGGATCGTCAGATATCACAACTCCGGCTGATCCGTGCCAGAGCATGGGCGTCCGCCGGATACACCGGAAGACCTGAGAGCGTTTGTTTACAGACGCAGGCGGCGGTGGCCCGAATAATTAGAGCTAAGCGCTCAGACATCCGGTTGCTTCAAGATGAGCGATGACCTGATTGGCCAGCTCTTCCACGCCATGGTTGTCGGAATCCAGAGTCAGCTCAGCCGCCTCAGGAGCTTCATAGGGAGCGTCGATGCCGGTGAAACCCTTGATTTCGCCGGCACGAGCCTTCTTGTACAGGCCTTTCGGATCCCGTGCTTCGCAGGTTTCGAGCGATGCATCAACCAGAACTTCATGAAACTCACCATCATCCAGAATCGCGCGAACCTGGTCGCGGTCTTCCTTGTAGGGCGAGATAAAGGCGGTCAGGACAATCGTTCCGGCATGACAGAACAGTTTGGCCACTTCGCCGATGCGACGGATATTTTCCGTGCGGTCTTCGGGAGAAAAGCCCAGGTTCTTGTTCAGGCCCATGCGGATGTTGTCGCCGTCCAGCACGAAGGTATGAATACCCCGGTCGTGCAGCAGGCGATCGACAGCATTGGCGATGGTGCTTTTTCCACAGCCGCTCAGCCCGGTGAACCACAGGACAGCGCCCTTGTGTCCGTTCAGCTGCTGACGCTCCTGCAGAGTGACGTTGTGATCGTGCCAGGTAACGTTGGTGGCCTTTTGTTCTGCCATGAATATTGGACTCTCGGTTCGATGGTGGCGGGAGCCGCGCTGACGGCGACTTCAAAAGAAAACCCGCAGATCGCAGCTGTTCTGATGTCGGTCAACAAGGCGGACCGAAGGCAACCCGGGTTATAACCTCACATGCTGTGAAGAGTGACAGGCGGGAATGATAGGCAACGTATGACCATTGGCAATACCACACAAAGCGACATCGGCAGTTCTGGCCAGAAATCTCGGGTTTGATAGTTCCCACATTTTTTCGAGCCGTTTTTCGGGACTGAGCCGGTCGGAATCGGCCTATAAGCCCTTATTCAGCAACGGTTTGCAGAAATCTTGTGGCTCATCATGGCATCAGGTGGAGCGGGGAACTTCCGGCTGATAACCTCTGCGGTCTCGCATCAGAATCAGCACGGGACGCCCGCATTTTGCCGATCCGGCGGTCCGAATCGGTCCCGGCCGAAACCGCTCTGCCGGACCGACGAAACCAGACCGGGATGTCACCGCGAACGAAAGTACATCATCATGGGAAACCAGAACGGCCCCGACTTCTCCAAAAACGAACTTATTCCAGCCATCGCTCAGGATGCAGAATCCGGCGACGTGCTGATGATGGCCTGGATGAATGCCGATGCGTACGCAGAAACGCTGAAAACCGGCCGCGTCGTCTACTACAGCCGCAGCCGGCAGAAATTGTGGCGCAAGGGCGAAGAAAGCGGCAACGTACAGGAACTGAAGGCTCTGTATTTTGACTGCGATGCCGATACCCTGCTGGTCAAGGTAAACCAGATCGGCGGCGCCGCCTGCCACGAAGGATACCGCAGCTGCTTTTTCCGCCGCGTTGATCCGGCGTCGGGACAGGTGCATGTCGAAGGCGACCGGGTCTTTGATCCGGCTGAGGTCTATCAGAAGAAGTAGCCGATGCCGGTCCGCGGATCGCACCATCTCCACTCCAGAAAGAACAGACGAACGTCCTATGTCAGATCGAGTATTGAAGCTTGGAATTCCGGCGGGCAGCCTGCAGGAATCCACCGCAGAACTGTTTCGCCGAGCCGGGTACAACATCAAGTTCACATCGCGATCGTACTTTCCCAGCGTGGACGATGATGAAATTGAATGCCTGCTGATCCGTGCTCAGGAAATGGCACGCTACGTGTCCAATGGGATTCTGGATGCCGGCATCACCGGCTACGACTGGGTGCTGGAAACCAACGCCGATGTCCACGAAGTCTGTGAACTGAGGTTTTCCAAAGTCAGCCGCCGGCCCGTCCGCTGGGTCCTGTGCGTCCCCGAAGATTCACCCATCAAGACGGTCAGCGATCTGCAGGGCAAACGTATCGCCACCGAAGCGGTGGGACTGACCACCAGCTACCTGGCAAAACACGGCGTCACGGCCGATGTTGAATTTTCATGGGGAGCCACGGAAGTCAAGCCGCCCAAACTGGCCGACGCGATCGTCGAAGTGACCGAAACAGGCAGCTCACTGCGAGCCAACAATCTGCGGATCGTGGACGAAGTAATTCAGAGCACGACGCGGTTTATCGCCAACCCGAAAAGCTACGCCGACGACTGGCTCCGAACCAAGATCGATAACATCGCTCTGATGCTGCAGTCATGCCTCGCCGCGGAAGGAAAAGTCGGTCTGATGATGAATATTCATCGTGACCGGCTGGATGATGTGGTCTCGCTTCTGCCAGCTCTGCAGACCCCGACCGTTTCTCACCTGTCCGACCCGGACTGGGTCGCCGTGAACACCATTGTGGATGAGAATGTTGTTCGCAGCACGGTCCCACAACTAAAGGCAGCCGGAGCTCGCGGCATCGTGGAATACCCGATCAGCAAGATCATCGACTAAGGAGTGTCCGGTCAATTATTGTCGCCTTTCGCGGAGCGAAAGGCGACCAACCCGTCAGTTATTGATCGACCGTTTCCAAGGCGCGAAGTCGTCCGATGACGGTCGCAGCAACACCGATTGCCCGGGAAACAGCGTGGTGTCTGCCCAACACACCGGCGAATCTGTTTCGGCCGGCTGCCTGCAGCCGGCAGGCCAGAGCGGTACGGAACAACCGCAGCACATGGCCGAAAACCAGAGCGGCAGAAGGCCCGAAACCTGTGGACGTGTTGAATTGCTGAACTGTCGACCCGTTGACCTGGCCGAACGTCAGATCGGCCAAACGTCAGACGGCCGCTCGGGAAATACTCGGGCCGCGCCGTTTTATCGCCGCGTCAATCTGCTGTTGTGCCGCGGCGCTGAGGGGCCGGGACATGGCCGCGGCCGTCTCATGAATCTGCCAGTCCCGCTTCGCACCACACAAGGCCGACGTAATTCCCGGACGACTGATGGTCCAGGCCACAACCAGCTGACTGACCGTGCATCCCTCGTCGGTCGCGATCAGTCGCAGGTCATCCAGAAAGTTCTGATTCTTCTGCCATTCTTCGCCCTGAAACATGGGATACTTCGCCCGGCCGTCGCGCGGATCAAAGACATGATCCCGCGGCAGCCTGCCTGCCAGCAGGCCTTTCATCAGGGGCCAGTACACACACAAAGAAATGCTGTTCTGCCGGCACCATGGAGCAATGTCCTGCTCAATTTCCTGCTGCAGCATGTTGAAGTGCGGCTGAACGGCCGTCAGCGGACAGACGGCGTGAAATTCCATCAGCTGCGTCAGGCTCAGATTTGAGGCTCCCGCGGCACGAACTTTCCCCTGCCGGATCAGTTCTGCAATCGCTCCCGCCGTATCCTGAATCGGTGTCCGGGGATCTGGCGCGTGCAGATAATAAAGCTCAACGTGATCGGTACCCAGACGCTGCAGTGATTCATCACATTCGCGCTGAATCGTGTCCGGTCTGGCATCATACTCCTGAGCCGCCCCGACCCGATGCAGTCCTCCCTTGGTAGCCACGACCACGTCATCACGACGATGGTGAATGATCTCGCCGATCATCTGTTCGCTTTCGCCTTCGATACCGTAGGCGTAGGCGGTGTCCAGAAAATTTATCCCGGCGTCCAGCGCCGCCTGAATGGTCTTCAGGCTTTCTTCGCGGACGGCGTCCAGCGTGGTCATGCCCGTGATCGGCCAGCACCCCAGTGCCACGGGCGATACGAAAATGTCAGACGTGCCAAGCTGTCGCAACTGCATGCAGGATGCCTAAACCACGGGAACGGTGAAGCGGGGAACGGTGGAACGGACGATGCAGACTCACACCGCCCGCGACACGGTTCAGCGAGCGGCTGGTGAGTCTCGAAAATTCCACTCCGGACTGCCCGGCGGATCCGGCATGTGGGGGGCTTCGCCGAGGCCGAAGTCCTCCACCTGCAGGTCTGCGTTCTTCCAGTAGTCCTTATCCCGGATAAAGCCGTAGAAACTCGGATAGAACGGGTCGACAAAGGCCACGTCCGCCTTCGCCGGAACATCTCGTCCCGTCAGAAAGCAGGCGGCATTGACGATCATTCGTCGCAGATCTTCGCTGACAAAGTCCACCGATGCTCCGGCGGTTGTGCAGAAAGATCGGCCCGTTCCTGTGCCGTCGGGGGTTTCGTAGGTGTGCATCCATGCCAGCGGCATCATGGGGTTGTTCTTGTCACCATCCACCGGCGGGGACTGCGGATCCAGCGTTTCTGTCACCGCTCCGCGCATCAGAATCTGATCGTCGTCCGTCAGGTGAATGACTCCGTATACATCGCTGGGTGCGAACACATCCGACACACCGTTCAGAATCGGATGATCGGCGTGAGCTGGTTCGATGACGCCGCGTGCCCCCTGACGCTTATGACCGCCGTGATGACTGACCCACTGTTCGCCCAGAATCTTCCGTCCGAATTCACCATAAGAGATGCCGCCGAAATCACCGTTGCCGTTGAAAGCATGAGTAGAGGTGCGAATACCGATCACGGGCTTTCCGGCGTTCAGAAATCGGGTGATATGCTGAGCACCCGCCGCATCCGGTTTCCGGAACCGTGTGCCGATAATCATCAGATCGGCCGTGTCCAGCGCTTCCAGGCCTCGCAGCCCGGCCTGATTGTTTGCGTCAATATAGTCGGCTGAATCCGGCCCGAAGGAAAACAGCACGGTACACTTGAAGCCGTGTCGCTGGCTCAGAATTTTGCCCAGCATCGGCATGGATTCTTCGGATCGGTACTCCTCGTCGCCCGCAATCAGCACGATATGTTTCGCCTCGGTATCGCCGTCTTTCGGCGGAAACACGAGCGTATCTGCGGCAGCACAGAAAGCATAAGTGGCCAGCAAAACAGTCAACAGGCACAGGTATTTCATGTTCTTGAATCTCAATGAGCAAAGAAAATCAAACGGCCCGGATTACGGAGCAAGATACTCAAGACGCCGCTGCACGGTGTCGTTACGGCGGACGCCAGGCTGAAACAGTTCCGGTGTGATGCGGAAATCGTACCCTGGCATTCCATCGCGCAAAAGCGTAACCGTGTTCAGGATCAATCCGGCTTCGATTCCGGAGGATGTCGTCTGCAGCACGTCGAGCAGCACCGGCTGTGGATCGGCCGCCCCGATCAGTCCCAGAAACTCGGCCGCCCGCGTGCGGACCAGTCTGTCGGCATCCGAGGCTGCCAGTTCGGCCGCCCGCTCAGTAAAGTCTTCCGCGGCGCGGCCGTGACTGCTGCACACAATCAGTCCCCAGTACCGTTCCATCGGCTGATCCGACTTCAGAGCTGCCGCAATTCCGTCGCGAGCGTCGTCGAAATCGACGAGGCTCAGGTCCGCGATTTCCACCAGCCGGGCAATCCGGTCCCGGTGACTTCGACCGAACTCCACCGGATTTTCGAAGGCCTGTGCTGCCAGCACACTTTCCGGATAAAAACTCAGATCCGGCAGTTCCTGTACCTTCTGCGTCATCCGCCGGCGAAGTTCCTGCAGGACTTCGCCATATGCCGGGTCGCCGGCCAGATTGCGGGTTTCGTGCGGATCAGCCTCGACATCAAACAGCTGTTCCGCCGGACGCGCTTCAAAAAACTGACGCTGAACGGCGTTCAGTTTTCCGGCGTGGTACAGGTCTCTCCACTCGCGAAAGGCCAGCATGCGATAACGGTAGTTGTTCTGCAGCCCGTCGAAATTGAACGGCTGGTAGTTGCGAATATATTCGTACTGCCCCTTTCTCAGCGTGCGCACAAAGTCGTATTTTTCGTCAAACCGATCGGCATAGCCAAATGCTTCGTCGCGAGCCCGCAACTGTTCCTGTGACACGCCTTTGCCCAGAAACGGGCGACCGTCCATCTGCGCGGGAACCTCCGCCCCTGCAAGGTTCAGCACCGTCGGGCCAAAGTCGATAAAACTGACAAATCCGGCCTGACGAGAACCGACCTCGGCGTCCACCAGATGCTTCCACTTGTCTGGTATCCTGACGACCAGAGGCACATGCAGGCCACTTTCGTAGGCGTAACCCTTGCCGCGCGGCAGTACGCCCCCATGATCACCGAAACAGAAGATGAACGTATCTTCCAGCAGCCCGTCGGCTGTCAGCCGGTCCACCACGGCTCCGATCTGTTCATCCATCCGTATCATGCGGTCCCGATAGCGTGCATTCGTATATCGAAAGGTCGGTGTGTCCGGATGATACGGGGCCACAAAGACCGTTGCCGGATTGGTCTGAGTTTTTTCCGTCTTCATGACCTGCTCGGAAAAGTGCAGCGAACTTTCGTGGCATACCGGAAAACTCTGCATGTAGAAGAACGGCTGCCCTTCCGCACGACCACGCCAGCTGGCCTTCTTTGAGGATTCATCCCAGACTTCCTTGCCGGGAATCGCGTTGTAGTCTGTCTTGTTGTTGTTGGCAGTGTAATACCCGGTATTCCGCAGCAGCTCTGGAAACATCCGAACGCCGTCCGGGAGCGGTACAGCAACGTGCTTTCGGTGGTACTGAGTCCCGATCCGCGGCGCATAACATCCGGTGGCCAGCGTCGTTCGCGCCACACTGCAGACCGGAGCATTGGAAAAGGCATGGTCGAAGGTTAATCCGTGCTGCGCGAGTTTCGCGATGTGCGGCGTTTCCGCTCCGTGATCGTCGAACAGCTTCAGATAGTGAACAGAGTTATCTTCTGACACCAGCCACACGATGTTGGGCCGCTCAGCAGCAGGTGTGACCTGGTTGCAGAAAGCGGCGGCAAGCAGGACGAAATACTGAAACTTCATGAGAACTCCGATCTGACGTTTCGAACCATCATGGTCTTTGGCTGTCAGGAATTCCAGTGGTTCCCGCGGCACCCGCCGGACGCAAACGTTTTTCATCGGGCCGCGACCGCGGGGCAGATGGTTTTGTTCCGGTGAACGGTCGTTTACCGGCGGACAGGTATGTCCGCAATACGTGCGTGTCGCTGGTGGCGTGCCATACGTGTGCAGAACTGGTGGGTGGAAAAAGAGATGCGCTGCGTTCGGCAGACTGGCGGACAGGAATGTCCGCCGTACGTTTGTGTCCCTGGTGGACGGCGATGTACGAGGTACGATTGCAATGCTGCTTAGGACAGAGCGGAGAATAAGTGGCGTAAGCTTCCAGCTTGCGATGCAGAAAAACGCAGGCTGGAAGCCTGCGCCACGTTTCGACGCGACAGTAATTTTCCGTTTGATCCTTACGGCTGCGTCGGGACGGGCAGCAGCTGCATGGCGTCGATCAGCACATATCCGTCGGTATCCCTGTTCGACACGTTGATCACCAGTTCTCCGGCCGCGGCATCCACTTCCGCGATGTGCCGGAATGCTCCCTTGTCAGGTTTCAGACGCTGATTCACCCTGACAGTTCTGGATTTGTCCTGCTCAGCTATCGTCACCGGCACGTTGGTGGCACGATTGCTGTGGGCGGAATAGGCCATCCGCAGTTCGTACCGGCCGGCCGACTTCACATCAAAACGGAATACAGCTGACTGCAGCCCTTTGCCCGAATCACCGTCGTGGCGGTATCCGATGCCGACGAAGGGGCCGATGGAAGCACTGACGGAATCAAAGCCGACGCGTTCCGCCGATTCGTCATCCAGAACGATGCCCGGCAGCGTCTTCGGATCAATGCCCTCAATCGCAATTCTTTTCGGACCGGTCCATTCCAGCACCTGCCGGTCGCGAACAAGGTGTTCCTGCAGCAGGTCGTAGCTGATGTCCTGCACCGCGGTCTGCTGCCGAATCGCATGGACGGCCGCCGTGGCCGCCGACTGTCCCAGCACCATGAATACCGGCTCCATCCGAATCGAACCGAAGGCCATATGAGTCGCACTCAGGCATACCGGCACCAGCAGGTTCTCGCACTGCTGCTTTTTCGGAACCAGAGAACCATAGTCGATCGGGTAGGGAGAGAACCCGCCGACCTGGACGTCGCCTTCATTGTGCACAAATCCGTCCTCGCCGACATGCCGCTGCACATGGTGAGAATCCATGGTATAGGCCGCCAGTCCGACGGGTTTGTCCGCGACAATTCTGCCCTGACAGTTGTGCTGCGTCATGACGTACTGGCCGATCATGCGTCGCGCTTCGCGGATATACAGCTGCTGCTGCCAGCCATCCGTTCGTTCGAATTCATCCCGGCAGGTTCCCCAGCGAGAAATCTCACGACGGACGAATTCCGGAACGCGCGGATGAAAGGCCAGAGTCCACATCAGACCTCGTTGATAGTTGCGGTGTCGAGCAATAATCCGGTCCCGCTCTTCGTAGCCGGCCTCCGGGTAGTCATAGTTCTGGCCAATGAAGTCGGTACTGAACCCCTTGTTGTTATTCACATCCGTCTTGCGGTTGGGCATGGCACTGTTGGCCCACGGAATATTCTTCGCGCCGGCTTCGAAGTTGCGAAACAGCAGCTCGTAGTTTGATTCGTCGTAGTCATCGGGCTTTGAGAACGGGATCCGGTTGTCGGGATGATCCGTCAGGCACATTCGAAAACAGTAGGCCTGAACGCGCCGGTCTCCATGGCCCTCGGTTCCCGGCCCGGCGGGGTCAATTCCCGGCAGCAGACCGCTTGAAGGATCACCCTTCACCACATAAGGATCAACGCCGGGCACAAACTGATGATGCACGGCCCGCTTCGTCTGGACTCCGCTTAGTGTTTCGTCGTACTGCGCGTTGGCCTCTCGCCCGACCGTGCAGGCAACGCCGGCCGCCCCCAGCAGGTCTCCTTCGTAGGTCGTGTCCAGAAACACTTTACCGCTGAACGTTCGTCCGCTTTCCATCCGAATCGACGTGATCCGTGAACCGGTTTTCTGCACACCGCGTTCGCTGCGGTCCAGACGTTCACGGTAAACAACGGGAATGCGGTATTCGTCCACAAAACTCTGCATGACGATCAGCGCGGCAGACGGTTCAAAGGTCCACATCGTGTCTTCCTGAGTCCCCGTGCGACTCTGGCCCGCACTGCGATACTGATCCTGCCGCTGCCACTTCCAGCTGGATTCATTCTGATAGTGATTTCGGACACGCTGATAGAACTCACGCGACACCCCGCCGATGGCCGCCTTGTTTCCGATATCCGTCTGTCCCAGACCGCCAGTGGTGAGTCCGCCAATGCGACCCGATGGTTCAATCACCACGACGCTCTGCCCCATCCGCTTTACCTGAACAGCGGCGGCAATGCCGGCTGAGGTCCCGCCGTAGATCACGACGTCATAACCGGATTCTGATTCGTCGGGCGCCGCGCAGGTTTGCGCTGAGGTTGAAATCAGACAAATCAGCAGTGGTACCATCAAAATGCGTGACAGCATGGAATGTTTCCAGGCGAAAGAACAAAGAAAGGTGCCAGCCCGCAGTGCGGATCGGCTTCCGGGAATAAAAAACAAAGACCAGCGTCAGGGTCGTTCACTATCCTGCGGATCGGCGGATCTGGCGTCCGGGTCCCACGGTCGAAATGTCCACGCGGGAACGACATGGCCCATCGGCCGGGGTTCCAGCTGACGTTCCGGAGGCGGCAGGTTAGCTGTCAGAATCTGCCGTACATCGTCGATCAGCGGCTGACAGCTGCCGTAATAGGAATGGCCCAGCAGTTCCGTATCCATGTCGCTGGCATCAACGGTATCCAGCCCTTCGCTCAGCACCAGCTGAACGCTGGAATCCCCGGCGCGGCGGCTGTCGTTGAAACGGTTCGACGCGTACAGGGCGAGGTCGTTGCGGGAGCAGTACAGCGTCGTGCGACGCGCCCTGGGCTTCATTTTCGGCAGCAGCTGAAATTCGAACACTTCCGCATCGATATCGGGGGCCGCCAGAATCACCTGTTCGAAAATCCGCCCCTCGCCGTCCAGTTCGGCAATCGCCTGACATACGGCGTCTGCTCCCATGCTGTGAGCAATCACATGAATCTTCTCTGCAGAGGTTCGATTTGCCACGTCAGAAAGGAACTGCCGAATGGCCTGGCGACTGACCAGAATTTCATTGCGATCCGAAAAATAGTGACGAAAACTTCCGCGCGACGGCCAGCTGAAGAAAATCGGCACTCCCTCAAAACGCAGGTCATAATGAATCTGAGCCGTGCGGCGGGCCGCGTCATCAAAGGTGACGTTGAACCCGTGCACAAACACAAAACACTGGCCGTTGGTGCCGGTCGTGAGCCGACTTCTGACGGCGTCAAAGAATTCCTGATCGCGTTGCAGCTGCGTCCGCTTCAGAACCACATGGTCGCGTTCGTCTTCCGCGCCCAGCTTCGGACGTTCTACTTCGCCGACCTGATGTGTGGGCGGAATTGACACGTCGCAGTAACCGAAGCTGATCTGACTTCCGGGTGCCCGATGACCACCAAACGTTGCTCCCTGATGTTCAGAATAATGCTGTCGCCAGCCAGTGTTGAGCTGCACCAGTCCCCATGCAGCGGCCAGAACCAGCAGACCGGCCGGCACCAGCATACCGCATCCCGCCTGCTGCACCGCAGCATCCGAGTGGCGTCCCCGATACCGGCGGTAGATATACCAGCTGACAATAAGCGCCAGAAGCATCGCCGCCACTCCGTTCTTCAGGTGCTGTTCCGCAGAAACCGGGCTGCTGATCACCTCTCGATTCGTCCCGAAGTGGACACGCACCGTCGTCGGTTGAAACGGGTCAACCTCGCGTACGAGTTCAGGTGCCTCACGTGATTCAATGACTGCTTTCGGCATCGGCGTTCCAACGAATGCTTCGGGAACCGGAATGTCCGGGGCTGGCATGTGTTCTGCCACCACGGCCGGTTCACCGGCCACGACAATCCGTCCGAGCAAAGCCGCAGCCGGTGTTGCCAGATCCGGATCCGACAGAGCCTGCAACAGATCCGGGACGACCACCGGCCCCAGTGCTTCCAGCTGACGATCGGCCGCAAATTGTTTCTGAGCGGACGGTGACTTCAAATCCTGAACCAGAGCAGAAATGTACTCAGGACTGACGACCTCCGGCGGAGCCAGCGGTCGTGATGCCTCAGGCAGGGCGGCGTCCCGGAACGCAAGCTCTGCTTGAAAGCCCGCTTCCGTCACACGTTTCCTGACCAGGGGCTTCAGCCAGCCAGACTGTACCAGCCTGTCGACCGCCTGCTGCCGAACCTG
The DNA here is from genome assembly GCA_040222735.1 of Fuerstiella sp. GTDB lineage: Bacteria > Planctomycetota > Planctomycetia > Planctomycetales > Planctomycetaceae > Fuerstiella. Next base: position 20,301 of record JAVKCM010000069.1, on the reverse strand, counting down.
CCATGAAGGATTCTTCAGGGCTGACTGCAGCAAATCCCGGCGTTGATCATCGGTCAGTTCCGTGGCCCGGGCAAAGTGCCGCTGGATCACGTTGTCACGGCGAGCGGGGTCTGCCAGTGCCGTCTGCAGATCCTGAAACGTCACTCGACTTTTCCGGAACAGCGGATCGGAATCAATCTGGGCGGCGGGATCCGTCGGCGGTGCCGTCCGGGCCGTGTCCTGACCTGGCGCAGCTGGTGCAAGGCACAGCACGATCATCATCGCCAGCCGGGCAAATCGGGGCCGCACGCATGGCGTCAGGCAGCGACGTGTCGATGGCATTTCTGACGGGTTTCTCACGAGACAAAGGTTACCGCAGATCATTCTGGTACCACCGTTCGTTCTCAGGGACGGCCGGGGCCACCAGGCTACTGGTCAGTAGCGTAGCGTCAGCAGGTACTCGCGCGTAGCAACACCACGTTCATCCTGAACCAGTAATCGCATCAATTGAGGAGACGACTGTACAGCTGCCACCAGGTCCGCGGCCGACTTCACCGTGGTTTCATTGGCCGCAACAACAACCTGCCCGGCCTGCAGAGCGGTATATTTTTGATTCGCCACATCGTAGACACGGCGGCCGGGGGAATCCGCCGGCACAGTGGCAATCAGCGCTCCGCGCCCCTGATAGTCTCGCACGATCAGACCGGTGCGCGGCCCCGATTTTTCCGGCATTCCCGGATACTCAATGGCATACACGTGTTGCCCCGTCTGAGCCGGCAGACCTTTGGCCGGCGCTGCTCCGCGCGGATAATTCGCTCGGAACGCAAGGTGCACATCAACACTCAGCACGCGGATCAGATCATGCCAGCTGATCGACAGATTGCTCCGCTTCTGAAAAAACTCGGTCAGTTCCGACGTAAACAGGGACCCCGGCATCAACTTCGGATCGGCAAAGGGATCCGCGTCCGGCGGGGGGGGCTTTCTGAAGAAGGCGGCTTCTCCGGGAGAACTGGCGTTCACATCCACCCAGCCGGATGGCTTCAGCAATAGTGACTCGAACAGCGGCGACGGACGTGAGGGAGACCGGTCGTCAATACCGGGCGCAAAATACGCGAAGCCATCTCCTCGTACGTTGCAGCAGTCGCTGAGCACCACATTCAGCCTCGCTCCTTTTTTCTGCATCGCTGCCCGAACGTCTGATCGATAGAGTTTTCCCCCGGCCAGTCTGAAATAATGTCCGCGGTCGTCAGCCCCGCCATGTCCCGAGAAATAAAACAGAAATGTGTCTTCCGGGCGCAGAGACACTTCCTGAATCTGCCCCAGCACGTTTTCCGGCGTGGACCAGTCGTCTTCTTCCAGCGTCAACGGATAGACCTGACACCGGGCCTGCGGCAGATTTGCCGTCAGGGCGGAAAACATGTTGGTGGTATCCATGGTCACATTGACCACATATTTGCCCCACTGAGCCGCGGGTGATGTGTCGCCGACAATCACCGCATGTACGACCGGTCCGGCAGCACCGGCCATTGGCACGGAAGATCCGGCCGTCAGAAAGATTAAAACTACTGTGAAATACAGTCGGAACGATGTCTTCATGCTCAGAATTCTCCGCCGTCTTCGGTCTGCAGGACTACCGGAAGACCGTGTTGCAATCCTTATACCATGACACTGACAGTGTTGCTGGCGGTTCAAAGAGGTCGCACATTGTGCACCCTCCGCACATCCGCAGTGTTTTTCGGTACGGAACCGCACGTCTGAGCGACGGGCGAAGTCGGTACAGATCGCATCTGGATGTCGACAGGTCATTGGAAATTTGTGAGCATCGACGTCTCTGATTCACAATTCCGCGGCACTGGAGACCTGCGGCGGGGTTTGAGCCGTAAACCGTACGGCCTCGGTGGCTGTTCGACCGGAAACTGTCGCGTGCGGATCAGATAAATACAGGTGACTCTGCGACGTACGAAGTATCGCGTCTTTCGCCTGCCCTGACTGGAGTCTCTCTGATGTCCGGAAATATCAATGCCGCCACCCCAAACTCGCTGCCGTCCGGCGGATCCGTGCCGGCGGCGGGCGGCGAACGCGAAAATCGTCCGCAGGGTCGCGGATTCAGCCGCCGCCACATGATAAAGAAGGCATCGTTCGCGGCGGCCTGTTTTTCAACCGCCGGATTGTTTGCAGAAGAACTGCTCCGCACTCCGGCACTGACGGAGGGGCCGTTCTACCCGGACAAACTGCCTCTGGATACGGACAACGACCTGCTGCTGCTGAACGATGCGACGACGCCTGCGATCGGTGAAGTCACCTATTTGTCGGGCCGGATACTGAATGCAGCAGGACAGCCGGTCCGCAATGCTTTTGTGGAAATCTGGCAATGCGATGCCAACGGTGCTTATCTGCATTCCGGCACCGGCAATGCGGACAAACGAGACAACAATTTTCAGGGGTACGGACGTTTTCTGACGGACGCCCGGGGACGCTATTTCTTTCGAACGATCAAGCCGGTGCCCTATCCGGGGCGGACACCTCATATTCACTTCGGGATCAGTCATCACGGGCAGCGTGTGCTGACGACTCAGATGCTGATCAACGGTCATCCGCAGAACGATCGGGACGGGGTGTTCCGGCAGGTGACCGACGTTCTGGCGCGAGAAACCATACTGGTGGACTTTCAGCCGTTACCAGATTCAAAGCTGGGAGAACTGGCGGCGAATTTCGACATCGTGCTGGGAAAAACGGCTCAGGAAACCGAAGACGGCACGCTGATTTCGCCCCTCGCCCGCCCCGCTGGCGGCGGCTCAGGCAGGAATCGCTCACCGCGCCCCTGAACCTGTGATTGGAAATGATTGGAAAGGTGACAGGCATGATTGGAAAGGTGACAGGCACAATCCTGTTCGCTGTCTCCGAATTCGCTCGGCTTATGCCTGTCCCTTTTCGTCCGCGTTCAATCTGCGGCATCTGCGCCATCTGCGCAATCTGCGGGCCACGCCGGTAGCTCCGCAGAGTAGAAAGGGGACAGGCACAATCCTGTTCGGAAAGGGGACAGGCACAATCCTGTTCGCCGACTCCGAATTCGTTCAGTTTATGCCTGTCCCTTTTTCGGCCGTCCTTTTTTCGGCCCGGTGGAATGGGGACAGGCACAATCCAGTGGCGTGGACTCGCCTGAGATTGGCCAACGCGGGAAACGGATCAGCCTATCTTGCTCAGAATGCCGGCGGGGTCTAACATGCGGCGCTCTTCAGCGTTGTAACTCCTTCTTTGCACGGCTGTTGCGGTGAATTCCGGGAACGTCTGCCGGAAACTTCACCCCGCGTGCATCAATCGGCGAGTCTGTGACTGCACCACTTAGTACTGTCGTTCTCGGTTCGACCGGATCGATCGGGACGAACTGTCTCGATGTGATCCGCAGTCATCCCGGTCGTCTGCGCCTGATCGGGGCCACGACGCATCGTCGAGTGGACGTGCTGGCTCAGCAGATGGCCGAATTTCGTCCGGAATGGGTAGCGGTCGCGGATCCCGCTGCGGCAGAACAGCTGCCACGGGCGTCGGACACCGCGGCAACGCAGGTTTTTGCCGGGTTTGATCAGATTGAAGATTTGGTCCGGTCGCCTCAGGTCGACGTCGTGGTTTCAGCGATTGTGGGTGCGGCGGGGTTAACGCCGACGTGGGCCGCGGTGGATGCCGGCAAACGCGTGGCGCTGGCCAATAAAGAGAGTCTGGTGGTTGCCGGCCCGATCATGACGCGGCGGGCGGCCGAGACCGGTGCGACGATCATTCCGGTCGACAGTGAACACAGTGCCGTGTTTCAGGCGCTTCAGGCGGGAAGAAAAGAGGACCTGCGGCGAATTATTCTGACGGCCAGCGGCGGACCGTTTCGGGGCTGGACGGCAAAGCAGATGCGGGATGTCACGCCAGAGATGGCCTTGAAGCACCCAACGTGGGAAATGGGTCGAAAAATCACCATTGATTCGGCGACTATGATGAACAAGGCGCTGGAAATCATTGAGGCTCGCTGGCTGTTCGGTGTTGATCCGGACCGGATCGCTGTGGTTGTGCATCCGCAGTCATTTATCCATTCTTTTGTAGAATATCAGGATGGTTCAGTGATTTCGCAGATGTCTCCCCCCGACATGAGGCTACCAATACAGTATGCTTTGACGTTTCCGGATCGCATCCCGTGCCCCGGTCCGGACACGGACTGGACAGCCACGACACAGATCGACCTGTATCCTCCCGACCCCGACGCCTTTCCTGCTCTGAAACTGGGCTTTGAAGTGGCAGGAGCGGGCGGAACATCAGGAGCAATCCTGAATGCCGCCAATGAAGTGGCGGTCGACCGTTTCCTGAGCGGCGGCATTCGGTTCGACCAGATTACGCAGATTTCACAGGACATTCTTAACCACCACACGTTCGACGCTCAGCCAACGCTGGATCAACTTCAGCTGGCTGACCGCTGGGCTCGAGAGGAAGCACTTAGGTGGAATTCATAGCACTGGATTCAGTTTCGCTGATTCTGGCGGCCGGTATCTTCGGAAAGATTGGCAACGCGTTGTCCGTCATTCTGGGGCTGGGCGCCGTTATCTTCTTTCACGAGCTCGGTCACTTCGCGGTGGCCAAATGGTGTGACGTCCACGTCGAGCGATTCAGTATTGGCATCGGCCCGATTATCTGGAGTCGTCAGAAGGGTGAGACGGAATATGCGCTGTCGGCTCTGCCGTTCGGTGGTTACGTCAAGATGCTGGGTCAGGACGACATGGACCCGAACCAGATGACGAGCGACGAGATTGCCGAGAATCCTCGTTCCTATTCCGCCAAGAAAGTCTGGCAGCGGATGGCCATCATTTCGGCCGGCGTGATCATGAATGTCATTACCGGGTTCCTGTTCTTCGCCATCGCCTACCGCGTGGGAGTGGTCGAACAGGTTCCGATGATCGGCGAAGTCACTGTCGGAGGTCCGGCGTGGGAGGCGGGAATTCACCCCGGCGACGTGTTCAACAGAATTGATGGCGTCGAAATCCAGAAGTTCATGGAAATCAATCAAAGTGTCGTGCTGTCCAGCGGCCCGCTGAAGATTGACGTCGAACGCCCGGATGGCTCATCGTTCGCAGAAGTGGTTGCCCCACGAAAAGGCAAGACCGCCCGGCGGATCGGCTGCGGTCCGACATGGACTTCTCTGCTGTCACCTCAGAATGAAGACCCCGAGTCCATCAGTATTTCCGGATTCGCCGTGGATGATGCCTCGCAACCGTTTCTGCCCGGTGACCGTATCATCAAAATCAATGGTGAACCGGTGCAGTTCACGCACCAGATTACACGGCTGTATGCGAAGTACGCGGCCGAAGAAATTGTGTATACGGTGGAACGCCCTGTCTCAACAGACAAGTCATCCAGGAACACCGAACCAGAAACCGACACAATCGAAATCACGGTTCCGCCCCGACCGATGCGGACGACCGGACTCTGGATGGCAATCGGCGAGATCACAACGATTGCCAAGGGGTCCATCGCCGCGAATCAGGGACTGCTGGTGGGTGACCGCATCATCAAGGTGAATGATCTGGAAGTCAGCAAGGATATCGATCCGCTGCGGTTGCCGAATTTCTTTGCCGAACACGCCGGTGAGACCGTACTGGTCACCGTCAATCGGAAACGCGAAGGCGACAGCGTCGAATCGGTGGTGCTGGAAATCATTCCTTCCGACGCACCCGGCTGGTCCGAACGGCCGTCCAGCATTACGGCACCGCTGTCGATTTCCGCGATAGGAGCCGGGTTTCATGTGCTGCCCAGGATCGCTCATATCGTTCCGGGAAGCGTGGCCGAACAGGCAGGTAAATTCAAAGTCGGTCAGAAAATCAGCAGCGTCGAACTGCTGCACCCGAATCCGCAGGACTTCGTCAGTGATCTGCTGTCAGATAAATCCGGCGATGAAATCAACCTGATCAATCCGGAAGTTCAGGAAGTCCCCCCCGGCAAACCAAACTGGGCCTTCGTCCACTATATGATTCAGACCGTGCCCCTTCGCCAGGTCATGCTGCATGTGGCCGACAATCCCGATGGTGCCGGCAGCTTTGCCCATCTGTTCGAGACGCTGGATCCGGCAGACGACTGGTTCGCGATTCAGCGTGGAATTGTTGGCTGGGAAGCGCTGACGCGTGTTCGACAGGCTCAATCACTGGGGGAAGCTGCAGCACTGGGCTTCCGAGAAACCAGAAGTTCCGGCGTCAGCATTTATCTGACCCTGCGGTCGCTGTTCCAGGGTAACCTGTCGGTTCGGGCTCTCAGCGGACCGCTGGGAATCGTCAAGATCGGCTACACAGTGGCCGATCACGGCCTGACACGCCTGCTGATGTTTCTGGGCTTCCTGAGTATCAATCTGGCCGTGCTGAACTTTCTGCCGATTCCCGTGCTGGACGGCGGCCACATGGTGTTTCTGATCTGGGAAGCGGTGGCCCGCAGGAAGCCAAGTCCGCGAGTCATCAACTGGGCTCATGGCGTGGGACTGATCTTCATCATCACCCTGTTTGTGTTCGTCCTGTACCTGGATATCTTCGTCAACGGATTCGGTGCCGGCGGTTAACCTTACTCAGCCTGAATTCTGTATCTGCCGCTCACGGTAAACGCTTCAGCGTGTCGCGGTGTGCCGTCCGTCGCCGGCCGTCCTGTCCGACATTCACTGAGCCCAACGCTCTGCAGGAATGAGACGAATCCGCCCGAACTTCAAACTCCGGAAGCTGGCGGACCAATGCTCGCCTGTGATGCAGGATCTTTATCCAGCCATTGACCAGCATGCATCCAGGCTTCCATCATCTGCTCCAGCATAGCCTCTTGAGCACTCTCTGCCGCATAATCATCGGCGCCCCATTGGCATCGTACTGATCGCGTTTGCTGGTATCTGCCGGATCTTTCGGAAACCGCTGATAGACGTCGTGATGGTTATACAGCGCCAGACCGATGTCCTGCAGCCGATTCGCCAGCAGTTCACCGTCCGGCGCCCGCACCGAAATCAGGGCAGTGCGTTCTTCAATATGGACGCCGTCAGTCACTTCGTAACGAAACAGATCCTCACCCACGAAGCCCGGCACAGACGTGTATTCGAATGTGCCGTCCGCCTTCAGATTCAGCGTACCGTGGCTGACTCCGGTCACCAGTCGCACTGCCAGAAGATCGTTGTCGGCATCCTCTGAAAATACCAGCACGTCCAGATCCAGTGCGACCTGCAGAGCACCGTTTGCCATCACCGATTCGCCGCCGGCGACAGCGATGGCCAGGCGACGCAGGTGAACGATGTCATCATCGGCGATACGGTGAACACGTCCGGCGTGAGTCCGCTAAGCAGAGTACGATCTTTCAGACGCTCCAGCGATGCTGGGGGCCACAAAGCGGTGCGGCAAAGCAGACGTTGACGCCACGTTCTGCGGCAGGCAGATATCAGCCCCATAGCCAGCGCTTTCTGTGTGCGATCACCGGCGTGATGGATTCCGGAACGATGAAGTCACCCGTGAGGCAACAAACACCACAGAACGCTCATCGAGTCCGTTCAGGCGGTCGACGGCTGCATCAGAACGTCCGCCGTAACACGCCGGTGCCGCAGACGACGCCTCATCATATCAAAGCCGCGTAGCTTCACCCGTTTGTTCCAGCCACATTCCGTCAGCCATCCATTTTTCCATCAGGCGATCCATCAGAAATGCCGGCATCATCGCGGCCGGACGGGCTGTTGCTACGCTGGCGGTCCGCGGGCGATCAGCGAACCGGTCGTCGGCAGAGTTCTTGTCTGCCGCATTTTTGACAGCCGCATTATTGACAGCCGCGTTCTTGTCAGCGGCGCTGGCGTCAGCAGACCTGTTCGCCTCGACATGCGACTCGGGATCTTCCGGCCCGGATGTGTTGTGTTCCAATTCATTCCTCATGCTGTCGAAGGAACTGCGGATGTCCGGCAGCGTCGCCTGCAGTTTGCCTGCCCCGGTTGCCGCCGTGGGCCCGCCCTCATGGCTGGCTACAGCGCCGTTGCCGGATGCCGGCAGCCCGTCTGGTGACTCAGCCGCACTGATGGAGTCAATCCAGGCTCGATATCCACCGCCGGCAGAAGCCCCGTGCCGCGTCGCTTCCTTCCCGGAAAGCGAGTCAGCCTCGAGCGGCACCTGCGCGTTTGTTGTGGTCGGGGCACCGGAATAAGACGCTGCGGTTTTCGACAGGATACCGGCAGGTTGTAAAGGCTGACTGGCAGGCACGAGCCCGGAAGCAGATGCAGATGCAGAAGTGGAAGTGGAAGTGGAAGTGGAAGTGGAAGCTTCGGCTGTTGCGGGCGCAACTGCGGGCGCAGGAACCGTCGCGGGTGCTGTCGCGGCTGCGAATGGCCGCGGAGCCGACTCAGCAACGGTTGCTGAATCGGTGAACGGTGCTGTGACGCCAGAGCCGGCGTCGTCCGGATTGTCTTCCGTCCCGTCACTGACCTGGGCTGGCGGCAGCGTCACTGGCGGGGGAGCCAGAGGATTAAAGCTGTCCAGAAAGGCGGAAACCGCCGGACCGGTGGTGCGGGTCGCACCGGGACCGATGGCGCCGTTCACCAGGGCGTCGTCACGAAAACCAAACAGGTACCGAAGAATCAGGATCCCGTCGGTGGCCGCATCAGAGACGCCGTTACCGTCCACGTCCAGCATCGCCTGAGCACTGTCAAGAACACCTTCCACACCAGCCGGCGTATTATTGGCGGCCGACTGCCCGATGGCTCCGTCGGTCAGCGCCGTGCCGCGAAACCCAAACAGGTACCGGAGAATCAGAATTCCGTCGGTGGCCGCATCGACAACCTGGTTGTCATCAATATCCAGAATGCCGTGATCATCGTTCAGAATCGTGACAAGGCCCGGTGTGGTACTGATGGAAACGCTGCGACCGTCTGCCGCCAGCGCTGACAGGCCAACGGTGAACTGTTCGTCCGATTCAATGCGATAGTCTCCGGTGACCGCGACGGAAAGCGTGGCCGTCAGGTTGTCGGCGGCGATGTCCACCCGCCCCGACGTCGCAGAGAAGTCTCCCTCGACGTCCGATGCGGTGCCGATGATCGTCGCAAAATCCACGCTGACCGGAACATCCACCGGCCTGTCCAGACTCAACGTCAACAAAAACGGTGTATCGCCGGTGTCACCTTCGGCAGCAGCCAGACCGCGAATCGACAGCACGGCGTGGTCATCGTTGATAATCGTGCCGATGCCCGCAACGTCATCAAGGGTCACGTTGCGTCCGCCGGACGCCATGCCGGTCAGGTTCAGACGAAACATTTCATCCAGCTCTACCCGGCTGTCGCCGGTGACCTGAACAACCACGGTCAGGGTCTGACTGTCGGCCGTTGAACCAGCGGGAAAGCTGAGCGTCCCCGTGCGAGCAACAAAATCTAAGTCGGCATCATCGGCCGAATCCGGTGCGGTCGCATAATCCACCGCGACCGGTACATCCACGATACCGCTGAGTACAACGTCGAACTGGAATTCTGTCAGTCCGCCAGCACCTTCTTCGGCCGTCACATCGCTGATTGTCAGTGATGCAGAATCGTCGTTGATGATGGTCCCGAGCCCCTGATCGTCGGCCAGTGTGACAGTCCGCCCGGCCGTCTGCAGCGTCTGCAGATTCAGAAAGAATGTTTCGTCCAGTTCCACTTTTCGGTCGCCGGTAACCGCCACGGTTACGGGAAGAGTCTGCGGCCCAGGTCCGGCGTTCGGCAGAAACTCCAGAGTTCCGGCCGTAAACAGGAAGTCGGAATCCGCCACGGAGGCCGTACTGTTGCCGGTGCTGAAATTCAGGCGGACCGGAGTATCGACCTCGCCGTCAATCGAAACCGTGAACGTCAGGTTGCTGCTGCCCGCATCCGCTTCCACAACGCCGACATCATCAACGGAAATCGTCGCACTGTCGTCATTACGTATCGTCCCCCGGCCCTGTGAATCGGCAAAACTGACGTCCAGACCACCGGCGCTGATATCAAACAGGTTCACCAGAAAGGTTTCGTCCAGCTCGATCTTCTCGTCACCGACCACCTGAACAGAAACGGTGGCAGTCCTGACCGGAACACCCGGTACCGGCCCGAACACCAGCGTGCCGGACTGATCAGTATAGTCGCCGTCGATGGCCGCAGCGGTGTCTGCCGCCAGAGCGTAGTCGGCACTGACCGTCTGGCTGACTTCGCCCGTCAGCGTGGCCGTAAACGTCAGGGTGGTGGTTCCGGCGTCACCTTCGTCTGTCGAAATATCGTCAATACTGATGGTCGCCGCGTCGTCATTCACAATCGTACCGATCTGCGGATTTCCCGTGATGGAAAGGCTGGCCGGATCAATGGCCCCCGCAAGATTTGAGACGGCTTCCAATGCCAGCACAAACAGTTCGTCCGCTTCCACTTTTGCATCGTGATTGACCTGGACCGTAATGGTCCGGATCTCACCGGCTAACCCCGCAAAGCTTTGACTGCCGTCGTTGTCAATGTAGTCACCATCCGCCACTGTTGCCGTATCGTCGCTGGTGGTATAGGCCAGGTCGAAGCCGCCCTGAACAGCGTTACTCAGCGTTACGGAATACGTCAGATCCGTCGTTGTGCCGCCGGTGCCTTCATCGGCCGTCGCCGTCAATGGAGCCAGCGTGACCGTCGCCGTGTCGTCATTCAGAATCGTACCGGTCTGCGGACTGCCGGCGATGAGAACGCGGGAAGGATCAACGGTCGCCGCAAGATTTGAGACTGCTTCCAGCGTCACAGTAAACAGTTCGTCCGCTTCCACTTTCGCATCATGATGAACCTGCACGGTGATGGTCCGCGCTTCACCGGCCGTCCCGACAAACGCCAGACTGCCATCGTTGTCGACGTAATCTATATCGGCCACGGTCGCCGTGCCGTCACTGGTGGCATAAGCGAGGTCAAAGCCGCCCTGAACGGCGTTATTCAGCGTTACGGAAAACGTCATATCCGTCGTTGTGCCGCCGGTGCCTTCATCGACGGCGGCTACCAGCGGAGTGAGCGTCACCGTCGCCGCGTCGTCATTCAGAATCGTACCGGCCTGCGGACTGCCGGTGGCGGATACATCGGCGGGATCAATGCCTGCCGCAAGATTTGAGAGTGCCCCCAGCGCGAGCGCAAACAACTCGTCCCCTTCGACTTTCGCATCGTGACTGACTCGCACCGTGATAGTCTGCACCTCACCGGCGACTCCGGCAAACGTCAGAGTGCCATCGTTGTCGACATAGTCACCATCCGCCACCGTCGCGGTGTCGTCGCTGGTGGTATAAGCCACGTCAAAGCCGCCCTGCACAGCGTTGTTCAGCGAGACAGAGAACGTCAGATCAGTCGACGTGCCTCCGGTGCCTTCGTCGGCCGTCGCCGTCAATGGAGCCAGCGTCACCGTTGCCGTATCGTCATTCAGAACTTCCCCACTGCCCCGATCGTTGCCAAAGCGGACATCCCGGCCGACGGCATTGATGTTCAGCAGGTCAAGAAAGAAGGTTTCGTCCTGTTCGACTTTCAGATCCCCGAAGACATTCACGGCAATCGTGTGCGTTTCATTGGCCGTTCCTGAAAAATTAATGGTGCCGGATGTCCCCGAAAAATCGCTGTCCCCGATCGTGGCCGTTCCGTCGACCGTCGTGTAGTCCACTTTCCAGGGAACATCGACCGCTCTGTCGACACTCACCGTAAAGATAAAGGTGGACTGACCGCCATCGTTTTCGTCCTGAGACACATCGTCAATCGAAACGACCGCACTATCATCATCGTGAATGGTGACCACGCTGAACGCTGTTCCCAGAACAATACCGGCGGATGGACTGGAGATCGTGAGGAATGTTGTTTCAGTCAGTTCCACCACCGCATCATCCTGCACCGTCAGGGTGACTGTCCCGCTGGTTGTATTGGCCGGAATTGTGATCGTCGTGCCGGACAGCGTGTAATCGCCCGACGTGATTCCGGTCCCCGAGATATTCAATTCAACCGTCTGATCACCCTGCACGGGCACATTGGTCGAGGCAGTCACGGTTATCGTTCGGGTTGCCGCCGAATCTGACTCGGCAACGACATTTGTGCTGACGGACAGGGTCACTTCCGCCGGAGGAAAAATGAGGTCTTCGATGTCGTTATAAGCCAGATCCGGAAAACCGGTTTGAGTCACCGTGCCGGACCGTGTTCCCGGACTGTCGTCAATGCCGGCACCGTGGTACGCCAGCGTATCTCCCGGAGCCACTGTGGGATTACCTCCATCTACACTGATGACCGAGTTCCGTGACGGCGTCACATCAAAGCTGTCGGCGCCGTCCTGACCGTTCAGGTTCACACTCAGAATCGATGGCGGTGCGGCCGACGGCACCTGTACCACGACATTGTCAAAGTGGTGTCTGTTCGAAAGCTCTGTGTAGTCCCAGTCGACCTGAGTCACCTGGTTGAAGCCGACAAAGCTGAACGGTTCCATTCCGTGGATCCCATCCGACGTAAAGGTCTGACTCACCGTTCCGCCGCCAGCCAGCGTTCCCGTGAACGTCACTGAGATGACTCCGGGAAAGGCCGAGTCCCACTCCGAGATATCCATCGAAACCAGGTTGAAGGGACTGCCATCGTCCTTTGACAGCGTCAGCGTGACGGGTTCCCAGTTCGAATTCAGGGCTGCTGAGCCGACGTAGCGCGTCGCCGCAGTTGTGCCGTAGACGATCCAGGTCGTTTCCTGCGCGATAGTATCCGAACGGAAGGTGAATCCGTTGCTCTGATACGGTCCAAGAAAGGTTCTGACTCCGGTATGGGCCAGGTCTTCGAAGTCAAAGGTCAGGGTGTCAAGCTGCGGAATCCCGCTGTCCAGACTCTGAAACTCGATCGTATCGCTTCCGTCTCCGGCATTGACGGTCAGCGAACCGGACGGATGCAGAAAGTCCACCGTCTCGCTGGAACTGAGACTGGACAGCCGACTGATGTCGTTGGCCGGAATGCCGTCGTCAGTCAGCAGGATCTCATCCGCCGTCGCTCCGAAACTGAACACCCGGTCAACGGCCGCCAGGTTGTCCGCGATCGGTTCCAGACCGGTATAGGTGATGACGGCACCATCCACGTCGATGGTTCCGTCACTGGAGTTCGTAAAGTTGTGAGTGACCGTTGATACAGAGCCGTTCTGCAGCACCACCTGATCCCCGGATGCTCCCGCCCCGTTATTTCCTCCGTGCACAAACAGCCCGTTCTGCGGCACCGGATCACCCTCGTCGTAATCAACGATGAAGGTATCGTCACCGTCGTCGCCGTTCAAAATCAGGGTGATGGGAGTTCCTGCGGCACTCGGGATCGTGAACCGGGCCGCAAACGGCAGCGTGCCTTTGTTGAATGCCAGCAGCACTCCGTCCGTACCGTGTCGTGCCAGGCCGGCACCAGCCGTTCCGCTCGTCCCCAGCTGCAGACTGACGTCAAGGCTGCCATCGGCATGTAATCGCGTCAGATGGCCCGTGTCACCGGTGCGGCCGCTGCCGGTCACGATGATACCTCCGGTGGAATCCAGTACCGCGGCATCGACCTGGTCGCTGTCGCCCAGGTCCTGAATCACAATGCCGCCGGAACCAAACGTGGTGTCCTTCACCAGTCCGCTGCCGGGGCCGGCAAAGGTCTGATCAAGCTGTTGAATACTGATCACGTCACTGCCGTCTCCGGCATTCACGGTCAGCGAGCTGGCTGGAAGCAGAAAGTCGACCGTTTCACTGGACGAAACACTGGAGATACGACTGATGCCGTTGCCAGCTGTCCCATCGTCGCCCAGTGTGATGTCATCGCTGGTGGCGGCAAACGTGAACACACGGTCGGCAGCCTCAAGATGATCACGAATCGGTTCCAGACCGGTATAGGTGATCACCGAACCGTCAACATCGATACTGCCGTCGCTGGCACTGTCAAAGAGGTGTTCAACCGACCCGGCAGTTCCGTTTCGCAGTTCCAGCTGATCACCAGGCAGGGTCGTCGTGTTGGCTTCGCCGTTCAGGACGACGCCGGCCGTCGGAATCGGGTTTCCATTGACGTAGTCGATAATGAACGTGTCGTCACCGTCACCTGCGTTGATGGTGATGGTCGGTGTGCTGCGGGCGAAGCTTCCCACCACCGCACCGTCGACATCAATTTCGGTGATCTGCGGGTCGGTGCTGCTGACGCGCAGCGTGATCGTGTTGTCCAGGTTGTCTGTGGTGACCGTCGTATCATCGCTTAGAATGTTGATGGCGGCCGTCTCGGTTTCTGTATTCAGCCGCATGATCTCGTAGTGCGATCCGCCCGTGCTGCCACCGCCACCCACCGCCAGCAGACGCCCGTCCGGCTGCAGGCGGACCGCAAAGATTTCGTCCGGATGATTCGGCGACGGACGATCCGGCAGAATCAGAATGCCGTCGTCGTCGAAGCTGGTATCCAGCGAACCATCCGTGTTCAGGCGTACGAACGTGTAATTCTGCCACGGGGAAACCTGCGTCTCTCCGGCAAGGATCAGTTTTCCGTCAGACTGAATGGCCACATCGTTGACGATATCGTTGAACCCGGTGACGGGAACAACGGCGATGCCGTCACCGTCGAATGTCGTGTCCGGAACGCCGTCAGTGGTCAGGCGCACGACGCCGTAGGCAATGGCATTGAAGCTGGCATCTCTCAGGGATCCGACCAGCACCAGCTTTCCGTCCGGCTGAACTCGAAGATCCTGCGCGATCTCATTCTCGCCCAGGTCAATCGTCAGCGTGCCGTCACCGGCGAAGGACGTGTCCAGTGAACCGTCTGTGTTCAGGCGAGCCACGGCAAAGTCGCGGTCTTCTGCCGCGGTACCGGGTTCCAGCGTTGCTGAACCGGTGGCCACGATCCGGTCGTCCGGCAGGACGGCCAGCGAGTATCCCTCGTCGCAGCTGCGGACATTTGACTCCATGTCAATCCGCACGGACCCCGGCACCGGGCCGCCGTAGGTCGTGTCGAGTGTCCCGTCGGGAAGAAAACGACGAATCTCGATGTCACGGTGACTCGTGGCCGGTGGACTCGGACAGGAACCCTGCGTTCCGATGACATAAATCCGCCCCAACGAATCCACCACCATGTCCCGAAACCGCAGCTCACTGCTGACGACCGCGCCTCCGGTTCCAAAGCTGGTGACCGGCGTCCCGTCCGGCTGATAAAGTGCCAGAACACCGCCGCCCGAGCCCTGCCCGGCCACCAGAATGTCACCGTTCGGAAGAATCTCAATCGCCATGGATCGAGCAACGCCGCCCAGCGTTTCGTCAACAATTCCGCCGGTGCCGAAGGTTGGATCCAGCGTCCCGTCTGCTTCGTACCGCAGGACGCGCCATACGTCGTCATCCGTGGGATGAGTCGCCCCCGTCACCACGATCTTTCCGTTCGGCTGTACTGCCAGATCAATGTTGCGCGGCGACCATCCCATGTTGCTCGGTAGCTGTGTCACGCCATCCGTTCCGAACGACGGGTCCAGCCCGACCCGGGCCAGAAAAACACCCGGTGAACTGCTGGTGATGCCGGTGAGCGTCAGGACCACCGTTTCTGTGGGCTCCACGCGGGCGTCATCGATCACCGGCACGGGAATGGTCGCGCTGGTGCTGCCGGCGCTGATTGTGACGGTGCCGCTCAGCGACGTGAAATCGCTTCCGGCGGCTGCCGTGCCACCGACCGAATAGCTCAGAACGGTGTCGGCGGCAGCGGCCGTCGTCTGAGTGACAGTGAACAGCCCGTCGACGGGTCCGACTTCGCTGCCGTTGTCCGATGCCACAATGCTGACGAAAGCCGTGTCATTGTCGACGTTCGTGACATTGACAATCTGATCCGGAACGGTATCAAACGCATCGTCCGACAGTGCATCATCGATCGACAGCGTCACCGGCACCAGCACATCGCCGTCGACGATCGAATCATCGCGACCGGTGACCGTCACGGTCTGCGGAATATTCCAGTTACCGCTGGTAAACGTCAGCGAAGATACGTCGACGGCGACTTCGGCAGGATTTCCGTTGCTGACCTGAATGACGACGTCGGATGTCGGCTGAACGGCGAGCGCCACAGAGAACGTATCTGTGGTCAGATTCTCAGAAACTGAGGTCCCGCCACCGGTTTCGATCACGGACACATCCGCCGCATTCTGACCGTCGATGTTCAGTTCGTAGGCCTGAATCGCGTTGGCACTTCCTGTGATTCCTGCGAAGTAGGTACCAGCTGTCAGCAATTCATTCAGGATCTCTTCGTTTCCTCCGAGTCCGTTTACATTTGACGTTTGCAGTACGGTGGTGCCGTTCGTGTCATACAGCGTCAGCGTCAGGTCGCTTTGCCGTGACGTGTCGAACGGGGTGCCCGCCGAACAGCTGCCATCAGGATTCTGAGCGCCGGAAAGATAGGTGGGCCCCAGTGGAGTCAGCCGCAGATTCACCCACAGCGCCGTGTTGACGGTGAATCGATAGAAATCGATGTCGCTGTCGTCATCGATGCTCACAAAATCCGTTTCGGTCGGTGACACCCTGGCGTCCGCCGCGTCGGTGCCGATCGCCAGCAGACTGCCGTCGGTGAGCGTTCCCAGGTTGAAGGCCGTGCCGGCGGTGTCGTTGCCGCCGTTCTTTTCCAGAGCATCACCGTACCCGCGCTGGGTCGCCAGAATGTCGTCCAGCTGAGGACCGTCAAAACTAAGATTGACGAACGGTTCCATCAGGCGACCGTCCGCTCCGCCCAGCAGAGGACAGACATGGCCGATGCCGATCCCGTGCCCGTGCTCATGAGCCAGTACGTTTCTCAGGGCTCGTGAGCTATTGGAAAGGTTCGAATAAAACGAGATATTGTCAGTGTCAATGACCATATCCCCGTGATTGGGGAAGTAGTTGTACGCCAGCACATTGCTGCCGGACTGACCGTCAATCGAATGGCCGCCGATCCGCAGGTCCCCTCGAACCCCAGTGACCCCCGAGGCCGACCCCGAGTTATTGATGATTTGTGAACCGTCATCATTGGGTTCGTAGATATAGGTCAGCCCCGAAACCTCGCCCCAGCGATTCAGGTACGCCTCGAAGACGGGAAACCAGACTTCGTCCGTGTAGTCCGTGTCGGGTGTCACGTTGCCATAGATGCCGTCCAGAAATGCAATCAGGTCGCTGGCGCTCGTTCCTTCCCGGCCGCCGGTGATTGATGTCCCGTCGGCAACAAAGCTCCAGGTCAGCGTGGTTGGATCACCCTGGCCCAGGCCACTCCCGTCCGTCGCCGTTCTGGTCCAGCGATCGAGGTCATCAAACTGAAAGGCGTCGCCGTCTTCGTTTTCGCTATGGCCGTGAGCGTCCCCGGTTTCATCCAGTGGTACGGCTGTCGGATCGTCCCCCGGTGCCAGTTCATAGATCGCATCGGCGAACAGATCTGTGGCCGTCAGCAGTGCACGGTCTTCCAGCTGTTCCACGACGCGGTTTCGGCGGGATGCGGATTCTGTGAGAGATTGCCGACGAGAACGTCTACGACGATCGGAACGATGGAAACTGTGTTTCAGCACTGACGACAGCAGGGTCCTGACAGTCATGGAAAATTCCGCGCTCGGGGTGGATAAGAACCAGCCTGCCACGGACGCGGACGCACCGGCCGTGCAGAATTCGGCCGGAATACGGCCGCTCAAACCCACGAGTCTGATCCATGCAGTCGTCGATGTTCAACCTATAGGGAATGTAATTGGTTGATTCAAAAAGCTTCATCGGTGGGGAGCAAAATCCAGACATGGCGCTTGACTTTGCCCCGCAGACAGCCTCTCTTCGCACGGCGAGTGCTTAAAGCCGATTCAACATCGGTCACAACGCGAACAGAATCGGCGGGCTCAGCCCTTGCTGCTGCAGCCGCCGGAACCGCAGCCACCGGAGCCACAGCCTCCGCCGCCGCCCGTCTGCTGCACGATCCCTTCTGCGGCCACCGGCTGCACGTGAATGATGCCCAGCCCGGCCGCCGCCGCCAGCAGCGCCAGCCGAGTGGTTTCTGCATTCTGCCCGTTCAGGACGTATAACAGAACCTGTTGCTGATCCAGCGTCCATTCCATGTCGATGAGCTGCAGCTGCAGCTGCCAGTCGTCCAGCCGCTGCAGCCACTCCACGTACTGCAGCTCGGCCTGACGACAGTTTTCGCGGTGTGACTGCAGATCCTCAGGCAAGGCCACTCGCAGCACGCTGCCCGTGACAGGCGTCTGTTCCGTCAGGATACCAGCCTGAACGATTTCCAGCAGCGTCGCCAGTTCCAGTCCGCGATCCGTGTGCACGACCAGCTGAATACCGCGTTCGAGCTGCTCACCGATCGCCTCGTACAGTTGTTGCGACACACTGAACCGTGCCACCTGAGGCACGGCGCCGTAGCGGCACAACACCACACAGAACGGGGGCAGTCCAGTGGCCGCGGGCTCAGCGGCCGCGTGTTCGGTGGTCTCGGGCTCAGTGGTCTCGGGCTCAGTGGCCGCGGGCTCAGTGGCCGCGGGTGCCACGGTGGATGTGTCGGGACGCTGACTGATCACAGATCTTTCTCCGACCGCCTCAGCGGTAAATCACTACCAGAAACACAAGCGCCTCACCGCGACCGATGTTGGCAATCTGATGCGACACATCCGCGCGATAGCTGGCGGAATCGCCTTTTGCCAGTTCCGTGCGCTCGCTATCTGATGTTACCCCCACGCTCCCCTTCTGCACAGTCAGGAACTCACGCGTTCCTTCGAAATGCGGTGCTGACTGCAGTTTTCCGCCCACCGCCAGCCGTACTTCGTAGAATTCGACATCCTTTTCCAGCTTCAGTGGCGACAGTGTGCGAATGGTACAATCCTGGTCCTCGCGAAACATATGACTGCGGTCCGTGGCCCGAATCACGTTGATGTTGGGAACCACGTGGCTTTCTTCCACCAGATCACCCACAGACATTCCAAAGGCGGACGCGATCTTCACCGTCACCGCCAGCGTGGGATTTGCCTGTTCCCGTTCAATCTGACTCAGCATCGAACGACTGACTCCGGACGCCTGAGCCAGAACATCCAGCGACCAGCCGGATTCCTGCCGCAACTGCCGGATTCGCTGGCAGACGTTGCGGCTGACATCCTCGGCCGACAGACCGGCCTGTTCGGGGGCTGAATTTCCCATTCCTGTTTTCCATTATTGTAGACACAACGTCTTGCATAGTGGACTAGCGAAATCTACTATACCGGACATCTTGTTCATTATCCAGCACAAAGGCAGACACATGAAGGCACTGGTCAAACGAAAAGCGGAACAGGGACTCTGGCTGGAAGATGTGCCGGAACCGAAGGTCGGCGTCAATGATGTGCTGATCAAAGTAGACCGGACGGGCATCTGCGGAACCGACGTTCATATCTACGAATGGGACAACTGGGCTCAGAAAACGATTCCCGTTCCCATGGTCGTGGGCCACGAATTTGTGGGCGAAGTGGTGGAAGTCGGGTCCAACGTGCTGGACTTTCATCCGGGCGAAGTGGTCAGCGGCGAAGGGCACGTGGTCTGCGGACGATGTCGCAACTGCCTTGCCGGACGACGCCATCTGTGCAATCGGACGCAGGGTATCGGCGTGAATCGTCCCGGTGCGTTTGCCGAATACATCGCCCTGCCAATGACCAATGTCTGGCATCACGCGGACGACATCGACCGCGACACCGCTTCCATCTTTGATCCATTCGGGAACGCCGTCCACACGGCTCTGACGTTTCCGGTGCTGGGAGAAGATGTGCTGATCACCGGAGCCGGACCAATCGGTCTGATGGCGGCCGCTGTGGTGCGACACGCGGGAGCCCGGCATGTGGTGATCACGGACGTCAATCCCTGGCGGCTGAATCTGGCACAGAAGCTGGGCGTCACGCGCACGGTCGACGTCCGCACGGAAAAACTCAGCGATGTCCAGCAGGAACTGGGAATGGTCGAAGGTTTCGACGTAGGACTGGAAATGTCCGGGAACCCGTCCGCGTTTCGCGAAATGATCGCCAGCATGTGTCACGGCGGCAAAATCGCGATGCTGGGCATTCCCGCCGCCGAAATTGCCATCGACTGGAATACGGTGGTCTTCAACATGCTGACGATCAAGGGAATCTACGGCCGCGAGATGTATGAAACGTGGTACAAGATGACGGTGATGCTGCAGAGTGGTCTCGACATCAGCCCTGTGATTACGCATCACATGGACTACACCGATTTCGAAGACGGATTTCAGGCCATGCGATCCGGCGAATCCGGTAAGGTGATTCTGAAGTGGTAACCGTCTGCGACGCTGTCGTCGTGTGCGTCGATCTGTACGACGGAGATTCTTCTCCGTCGAAGACGTTGCGCGGGTTCGGACAGGAATGTCCGAACTAC
>JAVKCM010000068.1:0-37031 GCA_040222735.1 Fuerstiella sp. | reverse complement strand
TTTCAGAACAGGTCGGGCGCCGTCGCCGTAGGATGTAATGACAGTCTTGCGTTCAACCGACTCGCCGCCGGAAGACTCCAGACGAAAGCCACCTTCACTATACCCACTCCAGATGTCACCGGACTTCAGCAGCAACCAGTCGGGTTTCCCACTCCGTAGCAGCTGTGCGCCGGCGGCCACCGTTTTCTTGGGCGAGGATTCACTGAGTCCGTCGTTTGCATCGTCCCCTTCACTGCTGCTGACGTAGATCATCCGTGAATCAGAAGATGGCTGAAGCACGGTCCAGCCGTCTGGAGTAAGGGTTAACAGGAGCCGCTGTTCCAGCGGTGAAGTCTGGACACAGACCTGGTAATTCTGGTGCGTACGGCGCAGCGATCTCTTGAAACGCACCGGTGACAAACGCTCAGCGACCAGCTTAAGGACCGAATCCGACATGTCTTTCTCCACCATGGTTCTCGCGACAGTTTTCCTGTCACTTTTCGAAACCATAGGTTCAGACACGGTCGCGACAGAGGTCAAGCCCGGTTCGGCCGAAGTGTGCAGTGGATATAAGGCAACCAGACTGCACAACACGAGGAATCGGCAGATTCGGACACATTGTCCGGGGGGCATGGCAGTAGCTGTCGTTCTGGTATGCATCGATAATTCCACTCGACAGCACAGCGATTAAAGCACCGCAGCTGATTCGTTAGGCCGGACGCGATGATCGGATGAAGTTTTCGCGACTTGCGCGCAACGACCCTGGGGACAAATCTGCCCACAAAGGAAGATGATCGCTGAAAATTCGGCTGTTTCTCTGTGAATAATGCAAACAAGCCGTCCTGAACCGTTGCGCGAAGGTGATGCCGTCAATTTCCGAACAGCCGGCACCTGACAGACCTGAACAGAACCTGATTGGGGGCCACAAGATTCTCACGTCTGTTTCATGACCATGCTCATCAGTTCGCAGGTTGTGCTGATTGAAGTCTCTGGGGACGGTTGTCAGAGTGCGTGAAACAGGTTCACGTACTCGCCGGCAATCGCACGCCACGTAAACCTTTGAGCGACAAGATTCAGCTGTCTTTCAACCCTGGTTGGATCGGGACTCCTTACCGACGCTTCAATCTGAGCGGAAACCTCGGTCAGATTGCGGGCGTTTGCAAAAACTCCACAGTCTTCAAGTGTCCAGCGAGTTACCGGCCGATCATGGGTCACGATCGGCAATCCGCTGGCGAGTGCTTCGATGTAGGCATTTGCGGAGGGTTCGTCCAATGACATGTGGAGAAAGATGCTCGCACAGCGGTAAAGTTCGGGCATCTGCTCGCGCCGGAGATACAGATGAGTGAATCGTCCCTGCAGTTTCCTCTGTCCATGATCCAACACCTGTTCACGCAGCGGTCCATCACCGGCCACGACAAGATGGACTCCGTCGACCTGACTGACTGCTTCAATGCCTTCGATAATCCGTTTGCTGTCGATCAACGCACTGACCATCAGGACGATCGGCACCTGTTTCGGCAGACCGTACGATTCACGATTGCCGGCTCCCGGGAAAAACAGCGTCGGATCAACGCCATTCGGGATCAGGACACTGCGCCAACGATCCCTGTTTCGCTCGTAATATTCCGGATTCGTACACACCAGTCCATCACACCCAAACCACCGGTACTCACTGTTCCCTGCATGACAGGGCCAGTCTCCGTTCTGTGTCACGTACACGTGAGCCGGGCGGTAGCCTTTCCGGCGTCGGCTTCGCAGAAACCAGTTTGTGTAGGGGTAGCTACAGGTAACACTCACGTCAAATGCAGACGGATCGTAGGCGCGCATGAATCCGGGCATGAATGTCAGCTCTTCCCAGGTGCATTCAGACCGTGCGCCGGGGATTCGAGGCCAGTTTTCAAAGGATTCACGGGACCGAGACGGAACATGTACAAACTTGTAGGCGCGCGATGTAACCGGTTCTCCACTGCCGAATACCGTCACGCTGCAGTCTGCAAACCGGGCCATTTCGTGCGCCAGTGACTCAAATGCCGTTTCAGCTCCTCGGTTGATGCGATGGAGTCCCGGAAGAGCAAAGCAGATTCGCATTGCACCGGGCGTAGTTTCCGAGCGAGGTCCGTGATCGTTTTCGTTGGTCATTTCTGGTAACACTTTGGGGAGGGGTATTTCAGCGGTAAGTGCGTCGTTGGCGCGTTTGCCGCTGAACCGCCATGCTGCTCGACAGATCCTGGCTCCTCAGTCAGTTCTGTTTTGAATTCTGGTGGCCGGTCGCTTGTTCGAGTCCGGGCGAAACACGAGGTCCCGCGTTGATCTGAGAGCATCCATTATTGCGTCGACCGTCCAGACCCAGATACTGGCCCATCGCCCGTAGAGTTTCTGCTGCTTCAGGTACCGTGCTCTTGTCCGATGTTTGTTGCGTTGACCTCGCGGCAGTCGTGTATCGTCGGACGAGCCGGCTCCCAGGTGAACTGTGCTGACGGATGCCTCGTACCAGCACAGATATCCTGCCCGGTGGACACGGTGGCAGAATTCAACATCTTCCCCATAGAAAAAGAAATCTTCATCCAGAAACCCAACAGTGTTCAATACAGTTCTGGGTATCATCAAGAACGCACCACCGATCCATTCGACAGAGCGCGATTCAGTGTTCCGGTCCCAGCCCGGATGCTGAAGATTGGCCCACGCAAACATTCCGGGCCATCGGCGCGGGAACCCCAGTTGGCTGAGGGTAATTCGAAATGGATGGGGAAACCGGCGCGCCGCATTCTGTATTGTTCTGTCTCTGTTCAGCAGTTTACAGCTAAGCGCCCCGATTGACGGATTCGCATTCATGACATCAAGGCACCGTCGAAGGCAGCCTCGCTGGACAATCGTATCGCTGTTGAGAAGCAGGACGAACTTCGAATCCTTGGTCCTGCTCAGACCATAGTTGTTGCCTCCAGCGAAGCCCAGATTTGCGTCCGAGTTCAGAATGGAAATCCAGTCGGTCCAGCCTGTTTCGACGATTGCTTCGTGGATAATCTGTCGCGAATCATCGCCTGACCCGTTCTCCACTACGATGACGCGAAAGTTGACATCACTGCGTTCCTGCTGCAGAGACGTCAGGCAATCCACAACCAGGTGCGGCGTGCGGTAGTTGACGATAATAATCTCAAGTTCCGGGTTTCCGGATGCCACTGTCACAGTCCATGACCTTCCTGTCAGCAGGCAAAAGCTCACCTGAGCCAGTGATTAAGTGTTCGCCCCAAAAGTATCTCAAGCTGCTCCACGTCTGGTCGCACCTGCTCGGCAAGTGTCTGAGCCAACTGGTCAGTCATCTTGGGACGCGGAGTTTCTACTGAATTCCAACGGTCCAGCATCCGAATCAGCTGCCATCGCAGTCTGACCGGCAGCAGCACTCGCGCCGGGGCAGCGAAAATCTGTTTCAGTGTTCGATGCAGACCGGGGCTGCGTCGAACCTTGTTGGCATTCACTGACTCGGCCACAGGTTTGAATTGTGATACACCAAGAAACGCGAAGACAGCTGAGGACACATTCGCCGGATCACGCCGCAGATCTTCCTGCAGCAGAATATGAATGTGGTCTCGCGGAAACAGCGCCAGATACCGTGGTATCTGCTCTGCGTATTTCATTACGGCGCTATAGTACAACAGTTCCGGGCATCGACTTGATGCACCAAACGCGGGCACTCGCAGGCCGTTTCTTCGATCAGATTCGGCTTCGAGGGCTTCCCTGAAATCAACAATCGGTTCATTTCCCGTAAAGACCATCTGAGAGTGCCAGGAATACATGGCTTCCACCGGATTCCTGAGCACCATCAGAATTCGTGCATCCGGCGAACAGGAGTGGATTGACTTTGCAGCTTCCTGTGAAAACAGATTAAGAATTGAGCCGTCCACCAGCACCTTCTTGTTTGGTTGCCGGACGCATAATTTCAGGTATTCCCTGGTTGTGCGTGCGCCCGGCATGTCCAGGTCACGGCAGTGATAGTTGGGCTCTTTGATCCCACACCCCTGGATCTCAGGATGCTGGATCAGCATATTCATCAGCGCAGAGGATCCGGCTTTGGGAGCGCCTACAAGATAGGCGTCGGGGAAATCAGCTGTTGACACATTGTCTCCGTATCGTCAATGGATCACCTGACGGAACCGCGCGGAGTTGTGCGGCCGGTTGAAGTGACTGAAAATCAATTTGTCCGCGGCTCCGGCGTTTTATGAAAAAGTATATGCACAGGCAACGTGTTCAGACTTGCGATGTTCTGGTATCGCTGCCGCACCTGACGATGTCTGCTCTCGGTGACGCTGAAGCTGTGTCCCGGGGTGGAACGGGTGATCTAACTAAATTGAAAGGTCGGCTTGTCTGCACGTTCACCCAGAACCCATTGATAGACCTGCAGCATCTGTTCCGCCTTGGATTCCCATGTGTAGAGCGAATGCGCTCGCTCCAAAGCAGCAGTGGATCGCACGTCGATCTCGTCCGGATTGTCAGCCAATGCAGAAAGCGCAGACCGAAAACGATTTATAATTTCGTTTCGCGACCCCAGCGGTATTCGAAACGACGTTGCATCAGTCATCAGTTCTGACGGGCCGGCATAGTCGACAGCCATCGGGACGACACCAACCGCCATCGCCTCCAGAATCACCGCACCACCGAACTCCCGTACCGATGGAAATGTCAGAAGATCACAGCCCACCAGACGGTTCTGAACTTCTGGGTGAGGAATCATGCCAAGCATCTGAATGCCTCCGTCGAGGTGCCGATCTGCAATCAGACGTCGCAGGTTGCTTTCCTGAGGACCGCCACCAACAATCTCCAGCGTAACTTTGCCGTCTTTTACCAGCGGCTCAATTGCCTCGATAAGAAGATCTACACCCTTGTAAGGCACCAGACGCCCCACAAAGATACAGCGTAGCGGGGCGCCGGCCCGCCGCGTCCTCCGGGCGGCGAAGCGATTTGGTTCGATTCCGTTTTCTGCAATATAGACCACCTTGTCCTGATACCTGGCTGGTATCTCGGATGCTGTATGTTGTGAGCCACAGACGATCGCCGATGAATTCCTGAGAGTCGCTCGGTATCCCGGCAATAATTTGTACAGGCCACGGTACGGTGCCAGCCATTCTCGTTCAGCACGCCGGACGTCCGAGAACTGAGCTGGCCACGGCACTCCTCCATTCAGAGGTCCCAGAAGGAACGGTATGTCATTGCGTCTGCAATGTGTTGCCAGCGAACTCGGCACTGTCGGACTTAAAGGTGTAATCCTGTGAACCAGAGAGAATTCCTTTGCCAGCAGGCGATCCTTGAACTGCTTCCAGACAAGGCGTTCAAAGTAGGCGTAGGAGATCGAGTTCAATGCCATCACTGTGGTCCAGCCTTTTCCGGTGCCACCCCGTAGCCAGCCACCGATCCGATGAATTTTTGAAGCGATCGCTTCAGAATCGATTGCCGTGAACTGATCATCGCTGACGCCGGCCCTGACGAATGCTGAACGATTACGAATCTGAGTGACGATATGGGCGTTCGTCAGTAATTGAATGGCTCTTCCGTGTGACCACCCTTCCAGAGGCACTGATGCCCATTCCGGATTCGCCGCCTCAGCAATAATCAAAGGTGGTTTCATAAGATTCGCGGAGATTCAGGCAGAACGTGTACTTGAGGTGACTGCAGATTTACTCAGAGGAACTTTATGGGAACGGTCTGGGTTCGCCTTCCTCTGAGGCAGGCGATGGTCTGGCTACTACGATCTGGTGCATTCAGGCAGAGCGTCCAGGCGCCGTTGGTGGGGAGTCGCCAATGAGAGCAAAGTCGCAGCCCACGCCTCCCAGGTGAATTTTGCCTGAGATCTCTGCAATGCCGCGCGAGAGGTGCGCGAATATAATGCTTTATCGCTGATGAGTGCCAACATCGCTGTTGTATATTCTTCCGCCATCGCAGTGATTGGAAGCACCCGTCCGGTCTGATTGTTCAGAACGACATCCGGCAATCCACCCGCGGCGCTAACGACCGACGGGACAGCAAAATGCGCGGCTTCGCACGGTGCAATCGGAGCGCCCTCGGCAAGTGATGGCAGCAGCAGCAGGTGTGCTCGTTCGAGTGCGCCGCGGTGGATTGCCGAATCCTTCGCGGTGCCAAGTTGCAGCCGACCATGACACCGTACAAATGGCAGGGATTGTGCAAGAGGAGTTGCCGGGCCGATCAGGTCGACATCAACGGCCCAGCCGGCATCCAGAATGCCGCGGCAGGCCTGAAGGGCAAGGTCAGTTTGTTTTCGTACCGGGTCACTGGCGACAATCAGTACAACCAGATGATTTTGCGGCGGTGGCTTTTCCGTAATTAAAGCACGGGGCTGCATATTGGGCCCCATGAAGACAACGTGAGATTTGCTGGCCGGGAGCCCGTTGGCAATCGCCGCCTCTCGGACGACGGAAGCGGGAAACGCGGCCGCATCGACTCGCTCAAACAGTTCACGCTCAAGAAGAATCGATTCCTGTTTATAGTGTTCTGAACGATTTGCAAACGCGGGATACCCGGTGTTTGCCATGCTGGTTACCACGTCAGTGAAGTACACGAGCCGGGTATTTTCTGGAATGTCCAAAAGCATCCAGGGCATCACCGCTCCGATCACGGCGTCTGGCTTTGTGGCTTCCACGATTCGGCGCATTTCTTTTGAGACGGCGGTTGCTGTGCGTCGTGCACTGATCTTTCCGAGCTGCCCGGCGTATTTTTCCACGGTGCGAATGCTGCCATCATAAGTGAACAAACGTGCTTCCGCACGACGACCGAATCGGCCCATCCTGTGAAGTCCTTGACGCAAGACCCCGCGTCGCGCCCGTGTCTGATCGAAGCCCACGGTCGTCACGTTCTGACAGGCGTTTTCGATGGCGGTCCGCATGCCAAAAGGCATGCCACTGCATGAACGAGTATCGAACGGATCGCCGACCGTTGCCAGCAGAATCCGTGGCGCCGCTGCGTTCGTTATACTAGTGCCGCTCATTCAAGAAACTCATTGAAAGTAGTCACAACGTCAACGCGGAACTCGGGCGGAGACCTTATTCCGCCTGTCCGTTTCAGCAATGTTCCAGACGTTCAGTCAGAGGCGGGAAGAAACCTCAGGCGAGGCGTTGGCGAGAAAGCTTAACGTCTGAACGATCGAGCCCATTCGCGAAGAAAAAGAGCCGCACGCCCCCCGTATGTTGCAAACGCCAGAATTAAAGCCAGTTTTCTGTTTTTACCTGTCCCGGAGATCGCCGCCCGAGTGTAAAGATTTCTGGCCTCACGGAACTTACCCCGTTCGAACGAATGATCACCCTGCCGTTTAAGTACATAGGAGCTGAGAAAGCGGGTTGCTGAATCAAACTGACCGCTCAGTTCGGAGTGTTCTGCGAGTTTGTTGAGTAAGTCACTTACTGCGTCTGTAAGCTTCCTTGTGTCATCTGCGCACATCAAGGCAAGCTTTTCACCGATACTGCTGATGAAATTAATATAGGCTGCCTGTGTTTCATTCCATGGGTAACCTGACAGGTCACCAACCAGGCCACAAAGCAGCTCCTGATCATTGGCCCGGCAGGCCTGGAAGACTGCATCGCCAAGCAGTCTTCCACCGGCCGCAACGGACATTATACGATTCGACCCCGACAAATGTCCTGTGATGAGCAGGCCATAGTCAGCCATCGCCCTCGCTGCCGCAGCGTCGCTGAGTCGGCTCCACATTCCAGCAGGATGCTGACGATAGGTCGACATGACTCGGGAGTCAAAAGCAAAGGGGCCATGAACAGCAGCCAGAGCCCAACGCGGTAGATCCCCGAACTTCAGCGCATCAAAGTCGGCCGGAAGTTCATGTGGCATGTATTCTCGCCGTATAACCACGGAACATGTGGTTATCGGGTTCGAGCACAGCAGGTCTGAAAGTGTAATTTCGTCACTCGAAAATCGCTTGACAAAATCACCGGTGACCGATCCGTCCACATCAATCTGCTGATAAACTGCCGCATGACATGATCCTACGTAATTGATATGTCCTTGAAGACATTCAACCTGTCTTTGCAGCTTCATAGGATCAGTCCAGACGTCATCTCCTTCGCACATGGCCAGCAAATTACCGCGTGCCATCGAAAATACAATCGGAAAAATCTTTTGTCCCTGCGAGTATTGGTTCGTTGATTGAAGTATGGGACGAATAAGTTTCGGGTGACGTTGTGCATATTCCGCGACGATTTGCCCTGTCGAATCCTTTGAGGCATCATCATGGATAAGGATTTCAACCGGAAACGTAGTGGTTTGCATCAAAAATCCATCAATGGCATCCCGGATAAACGCCTCTTGATTGAACGTAATGCAGCAGATGCTTACAGTTGGCACCGTACCATCGGGCCATAGCTGTTCAGAAAGTTTTACAGGAGCTGGCAATGCGTGTTGATCGGAGCGCTGTGCAGGCGGAAGTTTTATTTGCTTCATTGTTCAGTTTTGATTCAGCGTTGCCAAGCACACTTGCGCCTCAATTAAGACTGTATAAGTCTTCCGCGAATCACTTCGCACACGCGTTGTACCATGTCTGCACTGATTGATGTGCCAGTGGGCAAGAGAAACACCCGTGCAGCGACTTTCTCTGTGGTTGAGAGCAGAAGACTTGCATGAGGCTGAAGCGAGCGATAGGGCTCCATACGATGGCATCCGGGCCAGAAGTACTTTCGTGCGATTATGTTTTGCCTATGCAGATAGGAAACCATGTCGTCGCGGCTCACAGGGCACTGGCTGTCATCCACCTCGACCACAACGTACTGATAATTCTGTTTCTCGCCTTCGTTTCCGGGAAACACGCGAAGTCCGGGCAGGCAGTCCAGGGCGGCGCGGTAAGCCAGCCAGTTGCGTCGGTTG
This sequence comes from Fuerstiella sp., assembly GCA_040222735.1. GTDB lineage: Bacteria > Planctomycetota > Planctomycetia > Planctomycetales > Planctomycetaceae > Fuerstiella. The sequence continues at coordinate 28,181 of JAVKCM010000068.1, read as the reverse complement.
GTGTCAATGAATTCAGGAACGTGATCAAGATTTGTTAAGCCCATCGCTGCGGATGCCTCATTCATTTTTCCATTGGTGCCAATGTACGTCACATTGTCCACGCCGGAAAAGCCGAAGTTTCGCATCAACCGCATCTTGCGGGCGAGTTCATCGTCATTGGTTGTGACAGCGCCGCCTTCAAAAGTGTTGAAAAACTTTGTGGCGTGAAAGCTGAACACTTCTGCGTCACCATTGTTGCCGACCATGCGCCCTTTGTGGCTACAGCCGAATGCGTGCGCGGCATCGAACAGCAGTCTGAGATTTCGGCGTCGCGCCAATTCCGTCAGAGCATCGACATCGCAGGCCTGACCCCACACGTGAACTCCCATGATGGCTGTGGTTCGAGGCGTGATCATTTGTTCGACAGAGGCGACGTCAAGACAATGGGTCTGCTCATGGATGTCTGCGAAAACCGGGGTAATCTGCTGCCATTGCAGCGCATGTGCGGTAGCTATAAAGGTGTAGCTGGGAACGATTACCTCACCAGTCAGCCCCAAAGCACGCACTGCAATTTCCAGCGCCACTGTTGCATTACACATCGCCACACAGTGACGAACGTTCAGGAACTGAGCCAGGCGCTCTTCCAGTTCTTTGACAAACGGTCCATCATTCGTCAACCAGCATCGGTCGAGCATGTTGTTGATGCGCGCCAGAAACGCCTCGCGATCACCAATGTTGGGCCGTCCTACGAAGAGCCGTTCTTGGAATTCAGGTAAACCTTCAACCCGCGGGCCTATGCTGATCGAGTCCGAGTTTTCAACGGCAGGTGACATTTGTTTGACGCTTAAGGTTGTGTCGAAATGGGCGTGAGGAAATACGATTTAGCGACGCGGAGAGTTTTCGTGTCGCAGGTTCTGGCGTAATCGAAGTATCTGTCCATTTTAGCGTGGATCCTGGTGTATCGTTGGAGCCTTGAAGCCAATGAGACTCGGGAGTGAAATCCGGTTTCGATCAGCTTAGGGTCAAACGGAAAACTACTGTCGCGTCGAAACGTGGCGCAGGCTTCCAGCTTGCGTTTTTCTGCATCGCAAGCAGGAAGCTTACGCCACTTATTTTCCGCTCGGGCCTTAGTCACACTGATCTTCTTCAACTCGTTCTGGAGCTGCGGGCGGAAGTTGGGCAGCTGTGTGACGATAACCGGCGGCTGAGGGAGTCCAACCCGGAACGTGAGAGGAGGAAGCCAACCCCGCGTGTGGATCAGTCGTGCTCAGTCGAGGCGAAAAAGACGGCGGCACCAGCGGTCCGGCGGAAACCCGTAATGCAGGCGAAACTAGACGTTGGAACGCCCTGACCGGCGAAACCTCGCAGACAAAATCGGTCAGCCCCAGCAGCAATAAGTCGTGACACCGGAGAGTTTTGAGCTGACACATTGCCACTTTGTTCGTGGATGCATCGTCTGGAGAATCATAAGGGGCCGAGCCACACCAGTGGTCCACGGGATCTGGCAGGAGGCAACGGACGAGCGTTCCCGGCGTGTTTGCACTATCGGCATTTGCGAGTGAAACCCACGTCAGTGAAAGCTGGTTGGTTTCGATTGTGGGAAGGTGGGTAGACAAACTCTGCGGCACGCTGGGGGTCTACTGGCACCTTCCACTTTCTAAATCTCAGGCGGATGCTTTGTTAAATCAGTCTCTCAAGTTTGTTGCGTTTCCGCAGACCGCGAAGACGAGCCATCAAATCGAACGAAGTCTGCGACGGTCGGATTCTGATCGTCGCACAGGGCGACCCAGCAAAACAGTTCATCGTGCTCGCCGTCGAGGTACTCTGACAGGTGTGATCGAGTCCGTGAGTCTGCACCTGCCAACACAGATCCTTGTCTGCCGACGTGGCTCAATGCCCCGGTGGGACGAAACAGAAGTCACAATCTTCGGTCGCCTGAGGCACGCCACAAACATTGTGTCTCCTCGGTACTGTCGTCTGCCAAAACTCGCCCCGCTGGACAAGCTTAGTTTCTCACCAGCATCCCGTCTCAGTCTGCGCCCTTCAGTAACATGGCGCGCTCCCGTCGTGCTCGCGCACTCGGCTCATATGAAGCTCTGCAATATCTAAAGAATTCCTTGTAACAAGACCTGCTTGTCGGTGCATGGCGTTAGTCCTCTGCTCGCAAAAATGTAATGCCAAATCTGCCGAATTGCATTCGCGTTCCACATTGTACGCATCATGTCAAACGATACTTGCATGATATTGACCCCGTAGAACGGTCACGTGATGTGGCTACTTAAGCTGTGCAAATTGGTCTGGTCTTCATTGCCGGGGAAAAACAACGCGCCTCGTACAGCTGGAGAGGAATCCTCAAAAAGCGAAAAGCCAAGTTTTGCATACAATCGTCGTGCCTTCGTGTTAAGCTTATGCACCTCTAGTCGTATCTCAGAAAAACCGCGTTCGCTAACATCATCTATAATGTACTTCATCAATGTAGACGCGACCCCAGTGCCTCTGGCTGACTCGGCAACACCAATGTGTGAAAGGAACGTAGTTCTGTGGTGTGGGTCGTTCATATATACGGCAGCGAATCCTGCTGCCGAGTCTCCGTACGAAAGGCTGAACGTAACCGCGTGCCTATGAAGTTTTTCCACGTAGTCCTGAATTCTGACCCGTTCCCTTAATCGTTCGAGAAAATCTTGGCCACTTAAGGCCAATAAGTTTACGATCTCCTGAACACTTCGGACTCCCGGCTCTTGCCGCTCAATCAAGGTAATGTTGGCTCGATTCATGTTCTACTCGATTATACACTCGTTAAGTTTTTGACGCGTCATTTCAATGCCACACGACATTAGGACATCAATAATACTTAAGTTAGCAAGAAACACTGAGCATCCGTGTTGTTTGTATGGGGCAATTTGTGGCTGCAGAAATTGTAGGGTGATGTCATGCTGTTCAAATGCCTGACGTTCGTAAAGGTGCAGCCCTCCTATCGGGTTAATGTATTTGCTGGCATGGCATGTGTCGCAAATATTGAGCACTTTTTGTTGCCCTTTAGCGTTATGGTCCGCTGCCACTTTTGACGCAACCGTAAGTGCTGTTGTTATGCCAAGATGGTTTTGGATAACTTGCAACGAATGCTTCAAGAAAAGGAATAGGTTGCGAGGTTCGAATTGAAGGCATTCATCAACAATGCTGATCCCGTCGTCGATGAAAGGTGCACGGCGATACGCGTTTACGATCTTGCGGCGAAGTTTTGGTGCAGAGGTGTCGAACTCAGCGGAGATTTCTCGATCAACAACAAGAGAGTAGTCGGAGGCTTTTTTTAAGGGTATGCTGACATAGACATCGCTTCCGTTTTCTGCTATCCGGTTGCGGTTTATCCAGCCTTTTTTTGTATACTGAATGTTGTCGTAGAGGACAAACTGGTCGCAATTGTGCATTAATTGGAAGTAGCCTAGGTATGGCCAAAAGTATGGTTGCATGATTGCAACCGCGTGTTGATTTGTAGTCATTTCAGAGTTGTTTGCTGTTCACAAAGGGCAGTTAGCATCTCAAAACTTTTCTTCGCTAGCTTTTTGACTCTCGGGATGTCTTTCTGAAGGTGTTTCGTGATCGCGGCGCTTTGGCCGAGGAGTCGGTCAAATCCAGCAGTAAGATCTTCGGTCGGGGTGACGATGTGTTCCTGCATGCCGCAAATGTCGGCGAATCCTCGGACTTTGTGCGCTTTAGGTTCGTGGCCGTAGTCGATGATCATTGTCGGGACGGACTGTGACAAAGCGGCTACCGCACCGTGAATTCTTCCGCTCACCACAAAATCACAAGCCCCCAAAATGTACTTGGTTTGCCACGGTTCTAACACCTGCTCGATCAGCATGAGCGGGATGTCTGGGGTCTGGTGTTGCGCTGTTTGGGCCAGTGCTTGCATGATTGGAAAGTCCCGGCCATGCGTGAGGGAGAAGTCGGTAGCCTTCGGGTCAAAGCCGTTGGAGTGAGAAATCAAAACTGGCAAGCAGTCTCGTTCTAGCGACAAATGTCTGATCAATTTTGCAAAATTCTGAAACTCATCTGCCTTTCTGGGCCAGCGGTCAAACGGGCCTTTCGGGAAGTTCCATCCACAAAGCATTACGGCTACAAGTTTGCGGCCGTCTGCAAGGCGTTTTGCTTTTCGGAGTAGCTCCTGGCTGTGATCATCGGCAGCTGGTTCAAAGAGCCATGCTGGGCAAGCGGCGTCGAATGTGCGTGTTGTGTCGAAGCCTGCAGTTGACAATACTTCTCTGCTGCATGGTTCGCGTATGGTTACAAGATCAAAGTTTGAGTAGGTTAACTGCGCGAGGGCTAGGTCTTCTGTGTGCGGGAATGGTCCGGGAGATCCTGCAAGCATTGCTGTAGGTTTGCCAAGCACCTGTGGGATTCTATCTCGAAGCAATCCTACTTTGAATCGTGATGGTCCGAGAAAATCGGCATTCGCTCCCCACATGTCGCCACTATAGTCTACTACTAGGTCCGCTTCGGAAACAGCTCTGAGGTAGGTGCCTTGATTCGAATTTGATTCAGTGTTCTCGGCCTGCGTTAACTCATCTTCAGCGTTGTTCAGGTCGTTCCCTGTCCAGCCATAGTACAAGTCCATCGGGATGCATCGCACGTTTTCTTTGTCACAGAATCTTTTCGATAGTTGGAATGTTGTTTCTATAACCGCATTTGGTACTGCCGCATGGATGCCGCGAACAAGTGGCTCAAGCACGTAGTAGTTTCCAATGTTGCCGAACTCCATGCGGCCCCAATGGAGCGTGCATTGGCCGGTAAGTAAAATTTTCGTCGTCGGTTCATCTGTCGTCATGGCTGTATGCAATCTTGTGTTTGTTGTGGTAGCAGAGAAAATCGAATATCTGCACTTGTTCGCCGTCTGGGTCAGTTCAGGTCATGTGAGTTGAGTTCAGTCTGGGTTGTTCGTGGGTCCTCGCCGCAGTGAGTGCCTCCAGCTACTTTGGTAGATCACGCAAAAGTCATTGTTTTCAAGAGTGTTCTGGTGTCTCGTCGAATTCCTTTCGTTCGAAGAACACGGTTCACTGTTAGTTTGGTGGCGGAGTCATTCCGTAAAGCTCAGGAGGCGTCAGGGTAAGGGCCGTGGTCAGTGACGATTCTTGCAAGGGGGCCGTCTGATTTGGTCAGGGTATTAGTTTTGCTACCACGGGACGCACAATTCGGCACCACATTGTGGATGAAGCAATTACGCGAAATGGGCATATTCCGGATCGTCGCGTAAGTATTTCTTGACTGTGCTCGTCAAAAACGGCGACTAAGAAACTATACGATCCGGCATTAAGGTCTAGTTCTCCAAGAGGCAGTAGTATTGTGTGTAGCCCTTGCGAAAGGTTGAGTGGCTTGTTTATAGTTTCCATTGTCGGGTAGCCGATTAGCTGTGACTGTGCTTCATCGTCTATGTAGACGCGCACGGAGGCTTGAGTGCTCGGAATTAGTATTTCCAGTGTTAGCAGCAGTTGGACGCGTGCACCTTGTTGGATTTCCGTGCAGTTTAGGTCGCTGCGACCGTCCTCCTTAGTTAGTTGCGCTTGGTGAACAATTGCACCTCCGGTACCGGACGTGCTCCCCTGCGTTTGGCTGAGTCCATAGTAACAATTGATGGCTTCATTAACATTATGGTTATAGCTAATTACTGAGCCTCTGTTCATGACTAGCGCACGTGTGCAAAACGAGGAAACAAACTGCATCGTATGAGAAACGAAGATTACGGCAGCGTTTGACATCAGTGCTCGCACTCGATTAAGGCACTTGATGGTAAAACCAATATCCCCGACCGCGAGCACTTCATCAAGAATCAGAATGTCAGGCGACAGTGTACTTGCGACCGAAAAGCCGAGGCGTACGTTCATCCCCGAACTGTAGCTCTGGACCGGCGAGTCGATAAATTCACCAATTTCGGAGAAGTCGATGATTTCATCGATCTTCTCATCGATTTCGTTCTTCGTGAGCCCGAGGACAGCACCATTCACGTAGACGTTTTCGCGTCCCGTCAATATTGGATTGAATCCGGCACCGAGGGCGATTAATGCGCCCACGCGTCCTCGCATTTCAATCCGTCCCATATCCGGTTTGATCAGGCCGTTCAGCATCTTCAGCAATGTGGTTTTGCCTGCTCCGTTGCGGCCGATCAATCCCAGACATTCGCCTCGTTTCAGCTGAAATGTAACGTCATTTACCGCCCAGAATTCCTCCGCCCGCAGATTCTGGGAACCGGTACCCTGCCCTGTCAGTTCCGATGCCATATCTTTGACGCCGTACCAGAGACTCTTTCTGAGACTGCGGCAGAATTTCTTGGATACGCCCTCGACCCGGACCAGCACATCGTCGCCGTTGTGTTGTGCGCTCGTCGCTGATGTCTTGCGGTCTGCGGCTATTATGGGTTTCTGAGTTGTTGCGATTGTGTTCACCGAAATGGTCATTTTTGGCCAATGATAGATCTGATCTCTGATCAGCCGCCCATTCGTTCGATCAGGCGTGGAAGCACGAGACGAAAGGCCACCAATCCTGCGACTGAAAACATAAAGGCGGATATTGTCACGATAGTCGCTGCGGGGAGAAAGGTCAGTGGTTGCCCCGTTAACGTCGCGCGCGCTGTGGCAAGCAGTGGGGATATCGGATTCCAGGTCGCCAGCCAGCCGGCAAGTCCCTCAGTCTGTGCAGGATAGACGACCGGCGTCAGCAGCATCCAGAACTGAGCGACAATCGGGATTACTTTCCCGACATCCTGATATAAGGTGCCAATCGGCAACAAGGCCATGCCGACAGCAAAGCCACACAACAGCATTCCAAATGCCACGAGCGGAAACAGCAAAAGCGTCCAGCCCGGAGTGACATGCCAGATCGCCATGACGCCGGCCAGCATCAGCAGTCGAATCAGAAAGTTGAAAACGACCATATACAATCCCCCCATCAGGATGGCTTCCCGTGGGAAATTGATCTTTGACAGCATTGGCTTGGCGTTGATTACTGCCGTGACAGGGCTTTGGATTGATTCCACAAATGTCTGAAATAACAGTGTGCCGATCATCGCAAAGGCGGCGTAGGGCATACCAACGCCTTCCGCGTTCACGATCCCCTGACCCTGCAGAAAAATAAAGGTCAACGATGCCACCAATGGAGGCAGGAAGGCCCACAGGTATCCGAAGTATGTTTGGCGATACTGTGCCGAAAGGTCGCGTACAAACAACCTCCATGCCAGTTCACGTCCGGCCAGAATGTCGGCCCAGAGTGCCCTGAGCAGAACGGCAGGATGCTGCAGCGCCGGCTCGGGTGTGTACACACGGACCGCGAGCGGCCTCGTGACAGCTGCTTCCGGAATAACCTGGTCGTGACTCATTTTCACTTATGGCTTTTAAACTAGCGAGATGTTCAGTTTTCAAATTACATGGCACGTTGCGCGGGCAGCGACCGCTCGGATCCGGGTAATTCGCGTGCCGCAGCATCAAACATCATCGGGCCCCGGACCCGCCAGTACTCACTGTTGTCGTCAGTGATCCGGCACACCCGTTCAATTTGCAGACAACAGAAATGCAATCAGGTCGTCCATCTCGTCCGTCGTCAGTAATTGGTCTATGCCGGTTGGCATAGGTGAATTGCGACTGTCAATTACAAATGGTTTTCCCTCATCATCCAGTTCCACATCTGCGGTCGGGATTTCTGTTGGGGAGACTTGTCCATTGTGAACCGTTGTCATCATGATCGAATTGTCGTCCCGGTTGATGACCCGGCCCGTCACTACGCGACCGTTGGCCAGCACGACCGTTGTCTGTCGGTATCTGGGGGCAACAAAATGGTCCGGGTTGGTAATAGAACGCCGTAATTCGTCTCTGTCCTGATAGCCGCGGTAGAAAAGACAGGGCGCCGTGAACTCGTACTCAGGGCCGCCATGAAAAGGATGGCAGGTCGCACACCCTGCCTTTCCCCGGTACAGTTCCTCGCCACGAAAAATCTGTTCTTGTTCGAATACCGCTGTGACGTCCAGTTCCGGCGGACGTTCAATCACCAGCGAACGGATCTCATTGTCGTCGGGAAAGCCTCCGAGAGAACACAGATAGGCGACCAGCCCACGTATCGCATCGTCGTCGTACGAATTCACCAGGTTCACTGGCATCTCGCCGGAACTTCCGGGAGCTTTGAAGCGGCGAGGATGCAGGACTGACTCCAGAATGTAGGCTGCCGCGTCCATGTCGGCTTTTCGTTGGGAAGCGACGCTGCCGATCTGAGAAAGATTCGGGCCAACCGTCGCAGCGTTGCCACTCACATTGTGACAACGCGCACATTTCGACATAAAGATGGTGCGTCCCTGTGCGACATCGAATGCTGATGACTGCCATCCATGTCGGACGACATGAACGCCACGGGAAACACCAATGAACACCAGCAGCACAAGGAAGCCTGACGCGATTAATGTCAGAACGGTTCGCATCATCGCGGCTGAATCCTGTAAATTCTTTTCTTTCCCAGGGAGGCAACAAACAGCTCACCCACCTCGCTTACTGCAATGTCGATTGGCGACGGAACTCTTGCAAGCACCCGGTTTTCCGTAATGCTGATGCCACCGCCGTTCAACTCTACCTTCAGTTGCAGGATACTGTTCCTGAGCCGGTCGCAGACGAACAGGGTGCCACTTGTTTCAGGGGACTCGGGCGACCGTCGATATGCCACACCGCAATAATTTGAATCCGGTCCGATCAGGATGGCTTCCGTCAGTCCCGTGACCTTCGCTGCTCCGGGAATGTTGAACGGATGCCCCTGGTGACTTCCTTCTGTCACAAAATTCACTTCGTCACCTGGGTCCTCAGCACAGTCGTTATCGGTGACAAACAAGCCGTCTCCCGGACCCACGCAGACACCAAATGGGTTTCGAAGACCGCGTGCGAAAACGCCCGGCCCGTCATTGCCTGGCTTCAGTCTTAGTACTGTGCCGGACCAGGGGTGCTGGTCGATCGAACGATCATCCGCTGAGCCGACGTTGACATATAGATTGCCGGCATCGTCAAATGCGATGCCGTTGTTCTGGTGCATTGTGTCCGGTCCTCGAGCGGCCGGTATTCCGGCAATAACATCGTCGAAGTACTCGAGCTGGCCGTCCCCGTCCAGATCCTTCAACTGCGTCACCGCACCAAGGTGGTCGTATTCGATCCTGCCCTGATTGGCATGGGCGGCGTGCCCGGCACGTGAAACAAAGACATCGCCGTTGCGACAGGCTAGTCCGAATGTTCGGTAGAGTACGGGAGAACTGGCCGCCAGTATCGGGGGCGGTGGTGGAGACTGAAGCGATAGCGGAATGTAGAAGATACTGCCGCTGAAGACTCCGTTGACGCCAGTCGAATAGGTGGAAAAATAGAGTCGGTCGTTGACCTGGTCCAGGGCGAGGCGGACCGGAGCCTGCTCCGTGCGAGCGATTTCCTGAATCGTGTATCGCTCGTCGTGGACGGATGCCCGGAAACGTTCTATGTCAAATGCATTGTCCCAGGCCAGTACCAGCCCCGTTGCTACGACAAAAAGTATTGCACCTGCTGTCATCACAGAAATTCGCAGATCTGGACGCCCGGTCCTCGCTGACACAGCGTTCACCGTGCCCCAACTGATCCCGGTCGCCAGTCCGGCCAGTGCCATCAACAGCGGCCTGGGTTTTCCTTCCAGAAGCACCTGTCGCAACAGCAAATCAAACGACTCGCCCCCGATCAGCATTCCCACGTAACTGATCGCCGGCAACGAAATCAGAACAGCGAAACATTCCAGAGCCAAAGATTTTGTCGGTGCTCTGGCCAGTTCGAATCCGAAAGCTGCCAGCAGACCGAGGCAATACGTTGCCAGGCAAAGGCAGATATCCAGTGCGTCCATTTCAGTGAGTCTGTAGCTGCCGAGTACTTGAAGGCCAGAGTTGACGAGGCGGTACCCGCGGCGGAGCTACCTCTGCCACATCCTGCGGCGCATTGCGGAGACGATGATCACGGACAGCAATGGCGGCGGCTCCGGCCATGACAACGTATAACGGGTTTTCCATCGCGTTCACCATGCAATCCAGCAGGAACAGCAAGGCGCAGAATGCCAAAATAGCATGGGATGAGTTTTTGTCTTCTGCGTTCAGTCCGCCGCGGTAAACCTGCAGAATCGGAAGAAGCAGGCCAATGGTCAGGCAACTCCACCCAGCGAGTCCGAACTTGCAGAGGATCTGGATCCACAGCGAGTCGGGAATGGCCTCCTGAGCCGTATCCAGATAATAGCGGGAAGTCCAGCCCAGGAGCGGTTGAGTCTTCCAATGCTCCAGGAATCGATCTTCACTCACGATGCGTGTTCGCAGGGATGCGATGCGAGCCGCGAATTCAGAATTCTCTGTTTCCTGTTCAACGACAACCTGCCCGGGATTGGTCATGCGAAGTACGGGGTACGCCACAGGTAATACCGCCAAGGCGAGTATCAGAACGCGTGCGATCTTAAGTCGACTAGCGAGTATTGTCAGCCACCCGATCGCGGTCAAAATGATGGCTCCAGTGCTGACGCAGAAGACCGTCGTTACTCCTAATGCTCCTGCTGCGACACCGGTCGACACGGCACCAAAATCACGTTGTCCGTGGGTGCGATTGTACCACAAAGCCAACAAACTGCAGATTCCAATGAAAAGTGCCAGCTCAAGACCGGTCTGAGTAAAGACATTCGGACGCCACAGACCGAAACGCATCCCGATCCCGCGCAGGCTGTCTCCTCCTCGGGCACCGTAGCCGAAGATTATTGTATGCAGGGTCGGTGCCATCTTCATTTCATAGACGCAGAACGGAATATAGGCCAGCCCACCCATTATGGTATACCGGACAAGAATGTTTGCATTTTCGGACGTTGCGAATACCAGGCGTCCTACAAACCATGGAAGACTCCATTCGACAGAATAACCCAGCCAGACGACAAAGCCATCGTAGAGTCCCAGCCCATTGTCGATTGAAGCTGCCAGAGCTGCTGCAGGCAATCCAAGCATCGGCAGGTCGACCATAGAGAACCGATAGTCGTGACGTTTTCTCCGGCTTACAAGCAGAACCAGGGCGGCTGTGGTCAGACTGATAAGTCTTAGTTTGTTCAGCTCGAATCCGGGAAACTCAGCCTTGAACTGAGGAAGAAACAGATATCCCCCTATCATGCCGACGCACAATGCGTCCGGCGAGCGTTTGAATCCCATGGCCGCAACGAAAGCGAGCAGCCAGAGTACGATTACAATAATGGCAGTAGCACTGAGCATGTCTGCAATCTGACAGTCGTGTGTGCGACGCATCGCCAGAGAAAGCCGGGACGTTTGTCGAAACGCTGGCTTCAGGCATATCCCTGTGGGTGGTTCAGATGCCAGTTCCAGGCGGTGGCCACCACGTCCTGAATACTCGTGTACCGGGGGGACCAGCCGAGGCGGGTTTTGAGTTTTGTTGGATCTGCGACCAGGGCAGGTGGATCGCCGGGGCGGCGATCTACGACTTCATATGGGATTGGTTTTCCCACGACGCGTTCAGCCGCCTGAATTACTTCCAGTACCGAACTGCCCGTGCCGGTGCCGATGTTGTAGACCTCGCGGGTGGTCGGATCAGTCGATGCAATCGCCAGCAGATGGGCTGACGCAAGGTCGCCGGTGTGGACGTAGTCCCGAATGCACGTTCCATCCGGCGTGGGATAGTCCGTGCCAAATACCTTTAACCCGTCGCGCTGCCCCAGAGCTGTCTGCAGGACCAGCGGGATCAGATGATTCTCCGGCGTGTGGTCTTCGCCATGCTGTCCGTCTGGATCGGCTCCGGCCGCGTTGAAGTATCTGAGCAGCGTGAAACCAAGTCCGTGGGCGTCCGCGAAGTCCCGAATCATCCATTCTACCGCCAGCTTGGTCCGGGCATACGGACTGCAGGGATCCTGCACCGCTTCTTCATTCATCGGAACTTTGGGGTTCATGCCATAGGTCGCACACGTACTGCTGAACAGCAGACGCTTCACATTCGCTGCCTGCATGGCTTTCAGCAGGCTCAGTGTACCGCCGATGTTATTGTCGTAATGATAACCGGGGTCATCCACCGACTCGCCGACGCATGTGGCTGCGGCAAAGTGCATGACGCCTTCCGCATCTACCTGCTTCGCCGCTGCAATCAAGGCATGCGTATCGCGGATGTCTCCTTGAATCAGGCGTCCTTCCGGAACGGCTTCGGGATGTCCCTGAACAAGATTGTCGAAGGCCACGGCTTCATGACCCGCCTCTAACAGGTGTCGCAGACAGGCGCTGCCAACAAAGCCGGCACCGCCGGTGACGAGGATTCTCATTGGTTTTTTTGAAGTTGCGAAGTTGCGGAGTTGCGGAGTTGCGAAGTTGCGGAGTTGCGGAGTTGCGAAGTTGCGAAGTTGCGAAGTTGCGAAGTTGCGAAGTTGCGAAGTTGCGAAGTTGCGAAGTTGCGAAGTTGCGAAGTTTCAGGTTGCGAAGTCCCTTCAACGCATCACCGGTTGGTGAATCTTCGGTCTTTCGTGGTCCGTGTTTCAAGGTACTTGATGTAGCCGGTCAGGATCGCGCGAACCGTTCCCCATTGTTCACGGAACTGGTTATACCGTTCGACGTCAATCAGCTTTTCGTCAAGTGCAGTGTTGAGATGATCGAGGCACTCCATCAGGGATCCTCTTGCTTGCCGACAAAACTGGAGGTTTTCCTGAGGGTGCTGTCGCCCAAAGCCTTCGGCGATATTCGCGGTTATTGATCGGACCGCCCGAATCGTCTGATCAATCAGCCGATACTTTTCGTCAGCTGGCAGCATCTTTGCCCAGTCAGCCACGGCAGTCCTGAATTTTCGAGCTGACTTGTAGCATTCGAGGTCTTCAAAGGTATCGATGCGGGGCATTGTTCGAAAGTTACCGAGTTGCAGCTTCTTCACGTCCAACCTGCAACGCTTCTTACTGACTGTCGTGTTCCCCAACTAACTGTGCCGCGGCCAACAGGGTGTCGGCGATGTAGTCAATGGCAGGGCAGGATACGGGTTGCGGGGATGCGCCGTTGCTCAGTTGCGGGGACTCTTTCGTTTCTTCACCAACCTGCAACGTGCAACCTGCAACCTGCAACTTTGTCCCCACATGCTCGAATTCCGTCCGGGTGCCGTATCCGGTGCGGACCAGTATTGTTCCTCGGCATCCGGCGTTGCGTCCGGCAAGGATGTCGCTGATGGCGTCTCCGATCATCCACGAGGCGGCAAGGTCAAGGTTCAGATCCTGTGCTGCCTGCATCAGCATTCCCGGCCCGGGTTTCCGATCGTGCTGCTCAATGATCCTAGGGTCACCTGAAACAGGAACCGCTGTCGAATAATAGATTCCGCGAATCAGTTCAGCCTCAGCGCCCAGCTGCTTTCGCATTTCGTCATGAATCACGGCCAGTTCGTGTTCGTTCAGCAGGCCTCGCCCCACCGCCGACTGGTTGGTCACAACGACACACTGATATCCCAGACGGTGGAAACGCTGCAACGCTTCCCGGGCAAACGGGTATACAGCCACGTCTTCTACCTTCGACAGGTGGTGAACCTGCTCAATGATCGTTCCATCGCGATCAAGAAAGACGGCCGGTTTCATACCTGTTGCTGTCCCGCAAATGCTGCACCGGCTTCCCGATTCGCACGTTCCAGATTCTGGTGACTGCCGATGTCCAGATGGAAACCATCAAACGGCCACCCTTTCATCCGATTCACGAATGTCGGCAGTACGTCAAAACCAAGATCAAACGCATTTCGGTCCGCAATCTCACGCCAGGCATCCGCGGCAACGGCGTAGACGCCGCCGTTGGCCAGATTGCTGCTGGGTTGTTCCGGCTTTTCGATAAACTCAGTGATGCGTTGTTCGCTGTCCAGTGTGGCGATGCCACAGGATTTCGGCACGTCCGTACGAAACAGCAACATCGAGAACGGATCATGATGTGATCTGTGGAATTCCAGAAACTGCAGCAGATTCACGTTCGACAGATTATCGGCGTACACGATCAGGCAGTCGTCGGCATTCTGACACCAGTTTCGGTTGGCATGAATTGTTCCGGCGGAGCCCAATAGTTCCGGTTCCCATGATTCCTGAACGGCAAAGCCGTCTTGATTCTTGTGTTCGATGAACTCCACGACCTGATCACGCAGGTGATGAGTATTGATCAGGACGTCCGTGATTTCAGCCGCCCGCAGGGCGTCGAACCAGTAATCGAGCAGCGGTCGCCCGTTGATCGGCACCAGGCACTTGGGTACAGAATCTGTGATTGGTCTTAATCGTGTGCCGAGTCCGGCCGCGAGCAGCACAGCTTTACAGCGGGTCATGCATTGACCTCCCGCACGACGTTCATCTTTTTCATCTGCTGATTGCTGTACGCCAGGATTTCACCGACGTTTTCCGCCTGTGACAGCCAGCTGCGATAGGCTTCGATGCTGTTGTAGACAGAACGAGTCGGCTGCCAGCCCAGCGCCTGCAGCTTTGATACATCACTGAAGATATGCCGGGTATCGCCGAAGCGGTAACGACCACAGGGTTCCGGAACATAATCCCGGACGTCAAAAACTTCCGCGACCGCGGCTGCGAATTCCGACACCGTGATGGCTTTGTTTCCGCCGACATGAAACATCTCAAAGTTGGCCCTGTCGTCGTTCAGCACCAGGCAGTTGGCGGCCACTACGTCCTGAATATTCACGAAGTCCCGAATCTGTCGGCCATCTTCATAGATGGCCGGTTTGATGCCCTGGTGAAACGACAGGCAGAAGATGCGGCAGGCTCCGCTGTAGGCGTTGTAGAAACTCTGGCGGGGACCCTGCACAATTGAATATCGCATCGCCACGCTCGGGATTTCGTATCGCCGGCCCAGATGCAAAGCGATGTTTTCTTCGGTGATCTTGCTGATGCCGTACTGGTTCTGCGGATTAGCCACGGATTCGTCTGTGGGCTGCCAGGATACCGGGCCCGTGAAACCCGGAGGTGGCAGGACTTCCCATTGGCTGCGTCTGAGCTGCTCGTCCGGTCGGATGTCCGGCAGAAATGGTCGCCCGTCGCCGTCGTGGTACAGGCCTTCGCCCAGCGTGGCCTGACTGCTGGCCACGATGACTTTTTTGATCGGCAGTTGATCCCGCACGATGATCTCATAGATCAACGCCGTTGACGTGGCGTTCACGTCGAAGAAACGACTGAACGTCGGTAGATAATCCTGAAACGCGGCCAGGTGGTAGACCGCGTCGCAGCCTTCCAGTGCCTGCTTCAGCACTGTTTCATCACGGACATCACCACGGACGCGCTCAATGTCCGGTGCCAGATAATCGGGCCATTCGCCGTTGGGATGCACGGGCTGTTCAAGGCTGTCCAGCACGCGCACCTGATGGCCATCCGCCAGCAGCGCGTCTGCCGTGTGAGAACCGATAAAACCGGCCCCGCCGGTGATGAGAATTCGCATGGTTTCCTTTAGGGGCTTACGACGAACACAGTGTCCGTCACTGGAACTTCAGCTTGTGAGGTCGGGGCTGGGAACAGCTGGGGCGGCATGGTTCAGCGTTGACTGGGGCTGGAAGCCCCAGTTACGATTTTTTGTTGAATACAGCAGGAACTTGTGAGTTGCCTGCGGCTGGAAGCCCCGGTTACGGTGTTCAGGCTGTCGTCAGTTCAGGTTGATTCCGTAGCAACCGGTTGTGGTCACTGATAAAGATCACTCGACTGCCGCAGCGGTCGATCCCGAACTCCAGTTCCTTCGGATGGCCCAGGGCATCCCGGATGCGGTCCTGACAGTCAGGATCCGCCAGCAGCAACAGAAATCCACCACCTCCCGCTCCCAGCAACTTGCCTCCCATGGCCCCGCAGTCTTTGGCGGTCTGGTACCAGTCGTCCACCATCTGCATGGAAATTCCGAATCCCAGCGAACGCTTCAGGTTCCAGCCTTCGTCCAGAATTTCCGCGACGCGACCAATATCTGTGGAACCAGACATGGCCGCCCGCATTTCTGCAGTCAGGTCACGCATGGCTCGCAGAATTGGACGGCGATCATTGGTGTGATCGGTCTGCTGCTGCAGAATTCGGTCGGCATCGCGCTGCGTGTCTGTATACAACAACATCGCATGTTCGTTCAGTTCGGTAATTGTCTCCGGTCGACAGGGAACCGGCTCGACATTGACCGTTTCATCCGGATTGAACTGGATGTAATTGATGCCGCCGAAGGCGGCGGCAAACTGGTCCTGCTTACCGATCGGTTTTCCCAGGATATCAATCTCAATCTGACAGGCCTGAGTCGCCAGCTTCATAGGAGATGTGACGGTGCCGCGATAGGCGTGAAGGGCATTCAGCAGGCCGACGGTCAGGCTGCTGCTGGACCCCAGACCGGTACCGGCCGGGACATCGCCGACCGTGGTGATTTCCAGGTGAGGCCCCAGTTCTGTCAGTCTGAGCGCTTCGCGGGCAATGGTATGTTCAATCAGATTGATGTCCGATGCGATTTCGGTCTTCGTGTAGGCGACTCGAGTGGTGGCGTCGAAACGAGGACTGACGGTGACGTACATGTGCTTGTCCAGGGCAAAGGACAGCACGGCTCCGGGCTCTTCGCGATAGAAGCTCGGCAGGTCAGTTCCGCCGCCGGTCAGGCTGATACGGTATGGAGTTTGAGTAATGATCACTGTGATAAGGCTTTCGGTGTGTGTGTGTGAAGCGAGGAAAAGGGGTCGGGATTCTTTTTTTGATCAATGCTCGTCAGGAATTCTCCGCGCGACAAAAAAGAATCCCGACCCCTTTTCCGCTTCGTGCTTCGTCCTTCCCAAGGATGCGACGATATTCATTCAGCAATGGTTGCAGGGCGTGTTTGATTTCAAACGTGTCAATGACGTGTTCCCGCCCTGCCGCCGCCAGACGAGCCGCCAGAGATGGGTCCGTGAGACTTGAAATTGCATCTGCCAGCTCAGCAGCATTCCGCGGTTCCACCAGCAACCCCGTCTTACCGTCGATGACAAGGTCCGGAATGCCGACCAGCCGAGTCGACACCGCCGGCAGCCCGCAGGCCATGGCTTCCATTGTCATTTGCGGCAGGCCGTCAACGTCATTGTCTTTCGCCCAGACGCAGGGCAGGCAGAACACATTTCCGGAGTGCATAAATGCCGGTATGTTTTCCTGCTTCAGCGCTTCTCCCGTGATTTCTATCTCATCTTCCAGGTGCAGTCGGCTGACCTGGTGGCGAAGTTCTTCTTCGAGCGGACCAGAACCTCCGATTCGGCATTCGAATGGAACGCCTCGCTGCTTCAGGATGTGGCACGAGTCAATCAGGTACTCGAAGCCCTTTTTTTCCACCAGCCTGCCGGCTGCTCGGATCTTCAGCCCCTGTTCTACCGGCGGTAATTCTGCCGGAGCGAAGCTGGAGATGTTAATGCCGCAGTACACACGTCGTAGTTGTTCGGGGCGCGCACCCTGCTCCAGGAAAAACTGTTCGTGGTGTGACGAGATGCAGCCGATAAACTTAGCTCGGCGGATCTTGTCGTTCAGGGCAACGCGTTCGCGATACAGGTCAGCGGCATGTCCTGTGAAGCTGAACGGCACGTTCAGCAGCCATGCTCCGTACATCCCGACCGTGCCCGCCGCATGGATCCACTGAGAATGGATGTGAGAGACGGGTTTGCCGGACTTCAGCAGACGCGTGGCCCAGGCAGCGGCCACAAAAAAGTGGCCCAGGCTGGCGACTCGGTTGCGCAGGCTTTCTCGCTGGCCGAAGATTGCGTTGGCGAGCGCCTGAAAAAAGGCCGTCCCGAAGCGGAATGGGGCACCGAGCATCAGCAGGCCATCCGTGGCTCGGATCGGATAGATCACGCTGGCGGAAGCGAACAGCGACTGCCCCCATTCTGACGAATGAAACGTCGCTCGGGCGCGGCGAAGAGCATGTAATTCGAACGGGATGCCCGCGTCCTGCACGATCTCCAGTTCGTTCACGACCCAGGCATCACCGGCCCCGGTCGGACTGATATAGTGAATCATCGGTCTATTTGTATTCAATAAGTTCGCTGCGTTTGCCGAGCAGGCGATTGGCCTGAAACTTCAGGACACCCATCGCTTCGGGAAGCTTGCCGATCACACAACAGGCGGCACGCATCACGCTCAGTTGCAGGTCACGTCCACGTCTGCGACTGTCTGAGTAGACCCGGAAAGAAAGCATCAGGTAGGCAGCGATCGACAGTGCGACGGCCAGCCAGATCCAAGGACTGACAAGCAGAGCAAGGACCACGCAGGCGACGGTGATCAGCGGTGTCAGGCAGCCCCAGAACAGGGCGCTGCGGGTTTGTTTGATATTGTATTTTTCGTCTGAGTTGCCGTGCAGCCATGCTCCTTCGGCGAACGCATGCCCGCCACGAACATTGCGTTTCAACCATTGAGACCACTTTGTCATGGCCGCATCATGGCGCGTCATTTCGTTTGAAACCCGCAGGATCTTCCCTCCGGCGGCCCGCAGCCGAAAGCACAGTTCACCCTCTTCTCCGGCGATCATCGATTCGTTGAAACCGCCCGCCGACGCCAGCGCGGCGGCCCTGAACATTGCATCACCGCCGCAGGACCTGCTGTACCCGGGCGGTGCGTCCCATTCCACATCGCACAGCTTATTGAAAATGGAGGCTTCCGGACGTTGTTCTCGACGTCTTCCACAGACAGCCACGACGTCAGTTTCCCGATCAAGAAAATCTACGGCCGCCTCGATCCATCCAGCAGCAACTTCACAATCGCCGTCGACAAACTGCACCAGTTCGATCGTGGGAAATCGCTCCAGCAACTGCTGAAATCCGGTATTTCTGCCGCGTGCCATGGTAAATGGACGTGACATGTCCAGATCGACCACGTCGACAGACAAGGATCGGGCAAATTCCACACTGCCGTCCGTGGAACCAGAATCCACATAGACAACGGCATCACAGTCAGCGGCGATGGAATGCAGACACCGTTTCAGCCGCTCGCCCTCGTTGCGACCAATGACGACAACGCCGACGCGTTCACCTGGAGTCACGACAGATTCCCGAAGGCAGACAAATCATCCAATGTATCCTGACCCGGCAAATCGGCACCCTTCTCTGCTTTCGACTCAATCTCTTCGGTTGAGGCGGCGAAAAATGAAGTTGTGCACTTGCCTGGGAACATCCGCAAGATCTTCGTCGTTTGTTCAAGCGGGCTTCCAAAATCTCTTCAGAGATCTATCCATAGCGCACACTTCGTTCTTCTGGGTGGCACCGAAAATTTCATCGAGTGCGAGGTGCCACCATCGGCGACTTGAACTGTGGTTGTAGTCGCTGGACTGCATCCGTTTCTGGTGCGTCCGTAAGACTACGGTAGTGGTTGTGCCGCAGTAAAATAGTTGACGCAATCTCACCGCACAATTTCTCAACAGTTGCTATGCTACCGCCCCGCACACTGCATCCCCCCAAAATCTCTGATTCATTTCCGCGGTTGACAGCGAATCCGGTGTGTTGCAACGGTCGGTCAGATGCTGCGGGAACGTGTACGGGCAGCACAGTCTGGGAGCTGAGTAAAATACCCCAGACGGATAATGTGAAGAACTTCAGACTCATTGGCTCTTCGTCACGTATCGGGCAAGCTCTTTGATGAAACCCCGTGCGCCTTCCGGCATCGCGGAGACGTCCTCGGGATTCGGACTCGCCAGAATCTGAATCTTCTCCAGAATGTTCTTGCCGTGATAGGCTAGCCGAGGTGATTTCGGTCCGTCAAACTGCCCATCTGCTGAAAATCCGTAGACCACGACATAGTCGTCCGCTGCCCGGCCTTGAGGCCGAATCGGCAGGATCAGGAACTGATGTGCCGTGCCGTCAACCGATATTTCCGCGTTTTCAGGTTCCGCCAGAAATGTGTTTCCTTTGCTGCCGTAGCAGATGTCCGGCGTATGGCGGACCAGTCGAGCCGTCTGGCCAGACATCAGCAGGACGGTGACCTCGTCTTTCCCATTCGAATAGACGCGATGGATGTACTTGTTGACCCCCAGTTCGGCAATGACGCCGTCAGAAAGTTCCGGACCATCTTTGACGTAGGTCCAGCTGCCCAGTTGTTTCGGGACGGAACCCACCAGCTCAGCCGAGATTTTTTCCTGCTCAGAGGTGCCCCATCGGTCGGTCATCTGACCCTGAAAAAGTGCAGGAGGAATCGTCAGGCAAAGTAAGGCGATGAGGCGGAGGAACATTGTTAATCTTTCCGGAGCAGTTTGATTTCTTCGAAGACGAGGGGCGGAGGCGGCTTCCCTGAAAAAGGGAGCCGGCAGCTATGCTCTGCCACAGATTCATGTTTAACGGGCGGGACCGCAATCCTTGGCGGCCTGTTGATTAAATGCGATCAGGTAACCCGGTGTGTCAGGGACTCGTTGTGGGGCGGTTTCCCGACCGCCCCACCAATCTCGACCGCAGGTCTCCCTGAACCTGACCGCCCTCGAACCTCCGTTGGGCCACCGGTGCGACCGAAATACCGGGCGGCTTCCACACCCCCTGAATTGGCCCTGCATTGCTCGGTCAAGACCGCCTGACGCACCGCGAGATTCACGCCGCCCGCCGTGGGCGAATTACGTAGTCGACCGCGGGACCGGGCGTCTTCGAGCCGCTTTGCTGGCGGCGGAGTCGTTCCAGCAGCAGCTGATGCTTCTGAACCTCCAGCTGAAGCAGTGCTTCCGTCCGGTCCAGAGCTTCCATCAGACGACGGTGTCCGACCTCAACAGGCGGACCGTCAGTGCGGGGCGATATTGACATCCGGGCTGCAATCCTTTGCCGGCCATGGGATTCTGCTGTACGGCGTCGTCATCGAAGCACCAGCCGGCCTTCATGGCAAACGAGCAGCTTCCGCACGTGTCGCACCCGCCATCTCAGCTGCCGTGATCATGATCATGGGAACCACCGTCGTGATCATGCGAGTGTGAATCGTGATCATGACTGTGATCGTGGCTGTGATCGTGGCTGTGAGTATCGAGGGAATGATCGTGTGAGTGTCGTTCCGGCAAGGTGGTGCCCGTCGACGGCGCTGCCGGTAGTGTGCCCGAATTTCGGGATTGCAGAAAGGCCGATTCTGCGGCCCGATAAACATCCCGCAGCGGCACGCCGTGCTGTCGGGCCAGTTTCGCACAATCTTCGAATTCCGGAGCGAACGAGGGACTGCCGCCGGTCCGCCACGACCGCTTGCCACGAACGCTGCCCCACGGAGTCGTCACGTCCACGTGGTCTCGAAACTGCGTGCTGCGTTCGACTACCAGTCGCCGCACGCCCAGCGTGCCGGTTTCCGTAAACAGCAGCTGTTCATACCGCGTGGCGTCGGCGGGCCGGCACAGGACACTGAGCATCACGCCGGGCCGATCCTTCTTCATCTGAATGGGCGTGGTGTACACATCCAGAGCCCCGGCCGCCATCAGCTGCTGGCGGGTGTGCCCGATGATCTCGCCGGAAACGTCGTCCAGATTCGTTTCCAGCAGCGTCACGAATTCGGTACCTGAAGACTCGGTGGTGGTGCCGACAAACAGTCGCAGAATATTGGCCCGTTCGGGAAACGTCATCGTTCCGGCCCCGTAGCCGATATGTTCAATCGTCATGGGCGGCAGCGGGCCGAATGAATCCGCCATGGTCTTCACGATCGCCGCTCCGGTCGGCGTCGTGAGCTCAGCTTCAATCGGAACATCCGCCAGAGGAATTCCCTTCAGGATTTCCGCGGTGCCCGGCGCCGGAACCGCGCAGATACCATGGTCAATGTGCACGTAGCCTCGACCGGTCGGCACAAAATTACAGACCACGCGGTCCGCTCCCAGCAGATCAAATCCCACGGCCGCGCCCACGATGTCCACAATGGAATCCACGGCTCCCACTTCGTGAAAATGCACCTGTTCAAGAGTTGAACCGTGCACACGGGCCTCAGATTCCGCGACGGCGAGGAACAACTGACGAGCCAGTGCGCGCTGTCGATCAGTGAGCGCATCGGCAGCATCCAGAATCCGACAGATGTCTGAGTAGTGTCGATGAGCGTGCTGTTCAGGGTGGTCAACCAGCACATGCGTCGCTCGGAATCCGTTCTTGATCACGGTCTCCACGCGCAGCCGTACGTCAGGAAGCTTCAGCGACGCGATCGCGGTTTCAATGCAGCTGCGATCCACACCGACGTCCAGCAACGCTGCCAGCGTCATATCGCCGCTGATTCCTGTTGCACATTCCAGCCACGCCGTTTTCATCGTCAGTTCCTGCAGGACTGTGCCAGCGATATGTCTTCAGAAATTCGTTCGCCTAACCCGTGATTGTCGAACCGATACGCGGGCCCGAAGGTCTGCACAGGCCATCAGCCGGCGCATGCCGGAACGAAACCCCGGCCGAACCGGAAGAAGTCGACACGCGGCACCTGTTTTTCATCACCCCTTGAAGGCACCCTGAGCACGGATGACATCAATCGGGCTGGCTCCCGGGGGCAGAGACGCGGCCGCCGGTTTTGATTCTGCCTTCGGCTCTTCAGCCGCCGGCGTTTCGGCGGCGGGCTGTTCAGTGGACGGCTCTTCCGCAGCCGGGGCTTCTGCCTCGCCGGTGTCTTCCGCAGTAGCGGCCGATGCGGTGGCTGCCTGCGCACGGATCTGATCCAGCGGGGAACCACCGGCGGGTTTGGCGGCCTCAGTCGGCTTTGCAGCGGCACCGCCGGCCTGTGCACGGATCTGATCCAGCGGGGAACCGCCAGCGGGCTTCGCCGCGGCGGCACCACCGGCGCCCTGGGCACGGATCTTGTCCAGTGGAGAACCTCCGGATGCGGCCGCCGGTTTCGCGGCTCCGCCAGCTCGAATCTTATCAAGCGGGCTGCCACCAGCGGCGGGCTTGGCGCCGCTGGGCGCCGCTTTCGCGGTGGCCGCCGGTTTGGCCTTGGGCTCGGCCTTCTTTTTCGGCCGCGGAGCATCCACGACTGTCAGGAATTCCGGATCAATATCGTACCAGCTGATGTCTTCGGGACCGTCGAATTCGACCAGGGCCCGACAGTTCATGTTGACCGTCCTGACCTTGCCCGTCAGCTCTGCAAAGCGACGGAGTTCGGGAATCTGGTCCGCGACGACAACCCATTTGTCAGTCAGTTCGCGTTTCAGCTGTTCTGCTCGTTCAATCGACATGCGTGTGCCGTACTCTGATCGTGGCGAAGAAAGGGTGATCTGAAGGCTCACAACGGATGAATTCCGTATGATCTCCGGACAGGTAGGGGCATTGTGCTGCAGCACGCAGATCGATTCAACCTTGACAATCTTTCGAAATCCCGCGTTGCAACCTTCCAAAGACTGAGAAACACCCTCGAACGGCCGGCAGCGGATGATCAGATCGGTCCACGCATCGCGCCGGAATGCCGGGCCAACCCTGAAAATTGCAGCGAATGGGTACGTCCGGCGCCTGAAATTGCGTGCTCTGGTGTTTTCATGACACCCGTTGACGGTACACTGAAGTCCCGCACACACCCCACGCCCTGAACACTCGTCACACCTGCCATGGTTGCTTCTTTCGCCCAACCGGTTCTGTCGTGCCTTCTGGTGTCTGCAGCTTTTCTGCTGCCCGGGCTCTGCCGCCTGCAGGCTCAGCCGCAACCGCCTTCCGTCCGGCAACTGCAGTTTTTTGAGACACATGTCCGCCCCCTGCTGCATTCTCGATGTGTAAAATGTCACGGCGAGAATCAGCAGAAGGGCGGGTTGCGCCTGGATTCTGTTGAGCACCTGCTGAAGGGCGGCGAATCAGGTGCAGCAGCGGTACCGGGAAAACCGGCAGAAAGTCTGTTGCTGGAAGCCGTTCGCTACGAATCCTTCGAAATGCCGCCGGACAAACCGCTGTCGGCCGAGGAAATTTCACACCTGGAGACATGGATTTCAGAGGGCGTCGCATGGCCCACTCTGGACGGCGTTTCTGTGCGATTGACCGGAGCCGCCTTCACCGACGACGAACGAAACTTCTGGAGCCTGAAGCCGCTGACAAATCCACAGTCTCCGACCGTATCGACGGACTGGGGGCAGAATGATATCGACCACTTTGTGCTGGTCCGACTGGAATCTGCCGGTATCAGACCGGCACCGGCTGCTGATGACCGCGTGCTGGTGCGGCGGCTGTATTTTGACCTGCTGGGGCTGCCGCCTTCACCAGACGAAGTCACTGAGTTCCTGAATTCCAAGGCGCCGAACCGCTGGTCAGCGCTCGTCGATCAACTGCTGGCGGATCCACGGTACGGCGAACACTGGGGCCGCTACTGGCTGGATGTGGTCCGGTATGCAGAATCCGACGGATTTCGGGCAGACAGTTATCGTCCCGATGCCTGGCGGTACCGCGATTACGTGGTCAATGCATTCAACAACGACAAGCCCTATGACCAGTTCATTCTGGAACAGCTGGCTGGTGATGAAGTCGCGCCTCACAAGGCAGAAGCGCTGGTGGCGACCGGATACCTGCGAACATGGCTGTACGAATACAACCAGCGAGATGCCCGGACGCAGTGGCAGGACATTCTGAATCAGGTCACCGACGTCACGGGCGAGGCCTTTCTGGGTGTCAGCGTGGCCTGTGCCCGCTGTCATGATCACAAGTTCGATCCGATTCTGCAGGAAGACTATTACCGCCTGCAGTCCTGTTTCGGAAATATGATCCCGCGCGACGACATTCCCGCCGCGGATCTGGAAGACCGACAGCAGTACGCTCTGGAATACGAAGCCTGGCTGGCCAAAGGCGCCGAACTGCGACAGCAGCTGAAACAGATCCGGCGTCCCTATATGGAACGGGCGGCCCGCGGCGCCATCGAAAAATTTCCCGAAGACATTCAGCAAATCATGGCTCTGCCCCCGGATCAGCGCACGCCGCTGCAGGGCCAGCTGGCAGACCTGGTGAACCGTCAGGTCATCTTCGATCAGAACCGCGCCCGCTTCAAAGACAAAGATCAGAAACGCATCGACGAACTGGAAAAACAGATCGCAGAACTGGCCGGTCGGGAACCCGCAAGGCTGCCGTCGGCAATGACCGTGGCCGATCTGGGCAATACACCTCAGACGATGCATCTCGGAGCCAATCCGGAACTGAAACCGGTTGTCGCCGGCGGTCTGTCGATTCTGGATCCCGCGCCGTTTGAACGGCAGCCTACCGCCGATTCGACCGGACAGCGAACGGCACTCGCCCGCTGGATTGCCAGTCCGGACAACCCACTGACCGCCCGGGTCATCGTCAATCGCATCTGGCAACGACACTTCGGCACCGGGCTGGTGGACACCGCCAGCGACTTCGGCAGCCTGGGCGGTCGCCCGTCACATCCGCAGCTGCTGGATCGCCTGGCCTCAGAATTCATCGCTCATGGCTACAGCATCAAGTGGCTGCACCGACAGATACTGAATTCCGCCACATGGCAGATGTCTGCTTTTCACCCTGAGGCGGCGCTGGCCGAACAGACTGACCCCGGCAATCGGCTTCGCTGGAGGTTTGCGATTCGCCGTCTGAATGCCGAGCAGATTCGCGATGCCATGCTGACCGCGTCCGGCGAACTGCAGTCTGAACAGGGAGGCCCGTCGGTGCCGCACGACAGTCTGCGGCGTTCGCTGTATCTGAAGATGATGCGCAACACGCCGGAACCACTGCTCAGATCACTGGATGGCGTCGACGGGCTGAACAGCATTCCCAAACGCAGCACGACCACCACTCCCACCCAGGCGCTGAACCTGATGAATGGCAAATGGGTTCGCCAGCGATCAATGGCCATGGCCAGGAGAATTCTGGATGAAGTTTCCGGCGCCACGGTCGCAGAGCTGGTGGACAACGCTTTTCAGATTGCTCTCGGCCGCCACGCCGATGATTCTGAAACATCGGTTGGCATCGGACTCATCAATGACGCCGCCAGCCAGTCGGCTGAATCGGATGCTCACCGCCCGTTTGCATTGCTCTCGACTCAGACCCGGACCTCCGCCCGAGTCAATGATACAACAGTCGCTCCGCTGTCGGCCCGGGACCAGTCCCTGAAACTGACGTCTCCGTTTACGTTTCTGGGCGTTATCCATCTGGAATCGCTGTACGCCGACGCCACCGTCAGAACAATTGTTTCTCAATGGAACAGCAACAACCGGGAACGCGGGTGGGCCATCGGTGTCACCAGTGAAAAGTCGGCCTACAAACCACGGAATCTGATTCTGCAGGTGGTGGGAAAGGGTGGTTATGAAGTCGTCGCCTCCAATCTCCGCCCGGAACTTCACACCACGTATATGGTCGCCGTGACCGTTGCGTCGCAGGACGATGGTACCGGGCAGGCAGCATTCTGGCTGCAGCCACTGAATCCGGCAAAAGGCGGTCTGCAACACGCAGTCGTATCATTCAAATCAGCACAGGGACTTTCCGGCAACGTACCGCTGGTGCTTGGAGGACGATCCGGGCAAGAGCGCCATCGGTGGGATGGTCAGCTGGACCAGACAGCCTTGTTTTCCCGCAGACTGAATCCGGCAGACATTCAGAAACTGTTTGCCGCGCAACTGAACACCAGTGCTGTCACGAAGACTGGTCCGGTGGCGGCATGGGACTTCAACAATTCCGAAAACCCGGTCCGGGACGTTTCCGGTCACGGACACGACCTGACGATGAAAGAAAACAAGTCGTTCGATCCGCGCGAACGGGCACTCGCAGATCTTTGCCATGTGCTGCTGAATTCCAACGAGTTCGTGTATATCGACTGACGCGTTCCCCGATCGTCTTGATGATCCGCTCTGACATATTAAATTCAGCCAGCCACATGACATTTCCTTATCAATCCAGACGCGAGATGCTGACCACAGCAGGCATGGGTTTCGGCGCCCTGCCGCTGGCCACGCTGCTGAGCCCAGGTGCTCAGGCCGACGTCAGCCCGACGGAAGCCGTGGTTCCTCATCGTCAGACCCAGGCGACCAGTGTCATCTTTCTGTTCATGGAAGGCGGCCCCAGCCACATCGATCTGTTTGACCCGAAGCCGCTGCTGCGGAAGCTGGAGGGCCAGCGGCTGCCGGATTCGTTCGAAAAGCCCGTGACCGCCATGGGAGAAGTGAACTCACCGCTGCTGGCCGACAAACGCAAATGGAAACAACATGGAGAGAGCGGCCTGTGGGTATCCGACTGGCTGCCTGAAACCGCCGCCTGCGTCGACGACCTGGCGGTGATTCGGTCGTGCTGGAGCAACGGCATCAACCATGCCGGCGGCGTCTGTTCAATGAATACCGGGTCACCCATCGCCGGGCGGCCGTCACTGGGAGCATGGGTGACGTACGGACTGGGCAGCGACAACGAAAACCTGCCGGCCTTCGTGGTGATGCAGGATACCAGTACTCAGGTTGTCAACGGAGCTCGTAACTGGGGCACCGGCTTCATGCCCGCCGTTTACCAGGGAACACCGTTCAACACCTCGGGCAACCCCATTTCGAATCTGACGCGACCGCAGGCCGAAGATGAAGCCGCTCAGCAGCGCAAACTGCAGATGCTGGATTTCCTGAACCGCCGTCACGCCGCCGCCCGACCTCAGCAAAGCGAACTGGAAGCGCGGATCGCCGGGTATGAACTCGCGTTCCGCATGCAGTCGTCGGCGCCGGAAGCCGTCGACCTGTCGCAGGAAAGCCGGGAAACGCAGGCACTGTACGGCATGGATGAAAAAGTGACGGCGACCTTCGGACGGCAGTGCCTGCTGGCTCGCCGGCTGGTCGAACGCGGCGTCCGCTTTATACAGCTGTATCACGGTGCCGGCAGCAAATGGGATTCTCATTCCGCCATCGAAAAGAACCACACCTATCTGTGCAGACAGACCGACCGATGTGTGGCCGGTCTGCTGCAGGACCTGAAACAGCGCGGCCTGCTGGAATCCACGCTGGTGGTCTGGGGCGGCGAATTCGGTCGCACACCGATGAGCGAAAAAGGCGACGGCCGGGATCATAACCCGACTGGTTTCACCATGTGGATGGCGGGCGGCGGCGTGAAAGGCGGACAGACCATCGGCGCGACTGATGAACTGGGACTCTACGCCATCGAAGACCGATTGCACGTGCACGACCTGCACGCCACCATCATGTGGATTATGGGACTGAATCACCGCGAAGTGATCTACTACGATAAGGGCCGTCCCGAACGAGTCGACCAGACGGAAGGACATCCCTGCAAAGCCATCCTGGGCTTAGGCGACGCCCAGCCGGCTGTCACGGGTTGTGCCCGGGTTGTGCCCGGGTTGTGCCCGGGTTGTGG
>JAVKCM010000067.1:0-57703 GCA_040222735.1 Fuerstiella sp. | reverse complement strand
CCGCGCCTGTCCGACCTGTGTGTGTCGGAGCTCATCTCGCCGGTCTCTCCCCCATCAGTGATCCGCGGCGGGTTCGAAGGATGCTTCGGGGTAACCGTTGCGGTACGAAATGACAAACGCTCCGTGCTGAGTCAGATAACGCAGATCTTCCCGGCGATCAAAGTCAGTGGGGCCGCTGCGCTTCAGTGCGTCCGGGCTGTCGGCGTCCAGATAATGGCCCGCCACACGGAAGACAATTTCTGTCCGGTCACCCAGCGCATGTCCGGTACTGGTGAAAACGGTACCGTCCAGATCATCCTTCGTGATGAAATGCGGTTCTGCCGGCAGGTCAGCCGCCTGCAGATTCGCGACCAGTTCCTCGGCGTCCGCGAACGGGCAGGTGGCATCGTCGACTCCGTGCACCACAATAATCCGGGCCGTCGGGTTCAGCTGTTTCATCGTTGTCAGGTGTGCCGGATGTCCGACAAATCTGATGGCCTGAGCATCCGCGGTCAGATAGCTGGTGCTTTCCGGGTCGCGACTCCAGCGGGCATTCAGCCGGCTGCCGCCGGGCAGATTGAAGGCAATGTCATCGCTTAGTTTCTTCATGCCGCACTTGTCGATGATGCACGCGAACGTACGAGGTGCCAGTTTGTTGGCCATCAGAGTGACGTTGCCGCCTCCGGAACCGCCGGTACAGAACAGTCGACCATCGTCCCAGGATTTGTCCGCCCGTGTCAGGCCGCTGCGGACAAACCACAACGCCCGCAGCGCGTCCAGCGCCTGCAGATATCCGAAGTCGTAGGGTTCGGGTGATTCGACCGAAGCCTTCCGCCCGCTCTGCAGATAATCCACACAGACGGCAACAACATTCAGTCGATTGGCGAGAACATCTGGGTTGGCGGTGCCGGAGCTGTGTTGGCCTCCCCAGTTATGCAGTGAGAGCATGATGCCGGTCTGTTCGCTGACCTGTGCCAGCTGTCCGTCCGGATAATGAATGGAAACGCGGACCGTGCGCGGGCCCGGCTGCCAGGGCCATGTCTGCGCGGGAACATACACCGCATCGTTCGTTTCCGGCAGCCGGTTGCGAGCTCCCTGCCAGACTCGTTTCTGATCTGCAATCCATGCCGCAACCAGATCACGTGGCGTGCGGTCATCGTCCGCGGCCCGTTCAACAAAGGCGACGTCCTTTCCCGTGATGATCTTTCGTGCCAGTGTCAGGTTTGTCCGCTGGGCATCTTTGGGTTTACCGGCGACCGTCGCCAGTACCGGCACGACATCCCAGGGACGGCCGGCGAACTGAAAACTGTAGTTCAGCACCCATTCGTAGTCGCGAATAAAGATATCCTGGCTGTCAGCGGTTGTTTCGGCAGGGACGGCGGGGACCACCAGGTCAGGCTGCTGGCCGCGGATCCGTTGTGCCCAGGCGGCCAGTCTGGTGACTGACTGCCCGTCGGTCGGCCAGGTGGTGACGTTAAACTCGGCATCGGGAAAATGCTGTTTCAGCAGTTCCGGCAGCATCGTGTCGTACGGAGGCATCGCCACCAGTTTGACGGGTTTGCCTTCACTCAGCTGATCGAATGTGTGATGCAGAGCGTCATGGGGCACTGCCGTGCCATCCAGTGTCACGGCTTTCTGAGTAATCACTTCAGCAATCAGTTCGGCAAATTCGATGTGTCCGGTCATGTTCGGATGGATGGCGTCGCTCATCAGCAGTGCCCATGCTGTGGGATCGGCTTCGCGCAGGTCAATCCAGTGCCGGAAACAGTCAGCGACCGGAAGCTGCAGATCTGTTCCGACCTCATGGACCACCTGTGCGAATTCCGCCAGTCGGCTTTCAGGACGGGCAGGATTTTCCGAGACGCCATTGGGGGTGCACAGCACCACGGCGGCACCGGACTTCAGGCAGTCTTCCGCGATCTTTCGCAGGTTGGCCCGGTAGTCGGACAGGGGCATTCGAACGACGTCATTCATGCCGAACATCACGACGACCAGATGCGGCTTTCTGGCCAGCACGTCCTTTTCCATCCGCTTCAGGGCATGGACCGTCGTGTGTCCGCTGATGCCCGCGTTGATCATCTGCAGATCGGCTCGTGGATGAGTTTTCTGCAGTGCCAGGCCCAGCATATCACACCACGCACGGACACCGCCGGTGTGATAATAGGCTCCCGTAATACTGTCTCCAAAGCAGACGATGCGTGTTGTCTGCCCGGAGGTCAGCCGAGCGTTCACCTCGGCCAGCGTTGCCGCCGGTGCGGTGGAAACAGCGGGAATCAATAGAATCAGAGACGCGATGGACAACGAAATGCCGTTCATGAGTTACCTTCGGCGGTGGGGTGAGAATCTGACGGGGAAGCGTTGGTTCTGTCGACGTTGCCGGACCGGACCTGCCGGACCTGCCGGACCAGGCGGACCAGGCGGACCGGACCTGCGCCGCGCAGCAGAGAGTCGATGTCGGAGGCTGCTATCGGCAGCGAGTGTCCGCAGCCGTTATCGGGAAGCCGGCGAGCGGGGCGTTCAGGCGTCCTGCTGGTCTTCCGGCGACTGAATCACGGCCGCGGGCGGTTCTGGCGGATTCAGTTTTTCGTAGACCTTGTTGGCCGTCATGATTGCCAGCACGCAGGAAACATAAAAGCCGATTGTGGCATGAGAAATCATCCAGTGCGGCACACGGCGATCATCCTTGAGTTCCGGTCGCGTGCCCAGATAGATCAGGGCCGCGGCCAGAGCTGGAATGCCCAGTACGGTGAGGGCCTGAGCGATGGTGATCAGCAGCACCGTACTGCCTTCCCGGGCCAGTGAGGCAAGAGCCACCAGCATTCCGACCAGCAGGGCTGCGGTCGTCAGATGCAGCGGCCATCTGTCCTGCAGGCGGGCTCCTTTGCCGATTGAATCAGACATGACCGTGCCGCCGATCATTGCATTGACCAGGAACGAACTCAGAGCTCCGGCCAGAATACCAAGGCAGAAGATGATCTTGGCCGCCGGACCGAACAGTGGTTCCAGCTGCCGGGCCACATCGCCGACGGAAGCCAGCGGTGCCGGATCAGGATTGCCATAGAACACTCGCCAGGACGTCAACAGCACGATGGCCGTCACGGTACCCAGCATCGTGATACTGAGAATTGAGTCGGTCAGCGCTTCCCGGACCTCGCCCAGCCCCCAGCCTTTTTCCTTGACCAGATAAGCCTGGTAGAAGGCACCGCCGACGGAAAAGGTTGTGCCGATCATGCCCAGCAGAGGGATCCAGTCCAGCGGCCCGTCCGGCACGACGGGTTCAAATGTTCGTGGTTTGCTGTAGACCACGGCCACGTTGAACAGAAAAGCGGTTGTCATCAGGCCCATCAGCACCTTCATGACATTTTCGACGGACTTGTACAGATTTCTGAGCAGATACAGGCTGGCAATGATCAGCAGATTGGCGGCGATCAGCACGATGCTGCGAGCCTGAGTGCTGAGCGGTTCGTCACCCAGCATGGGTTCGATGCCCCCGATCAGAGCGATGTTGTTCGACGACTGAAAAAATGCGACCAGAGTGAACAGCGTCAGGCCTATCAGAACGGACACCGGGCGTCCCAGCCGGCTGGCCAGTTCGTCGCACAGACTGTTGTCGTAGATGGCTCCCAGCCGGGCTGCGAGCGCTACCATCGCGATCATCAGCATCGCCGCGACGATGACCACCGGTAAACCGATGATGCCGAATGTGGCTCCGACTTTCGAGCTGGTCAGGATGGAACCGGGGCCGAGTACAACAGCCGCCACAATGATGGCCGGTCCAATGGACTTGATGGGATTCTTCATATTTCAATGGCAAATGGGTGAGTAACACGGAGAGGTATGGCAGGGGCTGGCAGAAGATTTTCAGCCGGAACCGGGGCGGTGGGCTATTGGACCGTTTCTGTGCAGCGATTACCAACGAAGCTGGCACAGATTTCGCAATCGGTTCATCGCAGTACGCGATTCGACAGAGTTTGTCGGACTCTTCAGGTGGAATCACGCAGGTTGTCGGGCTGGCTGAAATGTGGGACGCCCTGTCACGCTGCCCGCCTGAGGGGGGTGGGCCGGTCCGGGGAGGCTGCCGTGCGGTCCGCACAATTGTCTGACGCCGCAGCGACCGTTCTGGAGTGAAAACATGATTGATCTGAAACGCATTCTGTTCGCGACGGATTTCAGTGACAACGCAATTCGGGCCAAACTGATGGCCCATGAATTCTGTACGGCGTTTGGTGCGGAGATGCATCTGCTGCATGTCATTCATGATCTTGCCGTCGAAGTGCCGGAATTCGGGATGGGGCTGTCTTTTCCGGGCTATGTCGAGAATATCGGCAGTCATCGCAAAGAGTTGCATGACAAGGCGATGCACGCTCTGGAAGCGGAAGTCGGCGCGTCATGGCGTGCGGACCACAGAATTCTGTGCGCGGCGCAGTTTGGTCCTCCCTTTGTCGAGATCATCCGCTATGCACGGGACCACGACATCGATCTGATCGTCGTGGGATCACACGGACACACCGGCCTGAAACATCTGTTGCTGGGCGGCGTTGCCGAAAAAGTGGTTCGGAAAGCACCGTGTCCCGTCCTGACGGTTCGTCCGCCACTACAGAAACCGGCTGCGGACGAGGATTCGGAGGGATTTCGCGGGCGCGTCCATCCTCTTCCGGTTGACTGAGTCAGCTTTTTGCCCCGCCCACTGCCATCTGATTTTCTCCCCGATGAACGATACACTTCACACGGTTGACGACCACGGATACAACGCCACAGTGAGCTCGATCCGTCTGCTGCACGATGATCTGATGATTCTGCGTGTGGAACCAGACGACGGTATTCCTCCCTTCGAAGCCGGGCAGTACACGACTCTGGGGCTGCTGCCGGAAGAACCTCGCATCGGTGAAGCGTCCCCTGCTGGCGCGGCCGGAGGTCGCATGATTCGGCGGGCGTATTCGATCAGTAGCCCGATGCTGGACGACGCGGGCGAGCTGACGTCTCACGATCGCTTCGGTTTTCTGGAATTCTATATTACTCTGGTGCGAAAGCCGTCTGACGAGCCGCCGTCGCTGACCCCTCGGATCTTCGCGATGCAGGCGGGGCACCGCATCTTTATGGGCCATCGACCGAAAGGCACCTACACACTTCAGCCGGTCCAGCCGGATGATCACGTGATTTTCGCAGCAACGGGCACCGGCGAAGCTCCACACAACACCATGTTGAGCGACCTGCTCATCGGCGGGCACCGCGGCCGAATTGCTTCGCTTGTGTGTGTCCGGAAACAACAGGACCTCGGCTATCTGGACACGCACCGCTGTCTGGAACAGCGTTTCAGCAACTATCGCTATGTGCCGCTGACGACCCGGGAGCCCGAGAATACGGATGCGAATCATCCCGGTTTTGTTGGCCGGCGCTACCTGCAGGACGTCTTTTCGGCGGACAATCTGGCCGAAACGCTGGGGTGGCTGCCTTCAGCGGGTGACACGCACGTGTTTCTGTGTGGCAGTCCGGCCATGATCGGCCTTCCCGAAAAAGGTCCGGACGGAAACGATGTTTTTCCTGAGCCGCGAGGCATGATTGAAACCCTGATGGCCCGTGGTTTTCGGCCGGACCACCCGCGCGATCCGGGAAACATCCACTTCGAAACCTACTGGTAATCGGCAGTGGCACGCAACCTGCGGAAGATCAGCCGCCGACACCCGGAACTGCCGTTGAAAGCGATCGGCTTGATGATCGGAACGGCGCCGGAATGCCATTTGGGTAAGGACCGAGCGGGAAATAAGTGGCGTAAGCTTCCAGCTTGCGATGCAGCAAAACGCAAGCTGGAAGCTTGCGCCACGTTTCGACACGACAGTAATTTTCCGTTTGATCCTAAACAGGGCGATTTTGCTGCAGAACCCGTCGCTCAGGCATCCGGATTGCTTTGGCCTGAACCATTCAACCTGCCCTGGAGTTACTGATGGATGTGCAAGCAGTCACTGTCGACGGAAATGAAGCCGCTGCTCACGTCGCGTACGCACTAAGTGAAGTCATCGCGATTTACCCGATTACCCCGGCCTCTCCGATGGGAGAACTGGCTGATCTGTGGGCAACTCGGGATAAGCCCAATATCTTCGGGACCGTGCCGGAAGTAATTGAAATGCAGAGCGAGGGCGGGGCGGCCGGGGCTGTCCACGGTGCTCTGCAGGCAGGGGCACTGACAACCACGTTCACGGCATCGCAGGGACTGCTGCTGATGCTGCCGAACATGTTCAAGATCGCAGGAGAGCTGACTCCGGCCGTGTTTCATGTGGCCGCCAGAAGCGTGGCCACACACGCCCTGTCCATTTTTGGTGACCACAGTGATGTGATGGCGGCCCGCATGACCGGGTGGG
The DNA here is from genome assembly GCA_040222735.1 of Fuerstiella sp. Lineage (GTDB taxonomy): Bacteria > Planctomycetota > Planctomycetia > Planctomycetales > Planctomycetaceae > Fuerstiella. The sequence goes on along the minus strand of JAVKCM010000067.1, from coordinate 51,368 downwards.
CCATGTTGTGCTCCGGGGGTGTGCAGGAGTCGCACGACCTGAGCGTAATCGCTCACAGTGCGACCCTGAAGGCTCGTCTGCCCTTCGTCCATTTCTTTGACGGGTTTCGCACTTCTCATGAACTTAATAAAATTGATCTGCTGCCGGAATCTGTCATTCAGAGCATGGTTGATCCGGAGGCCGTGCAGGCCTTTCGAGAACGTGCGCTGAGTCCCGATCGACCTGTGCTGCGAGGAACTGCTCAGAATCCGGACGTGTTCTTTCAGGCGCGGGAGGCCATCAATCCGTTCTACCAGGATGCTCCGGCCACGGTACAGCAGGAAATGGATCGCTTCGCCGAACTGACCGGGCGATCGTATCACCTGTTCGACTATGTCGGTGCCCCGGACGCTGAGCGAATCATCGTGATGATGGGGTCGGGAACCGGAGCTGCGGAAGAGGCGGTTGAAGCGTTGTGTGCGGCCGGTGAGAAGGTCGGGCTGGTAAAGGTCCGCCTGTACCGTCCCTTTGATGTCTCGGCGCTGATTGCGGCGATTCCTGACACGGTCACCGGAATCGCTGTTCTGGATCGCACGAAGGAACCAGGTGCGGTCGGCGAACCGTTGTATCAGGACGTGGTGGCTGCCGTGGCGGAGCAGTGGTCGCCGGCTGGAGGGCGTCCGTTACCGCGGATCACGGGCGGTCGTTATGGACTTTCGTCCAAGGAATTCACGCCGGCAATGGCAGAAGCCGTGCTGGACGAACTGCAGAAATCTTCTTCCAGGCCGCACTTCACGGTGGGGATCACGGACGACGTGACGCACCTGAGTCTGGCTGTCGAGGAAGGTCGTCATTCAGAGCCCGAAGATGTGCATCGAGCCGTGTTTTTCGGACTGGGCAGCGACGGAACTGTCGGAGCCAACAAGAATTCCGTGAAGATCGTCGGTGAAAGCACGCCTCTGTATGCTCAGGGCTATTTCGTATACGACTCGAAAAAGGCCGGAGCGGTCACGATTTCGCATCTGCGTTTCAGTCCCCGACCGATTCACTCGACGTATCTGATTCAGAAAGCCGACTTTGTTGCCTGTCACCAGTCACAGTTCATGGACAGCCGGGACGTGCTGGCGGTGGCGGATCACGGTGCCACGTTTCTGCTGAACACGTCGTTCGGGCCGGACGAGATCTGGGATCGATTGCCGCAGGAAGTTCAGCGTCAGATAATTGATAAACAGCTGAAGTTCTACGTGGTGGATGGTTATCGCCTGGCGCGGGAAGCGGGACTGGGCGGTCGCATCAACACGGTCATGCAGACGTGTTTCTTTGCTTTGACGAATATTCTGCCTCGCGAAGAAGCCATTGAACGCATCAGAGAAGCCATTCAGAAGTCTTACGGAAAGCGTGGTGAAAGTCTGGTTCGAAAAAATCAGGAAGCGGTTGACCGCACGCTGGATGCTCTGAACCAGGTGAATGTGCCTGCGGCGGTGACGTCCGGCCATCACTGTCGGCAGCTGGTGCCGACGACCGCCCCTGACTTTGTCAGGAAGGTGACGGGCGTGATGCTGGCCGGAATGGGCGACCATCTGCCGGTGAGTGCGCTGCCGGTGGATGGCACCTTTCTGACGGGAACGTCGCGGTACGAACGCCGCAGTATTGCTCAAAGTATTCCGATCTGGGACGCCGACATCTGCATTCAGTGCGGATTGTGTGCGTTCGTCTGTCCGCACGCCGCCATTCGTTCCAAGGCCTTTGAACCGGGAGTGCTGGAGGCCGCACCAGCCGAGTTTCCGACGCTTGAAACCGCCGGCCGGGAACTGCCCGGTCATCGGATGACCATCCAGGTGGCTCCTGATGACTGCACGGGCTGCGGCGTGTGTGTGGAAGTGTGTCCGGCCCGCAGCAAGGAGGTGGCAAAACACAAAGCCATCAATATGGAGCCGAAGGACGACCATCTGCAGCGGGAGCGGGAGAACTTCGATTTCTTTCTGTCGATTCCCGAGATCGACCGATCGGCCGTGCGACATGATCAGGTCAAGGGCAGCCAGCTGCTGCAGCCGTTGTTTGAATTTTCCGGCGCCTGTGCCGGCTGTGGAGAGACACCGTATCTGAAACTGCTGACGCAGTTGTTCGGTGATCGTCTGCTGGTGGCCAATGCGACCGGCTGTTCGTCCATCTATGGCGGAAACCTTCCGACGACACCATGGGCCACCAACGCCGAAGGTCGCGGTCCGGCGTGGTCGAATTCTCTGTTCGAAGACAACGCAGAATTCGGTCTGGGCATGAGACTGGCGGTCGACCACCAGATGCAGTCTGTTCGTTCACGTCTGCACGAACTGCGGATGCAGACTGACGTCGGGCTGGTTGAGCAGATTCTGGCGGCCGAACAGGAGACGGATGCCGACATTGCCCGGCAGCGGCAGCGCATCGATCAGCTGCGACAGCACCTGTCAGAGTCCGATACGCCGGCTGTTCGGGAACTGCTGACTTCGATCGATCATCTGGTGCGGAAGAGCGTCTGGATTGTGGGCGGCGACGGCTGGGCCTATGACATCGGCTTCGGCGGCCTCGACCACGTGATGGCCTCCGGTCAGGACGTCAACATTCTGGTGCTGGACACCGAGGTTTATTCCAACACCGGAGGCCAGGCGTCCAAATCGACGCCTCGTGCCGCAATTGCCAAATTTGCCGCCGGCGGCAAGAAGATTCGCAAAAAGGATCTGGGGATGATCGCCGTGGACTACGGGCATGTGTATGTCGCGAAGATCGCCATGGGTGCGAATCCGAACCAGTCGATCCGGGCCTTTGAAGAGGCGGAATCGTATCACGGTCCGTCGATCATTCTGGCGTACAGTCCGTGTATCGCCCACGGCATCGATATGAGTCAGATGATGTCGCACCAGAAGGATGCGGTGAACAGCGGCTACTGGCCTCTGTATCGCTACGATCCGCGGTTGGCGCACGAAGGACAGCACGCGTTTCAGCTGGACTGTCGAAAGCCGCGGATGTCGTTCCGTGAATTCGCGATGAAGGAAGCACGCTTCGCGACACTGACCCGGACTGATCCTGCTGAGGCCGAACGTCTGTTCGGTCTGGCGCAGGAAGACATCCGGGACCAATGGCACTTCTACGAACAGATGGCGGGCGTGGAACGCGAGATCGCCAGTGTGGAAAGTCACGGCAAGTGATGTCGCTTTTTCGTCCATCAGACACCTGAAATCGGGAATACAATCTTCATGACCACCTATGTTGATCTGTCGACAGACTATCTGGGAATTCGACTGAAGAATCCCATTGTGGCGGCTGCCAGTCCGGCAAATGCAAAACCGGAGATGCTGCGCGATCTTGAGGCCGCCGGGATCGCTGCCGTGGTGATGCCATCGCTGTTTGAAGAACAGGTGGAATTCGAAGAGCGTGAGTTCGGAATGCTGCAGGACTATGGTGCAGAATCTTTTGCCGAAGCGGCCAGCTACTTTCCTGAAATGGATGACTACAATACCGGGCCGGAAGAATATCTGCGGACAATTGAACGTGCCTGTGAAACCGTTCAGGTGCCGGTGATCGGCAGTCTGAACGGCGTGACACCAGGAGGCTGGACGCGTTATGCAAAGAAGATCGAATCGGCCGGCGCATGGGCGCTGGAACTGAACATGTATTATCTGCCGACGGATGCCAGTGTTACGGCTGACCAGGTGGAGACCAATTATCTGGAACTGGTGGCCGAGGTCCGGTCACAGATCAAAATTCCACTGGCCGTGAAGCTCGGACCGTACTTCAGTTCACTGGCCAACTTTGCCAAAAGGCTCAGTGAGGCCGGCGTGGACGGGCTGGTGCTGTTCAATCGGTTCATGCAGCCTGACATTAATCTGCAAACCATGGAAATCGACGCTCGGATTGAACTAAGCCACGCCGCTGAAATGAGGCTGCCCCTGCGCTGGATTTCCATTCTGCGCGGTCAGGTCGAAGCATCGCTGGCGGCGACCTCCGGTGTCCACGGACACGAGGCCGTGATTAAACTGCTGATGGCCGGCGCTGACGTGACCATGATTGCCAGCGCTATTTTGCGCCGGGGACCGGAAGTCGTGAAAACCCTGCTGGATGACCTGCAGACATGGCTGTCCGAAAACGGGTATCGGTCGGTCTCACAGTTCAAGGGGGGGATGAGTTACAGCAACTGCCCGGATGCGGCAGCGCTGGAACGATCGAATTACATGAAAGCACTGACATCTTATACGGGGCCGTATGTCTGATTCTGACTGAGACCGGGCCTGCGGCTGTGGAATCCGCTGCCGTGCATCTGGCATCTGGCGTTCAGCTCGGCAGGTGTTGCGGGTCCGGAGAGATGAAACCCGGCGTCCGGCCGGCAGGCTGATCGGCTGCTGCGTGGACGTGCCCACGGCGTCTGGTTAGGCTGTGGGCAGCAACCGACTTTGAACAGAGAGCATCACATGGAAACCATGGATCGTGAACTGTCAGAATTGCTCAGGGAAACTCGATTTGCAGAGGGGTTCTCGGAGCAGGAACTGCAGTCGGTGGCTCGGGCCGGACGACTGCATCGGGCCGGAAAGGGAACCATGCTGTTTCAGGAAGGCGAAGTTGAAGATGAAGTCTTCGTGGTCTGTTCCGGACATGTCGCTCTTGAAATGCAGGTGCCGCGCCGCGGAAACGTACGTCTGCTGACGGTGGGTTCCGGTGAACTGGTCGGCTGGTCGGGGCTGACCGCAGACGGTCGAATGACGGCCTCTGCCGTTGTGACCGAAGACGCGACTCTGATTGCACTGTCTTCAAAAGCATTGCGGGAACTGTGTCGCAGCGATCATGAACTCGGCTATCTGCTGATGACCCGCACGGCTCGCGCCATTTCTCAGCGTCTGCTCGCGACGCGTCTGCAGCTGCTGGATCTGTTTGCGGAAACTCAGCCGCAGGCAAGGCCGGGGCAGGCCTCATGAGACGGGTCTGCCCGGATCGACTCTTACCTGCTTTCAGTCGCCGCACGTCATAGAAGGATTATCTGCCGGTGAACGAACCGATTGACAGTGAAACCGTGTTTCTGGCGCGTCATCAGCTGGACACGCTGATCACCGCACTTCGTGGACGAGGCTACGAGGTTGTCGGCCCGACAATTGACCAGGGAGCCATTGTCTATTCCGAAATCACGTCCGCGGCCGATCTGCCCGTCGGGTGGACCGACGACCAGCAGCCTGGCCGGTATCGGCTGAAGAAGCGTGACGATGACGCCTGCTTTGGTTATGTGGTCGGACCGCATTCGTGGAAGAAGTTCCTGTTTCCGCCGCTGGCCACCGTGGCAGCGGCCGAGCGTACTCAGAACGGCTGGGTGATGCAGACACCGGGCTCGGTCGAAGACACACCGCGGTACGCATTTCTGGGAGTACGCGGTTGTGAGCTGGCGGCCATTCAGATTCAGGATCGCGTGTTCATGGGCGGTGCCTATACCGATCCGACCTACGCACGCCGTCGGGAAGCCGCCTTTATCGTCGCCGTGAACTGCACTCAGGCTGCACCCACGTGCTTCTGCACGTCGATGAATACCGGCCCCGACTGTCGCAGTGGTTTTGACCTTGCTTTGACGGAAACGTCGACCGGGTTCGTCATCGAGGCCGGCTCTGAGGCGGGACGCACACTGCTGCTTGAACTACCGGTCTCAGCGGTGACAGCCGATCAGCTGCAGGTGGCGGCCGCGGCTCGCCAACAGGCGGTCGACCAGATCGAACGGCATCTGGACACGGACGGCCTTCGCGATCTGCTGGTCAACAACCTGAACCATCCGCAGTGGGAAGATGTGGCCGAACGATGTCTGTCCTGCACGAACTGCACGATGGTGTGCCCCACATGTTTCTGTTCGACCGTGGCCGAGGTATCAGATCTGACAGGCGACCACGTTCGTCGGGAACGCCGCTGGGATTCGTGCTTCAATATCGATTTCAGTTACATGAACGGCGGCATCGTCCGCAACAGTATTCGCAGCCGTTACCGGCAGTGGCTGACTCACAAGCTGGGCACCTGGCAGGATCAGTTCGGAACCTCAGGCTGCGTCGGTTGCGGCCGCTGCATCACCTGGTGTCCGACGGAGATTGACCTGACGGCGGAAGTCGCCGCCATCCGGGCCACGGCCGGCCGCGCGGTGGTGTCTGCTTCAGCCACGGAGGTGACACCATGAACGGATCTGCAACCTGTCCTGCTCAGGACCCCTGGCTGGCGCATTCCGTGCGGATTCAGCAGGTGATTCAGGAGACACCGGGAGTCGCCACGTACAACCTGGCCTTTGACGATCCGGTGGTCGGCGAGCGTTTCAGGTACCGCCCGGGACAGTTCTGTATGATTTATCTGCCCGGTCTGGGTGAGATTGCCGTTTCCATCAGCGGCAATCCTGCCCGAACCGACGTGGTGCCGCACACGATTCGTGTAGCCGGTCGAGTGACTCAGGCGCTGGCGGATCTGGAGGAAGGTGCCGGAATCGGTCTTCGAGGTCCGTTTGGTTCAGTCTGGCCGACGGACCGCTGCGCGGGCAGGGATGTCATTCTGGCGGCGGGCGGCATCGGTCTGGCGCCGCTGCGTCCCGTGATTTACGACATCCTTGCCGACCGTGATCGGTACGGTGCCGTGACGTTGCTGTACGGATGCCGGCTTCCATCCGGGCTGTTGTACACCAGTGAATATCAGAAGTGGCGGGCTGGCGGCATTGCCGTCAAGACCACGGTGGACCGCGCCGAAGATGACTGGGGCGGCAATGTGGGCGTGGTGACCGTATTGCTGGATCGCCTCTCGCTGGCCAGACCGTCCGAAACCGTGCTGATGACGTGTGGTCCGGAAGTGATGATGTGGTACACCATTCAGGCTGCGCTGGATCGCGGCCTGAACGCGGATTCCGTCTTTCTGTCGATGGAACGAAACATGAACTGTGCCATCGGTCTGTGCGGACACTGTCAGTTCGGATCGGATTTTGTGTGTAAAGACGGACCGGTACTGCCGTATGAGCGTGTGGCTTCCATCCTGCGAGTGGACGATCTCTGATGACCAGCATTGACAAACCTCAGATACCCGCCAAGAAGCCGCGTCTGGGCGTCTTCAAGTTCGCATCGTGTGACGGTTGTCAGCTGTCGCTGCTCGACTGTGAAGATGAACTGCTGGCGGTGGCGGGAATTGTTGATATTGCCCATTTTCTGGAGGCCAGCAGTCACATCAGCAAAGGACCGTACGACATTGTGCTGGTGGAAGGTTCCATCACGACACCGCACGATGCGGAGCGGATTCAGGAAGTCCGTCGGTTGGCGAAGGTTCTGGTGACTATTGGTGCCTGTGCGACGGCTGGCGGTATACAGTCGCTGAGAAACTGGGCGGATCATGACGATTTTCTGCGGTGTGTGTATGCCCGCCCCGAGTACATTTCCAGCCTGGCCACTTCCACGCCGATTTCCGATCATGTGGCTGTGGATTTTGAACTGCGAGGCTGTCCGGTCGATCGCCATCAGCTGCTGGAAGTTCTGACTGCACTGGTGGCCGGCCGCCGGCCTCAGCTGCCGGCTCATTCTGTCTGCCTGGACTGCAAACGTCGCGGAACCGTCTGTGTGGAGGTGGCCCGGGGCATTCCCTGCCTGGGGCCGGTGACTCAGGCAGGCTGTGGCGCGATCTGTCCTTCTTATGATCGCGGCTGTTACGGATGCTTTGGCCCCGCCGCTCAGTCCAACTGTGAAAGTCTGTCCGATCAGTACCTGCAGACCATCGCCACAGCCGACACGCTGCTGCCGCTGCTCCGCAACTACAATGCAGCGGCCCCGGCTTTTCAACAGGCGTCAGATCGTATCCAGTCCATGCGGGAGTCAGAGTCATGAGCAAATCCCGTCGCATCAAAGTGGAAGCGCTGACCCGGGTCGAAGGAGAAGGTGGTCTGGATGTCACGCTCGACGGCGACACCGTCACCGATGTGAAACTGTCCATCTATGAGCCGCCTCGGTTCTTTGAAGGCTTTCTGCGGGGGCGGGCGCTGGAAGAGGTGCCGGACATCGTGGCCCGCATCTGCGGCATCTGTCCGGTCGCGTATCAGATGAGCAGCGTGCATGCGTTTGAGCAGGCGCTGGACGTCGAAATCACACCGGAAATCCGCCGGATGCGGCGTCTTCTGTATTGCGGCGAATGGATTGAAAGTCATGGCCTGCACATGCATCTGCTGCATGCTCCGGATTTCTTCGGTGTTCCCAGCGGGATCGACCTGGCGGCCCTTTATCCCGACGAGGTAAACCGCGGCCTGCGTCTCAAGAAACACGGCAATGAACTGCTGGATGTGCTCGGCGGCCGTGCCATTCATCCGATCAATGTCTGCGTGGGAGGATTCTATCGAGCACCCTCACGCGATGAAATGCAGAAGCTGATCCCTGACTTTGAATGGGGGCTGCAGGCAGCTATCGACGCCACTCGCTGGGTCGCGGGTTTTGACTTTCCGGATTTCTGCTGCGACTACGACATGGTGTCTCTGCAGCATCCCGACGAATATCCCATGAATGAAGGAAACATTGCGAGCACCGGAGGGGCAGTGGTCGATGTGGCTGACTACGAGCAGCACTATGCCGAATACCATGTGGCACACAGTACCGCGCTGCAGTCTTGGCGTTCACAGAATCGGTCCAGCTATCATGTCGGGCCGCTGGCCCGGGTTAATCTGAATCGCGACCGATTGTCGCCCGCCGCGGCCCGCACGGCGGACGAAATCGGCTTCGAGACGCCCTGCAACAACCCGTTCAAGGCGATTATTGCGCGGGGGCTGGAAGTGATTCACGCCTATGAAGAAGGGCTGCAGATTCTGCGCGAGTACCGGCCGTTCAGGCCCCCACGGATTGAATACACGCATCGGGAGTCCGAAGGCTGTGCGGCGACTGAAGCGCCCCGCGGTCTGATCTATCATCGCTATCGCATTGACCAGCACGGCAAAGTGACGTTCGCGAATATCGTGCCGCCAACATCACAGAATCAGTTTCAGATTGAGAACGACCTGAGAAGCTGGCTGCCTCGTGTGATGCATCAGGATGACCGCCGCACCGCTTTCGACTGCGAACGGCTGATCCGCAGCTATGACCCGTGCATCAGCTGTTCGACGCATTTTCTGAAGCTGAAGATCACGAGGATGCCGTGATGTCAGCTGCGTCGAAAGTGCTGATTGCAGGTATCGGCAGCATGTTCGGTGATGACCAGGCAGGGTGGATCGTGGCCGGTCGGCTGGGCGACGGTATCGCTCCGTCGGGACGATTGTCCAAAAACAGTCGTCGCAGCGGCCGCACGGGGCATGATCATGCCGACGTTCCCGGTCCGGCACAGAAATTGTCGGAGCCGGACAGGTCGTGCGGGCGAACGCCGGAGTCTTCGGTTCCGGTGGCCGACCGGCCGGTCTTTCAGCGTCCGGACGTCGACGTGCGTCTGGCGACCGTGCCGCTTGATCTGCTGGACTGGCTGGAAGGTGTACAGATACTGCATGTGGTTGATGCCTGCCGTTCGGATCATCCGGCGGGTACCATTCATCGACTGGCCTGGTCGGATTGTCGGGCGATGATGGATAACACATCGCCCGAACAGCCCGGACTGGACCTTGGGGGACAGTCGACTCATGATTTCGGACTGGCAGACGTGCTGCGGCTGGCCGAGCAGACGCGTCGGCTGCCGGCGGAAGTGATCGTCTGGGCGATCGATGGAAAGAATTTTCAGCTGGGGCACGAAATCAGCGAAGATGTGGAACGCGTCCTGTGGAACGTGGTTGCGAACATCCGGGCCGAGACAGCTGTGAACGGAACAGCCCGTCGCTGTGAGGCATAGTTGTCACCATGCATGAAGAATCACTGGTCCGGTCTCTGCTGCGGCAGGTGGAATCGATTGCTGCTGAGAACAATGCTGCTGCGGTCACGGACATCGAAGTAGAAATCGGGCCGCTCAGCGGTGTTGAGTCTCTGCTGGTGACCGCTGCGTTTGAACGTCTTGTGGCTGATACCGCCTGTCGTGGTGCGACACTGACAATTCGTCAGATCGGAATGGCAGCGGCCTGTGAAGACTGCGGAACTGAGTTCGGAATGGTTGAGTTGCTGTTCTGCTGTCCGAGCTGCGGGGCGTCCCGCATCAGGATTCTGCGGGGCGATGAATTCCGCCTGATGAATATTGAGCTGGAGATATCCAGTGACACCCTGCCATCCATGGTGAAGCAATGACAACGACCAGAGTTTTCGTCGATCGGGATATTCAGGCCGAAAAGAAAAAACGCGCGGCAGAACTACGAACTCGCCTGGCGAAGCAGGGCACCTTCGTGGTCAATTTTGTCTCGTCACCCGGAGCCGGCAAGACCACGTTACTGCAGGCCATGGCCCGGCACTGGAACGGGAAGCACCGCATTGCTGTGCTGGTCGGTGACCTGGCCACGGAACGGGATGCCGAGCGTCTGAGGCCGTATGTTCCCGTACAGCAGCTGACCACGGGCGGCGCCTGCCATCTGGAATTGTCGCTGGTGGAGCAGGGACTGCAGCGCCTGCCGCAGCAGACCTTCGACTTCCTGTTCATCGAAAATATCGGCAACCTGGTCTGCCCGGCGTCGCACGATCTGGCAGAACATCTGCGGGTCGTTGTGCTTAGCACGACCGAAGGCGACGATAAACCCGGCAAGTATCCGAAGATGTTTCGGACCAGTCAGGCGATGGTCATCAGCAAATGTGACCTGCTGCCACACGTACCATTCTGTGTGCAGTCCGCGGCAGAGGACGCCCGGCTGATTCAGCCCGATGTGCCGGTATTTGAAACCTGTGCTCTGCACGACACCGGCATCGGTCAGTGGTGTGAATTTCTGGAGCAGTCCCGTGACAGGATGCTGCGGGATACGAGTCTGAAGTAAGAAATGTTCGATCAATAACGGACTGGCTGGTCGCCTTTCGCTCCGCGAACAGGCGCTCTTTGGCGGAGCGAAAGGCGACAATCACTGACCGGACACTTCTGAGTGGCGGATTCCGAACTGCCGACGGACTGACCGAACCCTGTCGCTCGGTCAGTCGTCGTCGGAATTCGTCGGGCGTCGGGCACCGGTATCAGCTTTCCAGGTAACCGTATAAAAAGTGGGCCATCCGCTGTGGGCTGACGATGCCGACTGACTTGCCGTCCGGTCGCACGACCGGAATGTGGCGATATCCGCTGACGGCCATGATCGACAGCACCTTGGCCGCCGATTCGTCCTCGCGCACAGACACCGGATTGGTGCTCATGACATTGCGAACAGGGCCGTCGATGACGGCGTCGTATTCCAGGGCGACTTTGTCCAGAACATCGCGGTCGCCGAAGACGCCGACCAGACGATCATTTTCTTCGACCAGCACGCAGGCGATCTGCTGGCCGACCATCAGCTTCATCGTGTCCCGCACGGACGTGTCAGCGGAAACACAGATATGGGGCTGTGCCTGCAGGCTGGCCACCAGTTTTTCGTGAAGCGCCTCTTCAATCGGATCATCAAAGGCGGGCGTGCTGTAGTCTTCCAGCGGATCCTGAAAGTTTCCGTTGTCCGGTTCGTTCGCGGATGTCATATTTATGCCCCTTCCTTTCTGGGAGAGATCGTGCTGCCGGTCGGGTCGTGAGTCAGCACTTCGCGTGGAAAGTATTCTGCGACGTATTCCATCAGCGTCTTCTGACCGGTGATGCCCAGGACGTTTCGGTTTTCGTCCAGCACGGCGATGAAACGAATATTATGTTCCTCCATCGCCTGCAGGACCATTTTGATCGGGTCCGAAGGCAGCACCCACGGCAGCCGGGCCACCATCTGGTCCTCTACCAGGTCATCCAGAACACTGACAGATTCGTTCAGGCCGTGTCGCAGAATTCCTTCGGTAAACATTCCGACGGCATGCTCCTGAGCGTCGACCACGACGGCGCAGCCAAGTCCGGCGGTTCGCATCGTGATGACGGCCTCACGGACCGTGGACGTCTGAGGTACGATCACCGGCGGCCGGACATTCATCTGGCTGACGGTGGCTGTTTCCATTTCTTCTTTCAAACCCATCTTGTTTCTCCGATTCTGTCTGGATGCCTCCGAAACCATCAGCCATGGCAGAAATTCATGACGTCGCCACGTGGTACAAACTGCATAAATCATGCCGCCTGAACATCACCGGACAGCCGGATTGAAGAAATCAGCGGCTTCCGTCCGTGGTGTCCCGGAAAGGCGGGCCGGAAAGGCGGGCCGGTATCGCGGCAGGCGTCTGCAGTCAGCGTTCGGACGCTTTTATTTCGGGCAGCAAGAAAGGTGACGTCGTGATCCGATCAGGGACGCGGCACGACATTGGAGAATTTCTGAGCTGTTCTCCGCTGGGCGGCGCCGGCATCGAGCCGCGGTCCGCGCAATATGTGCGGCCAGCTGTGCCCCTGATGCACGGTTTGTCTCCTGCCGTGCTGTTTCGCACGTTCGGGATGGCGCGGTCGTACCGCATCGCATCTGTTTCTGAGGAAATCCGGGGGACAACGAGGGTATCGTTGGCACGAAAATCGGATCTGGCCCGGCAATTGCTGATCTGTTCGGCGGAATGGCCGTGCGGGATTCGGGATGATACAAAGTAAGCGTGTCCTCGAAGAAGGGCTTACCTTGATAAAAGGACCCCGGAACCTGACGACGTGTTGATGCGGTCGCCCTCGGCCCTGTGTCGGCGGTGACTGTACCTCTGCAGCAGACGTTGTTCGCGAATACACAGGTGGTTTTTACGCGACAATCTGACGCAGATACCCGGCACGCCGCCAAGGCAGGCTCGGGTATCGGGGCATCAACACGTCATTGAGTGGCCGGCGGGACCGGATGATTTAACCAAAGGAACGTTTGTAATGACCACCGATATCTTCAAAAAACGCGGTACCGCACTGGAAGACGAATTCTTTCGAAAAGTTGATGAGCAGCTGGCTCAGCGGTTGCGCGAGAAATGGGAGCATGAACACGATGTCGAAACTCTGAAAAAAGAGTCTCGCATCGATGATGCAGCAGTGATTGAGGAGATGCTGGCCGCCGGGATTCACCCGGGAATGATCAAGGCGATGACGCTGGTGCCGGCCATTCACGTGGCGTGGGCCAATGGTTTTGTAGAGAACAAGGAACGTGATGCCGTTCTGAAGGCCGCTCATTCCGTCGGGATTACAAAGGAATCGACCACCGGCCAGCTGTTGATGTCCTGGCTGGACAGAAAACCATCCGGCGAACTGTTCAAGGCCTGGCAGGACTATGTGCACGCACTGCATCCGGTGCTGGATATTGTTTCGTACAGACATCTGCACCGGAACGCGGTGGAAACGGCTCGCCGGATTGCCGAATCTGCCGGCGGTCTGCTGGGAGTGCATGCTGTCAGTGTCGCTGAAGAACGGGCCATCGGCGAAATCGATGCGGCATTCGAGGCGGAGTCGTGAACTGAATCTGGTCCCGGTATTCGGGCCGTTGTTTCCGAATCAGGATTCGGGTGGTGTGCCGGTGGCATCCGTCCGGTCCTGATCTGGTCACCGGCCTGCCGGACAGTGATTATTTCATCGTCCGCCGAAAGGCCTGAAACGTTCTGCCGGGCAGTGAATTCCCAGGCATGACATGTGTTGTGCGAAGATGCCTGATTCCATTGACACAGTATGAGGACACCCCGGCATGCCTGGCAGAATGGATTGTTTTGGCGAAAGTCACACAGGGCTGGTACGGGACCAGAACGAGGATCAGTTTCTGATCGCGGATCTGAAAAAGACGGTCGTGATTCACCATACCAGTCTGTCGTATGATGACGAGACGGAGCTGCTGGGTGGTTCTCAGGCCAAGCTGATGCTGGTCGCCGACGGAGTCGGTGGAAACGCGGCCGGCGAGCGTGCCAGCAGTCTGGCTCTGGAAGGAGTCGTGCAGTATCTGTTGAACGCCATGCACTGGATGTTTCGTCCGGAGGATGATCGCGAACAGACTTTCCTGCAGGACCTGAAGTCGGCGCTGGCGTTTTCACAGGAACAGATTCAGTATGCGGCTGCGGCGGTTCCGTCGCAGGCCGGCATGGGGACCACCATGACCATGGCCTACATCGTCTGGCCACAGGTTTATCTGGTGCACGCGGGTGACAGCCGCGCCTATCTGTGTCGGAACGGCGAGCTGGTGAGACTGACCCGGGACCAGACATTTGCTCAGGCACTGGCAGACGCGGGCGTTCTTGAGCCGGAACAGATTGCCACCTCGCCGCTCAACCATGTGCTGTCGAGTCTGGTCGGCTGTGACCCGACTCAGCTGGATCCTCAGGTTTACCGGACAGAGCTGTTGCTGGGTGATACGCTGCTGCTGTGTACGGACGGGCTGACCCGACAGCTCACGGATCAGCAGATTGCTGACGTTCTGACGACTCATCCAGAGGCCAGACAGTCATGTCGGCAACTGATCGACATGGCCAACACGGCCGGAGGTTCTGACAATACCACGGTAATCGTGGCACGGTTTTCTGAAGGCCGGACCGGCGAACAGACTTGCGGTGCCGCCGCTGCCGTGAATGATGTATATAAGACCCGGGGCAACACCATCGGCTCCGGCGTCTAAGGGGGATTTGTGCCGATACTTTTTCCGATTAAGGGATTCTGACAATGGTCTGCTCACACCTGAAAGAACTCTACCAGCTTTGTGAGACCAACGACCTGCGACTTGGCAGTTCTGATCTGATTCGCATCGTCTGTCGACAGTGCAATCAGCAGGAAACATGTCCATCTGTTCTGATGGACGAATACGATTCTCACGAAGCTCATAAACAGTCTGAACAATTGCCTGTTTCGGATGAGTCTTCGGATCCGCCGTCGAGCTGAATTTCTGCGGCTACAAACAAGGAACAGACCGGAACAGCATGACTTCCCGAAAATCTCAGACGAAGACTACTTCCAGCGCCCGGTCCGGACGAAAGGCCACCGCAAAGACGACCAGGAGCAGGAAGAGCTCAAGGATCGCGAAATCCGACGGCGAAAGTGTCCCCAGGCGGGTGTCACAGGGCGACACGTCACCTTCCATCACCTCTGCCGGCATCGAGCGGCATACGGTCTCTGAATCGGTCGTGGCTGCTCAGGAAGCCAAGGTGAATGCCGTTCGCGAGATCATCAATGAAGTGCCGCCGCACGATGTCAGCACGCTGGCTCAGGTGCTGCAGGCCATTATGGACGGGACATCCCCGGACGACGCGGCCGTGCTGCGGACGGCGCTGCTGCGGCAGCCGGCTCCGCCCATCAGCGGACTCGGGCCGGTACCGGATGACGTGCTTTCCGACAACTGGCGGACAGGCGGTTATCCTTATCGGAACCTGATGACCCGCAAAGCCTATGAAAAAGAGAAGTACAAGCTGCAGGTGGAACTGCTGAAGCTGCAGGCATGGGTGCGCAGTAAGGGAGAACGAGTCGTCATTCTGTTCGAAGGCCGGGATGCGGCCGGCAAGGGAGGGACGATCAAGCGGTTCATGGAACACCTGAATCCTCGTGGAGCGCGAGTGGTGGCGCTGGAAAAGCCCACCGATGCCGAACGAGGGCAGTGGTACTTTCAGCGATACGTTGAACACCTGCCGACACGGGGCGAGATCGTGCTGTTCGACCGGTCCTGGTACAACCGGGCCGGCGTCGAACGCGTGATGGGATTCTGTGACAATGATGAGTACAACGAATTCATGCGCCAGGCACCGGAATTCGAACGCAACCTTGTTCGCAGCGGAATTCATCTCACCAAATTCTGGTTCTCAGTCAGCCGGAAGGAACAGCGCCGCCGTTTCCGTGAACGCGAACGGCATCCGCTGAAACAATGGAAGCTGTCGCCGGTTGACCTGGCGTCTCTGGATAAGTGGGACGACTACACCAAAGCCAAGGAAGCCATGTTTCACTATACCGACAGCGTCGACGCGCCATGGACGGTGGTGAAGTCAGACTGCAAGAAGCGTGCTCGCCTGAACGCCATGCGGTACGTGCTGCACAGCCTTCACTACGACAATAAAAATCTGGAGACGATCGGCCCCGTCGATCCGTTGCTGGTCGGTCGTGCTCAGATACAGTATGCCGGCGAAGACTGAGGCATCGGGTAAGAGAGGCTGTTGATTCAGTCGTATCGGCGGCATCCTGCCGCTGTTCGCTTTCGGAAAAAACCGGGTGTCTGCAATGGCAGGATCCCGCCGGTGCGGTACCGCTGACTGGATTGACAGCCTCATGGAATCAGAGCGGCAATGTAGACCAGGATGCGGCACAGACCGGGATGCAGCGTGAGCGACAGGGGCCGTCTGAAGACCGGGATCTGTCCCGCGTACCGGCGCCCGGTTGTTGCCCGTCTCCACCAGTCGCTGCGTCGTCGTCAGGAACAGCACTCATGTCCGAAACCATTGTTGCGCCGCCTCGTCGCATCTTTCATGCGCAGGACGTCACCAAAGTCTATCAGATGGGAGAGGTCCGTGTTCCGGCGCTGCGGGGAGCCACGATGGAGCTGTTCTGCGGCGAACTGGTGGTGTTGCTGGGGCCGTCGGGAAGCGGCAAGTCGACGCTGCTGAATATTCTGGGTGGTCTGGACGTGCCGACATCCGGCACCGTGATGTTTCAGGATCAGGAACTGACGACCTGCAACGACACGCAGCTGACCCGGTTCCGTCGCGAGCATGTGGGGTTCGTATTCCAGTTCTATAATCTGATTCCCAGCCTGACAGCGCAGGAAAATGTGGCGCTGGTGACGGAAATTGCCACCGATCCGATGGAACCGGCGGATGCGCTGGGACTGGTTCAGCTGAGCGATCGGAGAGATCATTTCCCGTCGCAGATGTCCGGTGGCGAACAGCAGCGGGTGGCGATTGCCCGTGCGATTGCCAAACGCCCGGAGGTCCTGTTGTGTGATGAACCCACTGGTGCGCTGGATGCCGGAACCGGTGTGATTGTGCTGGAGGTACTGGAACGGATCAACCGTGAACTCGGGACCACCACCGCCGTGATTACTCATAATGCCATGATTGCTGAAATGGCGGATCGCGTGATCAGTCTCTCGGACGGCCGCATCAGCGATGTTCGGCGAAACGAGGTCAAGCGTCAGGCCAGTGAGATTGCATGGTGATTATTTTTCGACAGCACAGGCGGCATCATGCTGGCCATTAATCGCAAACTGCTGCGGAACATCCGCTCTATGAAGGGGCAGACGCTTGCCATTGCGCTGGTCATTGCGTGTGGCGTGGCGATGGCCGTCATGTCATTAAGCACGCTTCAGTCACTGGATGCGACCCGCGCCGCCTATTATGACCGGTATCAGTTTGCCCACGTGTTTGCCGGCTTCAAACGCGGGCCGCGGCGACTGGAATCCCGTGTGGAGCAGATTCCGGGAGTGGCGCGGGTGGCCACGCGAATCGTGGAAAACGTCAATCTGATCGTTCCCGGACTTCGCGAACCCGCCGTCGGTCGGCTGATTTCAATTCCGGATTACGGCCCGCCGAAACTGAATCAGCTGTATCTGCGCCGCGGTCGCATGCCGGAACCCGGCCGGCTGGAAGTGCTGGTGGGCGAATCGTTTGCCGACGCTCACGGATTTCGGCCGGGGGACAGCGTGCACGCCATATTGAACGGGCGGCTGCGGGAACTGAAAATGGTCGGGGTGGTGCTGTCGCCGGAATATATTGTCGAAATGAACGCTGCGGATCTGCTGCCCGACTTCCGAAGATTCGGTCTGTTCTGGGTGCCGCAGACTCAGCTTGAAGCTGCGTTCGATATGGAAGGGGCGTGCAATGATATTTCGCTGACTCTGATGCGCGGCGCCAATGAAGCGGATGTGATCCGCCAGCTTGATGATCTGCTGGCGGCCTGGGGCGGGATCGGCAGCTACGGCCGCAGCGATCAGATGTCGCATCGGTTCATCACGGATGAAATTACTCAGCTGCGGGCGATGGGGCTGGTGACACCGATCATCTTCATGTCGGTGGCGGCATTTCTGCTGAACATGGTGATGAGTCGTGTGATTGCCATGCAGCGCGAGCAGATAGCGGCGCTGAAGGCGTTTGGATATTACAATTCTGAAGTGGCGTGGCATTACGGCAGGTTCGTCGTCATCGTGGTGGCGTTCGGGGTACTGACTGGTACCGGATTCGGAATCTGGATGGGGCACGGGCTGACGGCGATGTACACGAGTTTCTTCCGGTTTCCGCTGTTTCATTTCGAATTTGATCTGGAGACCGCATTGCTGACGGCTGCCTTCAGTGTTGGGGCGGCACTGCTGGGAACGCTGGGATCGCTGCGTTCTGCCAGTCGGCTGCCGCCGGCTGAGGCCATGCGGCCGGCCCCGCCGGGCCGCTACACGATTTCGTTTCTGGAGCGACAGGGCCTGGATCGGCTGCTGCCCCAGACGTGGCGGATGATTCTGAGACAGATTCGCCGCCGTCCCTTTAAGACGTCGTTTTCGATTCTGGGTATTGCTGCCGCCGCTGGCGTACTGGTCCTTGGAAACTACGCCACCGATGCACTCGATTTCCTGGTAGACCTGCAGTTTCGTCAGGCACAGCGGCAGGACCTGTGGGTCAACCTGATTGAACCGGGGGCCATCAATGTCGTGCATGATTTTCGCCATATCGACGGCGTCCGGCAGGTGGAGGAATTTCGCTCGTTGCCGGTGCGGCTGCGTTTCGGTTCGCGTTCGCGACGGCTTGCTCTGACGGGACTGGGGCCGCGGCGGCAGATTTATCGAGTGATCGATCAGTCCGGCCGCGATCAGCCGGTTTCCGAACACGGCCTGGTTCTTTCGGAAAAGCTGCTGGAACTGCTGAACGCTGCTCCGGGGGACATGGTGACGGTTGAAGTTCTGGAAGGTCGGCGCCCGGTGACACAGGCCCGGATTGTCGGGGCCGTTGACGATCTGTCCGGCACCAATGCCTACGCGCTGCTGCCACTTGTGAACAGGATTGCGGAAGAAGGGCCGCTGATATCCGGTGTCTGGATGTCAGTTGATCACCAGCATCTGGACAGCGTGTATACAGCGCTGAAGGAAACACCGGGCGTCGCAGGTGTCAGTGCCAAGGACGCTACCATTCAGAGTTTCATGGATACGGTGGCTGAAAATCAGCTGAGAATGCAGAGCTTTGTGATCGGATTTGCCATCGTGATTGCAGCCGGTGTTGTTTACAACACGGCCCGGATCACGCTGTCGGAACGGGATCGCGAACTGGCCACCATGCGCGTGCTGGGTTTCACTCGCGGTGAAGTTTCTGTGGTGCTGCTGGGCGAACTGGCGCTGTTGACGGTGGTGGCCATCCCGATCGGACTGGGACTTGGGTACGGGATGGCCTGGCTGTCTTCGCTGTCACTGCAGACCGATCTGTTCCGCATACCGCTGGTGATTCATCATTCTACATATGCCAGGGCTGCGATCGTGGTTCTGGGGTCCGCGGTGATCTCCGGGCTGCTGGTCCGCCGGCGACTGGATCGTCTGGATCTGTTTGCTGTGCTGAAGGGGCAGGAGTAGCTGCATGAAAGTTCTGATTCGACGAATGCTTCTGTTCACGATGGTGGCGGGCATGGTCGCGCTGATCTGGTGGGCTCTGCAGCCGAAGCCGGTGCTGGTTGACACGGCCGTCGTCTCGCGCGGATCACTGGTGGTGACGATCAGCGACGATGGCCGCACGCGTATCAGGGAACGCTATGTCGTGTCGGCGCCACTCAGCGGTCGGCTGGTCCGCATCGGACTGGATCCGGGCGACACGGTGACTGCCAGACAGACACTGCTGACCACAATTGAACCGACGGATCCGGAGCTGCTGGATCCGCGAGCCGCCGCTCAGGCGCAGGCCAGGGTGAAAGCGGCCGAGGTACGAGTGAATCTGGCGGAACCACGGCTGGAGTCTGCGAAAGAGGCTCTGAATCTGGCTGAATCAGAACTTGGACGGCTGCAGCGGCTGGACCGGAAGAACGCCGTAGCCGAACAGGAACTGAATCGACAGCGGGTCATTTTTCGCCAGGCCGGCAACGATTACAGCGCCGCTTTGTTTGAACAAGAGATTGCCGCGTATGAACTGGAACTGGCAAAGTCAGCGCTGATCCGCACCAGCGACGATACTGATCCGCCGACCGCATGGAGTCTGCCGATTTATGCTCCGATTTCCGGACGCGTCCTGCGCGTGTTTCAGGAAAGTTCCACCATCGTGAATGCCGGTGAACGCATTCTGGAACTGGGTGATCCCCGGGATCTGGAAGTCGAAGTAGACGTCCTGTCAACTGAGGCCGTTGCGATTGTCCCCGGAGCTCAGGTGCTGCTGACGCAGTGGGGCGGCGACCACCCGCTGGAAGCCCGCGTGCGTCTGATTGAACCGTCTGCCTTCACGAAGATTTCCGCTCTGGGCATCGAAGAACAGCGGGTGAATGTCATCATTGATTTCGTCGATCCGCCCGAAGCCCGACCGGAACTGGGCGATGGCTACCGCGTTGAAGCCGACATCGTCCGCTGGAAGTCTGACGATGTGCTGACCGTGCCCACCGGAGCCTTGTTCCGAGAGTCGGGGCAGTGGGCGGTGTTTGTGTTCAGCCACGACCGGGCTGTGCTGCAGCATGTGGAGATCGGGCATCGAAATGACGATGCCGCTGAAGTCCTGGATGGTCTGCAGCAGGGACAGACGGTGGTCCTGTATCCGGGTGATCGGGTGGAAAGCGGTGTTGTGATCCGGCAACGAACTGACTGACGCGGGGAGCTTCTGCTCCCGGTGTTGTCGATGGGAAAAGCCGGAGGACCTGATACGCTGCACGCCACCGCTTTGACCACACAGGAAAGTTCGAATGAGCGATAATCCGTATGCCGACAACTACAACCCTTTTCAGCCTCCTGAGGAGAGCGCCGAGGCCGGCGAGGGCTTCTCGGATACTCATGTCGAATCCGTTCGGCGACAACATCTGTCCCATGAAGCCTCGGTGCAGTCCATCGGTGTGTTGTATCTGCTGGGCGGGATCGTGCTGCTGGTTGTGTCCATCGGGATGATCGTGGTGTCAGTCAATGGCGGCGGCGGTCAGAAGCCGGATACGGTGACGGCGGTGCTGCTGCTGGGTGTGGGTGTGCTGCAGTGCGTGACGGCCGTCGGACTGCGCCGCCTCAGGCGGTGGGCTCGGGTGATCTCTGGAATCCTGTCCGGAATTGGACTGCTCGCTTTTCCCGTAGGCACTCTGATCAATGGCTATATCCTGTTTCTGTTGTTCAGCGCGAAGGGCAGCATGGTTTTTTCAGAGGAGTACCAGCAGGTCATTCGTCAGACGCCGCATATCGTCTATCGGACCTCGATTGTGGTCTGGATCTTTCTGTTTCTGCTGCTTGGACTGATCGCTCTGGCGTTTTCGTTCGCACTGTTTGCCGGCTGATCCTTTTTTACTGCCGGTCGGCCGAAGTCGCCGGAGTCGCTGAAGTCGACGGCTACTTGCCGGCCGGTCTGGTGTTCTGGAATGCGATGTCTGATTCGGCCTGATGACAGCCGCTCGACGGGCGAGACAATCCGCTCACCTGTGCGGAACGGCACGGAAGGAGTTCGGTCTGCACAGCGGATTCTGAGTTCTTTTCCGGGACGTCTCTGATCGTTTGGCAGTGGGCGACTCAGCACCAGCAACGCGGTTGGTTTGGCACGTCAACTGCATTTCGGTGAGGGAAGTGGCGCAGCCGTCCGAGGCATTGACCGGGCGTGACGAATTTCTCTGCAAGGGTCAGCGATATGAAGCTTTATCGTTATGAGTATGTGAATCCGGCGTCGCTGGCGCGGGTGAATCGAATTCTGAGACGCGGCTGGTTGCCGGTTCGGGAGATGCCGATCGACGAAGCGGACGATTCTGCCGGGACGATGCTGGTGCTGCTGGAAAAGGAGGGCGAGTATCTTCCGTTTGCCGGAGACGAGATCGCGGCTGACGTGCCGGTGGATTTTCTGCAGGGCGTGATGTTGTTCGAGGACTTCACCGACGAGGAAATTCGTCGCGTGATCAATCAGTGTGACATACAGTCGCTGGCGGCGGAAACTGAACTGTTTGAGACGGGCGATCTTTCGGAATCCATTTATGTGGTGTTGCGCGGGGAAGTGAATGTGACGCTGCCCGATCTGCCGGTGCAGGGGCAGTCCGTGATCAAGCTGGAGCCCGGCGGTGTGTTTGGAGAAAGCACGTTCTTTTCTGAAAGTCCGCATACCATGTCGGCGACAGCGGGGGAGGGCGGAGCGACGCTGCTGGCGCTGGACCGCGTGGCTTTTGACGAAATGTATCAGGCTGAGCTTCCGGTGGTGATGAAACTGGCGAACAATGCCGCGCGGATTCTGGGGGCTCGCCTGCAGGAAACCGATGACTGGGTCTGGACGCTGCTTTCGCAGAGCCAGCAGGCTCAGATCAGTGCCAGCTGGAGACGCTTCCGGCACCGTGTTTCGGGCGTCGAGAATTCAGGCGGGTTCTTTGGTGTTTAGTAAAGTGCAGGGAGATCATCGATGACTGAATTTCACACGAAGCCCGTTCTGGTTCCTGTGGATTATTCCATCCCGTCGCGGAACGCGGCGTGTATTGCCCGATCGGTTGCCGAATCTGATCAGGATGTGACGCTGCTGCATGTGGCGCTGGACTTTGATCTGGTGGTGCCGTCCCGGAGCTGGGTTTCGGACATACCGCCGGACACTGAGGCGGATCGCGTGGAGCGGCTGAAGGCATGGCGTGACGATAACGAACTGGGCGATGTTCGTGTACAGGTCAGGGTCGGCGATCCGGGCACCGAGGTGTGTAAGGCTGCTGAAGAGCTGGGGACACGGCTGATTGTGATGTCATCGCACGGGCATCACGGTCTGAAACGCCTGTTGCTGGGATCGGTGGCGGAACGCATTCTGCGGCACTGCCACTGTTCGGCGCTGGTGCTGCACCGTGACGATGATCATCCGGAGGTCATCGAGCATCCGGAAGAGTGGTTTCCGCGAAAACGCGTCGTGGTGCCGGTTGATTTCTCTGAATCGTCGCGGCTGGCGGTTGAGGTGGCGCTGCAGGCTGCTGATGCTCCGTCCAGTGTGGATGTCATCAACGTCGTCCCTCACATGGATGACCCGGTGCTGATCGGATCGACGGTCATGACGGATGAAGATCGGCGGGCCGGGCGCGAGGACCATCTGAAGCAGTGGCTTGCGGACCATGGGTATGGGTCGCTTAGACGGCACGTGCTGACGGGTGATGCGGGGACGGTGATCGTCAACCATGCGGCCGGGGTGAAGGCTGAATTGATTGTCATGCCCTCGCATGGGTATCATGGCCTGAAACGTCTGGTGCTGGGGTCCACGACCGAACGTGTGCTGCGGCATGCACTGACTCCTGTACTCGTTATCCGCCGGACTGATGCGGACTGATTTCTGTGCCTTCCATCACGTCTCTGCCGCAGGTTGTCCGCAACGCCGCCCGCCTTCAGCAGGTGACGTCGGTTCTGGCCAAATACGGGCTGGCCTCGTGGCTTCATCGAGTGCCGCTGGACTGGGTGCAGCAGCATTTTCGAACGTCGGAAGGTGCCGCCATTGCCGGGCTGAGCTGGGCTGAGCGGGTCCGTGAAGCGCTGGCTGAGCTGGGACCGACGTTCATCAAGCTGGGCCAGCTGCTCAGTACCCGGCCGGACCTTGTCGGGCCGGAGCTGGCCGAGCAGCTCTGTGCCCTGCAGTCCAGTACACCACCGGACGGTGCTGAGGCCGTCAGGGCGCTGATTCAAAAGGAACTGGGCAGGCCGACGGCAGAAATCTTTGCCTCGTTTGACGATGTTCCGATCGCCTCAGCGTCCATCGGGCAGGTTCACCGGGCCACTCTGCCGGACGGGCAGCAGGTGGCGGTGAAGGTGCAGCACGCGGGGATTGAGGACAAGATCCGCAACGATCTGGAAATCGCGCAGGAGCTGGCCCGGCTGGTCGAGTCATATTCCGTCGAGGCAGCGTTGTATCGTCCGGTCGCGACGGTAAATGAATTGCGCAAGTCGCTGCTGACGGAACTCGATTTTCGTCAGGAGCTGCGAAACGTGCAGCGATTTGCTCATAACTTTCGCGACGACGACACGGTGCAGTTTCCGGAAGTCTTTTGTGAGCTCAGCACGCGTCGCGTTCTGACCATGGAGTTTCTGCAGGGGACGCCGGTTTCTGACCGCAGGCGGCTGGCAGAAAGCGGCTGTGATCTTCCGCAGCTGGCTGAACAGGGCGCGAAGATATTTCTGGAAATGGTGTTCCGGGACGGCTTCTTCCATGCCGATCCGCATCCGGGAAATCTGCTGGTGCTGCCTGACCGGGTGGTCGGAATTCTGGACTGCGGAATGGTCGGCCGGATCGATGAAATGATGAGAGATGATTTCGAAGACCTGCTGATGGCGGCGGTTGACGGGAATTCGGAACAGCTGGTAGAGACCATCATTTCGCTGGGGGAACTGCCAGGCGATTTTGATCGCCGGTCACTGAATCAGGATGTCGTGGAATTCTTTGATCGGTACGCCATGTTGTCGCTGGATGACTTCGAAGTCGGCGCCGCGATGAACGATGCCATTGCCGTGATTCGCCGACAACACATCCGGCTCCCGGCCCGACTGTCCATGCTGCTGCGAATGCTGGCCGTGCTGGAAGGGATGGCTGAGCAGCTGTCGCCGAAGTTTCAGATGGTCGAACTGCTTCGTCCTTATCGCTCAAGTATCATGAAACGGCGTCTGTCGCCGCTGCGAATGCGTCGCCGGATGCTGGCAGCATGGCGAAAGTGGAGTCATCTGGTCGACATCGTGCCCGGCGACCTGGCCGATATTCTGGAACGCGTCAAACAGGGAAGCTTTGATGTGCATCTGGACCATCGCCGACTGGATCGAGTTGTGAATCGGCTGGTGCTGGGGATTGTGGTCGCCGCCCTGTTTGTCGGATCTTCGCTGCTGTGGAGCCGGAACGTGCCGCCCCTGTTGATGAATTATTCGGTACCGGGTGTCAGCGGCTGGGGTGTTGCCGTGTATCTGGGCATCCGCCTGCTCTCAGAAGTCAGGAAGTCCGGGGAAGGAGAGAAAAATCGGTGAGGCCGGAAATTTGCCGGCTGGTGTCGGCTGACTGTCCCGGGACTCATCCGGGAAACGGAACACGCTTTGCGACGGATGACAGTGCAACAGATACGGGGGCGGCCCCTGTGCCGGAACTAACAGATCGGCAGGCGGCGGTTCGTCCGCCGCGGTTCTGGCGGCGTGTCAGAGCCTGCGGGTCAGGACTCAAGATTTCTGAACGGAAGGAGATTCGGTATGTCCGGCGCGAAGGGTTTTCCAGACGACGTGGTGATTGTCGGCGGGGGATTTTCCGGGCTCTCCATCGCAGCCCTGCTGGCCGGTCACGGAATCCCCGTCACGCTGCTGGAAGCGGCCGACCTGGGATTTGAAGCGTCCACCAGAAATCAGGGCTGGCTGCACAGTGGAGCGTGGTTTGCCCCGCGACAGGTCGATATCGCACGAATGTGTTACGAATCCTGGCGCAAGACGGTTCATTTCTGCCCCAGCTGCCTTGAGCCCGGTCATACCGGAATGCTGTTCGTCGTCACAGATCCCGACACGGACGTCGCTCGCTGGACCAGCGCATGGGAACAGGCCGAAATTCCGTATCAGCAGCTGAGCACTGAACGTGCTGCAGAACTGCTGCCGGACATGGACCGCAGTTCGTTTCAGACGGCCTTTCAGCTGCCGGATCGCTCTATTCGACCGCACGCACTGCTGCGGCATCTGGCGGATCAGGCGACCGCTCACGGAGCTCGCATCCATACGAACTCACGGGTGACCAAACTGGTCCGCGACGACGGACGGATTACTTCCGTGGTCACCAGCAACGGCGACGAAGTCAAAACTTCTTTCGTCGTGGTTGCCACCGGCGCCAGTCAGGCTGATCTGAGCCACTATCTGGTGACGGACAATTCGTGTACTCAGAGCCTGTTCTCCCGGGTAACGCTGCAGACACATCTGGTGGCCGTGGACCCGCAGTTGTGTCATCAGCCATTCTGTCTTGTCGACTGCGATGGTTTCAATCACATGCCGCACTGGAATCGGGATGACCGGACGGCATCGGTCTTCGGTATCGATCACTGGAAGGTCGTGAACTCACTGGAATCCGCTCACAGTCTGGACGCCGAAGTGAGCCTGATTCAGGATCGAGTCCGCCGGTTCTTTCCTCAGGCCCAGCTTTCGGACCAGACGATGCGCTCCTGGAGCGGCACGACGGTGCAGGCGATGCACGTGGAACAGATCGATCCCGGACAGGTGCCTCTGCCGACCGTCATCGACCACGCGAAGGAATCACCCTGTGTGGAGAACCTGCTGAGTGTCTATCCCGGTCGTGCGACGCTGTGGACACACCTGGCGGAAGATGCGTATGCCACCATCGTTCGCCGGCTGGAACCGAGTCGCAGTCTGACCGCCAGACCACCCTGGGCCTGAATGGCTGTCAACAGAGCGGGTCGGTCTGCGAACTTCGCCGGTCGCCGCGATCAGCCGTGCACGGTTGTCAGAGCGTCGTCCAGCGAATCACAGATCGCCCAGAATTCGTTCAGACGCATGATCTTCACGACTTCCCGCTCATGGTCGGACAGCCGGCACAGGGCCATCCTGCCGCCGCGTTCCTGAACCCGTTTCCAGAGCCGCAGGAAGAGTCCCAGTGCCGAGGAACCGACGTAGTCCGTGTGGTGCAGGTCGATCACGATATGCCGAGCCTTCTCGGACTGCTGAAACTGTTGCAGCGCCTCTTCGGTTTCTGCGCCCAGCTGGCTGACCACGAACTCGCCCATGTCAACCTTTGGAGTAACCAGAAAGACGTCACCGCGGCATTCCACGGTCACCAGCCCCGAGGCCGTCGTCTTTCCGGTAATGCGGTTGTGTTCCGTCATGGAATCCCTTTCAGGGCATCACAAATTCATGTTGTTTCGGGCGTACCGTAAACACCGGGCAGGGCGAATGTCGAATGATGTTTTCTGCCTTGCTGCCCAGCAGCAGGTGGGGAATTGCCGAGCGTCCGTGCGTGCCGATCACGATCATGTCGATCTCATGGTCAGCCGCGTATTCGACGATCTTCGGCACCGGATGCCCGTACACTTTTTCCCGAATAATCGTCAGCCCGGCCGCATCGTCTTCGACAATCCATTCCTGCAGACCCGAGTCCGCGAACGCCTCCCATTCCTCATGAGTCGGGAAGTAGCCTCCCAGCGGGGCGTAAAACGGCGGCTCTTCAATCACATACAACAAATGCAGCGTCGCATCGAACTGCCTGGCAAATTCGATGGCGTATTTCGTGGCATGGCGTGATGGTTCACTCAGGTCCGTCGGCAGTAGAATGTTTTTGAGTGAAATCATTGCAGAACTGTTTGCTGTGTTGGTTTCAGGTTTCAATGGTCCGCACTGATCATCGCAAAACAGATGCCAGTGCCCGGTTTTTCGCCAGAAGGTTTCCAGCCTGTCACAGATGCATCTTTCTGTGACCCTTGCTGAGCCGATATGCACGCTTCGTGCTTATTCGCACATCTGCGATGGCGGATGTCGTCGATCGATGATTTTGCCAGCTTGATCCGGCTGTTCCGGTCCTGCCCGCCAGGAAGCTGACGAAAAGATCAATTCAGCTCAAATACGGCCAGCACCGGTCGGTGATCCGAAGCCATCGGTTCGGCAATCACCCGGGAATCCACGACCTTCAGAGTCGCGCCGCGGTAGAAGACGTAGTCAATACGAGATCGCGGACTGCCTGATGGAGCTGTGGGAGCAGCCTGTGGATCGATGGCCGCCGACCATTGTTTCTGCAGAACGCGGATTGGTTCGGAATTCGGAGTAGCATTCATGTCGCCGGCCAGAATTGTCGGCAGCTGATCCTCGTGGCCGAACAGCTGATTGATGGCTTCCGCTTCGGCAACCCGATCTTCCGGCACGTTATGCTGAAAATGAGTGCTGACGAACTTCAGCGGGCTGCCGTCCGGAAGCTGCACCGTCACTGCTATGGCTCCGCGTGGATAGGTCGTGCGGTCCGGCGTACTTTCGGTGTACGGCAGAGGCTGAATATGAACATCCAGAATCGGCAGCCGTGTCAGCACCGCGTTACCGAACAGACCGCCCTGATAATGCTGTGTCGGTCCATATCGAACAGCCATGTCGGTCAGTTCACCCAGCGTTCGTGCCTGATGCACCCGGCCGGATCGCTCGACGCCGACGTCGACTTCCTGCAGAGCAATAAGGTCCGGCTTCGTGCTGTTGATGACATTCGCCAGACGCTGCAGCTCGTAGCGTCCGTCGTTTACCTGGCCGTAATGAATGTTGTAGCACAGGACTCGCAGAGTGGTCGTTTCTTCGGCCGTGGCGACAGACAACAGCGTGGTCGCGAGCAGGGCGAACAAAAAGATTCCGGGGCGGCGGGGCGGACTGGCTTGCATTTCGGGCGGATCCACAAATGTGCGGCGGCAAAATTGATGGCCTGGAAACGGTCGATCAATAACTGACTGGTTGGTCGCCTTTCGCTCCGCGAATTGGCGCTCTTTCGCGGAGCGAAAGGCGACCAGTAATTGACCGGACACTTTTTACCGTCATAAGTATAACGCACCCGTGGTCAGGCGGCACTGTTCCACGGTGCTGGATCCGACAGCCATGGCAACCGTCGACGATCTGCAGATCAAACAATGGGGATCAGAAATCCACGGGCTGTCCATCATTTCGCAGAATCAGGCGGCGCAGGGTTTCCTCATCGGTCTCGATGGGAACCAGCCGACACGATCCATCGGCGAAGGCGGCCAGGAAACCCGTCGGGCGGAGTCCGCCGAGTCCGTTCCATGGAGACTCTGGATCGAATTTCAGGTCTTCCGGCTGCGTCCAGACGACAGCATTTTCCTCATCCGCCTGCACGATCATCATCGTGTTGGACGCTCCGTCGGTGATATCGGCAAATGTCAGGCCTTTGGTTCCTTCCATCAGGGTGCCTTTTCCGTCCAGGGTCATGAACAGGGTTTTCATGCCGTCGGCCGCACTCTGACTGCGGTAGACGTCCGGCATTTGCGCCGCCAGTTCGATGTTGTGCGGACTGTCCCAGGGTTCGTCCAGATGGAACTGATCGTAGAGTTCCTGCTGATCAAGAAATGGCAGCAGATGCACACGCCAGCTTAGCAGTGGTTTTTCGTTGCTGTCATAGCTGGCCCGCGTCGGGAAATGACCGTGCGTGTCGTGGTAGATGTGCATACCCACAGCAATCTGCTTCAGGCTGTTCAGATCCTGAGTCCGACGAGCGGCTTCGCGAGCGGCCTGAACCGCCGGCAGCAGCAGGGCGATGCTGATCGGAGCGAACGACTGTTCCATGGCCTCCACTTCCACAATCACTGACCGCCCGGCGACGGTCGGCTGCAGCTTGTTCAGGTACTGCCGAACGATTCGCTGAGCATAGGCCCGCGTGGCCACCTCGACGGGTTTGTCGCCTTCAAGTTCGGATTCCATTTCCTGCAGGGCCATCTGCAGCCCGAAATTCAGGGCGTTGGTAATGGCCTCAGAGGTCTGGCCCGCGGTTTCTTCATTGGTTGTATTCAGAATCAGCGACAGCTTCAATCCCTGCGTGACATCCACCCACACCTTGACGGTTTCGGTGGACAGGGATGTGGACTTCAGGGCATCCAGTGCGGGTGGTAGTGGCGGCGCATCCGCCAGTGCGGCCTGAATGAAGGGTTGGATCAGTGTCAGGTTGGCCGCCGCCGTCAGTTGTCCCTGATCACGATCCGCCTTCAGTATGGAGCCGACGACCGTATCGCCGGACCGGGTGAGACTCTGGCGGATTGTTTCTTCGGTTCCCAGCAGCACCACGCCGTCGTTGAACTGTGCAAAAGCCATGGTGTTCTGGCCGCCTGACGCTTTTCTAAGATAAGTCTGCTGCTGGCCGAATTCGACGGTCTCCATTTCGGCGGCCCAGGGGAATTCGGCCGGGGCACCGTCTTTCAGCTTGAACAGAAGTCCGAAGTTGAACGGAGGTTCGACCACAGGCAGGGTGGCAAAGACCACGGCAGCTTCAATGTCCAGGGGATTGAATCCCATTTCTTCGCGGCCGGCGGCTTCAATGACTTCAAAGGGCAGCAGTTGCAGAGCAGGGTCATCGATCAGTCGAGCCGGCTGCAGGGCGGCTCCGGCATACGTCCCTTTCGGCAGGTGCGACGTGATCGTAGCCAGCGGATCGGCCGCGGCAATCCGTTGCTGAATGTCTGCCAGTTTCTGTCGATCGCCGGTCTGTTCGTACAGCGTCGCCAGCTGATTCAGCGTCTGCAGAAAAGATTCGTTCGTGCTGCCCAGAATCGGCTCTTCAATGGCGGCGGCCGCCAGATAATATTGCTCGGCATCGGCCGGCTTCTGAGTATCCTGGTACAGGCGTCCCAGGTTGAAGGACGTCGTCGCGAACTGCAGATCCTTTCCGGTCGTGGATTCACGAGCCTTCAGACTGCGCTGATAGGCTTTTTCGGCTTCGTCGTACTTCTGCTGCATCCACAGGACGCGCCCGTATTCGTTCAGATCCACGGCCACATCCGGATGTGCCTCACCCAGCACTGCAATCTGTGCCTCGATCAGCTGAGTAAAGACGCGGGCGGCGATATCCAGCTGACCGTTCTGCATGGCTCGCCTGGCCTGTTCTTCCGCACCGGTGGCGACCGCGTAGGCGACCTGCTGATCGTTGGTCGCGTTGCTCAGTTTTTCTGCCGTCACGGCCTTCCAGTGCATGGCCTGCACGGCGTTGTGTTGCGGGCCCAGCAGTTTCTGATAGAAAGTTTCCACTTCTTTTCTGAGCGCTGCCGACTCGGCATACTCGCCGCGGGCAAACAGTTCGTCCGACAGATACTCCGTGTCGTTGCCGAAGACCCGCCGCAGCTGACTCAGGATGTCCTCGGGCCGTCCTTCGGCTTCCGCCACACTCAGCGCTCGGCGATGAATGTTGACAATCTGTCGCAGCACCTGAACAGCCTGGTCGGGCGGTCCGGATTCCTGCAGCTTTGAATACTGCTCCAGCAGCTGTGTCTTCTGCTGAATCAGCGCGTTGAAATCATTCGGCAGATTGTCCTGAGACTGGCCCTGCGAACAGGTAAGCAGTAAAAGACCGGAAACGAGGATTGCATTCCGCAGAAATGGAAGAACCGTGCTCATGTCGGAGCCTTCTGGCAGTGGGCTGTGAGTCAATCATCCTGATCTTCGGCACGGGCAGAAAAGATGCTCACCCACCCGTGACCGTGCACATCTTCCGTCGTCGTGGAATAAATCGCAAGTATCTGACAACGTCGACAGATTTTTTCAGCGTCCGTGCCGGTGACTAATCTGATGCATGCCAGAGTCGACGTTGTCACAGCACATTTTGACTGCTACAGGAGTCCTGTTCATGGAACGCAGCATTGTTCGGCCTGAAGCGCTGGATCTGGATTCTCCGGGCCGACGTGATTACTGGGTGGCTCTGGAACATGACAGCATCTGGGGAGATCACCTGTTTCCGCTGACGGTGTTTGTAGGTCCGGAAGCGCGTGACGGTGAAGGACTGGTGTCGTTTGGTTCGAATCACGGGAATGAATACGAAGGCCCGATCGTACTGAAGCATCTGCTGCGTGAAATCGATATTCGAAACGTGCGTGGTCGCCTGATTCTGATTCCCGTGCTCAACCCGGCCGCGTTTCTGGCCGGCACACGTGAAAGCCGGCTGGATGATGGCGTGAACCTGAACCGTGCCTTTGTCGACGGTGCCGGAAAAACACCTGCGCTGGCCGGCATTACGCACCGCATCGCCGCGTTTGTGCGAGAATATATCTGGCCTCGTGTGCACATCGTGCTGGATCTGCATTCCGGCGGTGATGTGGCTCGGTTTTCCATCTGCGCCAATTTTCATCCGCTGGAGGACCGTGAATTAAGTGATCGCATCGAGCAGACGGCGCGGTGGTTCGGCACACCGTCGCTGATGGTCTATCAGAATGTCACGCCGGGGCTGCTGCCGAGTGAAGCCGAGCGACTGGGTAAGATCACGGTGGGCACGGAACTGGGCTGGGGACGATCGGTCAACCCGGCCGGAGTGCGTTATGGGCGCCAGGGCGTGCTGGCAGCCGCCATCAACAATAATCTGTTGCACGGCGAAATTCAGCCGATCGCTCACCACAAAGACGGCACTCAGCGGAAACTTGAAATGGTGGACCGTGACTGCTTCATCGTGTCTCCGTTTGCCGGGCATTACGAACCGCTGGTGGAATGTGGTACCGCCGTGAAGAAAGGACAGACGGTCGGGTTGCTGCATGACTTTGACCGGCTGGATCTGGCGCCGTGGCCCTGCGTGGCGGCGCTGGACGGGGTTGTCCTGGCGCAGGCCTGGGTGGCACCCGTTCCGAAAGGACAGCATATCGTCGTCGTCGCCCGTGAGGTGCCGTAGACTCATCCCGCGTTTCAGAGCGGGTCACTGTTCACCGGCTTTTCGTGTCTTTCGCGCAGTACATACGCGGGGTGTCCATACAGATTGGAATTCGCGACCACTTCCCACTGTTTCATCAGTCGGTTGAAGTCGTGCGGTCTTGCTCGGCGTTCGGCCAGTATTTCCCAGAAATCGCTGCCTGAGACCAGCACGTTGGCCAGCTTGGCGCCGGCCAGATTAGTGTCTTTCAGGTCCGCATCCGTCAGGTCGGCTCCGCGCAGATCGGCCCCGCGCAGGTCGGCGTGAGTCAGGTTGGCGGAATGCAGATCTGCCTCGTTCAGATGTGATTCCACGACGCGTGAATCTTCCAGATCGGCATCGGTCAGATCGGCATTGCTCAGGTTGCTCAGTTCCACGTCACCCAGGACGGCGCGCTGCAGGACGGCCGCATTCAGGTCTGCGTGGATCAGCCGGGCGTTCAGGAAATTGCAGTCGGACAGCACCGCCTGCCGCAGAATGGAATCGACCAGGTCGGCGCCTCGAAAACTGGCTTCACGGGCGTCTGCTTCTGTCAGTCGAGCCCGGATCAGGACCGCGTTCGACAGCGAAGCACGCTGCAGGTTGGCGCGAGTCAGGTCCGAGTTAATCAGGTCTGTTTCCGAGAAGTCTGCATCTTCCGCGGTGACTCCTGACAGGCAGGACCAGCTAAGATCCGCTTTATTGATCCGGGCTCTGGTCAGGTTGGCATTCAGCAGGTTGCAGTGGTTGGCGGTGATTCCGGTCAGAACGGCATCCGACAGGTCAGTATTTCTTAGAGACGCGTGCAGCAGGACGGCGTCGACCAGATCACAGCCCCGCAGATCCATGTCGTCCAGCACGGCCCGCGTCAGATTTGCCTCGGCCAGATTAGCGCCTTTCAGATTCAGTGCCCGCAGGTCGCTTCCCTCCAGATCCAGATTTTCGTACGGGTTTGACTGCTGCCAATCTGATACGGCCTCCGGACCCTGCTCCAGCAGTGCCAGATGCTCGGAGTTTGCCATCACTGTTGCTCCGCTCTTCGAGCTCGTAAAAAGATGCTGATTGATTCCGACACCCCGCCAGACCTATGCTGCAGCGTGCCTGCGTGGTGAATGCGTATTCCGTACAGAACGGTACCGCGGAACAGGCCATGCGACGCACGTGGTGTGCCAAAATAAGTAGAACAGATAAATCTCGATCAAACCCGAACAGAACGTTTTTTCCCGCTGCCACGGATTTTTCGGGGTGAGCGGGTGAGCACAACTGAGCCATATCGCACAATGAACGGCTCCCCCCCCCGACATCCGGGTTCGCGGAGGAGTCGATTTTTCGTTTTTTGGTAAGGACTGGATGTGACGGAAATCTCTGAAGCCAGACAGCATCTGGAAGAGTACGCCCGGCTGCGCGCGTTACTGGACAGTGCCGTCGACGGGATCATCACGATTGATGAGCGGGGCCTGATGGAGGCCGTGAATCCGGCTGCCGAAAAGCTGTTTGGTTACACCGCCGCGGAAATGGTGGGCCGCAACGTCAACATGCTGATGCCGGATCGATATGGCCGCGAACACGATCAGTATCTGGCGAACTACCTGCACACGGGAGAACGCAAGATCATTGGAATCGGTCGGGAAGTGGAAGGTCGGCGAAAGGACGGCAGTCAGTTTCCGCTGTACCTTGCGGTCAGTGAGGTTTCCTTTGGTGCGCGTCATGTCTTCACCGGTTTTGTCCACGATCTGACCGACCTGCGCAAGGCCGAGCAGCAGGCCACGCAGCTGGGGCGGATTCTGGAAACGTCACTGAATGAAATCTATGTGTTTGACGCTGAGACGCTCAGGTTTCTGCATGTCAACCGCGGCGCGCTGGAGAACGTCGGTTACAGCGAAGAGCAGATACTGCAGCTGACACCCATTGACCTGAAGCCGGAATTTTCGGAGGTCCGTTATCGTGAACTGCTGGCGCCGCTGCGGACCGGTCAGGAATCTTTGCTGCAGTTTGAAACCACTCACCAGCGCTGCGATCAGTCGCGTTATCCTGTCAACGTACGCCTGCAGCGCACCAGGTGGGAAGGGCGTGAGGCCTTCGTGACCACCGTGCTGGATCTGACCGAACAGAAACGCGTGCAGCATGAACTCGCGCAGCGCGATGCTCAGCTGGAGTTCATGGTCGAGCATCTGCCGGCGGCGGCGGCCTACGTGGACACCGCGGCCGGCATCGTACATTTCAACAAGGTGGTGCAGCGGATAACCGGCTATGCGGCTGATGAGCTGACGACCATTGACACCTGTTTTTCCCGGCTGTTCAGAGGTCGTGCCCGGGCGATGCGCCGCCTGTATGCGGCTTATCGGAAGCAATGGAACAACCGGTCACAGCGATTCGTGATACGCCGCCGGGACAACGTGGAACGCGTGGTGGAGTTCAGCGGATATCGGTACGACGATCACGAAGTCTGGCTGCTGCAGGACGTCACCGACCGGGATCGCCATGAAACGGAACTCAGAATCCGTGATCAGGCCATTCAGTCCGCCAACGAAGGGATCGTTATTGCCGATGCCACGCGTGAGGGGCATCCGATCATCTTTGTTAATCGGGCCTTCGAAGAAATGTCCGGCTTCAGTTTTGCGGAGGTGATCGGACAGGGGTGTGATCTGCTGTGCGACAGCAACGTCGGAGAAAAATCTCTGCTGCAGCTGCAGACGGCGATTGCCAACGAGCTGGAATTTCGCACCACGGTCCTGTGCCGCCGGAAGAACCAGGAAAAGTTCTGGAACGAAGTCTCAGTGGCCCCCGTTCGCGGGGCCGACGGCAGCGTGTCTCATATCGTCGCTGTGATGGAAGACATTTCTGAACAAAGGCAGGCTCAGGAAAAGCTGATGCAGTCGGAGCGGCTGGCGGCAATCGGCCAGATGGTTACCGGGCTCGCTCACGAAAGTCGCAATGCGCTGCAGCGCGCTCAGGCCTGCCTGGATATGCTGGCTCTGGACCTGGAGGACCAGCCGGAACAGCTGGAGCTGACTACCAAGATGTATCGCGCTCTGACTGACCTGCACCGCCATTACGAAGAAGTGCGGAACTACGCGGCCCCTATCAACCTGGAATACTGTCTCGTCGACCTGGCCCGGCTCTGGGGGACCATATGGCGTGATCTGGAATCGGTGCGTTTCGGACGCGCCTTCCAGCTGATTGAACCTGACACCGATCTGAATCTGCAGTGCCATATTGATGAGCACCGGATTGAACAGGTGTTCCGAAACGTGATGGAGAACGCGATTGCCGCCTGTTCGGATCCCGGCTGTCTGACGATCGCCTGTGAAACCCTTGTTCAGTCGGGCGTCGAATACATTGAGATTTCATTCCGGGACAACGGACCGGGATTTGATGCCGAGACGGCCGCTCAGGTCTTTCAGCCTTTCTTTACGACCAAGCAGAAGGGAACCGGTCTGGGAATGGCGATTGCCCAGCGAATTGTCGAAGCTCATGGCGGACAGATTGCACTGGGCCTGGACACCGAACAGGGAGGCGAAGTCAGGATTCTGCTGCCCACGGGACGCAGTCCGGAGCCCTGGCCGTCTCAGGAATGAAGAACCTGCGATTTCTGTGTTTTCAGCGCGGCAACAGCTTCTGTCGGACGGCCGCCGCCAGGTCGGCGACGTGTCCATCGATGGCGGATCGCAGTTCGGCTGATGACAGCGGCTCGGCCGTCTGCAACTGCTGCTGCAGAACCGTTGCATCGGCCTCTGAGGCATCCGCCTGTTGCTGCCGGCGCGACTGAATTCGCTGCTTCAGGGTGTCTGGCTCTGCGTCACAGCGAATAATTCCGTACGGAACCTGCAGTTCGGCCGCCAGGGCGGCAAAACGTTCTCGTTCTGCCTGTTTCAGAAACGTGGCGTCGACGACGACCGGAAACCCGGCGGTGATGACCTGAGTGGCCAGAGTCGCAAGGTGGTCATACACGGCCGTCGTCGTTTCGGGTGAGTACATCCTGTGCTTCGTTCCTGAATCCGACGATTCTTCCGGACGCAGCCCGAACAGACGCTTTCGTTCCACGTCAGAACGAATACGAATGGTCTCAGTGGCTTCGATCAGCCCCTGTGTCACCGTTGTCTTGCCGCTGCCCGACGGACCGGTGGTGATCAGCAGCCAGGGCTGTCTGACAGCGGTGTGATGACGTGCCTGCTCCAGGTATCCCAGGCAGTCCTTCGACAGATGTCGCTGTTCAGAAGACGACACCTCCGGCTGATTCAGGCGAATGGCGTCGATCTTCGCCCGGACCGCGGCCCGGTAAGCGGCGTAAAAAGGCAGCACCCGCAGTCCTGCATAGTCGCCCGTGTTTTCCAGCCAGCGATTCAGAAACCGCCGAGCCAGATCGTTCAGGTTGCGGTCTTCGAAATCCATGACGGCGAAGGCCATGTCATTGATGATATCGATCCACCGAAAGCCCTCGTTGAATTCGATGCCGTCAAACACGACCACATGATCACGCTGCAGAAACATGTTGCCCAGATGCATGTCGCCGTGGCATTCACGCACCATCCCGTTCTGGCGCCGCTGCTCGAACACCGGTTTCAGCAGCTGAAACTGCTGTTCTGCCAGCCGCCTCAGGCCGGACGCCATTTCGGCAATCGGATCCTCGGCCGCACACAGCACGTCAAAGTTTTCCCGCACTGATGTCATGATTCCGTCTGGCGTGCCGAATTCGGAGCCGGCGTCGGCCACGGTTGCTGCCAGATGAAACTGTCCGCAGCGATCGGCCAGATCATCGATGTGATGGTGCTGCAGCTCGCTGCGGGACAGGTTCGACAGCAGATTCGGCTGATCGAACTGAAGCATCCGGACCGCGTAGTCAATGGCCGGGCCGTCGCCGTCGACCTGTGGATTCTGCAGCGTTCCCGTGATGGGAACGACATCCAGATAAAGGTCCGGAGCCAGCCGTCGATTCAGCCGCAGTTCCTCTTCACAAAAGTGACGGCGCTGCGTCAGCGTCGTGAAATCGACAAAGCCCAGATTGACCGGCTTCTTGATCTTGTAAGCCCGCTGGCCGGTCAGCACCACCCACGAGATATGAGTTTCCATCACCTGAATCTGCTGACACGAGTGCGGAAAGGCGGCCGGATTCTTTAATCCGTCAATCAGCGTGGTGGGATGAATTGCCATGACCATCGGCTCCGGAGCGGCGATTCGTATTTCTCTGACCCTGGTCGCAGGCAGCACCCTGCGGGACGTGGCGACGGGACACACGACCGACCATTGGCGGCGTCAGACAGCCAGACGCTGCGGTTGCTCACAGATCAAAAGTGCGTCGTGGAGTCGCTGCCTCACCAACTGCGGACGCATCTTGTGTGCCGGATCTGGCGCGCAATAGCTGTCATTTTCTGTGGTGTGCCGATTGGTCGCGCTTTTGGGGTGATTGTGTGCAACTGTGCACGTTTTGCAGGCGGGGCTGGTGTGTGCCTTTGTGTCTCGGGCCCGATTCGAGGCGGCGAACGTCGCTCGCGGGCGGATTGGCACGTGGCGTGCAAAACGGAGTCGTTGGTGCGACGGGTCCGGTGACGTCAGGTTTGCCTGAAGCGAAGCAGGGGCCGGACTGTTGCGGCACAATGACGGTTGAACTTTTATCAGGAGGCTGACGCATGAATGGATCGATGAAAAAACGTGAATCGACAACTCCCGGACAGTGGTTTCAGCGTGGTCCGCTGGCGAGTCTGCGCGAGGAAATGGACGATCTGTTCCAGAACTTTTTCGGAACGTCCGCCCCCGCCACGCTGGCCGATGTGACAGTACCGAGTATTGACGTGGCGGAAACCGAGGATGCGGTGGAAGTAAAAACGGACGTGCCGGGGATGAAGGTGGACGATATCAGCATTGAGATCCGCAATGATCACCTGGTGATCAGCGGCGAGACGAGTGAGGAGAAAA
Organism: Fuerstiella sp.; assembly: GCA_040222735.1. Classification (GTDB taxonomy): domain Bacteria; phylum Planctomycetota; class Planctomycetia; order Planctomycetales; family Planctomycetaceae; genus Fuerstiella. The sequence goes on along the minus strand of JAVKCM010000067.1, from coordinate 13,119 downwards.
AAGAGGACGATGCTGCTCGAAAATATCACCGGGTCGAGCGTCGGACGGGCAGTTTTTCCCGTGCCATTCGACTTCCGTGCAGCGTGCAGGAGGAAAAGGTCGACGCTGAGCTGAAGGATGGCGTGCTGACCGTGGTTCTTCCGAAGGCGGAAGAGGCAAAGTCCAGAAAAATTCCGATCAAGGGATAGAAACGGCGGCGACCTTCGCTGTCTGAAGGAAGATCCGGGTATCAGAACCGGGCTCGTGACGTTCATGATCCCGGTTCTGTTTTTTTAGTGTCCTCTACCTCTTGAGCAAGAATTTTTCATCGTGTCTGAACCGGCTCCCATTAATCTGCTGCTCGTTGAAGACGAGGATGATTTTCGTGAAACGACAGCGCGGTGGATGGTTCGTAAGGGACACAATGTCGCGGAGGCCGCCAATGCTCAGGAGGCGCTGGCGTCCTTTGAACGTCAGCACTTTGACGTGGCGGTTGTTGATATGAATATGCCGGGAATTTCCGGCATTGAGCTGCTGCAGCGGATGAAATCGGCGGACATCGACACCGAAGTCATCATTCTGACCGGTCAGGGAACGGTGGATTCGGCCGTCCAGGCCATGAAGATGGGCGCCTGTGATTACCTGACCAAGCCCTTTCCACTGGGCGATCTTGAGCAGCGCTGTCGGATCGCGTGGCAGCGAGGCCGTCTGAGCAAGGAGAATCGGCAGCTGAAGGCAGTCATCAAGCGGCAGCAGCCGAAGATGAAGATGATCGGCGAATCATCTCCCATGAAGGAAGTTTTTCGGCTGATTGAACGAGTGGCACCGACGGACAAGGCGGTCCTGATTCAGGGAGAAAGCGGAACCGGCAAGGAGCTGGTGGCCAGAGCGATCCAGCAGAACAGTCTGCGGGCCGACAAGCCGTTCGTCACGATTAACTGTGCCGCACTGCCGGAAAACCTGGTCGAAAGTGAATTGTTCGGGCATCAGAAGGGTGCCTTCACCGGAGCGGCAGCCGACAAACCGGGGCTGTTTGAAGTGGCCGACGGTGGCACTCTTTTTATTGATGAACTGGGTGAACTTCCGCTGGCTTTGCAGCCGAAGCTGCTGCGTGTGCTGGAAGACGGTTCCATGCGTCGTGTCGGTTCTCACAAGGAACGTCGGGTGGACGTGCGTCTGATCGCCGCTACCAATCGCGATCTCGCGGATGATGTCCGGGACGGCGCGTTTCGTGAAGATTTGTTTTATCGCATCAACGTAATGTCACTGAAACTGCCGCCGCTGCGCGAACGAGGGCGGGACATTGACCTGTTGATTACTCATCTGCTGGGAGCCGACTGGACGATTGAAGATGATGCCCGGGCGGCACTGGTGTCGTATCACTGGCCGGGCAATGTGCGGCAGCTGATCAACACGCTGGATCGTGCCACCGTGCTGGCGGACAACAACCTGGTGACGCTGGACGATCTGCCGTCTGATATTCTGAATGGTCCGGTCGATACCGTCCGCCGCGTGACAGTCGACACCTCTCGTCTGGATGAAATCGAAAAAGCGCATATTGTTGAGATTCTGGATCGTGAAAAGGGCAATAAGGCGCGGGCCGCACGTGCTCTTGGAATTCACCGCCGCAAACTCTACCGGTTGCTGGAACGCTATAATCTGCATCGGCCGGAATCATCCGGATAGGTCGGGAAGAGCCCATGACGTCCGCTTCATCGCAGGACAGCCTGCAGGCAGAGCACACGGTCCCCGCCATTCGGGCGCGGCTGCAGAAAGAAACGTCGCACAGTTACCTGCGTGATTTTATCTATGGTGGGATCGACGGTGCGGTGACGACGTTTGCCGTCGTTTCCGGTGTGGCCGGTGCCGGTCTGTCATCCGGCGTGGTGATTGTGCTGGGAATGGCCAATCTGGTGGGCGACGGTTTCAGTATGGCGGCCAGCAATTATCTGGGCTCCAGGGCAGACCTGCAGCTTCTGCAGCAGGCCCGACTAACCGAAGAACAGCACATCGAACAGTATCCCGAAGGCGAGCGTGAAGAAATCCGCCAGATTATGGCGGCCAAGGGATTTGACGGGGACGTGCTGGAGGAAGCAGTCTCCAGAATTACAGCCGATCAGAAACTGTGGGTCGACACGATGCTGCAGGAAGAACTCGGCATGTCGCTGGATCGTCCGAATCCGGTGCGAGCCGCCCTGGTCACGCTGGCAGCGTTCATTGCGGTCGGCTTTCTTCCGCTGGTTGCCTTTGTCGTGGACCACCTGCTGCCGACAGACGATTCCAATCCGTTTCTGGTCAGTACGATTCTGACGGCCATTGCTTTCTTCTGTGTGGGGGCCGTGAAATCCCGGTTTGTGCTGCAGCGATGGTACTGGTCGGGGCTCGAAACGCTGTCGATCGGAGGCATTGCCGCCGGGCTGGCTTATCTGGTGGGGCGGCTGCTGAGCGGCATTGTGTGAAAGTGTGAAATGAAAGCCCTGATTCTGCCTCGGATCGTTTCTCTGGGTGAGTGCGATCAGCCGCTGCAGCTGACCGACCTGCCGATACCGCAGCCGAAGTCCGGCGAGATTCTGATTCGCGTCGCGGCTTGTGGCGTCTGCCACACAGAGCTGGACGAAATCGAAGGCCGCACGGCACCGCCGTCACTGCCCGTGGTGCCGGGGCATGAAATTGTGGGGCGGGTGGAACAGTGTGGTGAACAGGTCTCGCGGCATCGGGTCGGTGACCGTGTCGGCGTGGGCTGGATTCACTGCTCAGACGGTACGACAGCCGAGAATCTCGGCTCAGAATTTCAGGCCACCGGTCGCGATGTGAACGGTGGCTACGCTGAATATCTGACCGTGCCGGAAGACTACGCCTATCCGATTCCGGACGTGTTCAGCGATGTCGAAGCCGCGCCGCTGCTGTGTGCTGGCGCCATCGGCTACCGAGCTCTGAAGCTGACGGGGCTGAGTAACGGCGACCGCCTGGGACTGACGGGATTTGGCGGGTCGGCTCACCTGGTGCTGCAGCTGAGTCGCCACCTGTTTCCGGACACCGACATCTTTGTGTTTGCCCGGGATCAGGCGACCCGTGACTTTGCCATCAGGCAGGGGGCTGTCTGGGCCGGTGACACGGCAGACCGGGCGCCCGAACGGCTTCATGCAATCATTGATACCACACCCGCATGGCGGCCGGTGGTGCAGGCCATGGCAAACCTTGTACCCGGCGGACGTCTGGTGATCAACGCCATTCGGAAGGAAGACGCCGACAAGCAGGAACTGTTGCAGCTGAGTTATCACGAGCATCTGTGGATGGAACGCGAAATCAAATCAGTCGCGAACATCACGCAGTTTGATATTCGCGAATTCCTTCCGCTGGCGGCTCGGATTCCGTTGCGTCCGACCGTTGAAACCTATCCGCTGCAGCATGCCAACCAGGCGTTGCTGGACCTGAAGTTCCGAAATGTGCAGGGCGCCAAAGTGCTGGTGACCGGTTGAGAGGATTGATTCAGGGGCATACGGCCGCCGCGAACGCCGTGCGGCCTTGCTGGAGGGCAGGTGGCAGGTGGCAGGTGGCGACCTTGCAAGGACTGTTCAGTCTGTTCCGGCATCCGGTTTGCTGCATGGGGAAGCACCACCGCAGCTGCCTTGATGAGCAGTCACGAAGTGGGGCTCAGGAAATGTGTTTCCCGGGCACTGTCACTGTATTAAGAGGAATTCATTGTCATGACGCGCAGACACCATCCTCCCGTCGTTCCGGTGACCTGGGTTGTTGTGGCCGAACGCGGCCGGGCACGAATTTTTGGCTTTGAGGGCAGCGATCCCGGGGGGCTGCAGGAAGTGGAAACGCTGATTCATCCGGAATCAGCGATGCATGAAAGCGACACGGTTTCTGATCGGCAGGGGTATTTCCGAGGGACGAAAGATTCACTGGAAGCGGGTGAACCCCGGACCAACTATCAGCACAAGATGGCTGAAGTCTTTGCGGCACAGGTGGTGTCCTGCCTGGAAGCAGGGCGGGACGAGAAAAAGTTCGGCCGTCTGGTGATTATTTCGGCGCCTGCGTTTCTGGGAACACTCAGGCAGCATCTGCCCGCCCCACTGCAGCGAATGGTGGATGTGGAAGTCGACAAGGATTACACCGGGAGTTCGATTCCGCAGTTGATCGAACATCTGAAGAAGATCTGCGGCGGGTGATCTGAGGGTTGATCTGCACCGCAGGACGTCGCTCCTGCTGGTGTGCATGCCGCGGTAATCGCTGTGCCGGTTGTTGCGATGTGCGTTTTGGCGCGCCTGCGCAGTTTCAGGCTTGTGCCGGGGTGGCCGTCAGAGCGGTGTTGTGTTCGGCACGACACGTGCAGTTCAGCCGTGTTCTGTTAACGAGTAAGAAACGGTCGATCAATAACCGACTGGCTGGTCGCCGTTCGCTGAGCGAAAGGCGACAATAATTGACCGGAATCTCCTAAGTATTTTGAAAGCCGGGAATGGCTCAGGCCGATTCGATTCTTTGTACCGAGCAGGACCGAGGACAGGTGATTGCGGTCCGTGGAAGCGTCGTGGACGCCAGTTTTGCAGGACGTCTGCCGGACCTGCGTTCTGAGCTGCGGGCCGGCCGCGACGGCGGGATTGTGGTGGAGGTGCTGGCTCAGCTGGATCAGCAGATGATTCGTGGTATTGCGTTGAATTCGACGCGCGGTCTTAGTCGCGGATCTGAAATCATCAACACGGGACATCCGCTGGAGGTTCCGGTGGGCAATGAACTGCTGGGGCGGATGTTTGATGTGTTCGGGCAGCCGATCGATCGTCTTCCGGCACCCGGTGAGGTTCATCGTCGATCGATTCATCATGATTCACCGCCGCTGGCAGACCGTGCCGGCGACGCGGGTATCTTCGAAACCGGAATCAAGTCAATTGATCTGCTGGCGCCTCTGGAACGCGGGGGGAAAGCAGGGCTGTTCGGCGGCGCCGGTGTGGGCAAGACGGTGCTGATTACGGAACTGATTAACAATGTTGTGGGGCACCATGACGGGGTCAGTCTGTTCTGCGGGATTGGCGAACGCTGCCGCGAGGCGGAAGAACTTTATCGCGAGATGGGGCAGGCCGGAGTACTGGACAAGACCGTGATGGTATTTGGTCAGATGAACGAACCGCCGGGCGCCCGGTACCGCGTGGGGCATGCGGCGATGACCATGGCCGAGTACTTTCGGGACGACTGTCGTCAGGATGTGCTGCTGCTGATTGACAACATCTTTCGCTTTATTCAGGCCGGGATGGAAGTGTCCGGACTGCTGGGAGAGCTGCCGTCGCGGGTGGGTTACCAGCCCACGCTGGCATCGGATCTGGCGGGACTGGAAGAACGAATCTGCACGACGGCCAGCGGCGCGATCACGTCGGTGCAGGCGGTCTATGTTCCGGCGGACGACTTCACCGATCCGGCGGCCGTGCACACGTTTGCTCATCTGTCTGCCAGTGTGGTGCTGTCGCGAAGGCGGGCGGCGGAAGGACTGTATCCGGCCATTGATCCGCTGGAATCAGGTTCCAAAATGCTGATGCCGCCGGTTGTGGGGGAGCGGCATTATGGGGTCAGTCAGGCCGTTCGTCGCACGCTGGCCCAGTATGAGGAACTGAAGGACATCATCGCGATGCTGGGGCTGGAGGAACTGTCGCGCGAAGACCGTCGCACCGTGAATCGGGCTCGACGACTGGAACGTTTTCTCACACAGCCGTTCTTCACCACTGAACAGTTCACGGGGCACAGCGGTCGACTGGTTCGGCTGGAAGACACGCTGACCGGCTGTGAACGTATTCTGAACGACGAGTTCGCGGATCTTTCTGAACGTGCGCTGTATATGATCGGCGGTGTCGACGAGGCCCGGAAGGAGCTCGACTCATGATGCATCTGCAGGTCCTGCTGCCCACCGAAGTCCTGCTCAGCCGTGACGTGGCCCGCGTGGTGGCGGAAGCCGATAACGGTTCCTTCTGTCTGCTGCCGCGGCACGTGGATTTTGTGGCCTCGCTGGCGCCGGGGATCCTGACCTATACCGACAGTGACGGGCAGGAAGGATATCTGGGGGTGGCAGAAGGCGTGCTGGTGAAGTCCGGCCGCGACGTGCTGGTGTCTGTGGAACATGGCGTGGCGGGCAGCAATCTGGGAGAACTCAGAGATGTTGTGCGGTATCATTTTGAAGTGATGGACGATCGTGAACGTCAGGCCGTCGCAGCGGTGGCACGTCTGGAAGCCGATTTTGTCCGTCGTTTTCTCGCCCTGGAGGAACGTCCTCGTGTCTGATCCGCCAGCGACCGATGATGCGTCCGATCCGCCCGTCGAATCACATACTGCGACTCGCCGCATGGTGCAGGATAAGATCGCGCGGAAGGAAATCCGGCGGATTCGTGCAAGAAATCATCAACAGCAGCGCGTCTGGTTCGGTCTGGGAATGTTCGGCCTGATCGGCTGGTCGGTCACCATCCCGACCCTGCTGGGAACCGCGCTGGGTATCTGGCTGGATTCAAAATGGGACGGACAGCAGTCATGGACCCTGATGCTGTTGTTCGCGGGACTGATTGTGGGATGCCTCACGGCATGGCGCTGGGTCAAAGACGAAAGTGAACTGCATGATGAGTAGTATGGTGGTGATGCTGGTCCTGCAGCTGATGGCGGGGCTGTTACTGGGATTCGTCTTCTTTGTCGGACTGTGGCTGACTGTGCAGCGGATGCCCGGGGCGAAGAGACCGGCGCTGTTGTTTGTGAGCAGTGTGGTCGTGCGCATGGCGGTTGTGCTGGCTGGAATCTGGTATCTGGCCGGCCGCGATCCGCTGGCGATCGCGGCCTGTCTGGCGGGCTTCGCAGCAGCCCGTCTGCTGGTGACGCGAGGTGTCGCGGCCGATGACGGGATGTTCGGCCGAAGGAGCGTCCGATGACCGGGATCGAAATTTCATCGGATGCTCCGCTGTGGCAGTGGGGGCCGGTGATCCTGAACCGCACCATTCTGTTCACATGGCTGGTGATGGTCGTGCTGACCGGACTGTCGTGGCTGGTGACGCGGCGCCTGACAACGGGGACGCAGATTCCGCGCGGTCAGAACGTCATGGAAGTGCTGGTGACCGGCCTGCGCGATCAGATTCGCGAAGTCGGTGATCAGGAACCGCAGCGGTATCTTCCGTTTGTCGGCACGCTGTTCCTGTTTCTCGCGTTTTCCAATCTGCTGTCTGTTGTTCCCGGCTTCTCGCCGCCGACGGGTTCACTTTCCACGACGGCCGCTCTGGCGACCTGTGCATTTGTGGCCGTACCGATGTTCGGCATTGCCCGGCGGGGGCCGCTCAGCTATCTGAAACAGTACCTGCAGCCGTCGGTATTCATGCTGCCTTTCAACATCGTGGGCGAACTGTCGCGTACGCTGGCTCTGGCCGTGCGTCTGTACGGGAACATGATGAGCGGGACCGTCATTGCTGCCATCCTGCTCAGTTTTGTCCCCCTGCTGGTGCCCGTTCTGATGCAGGCCTTCGGGCTGCTGACGGGGATGATTCAGGCCTATATCTTCTCTGTGCTGACAATGGTCTACATCGCGTCAGCAACTCAGGTTCAGCAGCGACAGCAGGAACGGGAACAACCATCGTCTGCCGAACCGTCGGTCAATACTGTTCAGAAATCTGCCTTCAGGGCAGCCAGTAAGGAAACATAGATCATGGATACAGAAACTATTATTGCCGTTGCATCAATTGTGACGGCCGGACTGACGATTTCGATTGGTTCCATCGCGCCGGCACTGGGTGAAGGTCGCGCTCTGTCGCAGGCGCTGACGGCAATTGCTCAGCAGCCGGACGAAGCCAGCACGATCACGCGGACGCTGTTTGTGGGGCTGGCCATGGTTGAGTCAACCGCCATCTACTGCTTTGTGGTGTCGATGATTCTGTTGTTCGCCAATCCTTATGTGAACTGATGGGTTCGGGAAATTCGTTCTGATGAACATTGACTGGTTTACTTTTGCGGCCCAGATTCTGAACTTTCTGGTGCTGATCTGGCTGTTGAAGCGGTTTCTGTACGGCCCCATCATCAACGCGATAAATGAACGCGAGGCCGGGATTGCGGACCGTCTGAATCAGGCCACGGCAGCCCGGCAGGCTGCTGCGGAGCGGGAGCAGCACTTCCTGCAGAAAACGGAAGAACTGGCCAATGCCCGCGAACAGCTGCTGGCCGACGCTCATCGAGAAGTGCAGACGTGGAAAGCAGAGCATCTGCAGAACGCCAGAGCAGAGGTGGATCAGGCTCGCCGCGGCTGGCAGAACACGCTGGCCAGAGAAAAGCAGACGCTGTTGCGCGAACTTCAGCTCGATGCGGCTCATCATGCCACAGACATGGCTCGCCACGTGCTGACGGAACTCGCGGACGAACCGCTCCAGAATCGTCTGGTCACTCGTTTTCTGAAGCTGCTGGCGGACATGGATGCTGCCACTCAGCGGGCTCTAAGAGCTGCCCATCCGGAACCGGGACTGTTTCTCGAAAGTTCTCACGTGCTGTCCGCCGCTGAACGTGAACGGATCGAACGGGAAGTCCGACGGCTTGTCGAAGCCGACGTCAGCGTGGAGTTTCGCGAGAACGATCAGCTGATCTGTGGTATTGAACTGCAGGCGCCGGGCTGCAAGCTGGCCTGGAGTGTGCGGGAACTGATGGCCGAGCTTGAGTCGGATCTGATTGATGCCATCGACGTCGCCGTGCCATCGGATTCAGCAGGTGGCGGGCCGGGCAGGGCGGCTGTCGCTCAGAAAGAGTTTTCCGCATGAGTGAAGCTTCTGACATTGTCGAGGATGTGCTGCGACCAATGGGGCAGATTGTCAGCGGGGTGCTGACGCGCCACTCGGCCGAACTGAAACCGATGGAAGTGGGCACGGTGATCAGTGTTTCCCGCGGGGTGGCGCGTGTCACCGGTTTGCCGCACGTACAGTCAGAGGAACTGCTGCAGCTGCCGGGTGGCACATCAGCAATGGCCTTTAATCTGGACCGTTCGGACGTTGGGCTGGTGCTGCTGGATGAAAACGAGCAGGTTCGGGCCGGTGCCGAAGTGCGGCGCACGGGCCGGCTGCTGGACGTACCGGTTGGCGATAGTCTGCTGGGCCGCGTCATTGATCCGCTGGGCCGACCGCTGGATCGGCATGGTTCGCTGCATACACATGAACGACGTGTCTGTGAACGCGAAGCACCGCCGATTCTGGATCGGTTGCCGGTGACGGTGCCTCTGCAGACCGGCATCAAGGTGATTGATGCGCTGGTCCCCATCGGTCGCGGGCAGCGCGAGCTGATTGTCGGTGACCGTCAGACGGGCAAGACGGCCATCGCGGTGGATGCGATCCTGAACCAGAAGACATCCGGCGTCATCTGTGTCTACTGCGCGATTGGTCAGCGAAACACGGCCGTTGCTTCGGTCGTGGCGGACCTGACAAAACGAGGAGCGATGCAGCACACCGTGGTCGTGGCGGCGGAAGGTGATTCGCTGCCGGGGCTGCAGTTCATGGCTCCGTTTGCCGCAACAGCAATCGGAGAATACTTTATGGAACAGGGCCGCGACGTGCTGGTCGTGTACGATGATCTGACCACACACGCTCGCGCGTATCGTGAACTGTCGCTGCTGCTGCGGCGGCCTCCCGGCCGGGAAGCGTTTCCGGGCGACATCTTCTATCTTCATTCCCGGCTGCTGGAACGCTCGACGCATCTGTGTGAACGTCTCGGAGGCGGTTCGCTGACGGCTCTGGCGATTGCACAGACCGAAGCACAGAACCTGGCCGCCTATATTCCGACCAATCTGATTTCCATCACCGACGGGCAGATTTATCTGTCGCCCGATCTGTTTCAGAAGGGCATGCTGCCGGCCGTGGATGTCGGACGTTCCGTCTCGCGCGTGGGCGGCAAGACTCAGCTGCCGGCTTATCGGGCGGTGGCAGGGGACCTGCGGCTGTCCTACTCGCAGTTTGAAGAACTGGAGGCGTTTTCGCGATTCAGCAGCCGGCTGGACGAAGAAACCAGAGCCACGCTGGAACGCGGCCGCCGGGTTCGTGAGATTCTGAAGCAGCCACAGTACGCGACTCTGACGGTTCCCGAACAGATTGCACCGCTGTTCGCGGTGACCGGCGGACTGCTGGATTCCCGGGACGCGTCGCAGATTGCGAAAGCAGAGCTCGGCATTCGAACGGCCGGACTGAGCGGGATTCCGGATCTGTGCGAGCGTCTGATCAGTGGCAGACCACTCAGCGCAGAAACAAAGGACGAACTGCGACAGCATCTGCAGGCCTTTCTGAGCGTGGCGGCGGCGGAGGATGTGTCCCGTGCAGAATCTTGAATCATTAAAACGCAGTATCCGCAGTGCAGAGGACCTGGCGGGGGTGGTCCGGACCATGAAGACGATGGCGGCCGTCAGTATCCGCCAGTACGAAACAGCGGCTGAATCCCTGAGTCTGTATGCCCACACGATCGACACCGGTCTGAGTATGGTGCTGAGTCACAGCAGTCGCGGTGAACTGGATGGCTCATCGCCGATTCCCGGACAGACGGGCGCCGTCGTCTTCGGGTCAGATCAGGGAATGTGCGGACAGTTCAATGAACAGATCGCACAGTTCACACTGAAGTCACTGGAGGGATCGGGGCACGATCAGATCGCTCCGGCTTTGTGTATCGGCCATCGAGTCGCTGACTCGCTGGCCACGGCCGGGATTCCGATTCAACAGACATTTCAGCTGCCAGGGTCCGCCACCGGCATCACCGCACTGGTGCAGGACCTTCTGCCGGCCATCGACAAGTGGCGCAATGCCCGACGGATCAGCAGAATTCAGGTCTTTCACAACAAGCGTCTGTCAGCCTCGTCATGGCAGCCGCATCAGATTCAACTGCTGCCGCTGCTGCTGAATTCCCATGAGCACAAATCGCCTCTGCAGCAGGCCGATGCGGACAGTCGACCGAACCGCACACTGCCGTGGTGGACCATGGACACCGGCGTGTTGTTCTCGCGGCTGGTCCGGCAGTTTCTGTTTGTGTCCCTGTTTCGCGCCTGTGCCGATTCTCTGGCCGGTGAAAATGCCAGTCGTATTGCAGCGATGCAGGCGGCCGAGCGAAATATCCGGGACCGGCTTCATCTGCTGCTGTCTGATTACGCGCAGCGTCGTCAGACCATGATCACGGAAGAGCTACTGGACGTGGTCACCGGATTTGAGGCACTGAAACAGTCGTACTGATGCAGCGGTTGCTGTGCCGAAGATAAATTTGGAATGGCGTTTGCTTTCAGAATCCGTGTCCACCTGCGATCATGTGGCCGGAATGGAAGATCTTGGGAATTCGAGCGACCGGTGAGCCCTGTGGCAGTGGCCGCGTCGGCGAACTGCACGCGAAAGACGAAATTCATGATTACTCTGAAACGTATTCTGGTTCCCACAGACTTCAGTGAGGCCGGCAAAACGGCCCTGAAGTACGGTGTGGCCTTTGCCGATCAGTTCGGGGCGGCCGTCGACCTGCTGCACGTGGTCGAACCTCCGCCACCGGGAGTCCTGCTCAGCTACACATCCATGGACGACCTGCGGAGAAATATGCGCCGCGCGGCCGAAAACGAAATGGAAGAACTGCATGCCGAATGGGATGACTACGCCTTCCCCGTCAAACGCATCGTGGTGGAAGGATACCCGTTTGTTGAAATCATTCGACACGCCAAAGAAAGCAATGCCGATCTGATCATCATGGGAACGCACGGTCGCGGCGCGGTGGCTCATGCGCTGCTGGGCAGCGTTGCCGAAAAAACCGTTCGCAAGGCTCCCTGCCCGGTGCTGACGGTGGGGCACCCGGAACACGAATTTGTGCATCCGCTGCACAGCTCTGACGCGGCCGAGTGAGGCTGACTATCGGTGACCGAATTTGCGACTTCTGAGCGTCTGAAATTCAGTGTATCGCCGGAAGTCATCACGAGAACGAAACTCGTAGTGTGACATCGGACTCCGATCCAGAAAGGCGTGGGTGGACGGTGTCACCCATGCGTCGGTGGCATAGTTCACCAGATCACCGACCAGCTGTCTGAAATTGATCGAGGATGATGTGCTGAGCCGCTGAGCGAGATATTCGTAGTTCATGGCGTCGCTCGCGATGCGATAGACGTGCTCGTCCTCATTCAGAACGACAAGCGCCTCCGGCCTCGCTCGGGCCGGCACCCGAATGCCTTCGTTCCATAATCGGTGCGAACTGCCTGAAGCCAGTGTCGGAGCGGGGTGAGAATGCGGCGGCGCGGTGGATGGCACAATGCCCACGCTCAGCAGTGAGACGCTGCTCCACGGCCATGATTTCGCCCCGTCTTCCGCATCAGCGACTTCAAACCCCTGTTCCGACAGCCGTACATGATGCGTCGATCGTGCATGTGAAAGATCCGGTGCGTCCGCCATCGGAATCGATGTGGCAGTCAGTCCCAGCCGCCGAATTTCCGTCGCCAGTCCCGCCGCCGCGTTGCGAGTCAGAATCTGAGGCAGGACGCCCGGCAGATTCCGCACCAGCTGACCGGCCGTTACCCGATCCACCTCAGCCAGCTCCGCAATCAGATCACGCAGTTGCTCAGGGTCGTCGGGTATGCCGAAGACAACAACCCGATGATCTGCCACTGCAGGCTCTGTCTGACTCTTTCCTGACATGGCTGGTAATATCACTGACTGCCGGATTTCCAGGACGGAAGAAGGGTGACGGGAAGCATGAGGACTTCCCGCCACCACGAGCAGGATCTGTTGTTTCTACTCCGCTGCAAACTCGATACCGCCATGCATAATTCCGAGTATTTCGGTGCCGGGCAGCTTCCGGCCGTGCGATTTCGTCACAGCGCGTGACAAACCGACTCATCTCGCCTCCAGAATGACGGCCCGCCCATCGGCGGTACTTGCTTTCTCGGACAGCGTCCCTGTGGGCGACGACTCAGGTTGTGGACCGGCCTCAGGTTGTGGGTGGGGCTCAGGTTGTGGACCGGCCTCAGGTTGTGGGTGGGGCTCAGGTTGTGGGGCGGGCTCGGGTTGTGGGGCGGGCTCGGGTTGTGGGGCGGGCTCGGGTTGTGGGGCGGCTCAGGTTGTGGGCGGCTCAGGTTGTGGGCGGCTCACGTTGTGGGCGGCTCACGTTGTGGGCGGCTCAGGTTGTGGGTGGCTCAGGTTGTGG
>JAVKCM010000066.1:0-19360 GCA_040222735.1 Fuerstiella sp. | reverse complement strand
AGGCTTCCCCCCTGCTTTTTTTGGAATCGAAGTCTGTAAGCCTACGCCACTTATTTTCCGCTCGGTCCTAAGTGGTTTCTCGTGTTCACTCTCTGGTGACAACTTCATCAAGGTTCAGAATCATACTCATCACGGTCGTCCAGGCAGCCGACTCTGCTGCATTCAATGTCTCGTCTCTCGGTGATTCACCCACCGAGAGCAGTTCATCCGCGGCCTGCGGGTTCTGGCGGAACGCATTCAGGTAGTGATGGAACGCTGCCAGCAGAACGTCGCGTTCGGCAGGGGCCGGCGGTCGGCAGATCGCCAGTTGCAGCGCCAAAGTGAGTCTCTGCTTCGGACCGTCGTCGGCTGTTTTCATGACGCGTTGAGCCAGCACGCGGGCGGCTTCCACAAACGTGACTTCATTCATCAACGCCAGCGCCTGCAGCGGCGTGTTGGTCCGCGAACGTTTCACGATACAGGATTCTCGTGCCGTGGCGTCCAGTGACAGCATCGTCGGCGGCGCCACCGTCCGTTTCCAATAGGTGTACAGACTGCGACGGTAAAGATCCTCGCCGTGTGACTGATTATATTCCGTCGTTGACGCAATCTCTTTCCAGAGTCCTTCCGGCTGGTAAGGACGCACGGACGGACCGCCCACCTTTTCGGTCAGCAGCCCGCTGATAAACAGTGCCTGATCGCGGACGACTTCCGCCGGAAGTCGAAAACGCGAGGCCCGTGCCAGCAGCCGATTCTCCGGATCCATCTCTCGCCGTTCCGGCGAGACCTCAGACGTCTGCCGGTACGTGGCACTGGTAACGATCAGTCTGTGCAGCGCTTTGACGTCCCATCCGCTGCGGATGAATTCCGTGGCCAGCCAGTCCATCAGTTCGGGATGACTTGGCATGTCGCCCTGGGCACCAAAGTCTTCCGTTGTTCTGACCAGCCCCGTTCCGAAGTGCAGCTGCCAGATTCGGTTGACCGCGACGCGTGCTGTCAGCGGGTGATCAGGTGACACCAGCCACCGGGCAAAACCAAGTCGATTTCGCGGAGCATCAGGAGGAAGCGGGGGCAGAATATCCGGGACACCGGCCGTCACCCGCTGCCCCGGAGCATCATATTGTCCTCGCGTCAGAATATGAGTTGCCCGTGGCGTGACCATTTCCCGCATCACCATCACTGTGGGAATGGATTCGTGGAAACGATCTCGCTGACGGCTCACGTCAACCAGCTCTTTATGCGCCGAACGAATATCGTCGGACGCGTGATGATGGATAAAGTAATCAGTCAGCTTGTTTGCCTGTGCGGTGCTGCGTTCGGCTGACGCGATGGACAGAATCTGGCTGACCGATTCTGAGACCGCAATCATCGAAACCTCGCGGGATGACAGGGCACGTCCATAGATCAGCACATCGTCGATGTCGCCGGAAAAATGACGGTGACCGCCGCCGATGCGAAGAGGCTCGTCAGCCGCCGCAAACGATTGATTGATCCCGTCGTAACGGACGACCAGTTGCAGCGGTTCCCCGTTCAGCCAGACGCGAATTCCGGCGGCGACCCGGGAACCGTCGTAGGACACGGCGACATGCTGCCACTCGTTCAACGACAGTTCGTCGCGACTTTCCACGCGAATGCAGTCGTCCAGCCAGCGTTTGACAAGATTCACCTGCAGATGGCCGTCCTGAAGATGCAGGGCGTAGCCGCTGCCCTGCTCGACCGGAACCATCCGTGACACTACAGTGCCCGTCGACTGCTGCGGCCGAATCCATGCCGCAATGGTAAAGCTGTCGAAGTATCCGAAGTCGGCAGTATCACCGAGTGCGGCATGACGGTGAGAATCAAACGTTGCTGCCAGATGATGCCGTCCGGGGACGAACTGTGAGAACGGTGGACGGCCCTTGGCGCCGGGACCGGTGGGCTCCGCCGCAACGGCATCCGGTTGCGACGCCGCGTCAGCTATGTTGCCATCCAGCAGAAAACGGTTTGTCAGGCCATCTTCGATCACCCAGTCCGCGTCGGATGCGGCATCCGAAGTCGTTTCCCATGCTGCCTGTTGTCGTTGCAGTTCTGTCTTCAGCTGTTGAACGCGATCTTCTGCTGCAGCGACGCGAGCGTCCAGTTGCTTCAGCTGCGTCTGTTGCTCAGGCGTCGGGGCCTTGATGTACGGCGGCGAGTTGCCTTCCTTCAGGGCTCGTCCGCTTTCCGGGACGTTGTTGAAGAAGGCAAAGGTTTCGTAAAAATTCTGCTGAGTGATCGGGTCGTATTTGTGATCGTGGCAGCGTGCACAACCCATGGTCAATCCCAGCCAGACGGTGGCTGTTGTGTCGACACGGTCGACCACATACTCAACCTGGTATTCTTCCGGAATGATGCCTCCTTCAGCATTGCCGCGATGATTACGATTGAAGCCCGTGGCGATCTGCTGACTCAGCGACGGATGCGGCAGCAGGTCTCCCGCCAGCTGTTCGATGGTGAAGCGATCGAACGGCATGTTGCTGTTGTAAGCCTGGATGACCCAGTCTCGCCAGCGCCACATGTCACGAGGCCCGTCGGTCTGATATCCGCTGGTATCGGCGTAACGGGCTGCGTCCAGCCAGTTGACAGCCATGCGTTCGCCATAACGATCGGACTGCAGCAGCCCTTCGACGACGCGGTCCCAGGCGTCCGGTGATTCATTCCTCACGAAGGCGTCCACTTCATCCGGCGTGGGCGGCAGCCCGGTCAGATCCAGCGAAGCGCGCCGAATCAGCGTGCGTCGATCGGCCGACGGCGATGGCTGCAGACTGTGCTGTTCAAGGCGGGCCAGCACGAAATGGTCGATTTCATTGCGGCACCAGTCATTTGCCCTGGTCGGTGGTAACGCCGGACGCTGCAACGGTTCGAACGCCCAGTGCTGCTGCCAGATCGCGCCGTCGGCGATCCACTGCCGAAGCAGCTGAATCTGTCGTTCAGTCAGTGATCGACCGGAGTCCGGCGGCGGCATTCGCTGTTCTGGATCATCGGAAGTGATGCGCTGGTACAGCCGGCTTGCCACAGCATTGTGCGGGACAACAACTTTGCCCGCGTCGACGTCTCCGAAGACACCTTTCCTGGTATCGAGTCGAAACTCGCTGACCCGTTGCTGTTCATCGGGGCCGTGACACTTGAAGCAGGCATCAGAAAGAATCGGCCGGATGTCACGGTTGAAGTCGATCTCGCTGCCGCGTGATTCGGGATGAACATCGAAGCAGGCGATCAGCAACGCGACATATCGGATCAGCCCGACAGGTTGCCACTTGATCGAGCTTCGCCGAACCGATGCCGGACATCCGGCAACGAGCCGTAAGAAAGTGGAGGAAACCGTTCGTACAATACTCCCGGAGCCCCGGATCGCGGCCGGAATTCTTCGACACGTTTGCTGCGGCAGACGCTCACTGTATCTCACTACTGAACTCGGCATGCCCATTGCTCCCGAAGGAATCCATCACCACAAGTCCCTCCTCTTCCGAAGAGTCTACCCGGGGCAATGGCAATCAGGTAGCGGAAGAACCGAAACGCAGTCTCGAAAGAAAAAGGATTGCTGCAGCAATGGCCCGAAGCCGGTCCGCTGCCTGCATGGCGACCGGACACGACGCGACGTTCAACATCGCCGCCGATGGCCGCCATCGGCCCCACATCCAGTTCCGGCCGTTATGTCAGCCAGCTGAAATTTGCCTGACGAATGTAACACGCCGAATGAAGCGGACACAGCGGCTACTGCTGCAAACTGCCGGCGACCAGGCGATGGTTGAGGCTTCACAGGCCTCATCCGGCCTGACCTTCACTGGTGGGAGCGGCGATTTTTCTGAACGGCTCGGCTTCGAACTTACTGGCCTGGCCGGTAAGTTGCATCGAAGGGCCAGCCCGGTAATTCACCACAGGCCTGCAATGCCAGAATCACATACGCACTGCCGACATTGGAAATAAGGTTGCCAGCATCGTTGACAGGAGATTGCGTAAACCACTTGCCGCTTTCCCGCTGATGGGTGTGGATCCATTTGATGCCGCGTCGCAGCCGAGCGTCATCTGCCGGAACACCGAGTTCCCGCGCGATCACAATGACCAGCCCGGTGCCGTAGCTGTCACTTGTTTCTATGTCGAGCGGCTGGCCGTCACCCCGAGCCAGCCCCTTCCAATCGGTAAGGAAGCCGGCCGTGGACCAGCCACCGTCCTCCAGTTGAAGAGCCAGCAGTTCAGACAGCGTTCGCTGGCGCTGTTCTTCGGTCGCGATGCCGTCGATCCTGATCGAGCACCAGGCCAGCATGGCGCGATGGTGCAGAGACCTGGGAGGATTGTTCGTGAAATAGGCGCGCAGCTTTTCGAGTCCCGCAAGAGACTGGGGAGTCTTCGCGTAGTCGCTCGGCGCGATCCCGACGGTGAGAGCCGCAACGGTGGCGCCATAATGATCGTCGATCTCCAGCGGCGCGTAATCGCAATCCGGCCAGTTCCAACCGCCATCCGCCCGCTGCACGGTCCACATCATGTCCAGCACTTCCCGTGCGACGTCGCTTAGTTCGCCGGTCGTCTGTGTGTCGTTGAAAGTGAGGCCGGTGCCGACGACGATCGCCCAGAAGCCGGCTTTTTCAGTGGGCCCATTCTTCTGCCAGCGCACCCTGCGATAATCTTCATAGAAACTCCGGACTTCACCCGAGTCCGGCAGGATCGTTCCCAGCGCCGGCCGCGCCATCAGATAGAACATCGTGGTATGGCAGGTGGCACACTTCCTGGTCTTCACCCAGTTCAGCGCTGAACGATCCAGGTACTCAGCCGCCTTTTCAGCCGAAAACTCGGCAGCCAGTGGCTCGTCCGCGGAAATCACCGGCAAACCTTCCGGGACATCCTCCAGCGTGATCGGCTGCTGGGCGCAGACAAGAGTTGGCCAGGCGACGGCGAGCAACAGTAATGTGCGGAGGTGAATCACCATTGGCGTTCTTTCAAAAAGCTGGCTGAATATGTAACAACGGCTCGGACTTCCATGGCACCACGGACCCCGTCATGAATCGGGTGTTTGTCGGAGAAGTTCGCCGCAACACAGCGATGGTGACCGGCTTGGAAGGTTTTTCGGGCGCGATGGATTTTTCCTGTTTCTGTGTGCACCCGGTGGTTCCGACGGCGCACAGGGAAACAAGTATCAAGACGATGAAGTCGTGCTTGTGAAAATGCATAACCTGCCAGGCGAAAGAGGCCACACCACTATTTGCACAAAGTAAACCGGGCGGTATACTTTACTCCATGTCAGAACAAAGTAAACCCCAAGGTGTACTTTTCGGGACAGGGCCACGAGCGCGCCTGACGGATCGAAAACGAGCGTCGATCGTGAGGGCCGCGGTGGAGGCGTTCCAGCAGTACGGCTATTTCGGCGCCAGCATGAACGCCATTGCTGACGCCGCGTCGGTCAGCAAGCGAACGCTCTACAACCATTTCGAAAGCAAGGAAGCTCTTTTTGATGCGATCCTTGAGGAGCTGAAGTTCCGCGTCCAACAACTTCCGGAGTGCGAGTTCAACGATTCGCGTGATATTGCCGAGCAGTTGACTGAGCTTGCACAATCCGAAATTGACTTTTTCACGTCGGAGGATGTGCAGGCACTTGCCCGAACCGGATTGTCACGCGTGCTGGGCGAGCCGGATGCAGGCCAACAGGCCGATCAGCGATTTTTTATCAGGCGAGTGACAACATGGATGAAAAAAGCTCAGAAATCAGGCTGTCTTCTCGAAGCCGACGCGGAGTTTGCAGCAATGCAGTTTGTCGGCCTGCTGCGGACGTTCGCATTCTGGCCAACGATTGTCCATGGCGAGCCCCCGCCCTCACGTCGCAAGCGCAATCAAATCGTCGCACGCACTGTTGAAATGTTTCTCAGTCAATACGGAGCGGGCTAAGCAACGGATCCCAAACATCCCCGGCAGGAATCAGTAAATCATCGACGATCCCGTTTCGTCCGACGATTCGCGCTGCCCGCCAGATGAAACCTGGACGTCAGGCAATTGCTATTGTAGTTCCGGAAGAAACTCGCGGGTGGAGAACAGTCCCGAAAGAACATCCCGACTTGGCAGAACGGCGCAAGCCGTCCGGTGCCGCGAAACCAGTGGGCTGGCGCCCTGCCACTACACCCAACTCGACCCAAACAACCGGACCTTTGGCCCGAAGATAGAAAACCACCGAACACCCTTCGACGGAACACTGAATTGCCCGCTGATCGTCATTCCCTTCGCCTCTTTTTTTCGTGGGCTCAGCGTTTTTTGCAGTCGCTTTGCCAGCATCAGCCGAGCGGCCGCCGAACATTGTCTTTCTGTGCGCCGACGATCTTGGTTACGGCGATCTCGGGTGTTACGGGCATCCCTACGCCCGCACGCCGGCAATTGACCAGCTGGCCAAAGAAGGGACGCGTTTCACTCAGTTCTATGTGACGGGCGTGACGTGTAATCCCAGCCGCACGGGGCTCATGACCGGGCTGTTTCCGGCCCGTTTTCCGAAGTACACAGCCGACTTCGGTTTCGGAGACCGCGTGACCGTCACCGAACTGCTGAAGAAGCGAGGATACAGAACGGGACACTTCGGCAAGTGGCATATTGGCCCGGACGACAGCGCCGGTACTTATGGAATCGATGCGGTCAGAACGATTGGCAAGAGTCGTCACAAATCGGCTGGGAGAGACGACGACCTCTATTCAGCCGCGATCGACTTCATCAAGGGTAGGACCGAGCGGAAAATAAGTGGCGTAGGCTTCCAGCTTGCGATTCAGAAAAACGCAGGCTGGAATCCTACGCCACGTTTCGACGCTCGGTCCTAAGTTCCAATCCAGGTCATCCCCATATCACCATTTCAGATTCTTCGAGGAGCCGGCGCCGTTTTGTAGCAAAAACACGACAAAGAAATGCAAAATAGCGCGACAGAGACGATGGCGCTTCAAGGGCACAATGTAGACATCGTCCCCTGCCGTATGCCCGGTTCAGCCGGGCTCGGCACTGGATTACGTCGAGATTAGTTTCTAGCTCCTGGAGTCTCTGAATGTCCGTGTCTTCCTCGATTCACATTTCTCGTGCGCTCGTCACGGTGATGGCGCTCGTTCTGTCGGCGTTGCTGCCTTGTCGCAGCAATGCACAAACCAACACCGACCCCAACGTCGTGAGTTTCGCGAACCATCCACTGGCCGCGATGGAGATGAATCCGGACCGGATGCACTATCTCGTGGGCACGAAGGACGGCTCTCCGGTCTACCCGGACCATCCCGAGGCGTCCGCGGCGTACAAGTGGCTTGAGATCATGCAGGAGGTGGCCGCGACCGATGTCGAAAAGGTGACCCGGCTGGCGATGCCTACGATCATCGCGCGGCAGATGGCGATCTCGATGACCGCGATGTACGACGCCTGGGCAGCCTACGACGACAAGGCGGTCGGCACGCGCCTCGGCGGCACCCTGCGCCGGCCCCCGGCCGAGCGGACGCGGGCCAACAAGGAAGAGGCCATTGCGTACGCCATTCACGGTGCGATGCTGTACGCCTTCCCGCAGCCCGAGCTGCAGGACATGATTCACGCTGAGATGGAGAAGATGGGCTATGACCCGACTAATGAAAGCCGCGACGTCTCCACCCCGGCCGGCATCGGCAACACGGTCGCGGACGCCCTGATCGCGTACTACGAGAAGGACGGCGCGAATCAGGCCGGCGACTGGCCCGGCGGCGACGGTAAGCCCTACGCGGACTGGACCGGCTACGAGTGCGCCAACACGGCCGACGTCTGCAACGATCCGTCGCGGTGGCAGCCGAAGTGGTTTGTGCTCCCCAACGGCGAGCGTTTCGCGCCGGGCGGCCTGACACCGCAGTGGGGCAGGGTCAGGACCATCGCGATCGAGAGCGGCGATCAGTTTCGCCCCGGCCCGCCCCCGGGCCTCAACGACCCGCGCATGAAGGAGGAGGTCGACGAGGTGATCCGCTACAACGCCACATTGACGCCGAGGCAGAAAGCGATCGTTGAGTTCATGCGCGACGGCCCCCGGTCGACCGGTCAATCCGGCCACTGGATGCGCTTCGCCGCCGACGTGTCACGCCGCGACAGGCACAACCTGGATCAGGACGTCAGGATGTACTTCGCCGTCGCGGGCGTCTGCCACGACACGTTCGTCGCCTGCTGGGACGCCAAGTACGAGTATGACAGCCCGCGGCCGCAGGCACTGGTGAAGTACTACTACAAGGGCCGGATGATCCCGGGATGGAAGGGCTACGGCGAGGGCGTCGGCATGATTCCTGCCGAGGAGTGGAAGCCTTACTCGCCGTACTACTTCGTGTGCCCGCCGTTCCCCTCCTACCCCTCCGGCCACAGTACGGTGAGTGCCGGCGCCTCCACGATCCTGAAGCTGTTCACGGGCGACGACTACTTCGGCTTTTGCGCCCCGCGCGTCCCCGGCTCGATCACCCACGAACCGATGGATGAGGTGGTGCTGCTGGAGTTGCCATCCTTCAGCGCCGTCGCCGAAATGGCCGGCATTTCGCGTGTGATGGGCGGCTACCATCCCCAGGCGGACAACATCGCCGCGCTGGAACTGGGCCGCAAGGTGGCCAACTACAGCTGGCCCGTCTACCAAAGCTATTTCGACGGAACAGCCAGGATCAAACCCCTGGCGGACCAGGGTGTGCCCAGGTCGGCCGACAAGAAGGTGTTTAAGGAACAAGCAGAGGAATGACGCCAGACGACGCACAAGCAAGAGGTGCCAGGCAGGAAAACATGCTGGCACTTTTTTCAGAAGAAAAAAGCTGGCTCGGGAAATCGCCGGCGGAAGACACCACGTAACCCTGCGGTGAACGAATCTCAGAAGGGCCAGGTGCGCATCTGATGCGCACCTGGCCTGATTTGAAGCGCCCACAAGTGGCCTGGTTTCAAGCGTCCCGTGGCACCTGGCCCCGGCAACCGCGTTCGCGGGAGATCTTATTTGCAACAAGTAGATATCGGAGGGAGACCGGTGATAGACATCGTGCTCACTCAATGAATGCCTCTGTCGCAGAAGGGGACTGATCAATGGGAACCTTCGCGTTATTTCCAATCGTGGCGAACAGTTCACGAGCGCGCTGATCAACTTGGTTCGCGGCCGTTTGCAACCAGCCCTTGAGAGTCTGAAGTTGCGGCTCGCTCAGTGATTCCGCCTGTCCGTCAGTTAACCGTGTCTGCCGGCGCTGACCAGCAAGTCGATTGCCCGCCTGGTGTCCTGCTCAACTCCCTTCCCTTTGGCAAGTGCCATTCCCAGATCATATTCCGCTTGCGGGACTTCCAGTGTGACTGCCTGTTCAAGCCACTCGTAGGCTTTCTCCTGGCTTTGGGGAACAAACGTCCCGTCGCGATACGCGACCCGGAGTTCGTAGGCTGCTGGACCATAGTCCTGCTGAGCAGCCTGCTCCCACAACTGGTGGGCCTGTTTGGAATCGGCTTCGATTCCCAGGCCATCGCGATACATCAGTCCCAGCTGGTATTGGGCAATCTTGTTGTCCTGACTGGCGAAGTCCTGAAGATGCCTGACGCTTTTCTGGTACTGGCCTGCCACGGGTGGCTCGACGCAACGCCGCTCAATACTTCCCGGGACCACATGCTGTCGATGGAGAAACGGCCGTCTGCCACGCTCAGCACGTTGTTTCGTTTGTCGATGACGGGCCGATGATGGCCGATAGGTCGGTCAGCCTTGTGCTCGTGCAGCGACGGCTGAATCTCGCTCTGCAGCTCCACGCCAGGCTCGGCGCAACACTGCCCAGCTTCGATGGCTGGCTCGCCCGCACCCTCGATCCACTGCAACGAACCAGTCGGTCGCCGTTGGCCTGTGCGATTGACTCGCCCAACACCCCAGAACTCTTGCGCGGTCGGATCACCCGCACGGCCAGCATGCCACAACTGCCACCGCTGGAAGCCCGAACACTCACGTGTCTGATACAAGAGAACGAAGACTTCACTGCCCAGTCCGAGGCCCAGCGTTTCGTGCTTCAAGCATGTCGTGACGCCGTAGCTAGCCCTGGACTTCACGGCCCATCGCCCGATCTCGAAAACCCTGCCAACGGCGACATCGCGGTCACAAGGGACTTTCGGGATTTGCAATCGAAGGTAAGCAACTGACTTCTGCATTTCCGCTTGATAGCGACGTTCCGGCAGAGCCATCGTGTTTTTGGCGCCACACCCCGGCGTGGAGTTCCAAAAAAATAATTCAAGTGGCCCGACTTTTCTCAATTCGCCCTGCCTGATGCGCTTTCTTTCTGACATTCTGGGTGCCCATGCGACATGAAGTTGTGTAGTGATGTAACACCCAGGACAAAGAGGATTCGGCGTGACCAATGATTGGGGAGCATTTGTTGAGGAATTTGGACCGCTGGTGTATGCCAGTGCGTGGCGAATCCTGAAACAGCGGCAGGAGGCGGAAGACGTTACGCAAGATGTCTTTACCTTCGCGTGGACGCACCGATCAGAGCATGTGAATAACATGGCCGGTTGGCTGCGCCATATCGCCGTTCGCCGAGCGCTGGATCGGCTCAGGCGTCGACGTGCGATCGCGAGCTCGGATCTGGAATTAATCGCGACGGCAGACGACACTTCTTGCGCAATGGAGTTCTCAGAGTTGGAACATGCGGTCCGCACCGCAGTGGCTTCTCTGCCAGAACAACAGTCAACAATCTTCTCACTCCGCTATTTCGAGCAAATGCAGAACCGTGATATTGCCGAACACTTGGCGATTAGCCCTTCGGCTGTATCTTCGGCGCTACATGCTGCACGCACGACGCTCGTCATTTTGTTAACTCCCATCATTCAAGGAAGCCTGAAATGAAGATGCTGGAATCGATGCCCGACGAACGACTGCCGGAGCCGCTTGGCTCCGTCGTCACGCAGATCGCTGCTACTGAGCCCGACCCGAACGAGACTCAAGCGGTCGTCGAAGCACTGAAGCGACATGCTCCGACGGAATCCGTCGTCAAGCGCGCGAACGCACCGGCGACGATTCGGCGCCGAATGCTTCTTGTGTGTCCAGCCCTGGCAGCCCTGGCAGCAGCAGTGCTGTTGATTGTGACTCTGGGTCGATTGCCAACGGCGAGCGCATTGGAACTGCTCGCTGACGCGCTATCAGTCACGCCATGTATCAAAATGACTTCCTCCTACGAAGGAAAAACACGAGAATCATGGATTATGCCAGCGACTAGGCAATCGGCTACACGATCGGACGAGTGGATCGAGTTCTTCGATGCCAACGCCGAAACCGTGGTAACTCACAACCGCCAGACCGGCGAGTTGGTGCGAAGTGTTCGACACCAGACTGAGTTTGGGTTCGTAGGCGACTTAGTCTCCGCGATCATTGCTGGCGGCAACGGCGATGCACCTCAGACGATTCGCGGGATGGAGGTTATTTCGTCCAAGGTACAAACAATCGACGGCAAGAAAATACTGACATTGGAACTGCAGCCAACTTCGACGCGAAGCGTGGCGAACAACGCGACGGCAACTGCCACAATTACCATTGACCCGGTCACCGACCTGCCGTCGCAGTGTGTAGCGAAGCTCACAATCAACGGCAAAGTTCAAACACGCCGCGATGTCTGGAGCTATCCAGAGGAAGGCCCCGCCAATATTTTTGCACTCGGCGTTGAGCCATCGACCAAGCTGGTCGATCGAGTCCCCTCTACCGATGTGAAACCGCTGTTGGCTGGGGTCTATTCTGGCAGAGTCAAGTTTGATGATTATGTTGCTGTGACGATTCAGGCATCCCAGGAAGTCCCCCTTTACTTTGGTCCTGGTGACGTCACTTTGGCGGCTAAACATGGGGATAAATTCCTGTTCGCTCGCTATGCCGATTCGAGAGACACATTGCAAGGCAAGACGCGAGCCGAAGTTGCCGAGCGGATCCTGGCCGACCCGAGCCAATTCAGTTGGGACGCGTTGACAATCGTCGATGGTCAGACCGAGTATCGATTTCATTCATCCGGCCATACGAGTGTTGAGATCAACCTGCCCGCGGAGGAGTTTATCGTCCCCTCTTGGCATTCGATTCCACACTATGCCGGTCGACCGCCTCTGGGGATTGGACGTGGCGATGTGTCTTCGGCGATTGCCACCGAAGCGGAAGGTGCCCCCGAGGGCTGTGTGTTTCTGCAGACCCTTCACGGCGGAGCGATTCCCGAGGCCCCCGCAGATCCTGAGGCCAGCAAGCGTATCAGGCGAATGCTAAGAGGCGGCTACTGGATACGAGCCGATCGCGATTATCTGGTGATGCAACAAGACTCCGAATTCCAAGGCGAGCAAAGGGTCAGTTTCACTTTGGACACTCTCGCTCAGTCGCCCAGGGGATTCTGGTATCCAACCAGGGCCACTCAACCCAACTACAACGTTGGTGAGAACACAATCTCTGCCACACACTACAGCTACCATCTCGACTTCCAGCAAAAACTTCCTCAGAAGATGTTCAATCCGAAGTACTATCCGTTCTGAAAAACTGTCAAGTGATTGGAAGGATTGCCGCCTGTGCAACGAATAAGAGTTCTGACCGAATCTCGATGTTACCAAACTAGAACTGGAGACTGAAATGGCTCAAGCTGTTATGATGTTGATTCGCGTTGTCCTGGGCTTGGCACTTGGCTTGGTGGGGTTGATCGCATTGGGTCAGGGGCTCTCCATGATCGCCCATGTGGACTATCCTGCGTGGAGCCTCACTCTGGTGATGCTTGCCGGGATTGCTGCCGGATCTGGATTGTTGTTCGGAGCATGGCGGCTGCTGTCAACAACATTGCAAACACATGCGTAACCGACACAATGATACCATCGCGGTACAGAGTGATCGACAGCCGAGTCATGGCATAACTCTGTCGTACACCAGAGCGGTCGACAACGCGCGTTTTGAATTCAGAATCTTTGGCGGCCGCCCGGTTACGGCGGTCGTTCTTCTACTGACAGATTGAATCCGCATAAGGAGTCCCCAATGCGAACTCACTGCATGACAATGCTCTGCATTGTGTCATTGACTGTTGCTGCCTCAGTCGGTTTGGCAAGGGCCGATGAGCCCAAGAAACTTGAAGAACTGTCGCTGACAGCCAAGGACATAGCAGGCGTTACTGGACTAAACATTTACAAATACCGAATCACTATGAAGCCCGGCACCAAGTTTGATGTCGTTGTTTGTGTGGTCGACGCTCCCGATGCGAGACCGCGAACCTTAAGTCGAAATGTGTTTACGTCCGATGATGACGTAGAAGCGGTTGATTTGCTGCTATCTTTTCTGCCGCGCGACAACACCCTGCGGGGCGTGCTGTTATCCCAAGACGATGAAATCAGCTACCGCATCGACTCCCCGCAGTGCTCGCCGACGGGGATCGCGACCAATATCTCACTACCCTTAAGCGAAATTCGAGGAACACGTAAAACGCTCATTCCAATGACCGCTGATCGATCTGCGGAACTATCGGACGAGAGCGAGGTTTGCCTAATTGCGATTCTCGCGACTGAAGATGGAAAGCCGGCTTCGATGCAAAAGAGCTACCCGCGTGCGAAGGTAAGCGTGGTGTTCGCGGACTGAAGCAGGGCGAGCAGAACCATTCAAATGCAGCGGAGCCGTCCTCGCGCTGTGAAGTTGGAACGCGGGGAGCGGCTCGCTGATCTGATGGCGTTATCCGACTGAAATCCTGGCACACAATATTGTCCCGATTGTAAGGCTGTATCTCATGAACCTATATTCCGCCGTACTTGTTTTTTTCGCAACACTCGTTCCCGTACTTGCGCGCGGAGACGAGATTACTGATCCCACGCTTGCTAAAGTCGCGACTTGGCGTGCAAACAACTTCGCCCCATCATTCCGGCTGCCGACGATCGAGCTTGGAAAGCTGGTCGAAAAGCTAAATGCTTCACCCGGCGGGGCGTCGATCCGAATAGAAACCGCAATCATTGCGTCCGCACTCGCTCGTGATGCGGCATCGCCAACGCTCAACGACAAAGACCGTGTTGCGGTCACGTCTCTCGCGTGGACACTTCTTGTCTCGGGCCATGTTCTTCGCGAAGGCATGACGCTCGAACAAGTTGTGGCTATCATCGGGAAACCCAGTTCCATTGATGGCCATGGCAACCATATTTGGATTTCGAGTGGTGCCGGAGCACGGCAACATCTATCTGCTGAATTCGACACCAAAGGTCGCTCGGTTTCGTTTATGTCCACGTTCAAGTAGAAAGCGGATAACTATGCTTCGCTGATCTGATCGGGCGATCGCTGATAGTAGTCGGCGAGTTTGCGGATCTCCCGCAGGTAGCCGTCATGCGTGCGTCGGGATTTTCCGGTCAGGTACAGATCTTCGGAGACTTTGTCTCGCAGCGGTCCGATACAGAAGGCGGACTGGGCCAGGTGCAGGTCTCCTGTTGAGTGAGAAAGCAAACGTCAACAGAAGAACATTCCCGCGCCAGCCGCCTCCCGCTAAACTACACCCGAAACTTCCCGCCGCGACAGCGGCTTACTTGAACCCTCACATGCACCGAAGTCGGGCTTGCGGGCGTTTTCAAGTGGAACATCAATCGTCCCGAATCAGTGATGTGTACCGTTCTGTTTTCAAAATATGAGTAAGGCGATGTCCTGCACGATCTCTCCCAAGCAATTCTGTCGCGCGATCCTGGTTGGCCTATTCATTCTAATGGGTGCGTCGGCTTCTCTGCCTGCGTTTCAAGGGCTTCCCAAGGAAGTTGTACCTGATTGGATACGTGGATGTGGTGAGCAACTTGAGCTTCGACTGTCAGGGAACATCGCACGCCGCGACGGCGGGAGTGTCGATGGGGCTGAGGTCCAAATAGAAATCAACTACAACGATCGAGTTTTTAAGATAACCGAACCGAAAGTCGACGGCGGTAGATTCCAAGCCTGGTTACCGGTCAATAAGTACCATTGGGATAGCATCATCGTGAGTGCAACGTGCCGCGATGGGGCGCGGTATACGAAGACCGTTTTTCGGCAACAGCTCAGGGGACTCGTCGTTGACGGCCTTAATCTGGAGGTCCAACGGCCTACCCGACAGGTCAAGGTTCGAGTCAAACATGCTGAGAGCGAAGTTGCGAATGCGACCGTCCGCGCAGAACTCTCGAATTGTGATGCTGCCTGTGCCGCACGAAAGCTGAGTTTGCAATGAAAATCCGTCGACGCTATCTGTTCGTTTCGATACTTGGCGCGCTGTTCGTCGCGCTTGCGTGTTGGTATTTGTCTTCGGATCCGGACGCACCGAAACGGCATTGGCCGGAGTTGCAGGCAGCAGAAAAGTCGACACCGTCAGTCGCAGTCAAAGTCGGTCCCAATGTGCATGTTTCAGTCAATGCGCACGGCGAAGACTATTGGGAGTGCGTCTTGGCCTGTGACCCGTCCGATTCTAGGAGGCTCTACGGCGCGGCAATGCTGATGCGGGCGGATCCTCAAAGGGACATCGTCGCGTTTTACTCGCATGACGGCGGCATGTCCTGGCATGAAGCCGTGCACAGGGTCTGTCCTGCAGGCCATGCATTCAACGATCCGGCGATTGCCGTTGGGCCCGATGGCGCAGCTTACCTCGCCTACATGGATGTTGACCGAGACGCGTCGAGTAGCACAGGGAGAGTGGGGTCTCTGGTCTTTCTTGCGTCGTCTGACGGCGGCGGTACCTGGGAAGAGCGATCGCTGTATTCAGATTACGTTGATCGACCATGGCTTGCAGTAGATACTCTATCCAGCCGGTATCGGGGGCGAGTCTATTGCCTTGGCCAAATTGAGCCGCGCGACGCAAGCGGCGAGATTACTCATGCCGAGCCGATTCTACTTGTTTCCGAAGACGGGTTGGACACCTTGTCGGAGGCACGAAGTCCGCACCAAGGTCGCCAAATGCTCAACTGTCGACCGGCCGGTCCGGTCGTGTTCTCAGATGGCACGGTGATGCTGGCGTATATGGATCAATACCTCAAGAGGAGAATTCGTGGATGGCCTCGCCCTGCGATCTACGTTGCCACAACCTCCGATGGGGGCCTGTCGTTCGAGGATCAGGCACTGGTGAATACACGATGGTGGCACGACCACATTTCGTCGTCTCCGAATTCACCATCGGGCGTCGAGTTCCCGCAGCTGGCCGTCGATACAGAAAGCCGCTTTGCCGAACGAGTCTATTGCGTCTGGTCTGACGGAGAGAAATCTCAAGATGCAAGTCGTGTCTTCTTTTCCTTCTCTGAAGATCGTGGTCGCAGTTGGTCCCAGCCGGTCACGCTCAGCGAACAGGCGCTGACGGAAAATGGTGATCAGTCATATTCATCGTGGATGCCGACGGTCAGTGTCAATAAGAACGGGGTTGTCGCCGTAAGCTGGTATGATCGTCGCGGCCTTCCCGGAACACGTTCAGAGCCATTGCCAGGTGAAAAAGGAATCATGCGCATCGTAAGTGAGGGGTGGAACGTGAGGCTGCGACTCTCGGTCGACGGAGGTGCAACGTGGCAGCCAAGCGTCGTGCTTAATGAGCAGCCCGGACAGGGCGACATTCACGTCGGGCACACTGCTGGTCTTGCTGCATCAACTGACGGTCGATTCCACGCCAATTGGATCGACAATCGAACCGGCGAAAATGAGATTTGGACTGCGAGTATCTTGGTGGAGGAGGTTCCTTGAAACCCGTCTGCTCACAGAAATCGCGTCGAAGTGGACGTCCAGACGGCATAACCATCGGATCCACCCGAGTCGCCGAATCAGGCGTTTTGACTGTTCAAGATCTCTCGCGGCGACCGGGCGATCCTGGTCGCTATACTACTCATGCGTTACGATTCCCTCGCCGGATGATCATTCGTTCTGCGGGAAATGGAGACGCGCCTGCAAATTGGTCACAAATAATGCGTCGCACCCTCATCATCTTCTGCTTGACAGTACTCGTCGTTGCTGTAAGTGTTTGCCTGTACGTAAGACGAGTTGAGCGTATGAAACCGCTGCTGCGTGCTGCGCCAATCTCGACCGCCAACTCCACGATCCGTGTTTCGCCAAACACGCACGTCAGCTCTCAATTTGCCAGATTTGATCTGGAGTTCTGTGATATTGCCAGTGAC
The DNA here is from genome assembly GCA_040222735.1 of Fuerstiella sp. Lineage (GTDB taxonomy): Bacteria > Planctomycetota > Planctomycetia > Planctomycetales > Planctomycetaceae > Fuerstiella. The sequence continues at coordinate 2,332 of JAVKCM010000066.1, read as the reverse complement.
CCTAGCAATGCATCGCGTCTATTCGCAACCGTCTTGCGATGGCGTGGAAATGATCTCGACGTTTTGGGATTCTATTCACACGACGGTGGCATCAGTTGGTTAACTGGATGCGAGCGGCTTGCAGAATCAGGGAAACGATTGTCCGACACCTCTGTTGCGTTTGCACTAGACGGAACTCTGTACTTGACCCACATGCGGGATGACCCTGCGTATGTTCACCCGCTCGGGACGCAGGGTGAGGGCAATGTGGAACTTACAGCATCTACTGATGGTGGAGCAAGCTGGAGTGAGGGTGCGAGAATACCAGATCGTGTCGACAGGCCGTGGCTTGTCGTCGACACAACCAACGGCATTCATCAAGGCCGCATCTATTGCGTCGTAAACGTTGGTGAGCCAGCGTGCTATGTGTCGAATGATTCGGGATCGACACTAGCCGGGCCGACCTATCCTCACGCGGGAAAGGCATTCGTGAACTGCCGTCACGCGGAGCCTGTGGTCGGCGCAGACGGATCTGTGATTGTCGTCGCGAAGGGTATGGGCGAACGAAGCGAAAGGACGCCACGATTGTATTGCTATCGGTCGACAGACGGCGGCCACACGTTTGCAGAACAGACTCCGGTGAATACCGAATGGCGGCACGATCGGCTCAAGTCATCGGGGGGCGTGGAGACGTTTTGGCCACGGCTTGCGGCCGACACGAACAGTCTACAGTTTGCGGGACGAATCTACTGTGTATGGGGTGACGGCACAGTTGACGGAATTGATGGTGAGCGGATTCTGTTTTCATTTTCCGGGGATTACGGCCAAACATGGTCGGAGCCCGTGGTGATCAGCGAGCAACCGATGGTCACCGAAGGCGTCTCGCCGGAATATATGTCCTTCAAGCCGTCGATCGCGGTTAGCAATACTGGAGCCGTTGCCGTGAGTTGGTATGATCGGCGAGGCATGCCTGCTCCGGTGCTGGCTCCCACAGCGAGGAAAGATGTTTACCAGAAGAGGGTGGATGGGTGGAATGTACGCCTGCGTATTTCGCTGGATGGCGGGGCCACATGGGTGCCAAGCGTGCAAATCAACGAGGAGCCTGGCGTTGGCCCGGTTGAGGTTGGGCACGCTGCTGGCTTGACTGCGGCTGCGGACGGAAGTTTTCATCCTGTCTGGATTGATAATCGAACTGGCAAACGCCAGCTTTGGACGACTCGCATTGAATTCGATAATCACAAGTAGTAGGGTATTACAGCGCCGGACTGCACCGAATCTCCGGCGGACATACCAGGGCTCGGGAGCATATACACCGAAAAGCGTTAAGCTTGAATTGACAGCGATTGGGCAGTTCGGGCGCAGCGTCCCATGCCGATCAGCGTTGCGGATCCGTTAGAAGTTCGTTTGGAAGGTGTCGATATCGACGTAGGTCAGCTCCTGAGACTGGTCGGCTGGACTTGGCGAGTCCCGCTATTTGGTAAGCTGCAGTCCTTCGTACGAATCGCCCAACACGGCCGCCGCATCCATCCCCAGCCAGTCGCGTAGCAGCGAGGCATAGATTTGTCGAAAATCGATCTGCACCTCCAAGTCGTCGTCGACCAAATCCGTCAAAGCAGGCGGCCGTCCCACCAGACCGGCATTGATGTTGCCACCCGCGACGAAAACCAAACCTGCCGTGCCATGGTCCGTTCCCAAGGACGCATTCTCTTTGACACGTCGTCCAAACTCGCTGAAACAGAGCATTGTGACTCGGTCGTCCAAGCGGGCCTGCTTTAGATCATCGAGAAACGCCTTCATCCCTGCCGCGAGTTCGCCGAGCAGGCGTGCTTGCGTGGGAAGTTGAACGGCATGCGTGTCGTAGCCCGACTGGATCGTGTAGTAGACCGGCGTCGGCAGCTCCATTTTGATGAGTTGGGCGATCGATTGCAGTCGGCCGGCCAGTTGAGTCGCGGGATAGGCGAGTCCCTGGCCGGGGGCCGTTTTCTTCGCGACGTCGTCCAGCACGTCCGCGGTCGCGCGGGCGCTGAGCATTGCGCGACGGGTGAACGCAAGCAGATCGTTGTCAGCATTTGGCAGGGCATTGTCTAGGCCGGCCGCGCCGGGCCGAAGCTGCAGGTCCGAGAGATACTCCAGCGCCACCGATGTCGACTTACGTCCCCGCAAGGCCAGCGGCGGGTTTTCATCGCCGAGCAAAAACGAATGCGGCTTGATCGTGTCCTTCCGGTAAGCGTGCCTGAACGATTTTTTCGTCCTCGGTACCGTGGTTGGTTTTACCTTTGGGGAGACCGACTATGGCTGGACGAAAACGTGGTGAGATCGGCGGGGCACTGGCGCGGGGGCGAGATCGGTTTGA
>JAVKCM010000065.1:0-65325 GCA_040222735.1 Fuerstiella sp. | reverse complement strand
CAGCCGCGTTCAACGCCACCATCCAACGACCGCCAGGAAACGTTCGATCAATCACTGACTGGTTGGTCGCCTTTCGCTCCGCGAAAGGCGACCAATAATCGACCGGACACTCCTGAACAACAGTCTGTCGCGATCGCTGACAACGGCAGAAAGCCGCATTCCACGGAGTGCGGCTTTTTTGATGCGCCCGGTACCCGGCGGCGATGCAGACCGTTGTTGCCTGGTTGACCGGGGTCTGGATGACGGCTCGGCGAAATTCCGCAAAAAGACACTCAGCCTTTCCGTTTTCCGGCGTTTTTATTGGGTCATCGCTGAGATACAGTACGTAGAAACCGACAGCAGCCCGTCCCCGCTGTCTGCTGTTGAATCAGACGTTATCGTCTTCCAGTCCTACAGACCGGCTTTTCAGATAAGGTACCCCTGATGTTTCCGGACCTGAAGCATCTGCTGATCGTGATGCTGGCGATCGCCACCGTGCCAGGCTGCAAAGAAGATGCACCGCCTTTGCCGGGCGGAAACGGAACCGTACCTGATCCGGCTCAGGTTGATCCGGCAGTTCCAGCGGCTTCCCGAAAGCTGACCAAAGAAGACTATCAGACCGCGATCCGGCTGAAGAATCGTGGTCTCGGCCATCTGGAAAACAAGGAATGGGCCAGTGCTGAAACGACCCTTTCGGAACTTGCCCGGCTGCTGCCGGAATCCCGGACCGCCGTTCGAAACCTGGCGGTTTCGCGGGTACTGGCGCTGATTGACCGGGAATCACCGTTCAGCCGATCGGGGCCGGCTCAGGAAGCACAGAAACATCAGGACGCGGTCGCGGCAGCGGCGGCCGCCATTGAAGTGTATCGGGACCGCGTGCCGCAGCCTTATGATCAGGCGCTGGCGGATCTGTTGCAGGGGCTGCTGCTGGTGCACAACGATGCTCCGGGGACGCCAACCTTCGAACAGGGTCTGAATCTGACGCAGCAGGCGTCTGACGCGGCGTCTGAGCAGGTGGATTTTCGATTCGCGCTGGCCATGGCGATGGATGGCCATCGAGACTACGCCGATGCCGATTCGCCAAAGTCGGCCGACCTGCTGCGTGTGCTGCAGCAGTGCTTTGAACAAGCTCCACAAAACCTGTTTGCCCTGCAGAAGCTGATGCAGCGACAGGCGTTGTGCCTGAATTCGAAAAACGAACAGACCAAAACGCTGGCCCTGCAGATTACAGAGACGCTGCGGGCGGCGACAGAACTGCTCAGACCGCTGAACGAATCGATCAAAAAACAGCGTCGGATGGATCTGATCGCAACCATCAACGGGGCGCTGGAAAAGTTTGATGGCAGCAACCCCGCCGCTCTGATGGGCCCGGCCATGATGACCGGCAATCTGTTGCTGCCGGAAATTGCGACTCAGATTGACCAGCGCCGAATCAACAGGAACCTGCTGGAATACCTGCTGCTGGAATTTGACGAATCGTTTCTTGCCGCGGCGCAGCAGGCCGGCGCCATCCCGGCGCTGCCTCCCACCGTGGTCCAGAGCTTTGTTCCGGACAAAGGTCTGCCTGCTCTGACCAAAGTGACTCAGGTTGAATTACTGGATATGAATCTGGACGGGTTCGACGATCTTGTGGTCGCGCGTGACGGAAACATCGAAGTCTATTCCCGCGGCCAGGATCTGACCGCTGAGTGGACGCTGCTGATGTCCGCTCCGGCTCAGGAAGTTCGCCTGTCAGAATTTCTGCTTGCAGACATCGACCGGGATTACGACAGGGCCATCACGGATATCAAGAATCCGCTGCTGCTGCGGGACGCAGACGGTGATCAGAAGATCGTCGAAGACCCGGCTGGAAAGAACCGCTGGTACGATACCGATGCCGATGTGATTGCGTGGGGTTCCGGCGGCGTCGTGATCTTCCGCAACAGTGTCGACGAGACCGGGCAACGGCTGCTGGAAATCGTTCCACAGCAGGAAGCTGTTTCGGGCATCCGGGATATTGTGGCCGCAGATCTTGAGTCTGACGGAGATCTTGACCTTGTCTTCGCTACCGAAGCCGGTCTGACGCTGTGGAAGAATCTGGACGGTACGACGTTTGAGAACATGAATCAGGCGGCAGCGCTGCCTGATCACGAGCTGCACTCGCTGGCGGTGGTCGACCTGAACCGGGACGTTGCGATGGATGTAGTCGGTGTGTCGTCGCAGGGCGAGGTCGGGTATCTGGAGAACATGTTCCACGGCCGCTTCCGGTGGCTGCCGCTGGAAGATCATTCACCATCCAATCTGGCCTTTGTGATCGGTGATCCGGACGGTGATCTGCAGTGGGATCTGATCGATTCCGGGATTGCGGGACCCGCGCCGCAGGTATTGTTTCTGTTCACGGCGGATCTGGACAATGATGGTTACGCCGATCTGGTACGCGGCAATGATGGACAGACATACTGGTTTCGAGGTCTCGGAAACGGCCGCTTTGAAGAAGAACCCGCGGTACCGCTGCCGGATGGGCTAAGCAGTTCCGGGGGGACCGCCGGCGATCTTGATGACGACGGTGATCTGGATCTGGTACTGATTGATTCAGAAGACGGGGCGTTGCAGCTGTTGACCAACAACGGGGGCAATACGAACAACTGGATCGACGTGGTAGCCAGAGCTGTTCCCGATGATCCTCAGTTTCCGTCCAATCGAGTGAACATGCATGGCATCGGTTCGGTGATCGAATTGCGAACCGGTTCGCTGTACCACGCAGAAGTCATCACGACGCCGAAGGTGCATCTGGGGCTGGGCCAGGCCGACGCAGCGGACACCATTCGCATCATCTGGACAGACGGAATTCCGCAGAACATCACGGTGCCGAATCTGCTGCGGCCGCGGATTGGTGTGCTGGCTCCTCAGATTCTGAAAGGTTCCTGTCCGTATATCTACACCTGGACGGGAGACCGCTTTGAGTTCTTCAGTGACTGCCTGTGGGCCGCACCACTCGGGCTGGTCCAGGCCAGCGGAGAACTGGCGCCCACACGTGAATGGGAAAATCTGCTGATTCCGGGCGAATCGCTGGTGGCGAAGGACGGACGGTACGTGCTGCAGCTGACCGAAGAACTGTGGGAAACGGCTTACTTTGATCAGGTTCAGCTGACGGCCATTGACCACCCGGCCGACGTCGCCGTGTTTACCAACGAAAAAGTGGGCCCCCCCGACCTGGCGGAACATCGGGTACACACGGTCCGAAATCCCCGGTACCCGGTTTCGGTGGTCGATGGCCGCGGTCGCGATCTGCGGCCGGAGCTGAAAAATCGGGACGGCGCCTATGTTCAGGCTTTCAACAGCCGGGTCATGCAGGGGTTGACGGACGAGTGGGTTATGGAATTCGATCTGGGCGAACTGCAGCAGCCGGTCAACATTCGCCTGTTTCTGACCGGCTGGGTGTTTCCCACAGATACCTCTCTGAATCTGGCGATTCAACAGAATCCAGGTCTGCAGCCGCCGGCTCCGCCATCGATTGAAGTGCCGGACAGGCAGGGCGGCTGGACCGTGGTCCGACCGTTTATCGGCTTCCCGAGCGGAAAGACGAAAGCCATGGTCGTGGATATTTCCGACATCTTCACGGGCGACGATTATCGATTTCGCATCAGGTCCAGCATGGAACTGTACTGGGATCAGGCCTTCTTCACGGTCGACGAAAACGACGCTGCCACAGTTGTCCAGCCCTGCAAACTGGTGACCGGTGATCTGCACTATCGCGGTTTCAGTCGGCGGGTTTACGATGACAAGGCGCTGTTCCGCAACGGCCGGGCTCCGGAAAGCTACGACTACCAGTCGGTCACGACTGAAGCTCGCTGGCCGACGATTCACGGTCGGTTTACTCGTTACGGACAGACAACGCCGCTGCTGCTGGAACACGATGACGCCATGGTGGTCATGGGGCCTGGCGACGAGCTGACAGTTGAGTTTGCGATACCGGCGCAGGAAGTCCCCGAAGGCTGGACTCGCGATTTTGTGCTGACGAACGTCGGCTACGACAAGGATGCGGATCTGAATACAATCTACGGGCAGTCTGCGGAACCATTCCCATTCCGGTCCATGAAACGGTATCCTTTTGCCGCCGATGAACAGGCTCCGCAGGGGCCTGAGTATCAGCGTTATCTTGACGAGTGGCAGACACGCGAATACTCGCGACTCAGATTTCTGAATCAGGTGCGAGACCGCTGACGGCATCCTGTGACCGGCAGCCGCAGCTGCTCGCTTTTTCTGACAATCATCCTTCCAGAAACAATTTTACCGTGCGACAAATGCCTGCAATTCTGATGTGTCTGCTGGCCGCCACGGCGACCGCTCAGGATGCTCCGACGGAATTCAACTATCCGCTGGCCGTGACAGCGACGGCGGATGGCGTGGTTTACGTGGCGGATCGCAACCTGCCCGGTATCTGGAAAGTGGTGGACGGAAAGAAGAGCATCTATTTTCAGGGATCAAAGAAATTCCGCACGCCGCTGAATGCGGTTCGCTGTCTGGCTATCGATCACGAAGGCAGACTGCTGGCCGGAGATTCTTCAACTCGCGATGTCTACCGCTTTGACGACGATGGTCAGCCTCAGCCGCTGACGGAAGGCTGGATCGGAATCCCGATGGCCATTGCTGTCGCTTCTGATGGCACCATCTACACGGCCGACCTGGAACTGCATCGGATCTGGAAGATGCCGGCAGCCGGTGCGAAAGAACCGGAAGAATTCGCCGTGATCAATTCGCCGCGGGGGCTGACGCTGGACCCGGACGGCAACCTGTGGGTGCTGTCCACATCCAGCAAAGACGGTCAGATTCAGAAAGTGACACCGGATGGGAAGATCGAACCTTTTGTGAAGGGTCATCCGTTCAATCTGCCCCACAATATTGTCCGCATGGATGACGGCAGCTTCTTCGTGACAGACAACTATGAACACTGCGTATGGAAGGTGACGCCGGATGCCGAAAAGGAAAAATGGATTTCCGGTGAACCGATGGACCGCCCGGTGGGACTGTGCCGCAGCGGCCAGAATCTGCTGATTGCCGACCCGCACATCCGTACCATCTTTGCGCTGGCACCGGATAAGAAGCTGACCGTGCTGGTCAGTTCGCCGGTGGATGAAATCAACATCAGATAGTTGAGGTACACCGGACATTCCTGTCCGACGCCCTGTGCTACCCACCATCTACGGACAGGGCTGTCTGCAGCACAATACTGACGTACGTCGGACATTCCTGTCCGACGCTCTGCGCTACCCACCAGTTGTGGACGGGGCCGTCTGCGGCACAATACTGTCGTACCTCGGACATTCCTGTCCGATGCTCCGCTGCGCGGGGAGTAACCCCGCCACTTCTTTTCGGCGCCCCGATAATCCGCAGTTTCCACACCACCGCGCGCATCGCAGCGTTGGCCTCTGGAATCGGCGGCCGGAAAATGACTGAGTCGGTACTCGGTTCGGAACTCGTCGCAGATTCGTAGTAACGTCGAAATTCAAACTGACCGGCCTGAAAGAGCTTTTAACGATGATCGCCCCCAAGACGTCGTACCCGTGCCAGCAGTGTGGCGGGACGGCGACTGCAGTTCCAGGAAGAGATTATCTGCAGTGCCGTTACTGCCAGTCACTGGTTTTTACCACCGACAATCCGCTGACTGTGGATCGCATCACACCGATGGGCACCGAACTGGACGGAACGTGTCCGGCCTGTGAGCAGACATTGTGTACGGGAGAGATTGAACAACGTGCCGTGCTGTATTGTGGTGGCTGTTTCGGCCTGTTGCTGAGGAATGAAGACTTCGGAGCCATCGTGCGTCAGCGTCGTGCTCGGCGTATCGGCTGTGAAGCGGAATCGGTTCAACCGCTGAATCCGGACGAATACAACCGACAGTTGGGCTGCCCGAACTGTCACCAGACGATGGAAGTGCATCCATACTACGGTCCCGGCAATATCGTGATGGATTCCTGTGCTCGCTGTCAGTACGTCTGGCTGGACCACGGCGAACTGCGCACGGTGGAACGGGCAGAAGGCGGACGTGAACCGCAGCCACTGCCGCTGCAGGTGAATGCGGACGGCGACGTAACCGTCATTCCGCCGCCGGAAACAGGACAGGCGGGTGCTGCGGATCCCGAGCGGTCACCGCTGAGCGTCCTGGCCGATCTGCTGTTCGGATTCTGACGACAGCGCTGCACGTCAGAACTGCAGCGCATCCAGGTTCATCAGTCCGCCGGCTCCGCTGGGGTGGGTGAACACAATCACCAGATCATGTCGTCCGGAGATATGGGTCGATTCGCTGCCGTCGACGGGTGTGGGCGTCTTGTTTAACGCGATACTGCGTTCATAAAAGCCTTCCCAGTCGCCGTTGACTTCCACATCGACGGCGGCCAGCAGCGGGCCATCGGGCTGATCCAGCCGAATTTCGATGGCGCCGCCGGCGCCGGCCGAAGCGATTTTCAGCGTAACATTCTGCAGCTGATCCAGATTCATGTTCCGGAAACGCAGCGTATGTCCGTGGTTGATCGCTCCGACAAAGCGTCCACCGCTGGCGCGGCCGGAATTCAGCAGCTGCGGCCCGTTGACTTCATCCGCCGATTCGGCCTCGACCAGTCGAGGTCGCAGATAAACGCTGGCGGAGGCGTTCAGTGCAGGAACAGCCCCGGCGCCGCGGTCCGTGTAGCTGACATCCAGCCGGTAGTGGCCGGCAGCGGCGGCTTCCCTGGTCGGTACCGGAATTTCGCCGACAAACCCGCTGAAGACGCGTACCAGTCCGCTGGGCTGAAGGCTGTAGATCCAGCCAACCATTTCGCGAAGTTCTTCGGGCGAATGCTGGCTGTGGGGAATCATCGGGATCTTGCCCCACACCCCCGTTGAACCCTTCAGGACTCGCTGCACAGACGCCTCCAGAGCGTCCGGCTTGTCACGGTATTTGGTGGCGATGTCAATCAGCTGCGGCCCCACGCGTTTTTGATCGACGGCGTGACAGTTGAAGCAGTCGCTGGCTTTCATGCGTTTCAGCCCCGGCGGGTCGTTCACGCCGCTTCCCATGGCAGGGCCGGTCAGCGAAAACACGTCGGGCGAATGTCTCGCGTTGAGAATGACGCGGCCCGGAGACTCACCGTCAATAATTTCGGAGTCGCCGTTTTCGAACGCCTCTTCATCATTTGTGCCGTCTTCGGCATCCCGGACAATGATCTCGTATCTGATGTTGCGGTCGGCATCAAAGAAATCACCCGACTGGGGCGAGGCGAAGGTGACCGAAGGCCGTTCGTTGCCGACCAGAACAGGTACGGCGGCGGACCGAAATGCTCCGGCGGCATCCGTGACCGTCAGTTCCGCGTTGTAGACGCCAGGTTCGGCAATGGTGATCGTCGCGTCGGGTTCATTCGACACAACCCGAGGCTCTGCGTTCAGGTCCAGCGTGTTGATCAGTCGCCATTCCCATTTCAGCCGGTCATTGTCCCGGTCGAAACTGCCTTCGCCGGACAGAGTCACGTTTAACGGGTGGCGCCCGATATTGTTCTCTGCCTTTGCCACCACAACCGGAGCGCGATTGCCGCGGACATAATCGATGCGAATCAGCCGGGCATCCGGATTCACACCCCAGGTTTCACCATATTCCAGCATGTACAGCGCGCCTTCCGGTCCGAAGTTCATGTCAATCGGACGTCGGAACGGATAGTCAGGCATAAACGGTTCGATGGCGGCGACCTGATGATGTTCGTCCAGAAAAACCAGTTTCACCCAGTGACGCGACCATTCGTAGATGAACAGCACCCGGTCCAGACCGGCCGGGAACTTTGTCTCTGAGGCATTTTTCGGGTCGAAATGATAGACGGGTCCGGCACACGCGGTGCGACCGCCGCTGGCGAGTTCCGGAAAGGTGTCGGAGGCGGCCGAGGGATAAAAAATCAGGGCCGGTTGAGCCGGCGGCAGCTGCCGTTCACCCGTGTTATTGACGGAATCGTTGACAGGAGCCAGCGGATCAAACAGCGGTCCGATATCGCCGGTTTCGAAGTTCACGTCGGCGTACGGCTGGTTGTCGGCGTTGAAATAGGGCCAGCCGAAGAATCCGGCGGCGCGGGCCTGATTGATCTCGTCGTGACCCCGCGGACCTCGTTCGCTGTTGCCGCCGGCATCCGGGCCGACGTCGCCCCAGTACAGAAAGTTGGTGTCCGGATCGATCGAAATTCGCCACGGATTGCGGCAGCCCATCACATAAATTTCCGGCAGCCCCTTTGATCCGTCCTTCGGAAACAGGTTGTCGTCCGGCACTTCATACGTTCCGTCCGGCAGGGGACGAATGCGCAGAATCTTGCCGTTGCCGCTGCGGCTGTTGGCAGACGTTCGCTGAGCATCCCAGGGTTCACGCCCCGGCCGTTCGTCAATCGGAGCGTAGCCTCTGGAATCGTCAAACGGGTTGGTGTTATCGCCGGTGGAAATATACAGGCAGCCGTCCGGGCCAAACTGCAGCGCACCGGCATGATGGCAGCACTGTTTGCGCTGTTCTTCATACCGGAACAGCCGCTTTTCGGTGGTTGGATCCAGCAGACCATCCACCAGAGTGAAGCGACTGATGTACTGTCCTTCAAAATCCGGAGGTGAATACTGCAGATAAATCCAGTTGTTCACACTGAAGTCGGGATCCAGGGCCATCCCGATCAGACCGTTTTCCTGTTCGGTGGTCACCGTCAGTTTTCCCACGTCGCGCACCGTCCTGCTGACCGGATCGATGGCCTTCAGATCTCCTTCCAGTTCGATGAAATAGATGGTGCCATCAGCCGCCAGTTCCAGTTCCATCGGCCTCATCAACCCGTTTGCCAGCACCGTTGGCTCGAAGCGTGACGAATCGAATGTCGCCTCCTGAGCAAGGGTCAAGCCGGGGTGCAGCAGCACAAGAAATTGAAAGCACCAGGTCGCGAATCGGACACGTGTTCGGTTCATCAGCAGGGACTCAGGGAGCGAAGTGGGGAAGGAAGGACCGCCTGACGGCGGCGAACGGTCGCAGAAGGAAGTGGTGTAGACTGTGGTTCAGCCTGTTAAAACCAGGATTGTCAGCGAATTCCATGATGAAATTGCTGACCATCCTGTGCGGCGGGATCCGGCTGAAAGCGGCTGATGCACACAGCCGGGTGGCGTTGAAGCGGATTCAGGGAAACCGAAAGACGTTGACGGCACCGCAGCCCGTGGGCAGCGACGCCAGTCATCTTCAATCGGAAAAGTACTCGTGCCCGGCATCACCGCCGCTGATCAGATACGCGACCAGATTCAGGATCTCGTCTTTGGTCATTCGACTGAACAATCCCTCGGGCATTGGTGAGGTCTTTGAGACAACCAGTTCTTCGATTTCCTTGCGGTCGATGTTCACGCGTTTATTGGGATCCGTCAGGTCAGTGTTCAGCGTCATTGAATCGCCGTTCAGATTGACGACGACGCCGGTATGGACAAGGCCTTCTTCCGTGACGACAGTGACGGCCGAGAACTGTTCATTGATCACTTTGCTGGGATTCAGCACCTGGTCCAGCAGGTCGTGAGCTGAATACCGACGTCCGGCGGATGTGAGATCGGGGCCCGTCATGCCTCCCTGGTTATCGAAGCGATGGCAGGCGTAGCAGCCGGTTGCCGCGAACATGCGCTGCCCATTGGCGAAGTCCCGTCCGCGCAGTTCTGATTGCGCCGCAGCGGAAAGTTCCTCCAGCGTCCATTTCGTTTCGGCGCGGCCGGCAAATATGGCTCCGAGATTTTCCAGGGCCGACTTCTTCTCCGGTTTGCGGGCCAGCAGTTCCGCCATGGATTCCTTTTCACTGTCACTGAGGGAAGCGACGGCATCGTTGCGGATGAATTCAATGAATTTTTCGAAGCTGGCTCCACCCTTGTAGTTGGCCGCTTTCAGAAACCATTCAAAATAGGCCGTCCGCAATTCGGGTGTCCACCCGGCGGTCAGCATTCGGATCGATCGAGCGTACTGCATCTGTTCTTCCTGAGCCGGAGCGGCTTCGATCAGCGCCATGGCCTTTTCTGCTACGGTCGGCGACTGCAGCCATGCCAGAGTTTCGCACAGCAGCCAGTTCAGTTCGGCGCTGCGGGCAGGGAACAGCGGATCGAAGTCGCCGATGAGTTGCTGAACCATCTCATCCTCGGGGCGACCAAAACGGTTCAAAACGATCTGCGTTGTCCGCAGCAGAGTCAGCTGCTGTGGCAATTCCAGCTGTGTGGCATCGATGGCCGTGATCGCTGACAGCAGGCGATCCCGCATGTCCGCGTCAGGTGCGTTGTCGTCTTGACCGCGATGCTGCGGGCAGACGCCGGTGACCCGCACGAGTGCCAGCAGTGCTTCGACCTGAATGGCCGGATCCGGTTCGGTCAGCGCCCTGTCCGCCCATGAATCTGTCGGCTGATGTTCTACCGCGGTACGAGCGGCCCAGCGAATGAAGCGGTCGTCGTCCGCAAGGTACGGCCAGGCGGTGGCAAGGGCCTGCGGATCCTGTCTGCCGTGGAAGGCTTCCAGTGCGTGACGCACACTGCGTGCGTCGCTTTCGACGGACGCTTCCTGAACAGGGGCAGTGGATTCGTCACCGACATAAGTGACGCGATACAGGCCGGACTGAACCCGGCGTCCGCCGATCGTAAAATACATCGCGCCGTCATCGGGGTGGATGATGGCATCGGTGATCGGCAGCGGTGCTCCGGTGACAAATTCTTCCTTGGTGGCGGCGTAGGAGGAACCTTGCGGTTTCAGGTGGACGGCGTACAGTTTGCCCCAGCTCCAGTCGAGTGCATACAGAGCATTCTGGTACTTCGCCGGAAATTTCGCTCCGTAACCGAACGTCATTCCCGTCGGTGATCCCGGCCCGATGTCCAGCACGCCGGGCAGATTGTCGGCGTAAAACGGCGGTCGCTTGCCGGCCCCGTTCCGCCATCCGAATTCAGCTCCGCTGGTCACATGGCAGATCCGGGTGGGGCGGTACCACGGCGTGTTGAAGTCGTATTCCATGTCGGCATCGTAGGTAAACATTTCGCCGTCGCGATTGATGGCGGCGTCAAAAATGTTACGAAACCCGGAGGCGTAGGCTTCAAACGTCTGTCCGTCCGGACTCACGCGATAGATGATGCCGCCCGGCGCCAACACGCCCCGGTTATGGCCTCGGCCATCCGGCATGCTCGGCAGCAGGTGATCTTCACCCCAGACCTGACGAACCGGCGAACTGTCCGCCAGTCCGGGCGGAATCGTGTTGTTGCCCGTGATCAGGTACAGCGCCTTTCCGTCCGGTGTCGGCATCACGGCGTGGACCCCGTGATCGCTTTTGGATTTCACTTCATGCAGCAGTTCGACCTTGTCCAGCTGGTCGTCTCCGTCATTGTCGGTCACCCGATACAGCCCGGACGGAATTTTTTCTTCGTAGTCGTTGACGCCGACGTACAGCGCATCAAATGCCCAGACCATGCCGTTGACCGCCCGGATATCTGCCGGAACCTTTTCGACTGCCGCCGCTTCCACGGTCTGTCCGGCCGGCGGTGGCGTAATGCGATACAGGCCTCCGAACTGGTCACTGACCAGCAGACGACCCTTGTTGTCGGTACACAGATTGACCCACGAACCCTGTTCCTGTCCGGGGACGGAGTACAGCAATTCGACCTGAAATCCTTTGGCCGCCGTGATTCGGTCAATCGGAGTGGCCTTGTTCCCGCCGATCGCCGGCCCGACGGTCTGCGGCCGTTTCTTCCGCGGTGCCGGTTTCGCCGGCTTCTTCTGCTTTGCGGCGGCGGGCTGCTGCTGAGCCGGTGGCTGCTGAGCGTTGGCGATATTCAGGACAAGGTCGGACCACAGGGCCGCGACCATGATGAAACCAGTAAGAAGGGCAGGGCGAGACGTCGGTCCGGGCATTAGTGATTCCGTGTGGATCGGTGGCTGAGCTGAAGGCTTTTCGGGCTGAAGCGGGCTGGCAGTTGGTTTCAGCCCGGCCCATTAAAGGCTGATCCGCTTCTCGATTCAACCACCATCGTGGCAATCCGCCCGTCTTCCCGAGCAGGTGGCTGTTGATGGCCGCCGCGTCAGTGCCCGAGCAGACGCCGCAGATGGCTCAGCATTTTCCTCCGCCAGCCCGGTCTGCCGCAGAGCCGCAGAATTGTCCGGGGCTGCTATACTGCGTGCCGAGGGCGCGTCTCTGACGCATCACCGGTGTTTTTTCACGGCAGAACAGGATTTCGATGCCACGCGATTTTACGACGGAAAGTCTGTCTCACGACCCTATTCACGGTTACATCCCGTTTATTTCACGAGTGGGGCTGCCAGCCGACGAGGCGGCTGAACAGGATCTGATTGACCACCCCTGGGTCCAGCGACTGCGCCATATTCATCAGCTGCAGACGGCATGGTGGGTATTTCCTTCGGCCGAACACATGCGGTTTCAGCACGTGCTTGGAGTCATGCATCTGGGAAGTCTGGTCGTCAGCGCGTGGTATGAAAGTCTGGCAGATGCCTGTCGCAACGTACCGTCCCGGCCCTGCGTGGAAAGTCTGGTCCGCGTCGCCGGTCTGCTGCACGATGTGGGTCACGGACCGTTTGGCCATTTCTTCGATGATCATTATCTGGAGCAGTTCGAGCTGACTCATGAAGACATCGGCGGTCATATCATCGAACACGAACTGGGCGACATCATTCGCCAGATCCGACGCAATCCCAGTGGCCGGCTGCAGCCGCTGGAAGAACTGGATCCGAAGCAGGTCAGCTGGCTGATTCGTCGTCCCACCGGCCGTCCCGAAGATGATGACGGTCATCCGGACTGGCTGAGAAAGCTGCGCTCACTGTTCAGCGGAATCTACACGGTCGACAACATGGACTTTGTACTGCGGGACGCCTACATGTCCGGGTATAACACCAAGGCCTTTGATATCTCGCGACTGATTCACTACAGCTTCTTCACGAAAAACGGTCTGACCATTCATGCCCGCGGACTGCCCACGCTGATCAATTTTATCGAAACACGGGCCAACCTGTTTCGCACCATCTACTTTCATCGTACGGTTCGAGGCATCGACATCGCGCTGGAAGACTATTTCGGAGAAACCATGCAGCGGCTGTTTCCCGGAAATCCACTGGAACATCTGCCGGCTTATCTGGGACTGACGGAATCTTCGTTTCTGGTGGATGTGACCCGATGGGCCGACAGCCAGGACCCCGAACTGCAGGAACTGGGCAAACACTGGCGGGCGATCATCAATCGCGATGAGATGTGGCGGATGGCCAGCGAACGCACGATGCATTTCCATACCGGCCAGGCAGAAAGCACCACCATTTTTTCAGAACCGGAACTGGTGGAACGACGGGTTCGCGACTATCTGCCCCGGCTGTTGAAGGATATACCGCTGCGGGTGGATGTCGCGAAGCACTATCATCGCCCCAGTGCCCGCAAGCCATCCGGCAAACAGAACTTCTGGTTTGATCCGGCCAGCGGAGAATCGTTCGAACTGGATGATGACGAACTGTTTCGCAGTCTGCCCACCAGCTTTATCATCTTTCGCATCTACAGCCGCGATCACGGGCATGATCTGGAAATCAGTACCGCGCTGCACAAGGTCGCCGGCGGTCTGGGTGGTGATACGAAGACGAACATGTGATCCGCGTCCGGTGCGCGGAGTGTCATCGAAGAAATTGTCCGTCGCATCCGCGCGAATCAGCATTCATGACTTCCCATCGCGCCCGAAACAGGTTGTTGATCGCCGCGCTGGTCGCGGTGGCCGTTCTGGTATATCTGTTCGGCGACAATCCGACTCTGTGTGTGGTGCTGTCGGCGTTACTCGCCGGCCGAAGGGCGTTCCAAAGCAGTCTCTGACGCTCACCTGACCTGCCTGGGGCAGTCTATGCGCCCTGTTGCTCGCAGTGCTTCTTCAGGCTCTGCATTTCCTTCTGAGCGGCGTCGCAACTGCCTTTGCTCATCAGCCAGCCACAGCAGCCAAAGATGATTTTCATGATCAGGCTCTTCGGATAGACATACGACTTCTGTGTGACTCGCGTGCGGCCCGAGATATCTTCGAACATGTAAACGGCGTCGATGTCGAACAGTTTTCCATTCAGCCGGACTGCGGACAGGTGAGGCGGTTCGTACCGGATCACTTCGCCCTGGAATTCCATCCGGTTTCCGTTGGTCTCGGTGACCGAACGAAACGTGGTGCCCACGTGATCGGGCGTTTCGTTGATCACTTCGTCTTCGACCACCGTAATACTCCACTCGGCCACGTTGTCGTTGGTGTAGTGAAATACCTCGTCGATCGGACAATCAATGTCGACGCTGGCGCTGGATTCAATCATTGTCCTGATGCCTGTTGCAGTGGTGATGAGTAATCCGACAGCGTCCGGCGTTCGTCGCGTCAGCTGCGGGCGTTGCCGGAAATCCCCGATTTTTCGCAGTGTCCCGCTGAACGCGGTGCGGTCCGGTCCGGAATGGAGCTGAAATCTGCGATCCGGTGCAGGGTATCACGATCAAAAAAAGAGGCCAGCGTCTGTCTCGCGGGCTGGATCATTACGGAACGACGGATGAATCTACGGGGCGTCCTCGATTTCGATCCGTTCGAATGACGTTGCGCAGCTTTTCCGCGTCCGGTCCCGTCATCCGAGCGAGCGCCTTCTGCAGAGTCACGATTTCTGTCTGCTGTCGGGCAGACTTCAGATCACGGTACATTCGGCGGAGCACCGACACCGAAGAATCATCATCGGCCGCGGCGATCGCCTGCCACGTCAGGCGCCGCACAGCAGGATCGTCAGACGCTGTGCGCCAGTAGTCAATGACCGGCGACAGGTCAACTGGTTGTCCCAGTAATGCCAGCAGACCGGCCGCGCAGGCGCGGTCCCTGGCGTTTTTCGATCTCGTAAACGGCTGCAGCTGCGGCACGTTGACGCCCTCCGGAACCGTCAATACATCAGGCATTGTGGCAGAATCCGGGATGTCCGGTTGCTGAAACGCCACCACGTTGCTCAACCGCTGAATCCCGTGGCGGCCGAGGGCAAGGTAGTGCAGGGCAACGGCGGCCAGCGGCTGTTTCTGTTCCGTCAGCGAGGCGGTCGCCCGGGCGGCGGCGTCGGCCGGTGGCAGTGACGACAACAGGACGCGCAATCCATCGGCCCGCACAGCGGCCGACTGCGATGTGTCTGCCAGCAGGGATTCGGCGGCCTTGCGGGTCAGAATCGGATCAATCTCCGACAGCAAAGTCAGCCCGGCGACCTGCTGCCAGCGGGTGCCTGACGAGATTTTCTGCATGGTCTGATGTTTCAACCGAGCTCGCTCGTGATCTTCTGCGGTCGAAACGTCGTAATGGTGACGAGAGAAACAGGCCTGTGTCAGAGGTCTCGGCAGTTCCCCGGCCAGGCGAGCATCGGCGGAGGATGCCGCCAGCAGCTCCCAGATTTTTGGCGGTGACCGCGTGTCATGAGTCATCGCCAGAGCATTGGCCAGTAGATACCGTTCGTCGTGGGTTTCGGCCGCGTTTCTCAAAAGATCAAACAGGGTCTGTTTTTCGGACCAGGAAAGCCCCGGGAATACAGCTGCGACCTGCGGCAGAAACGTTCTGTGCCGAGCAGCCTCGTGCACCGCTTCCATGGCCTGCAAATCGCCCAGCATCGCCAGCGTCCGGGCGGCGGACAGGCGTTCTTCCCGGGATTCCTGTGCCAGCATCTGTTTCAGGACCGGTTCAACCTGATAGATCCATGCGGGCAGGTCTCTGTCGGTGCGCAGGCGGGTGATCTCGCGATCGATGTCTTCTCCCCGCTGGACGGCGGCCTGTTCGCCGACGGCCGCGCGGGAGGCGTCCACTATACCGAGTGGTGTCTCAGCAATGTCGTCGTCTGCGTCAGACTCTGCAGGGGTGAACAACAGATCGGTGGCCACCGACAGCGGCGATTCCGGTGCCGCAGCCTGCACCGATTCTGTGAGTGCGGCCTGAAATTCGGGGGCGTAGCTCACGTCCTGCAGCTGCGAGATCAGGCCTCTCCTGAACTGCGTGAACACGGCGTCGGCGACAGCCATGCGGACAGCCGGATCCTGGTCGGTAAGTGAGCGGATCACCGTGTCGACATGTTGTTCTTCCGAATGCCGGAGCAGGGCGATGGTGGCGGCCGAGCGAACGGCCGGCTGGTCGCTGCCGGAAAACCGGATCAGGTGTCCGGTCACGTCGTTGTGGCTGATAAAGGAACTGCCGAGTGTCGTCACAGCTGTGGCCGCGACAGCGGGTCTGTTGTCAGCCACATCCACCAGATCATCAGCCGCGGTCGGGGCATTCACATACGGCAGCCCGCCGATGGCGACGCCCACGACAAATTCGTCCTCATCCTGCAGCAGCGTCAGAAAGGCCGTGCCCAGATTTGTATCATTGCGGCATTCCCTCATCCCGCTCTTGCGGATCAGTCGGCAGACGCCGTCGGCCGCTTCTGCCCGGACCCGCCAGCTGGGATGTTTGAACAAAGGGGTCATGGCGTTCACGGCGGCCGGCTGTTTGATCTCGCGCAGAAAGCGAATCGCATGAACCACCAGGTCGGGGTCAGTTTCGTTCCGGACATAGTCGGCAATTCTGGCAATCAATTTTTCGGAAGGCGCTTCGGCCAGTTCCTTAAGCACGGCGGCTCGGACGTTTGGATCCGGGTCGTCCAGCAGACGCACCAGAGCGCTGCTGGCACTGGTGCCACTGATTTCTGACAGGCCCTGCAGAGCGATCTCGCGGACCAGTGGAACCGGACTGCTGAACAGTTCCAGCAGCAGCGGTTCTTCCCGGGCCGTCGCCAGGGCAACCAGTTCACCGGCCGCGTCAATGCGTTCGTCAAAGTCTGCGGACGCCAGTCGTTCGGTACCGCCGGGCCATTGCTGTTCCAGTTCCGGCGTGGCGGCAACGCGGTACCGGGCAATCGTCAGTCGCCGCCGGCTGTCCGAATCCTGTTCGGTTTCAAGAGCATCACGAATCAGCGGCAGGACGCGGCGACCCATTCGGGCCAGCTGTTCTCGCAGCGCTGCGGCTTCCGTCGCCTCAGCCGTGGACAGGTGGCGTACCAGCCGTCGGGCTTCCAGCAGCTCACTGGCAGACAGGTCTTCGGGGTCTCGCTGAACGTCGAAGCTGCTGTCCGCCATCCATTGTTCCAGTGTTTCGATTCTGTCGGCCGTGACACTGGTCGGAATCCACGGATCGAGATCGCCAACGGGAGCGTCCCAGGCCACCAGCAGTTCCAGCAAGGCCAGACGTTCTGCCAGTCCACCCTCGGCAAACCCGGCGATCACCGGTGCGGCAGCCACCTTTGGAACCGCCGCCAGCCGGCTGACGGCGGTTTCGCGAACCGTCGCTTCGCGGCTGCGGAAGTCCTTCAGAACAGACAGCACATCCGTTGCCGACAGCTGGTCGCTCGACGGCCACTCAGCCACCGTCTGACGCGTGGCGGTTTCAAACTGATCGTTCAGCCACGAGGACAATTCGCTGCCGCTGATGGCTCCTTCCCGCGCGGCGATCAGACGTCCGTCCGGGCTGAGCACACGAATGGCGGGGATGGAGGACACCGCCAGTTCCGTCGCCGCGTCCGGTTGCTGATCGACGTCAATATGTGCGGCAATCCATCTTTGCAGCTCGTCCTGCATCACGTCGGATTCAATTTCCTGTTCCAGCTGTCGGCAGGGGCCGCACCATGTGGCGCCCGCGACAACCACGACCGGAGCTCGCCGGACACTGCTGAGCTGCCGGGCCTGCGTCAGCGATGTCAGCCAGGTCACCAGATGATCGGCCGGCACAACGGTTTCTGCCGAGGCGCCGTTGGTGGTCTGAGTTTCGTCCTGCGCGGCACCCGATACCGACCACAGCAGCCCCACACTGCAGACAAGCGGTATCACCGGGCGCAGCCAACGGATTCCACGGCGGGCCGGACCCCGACATCGCGACCAGCTTCGACGCGGCGGCGGACAGGCATTGTGTTCATTCATGGCGCACCTGTTCCCAGTATGAATCGAATTCAAAGTGCGGACTGTTTTCCGGATCATGACACTTCAGGCAGATGCCCCGTGCATCAAATGGTGTCCGGACCGCACTGTCGGCGACGTGGGCTGAAGACGGACCGTGACACGACTCGCAGCCAGTCTGCGTTCGATCAGCACTTTGCCGAACAGACACAAAACCGCCGGTCAGTCCGTAACCGGTCGTATGACACTGCTGGCAGTAGGGATCGACATGAGCACCTTCGTGCAGCAGTCGCTGCCATGCCTCAGCATGTCCGGTACCGGCCCAGTGAGTGTGCGTTTCGGCATGACAGTCACGGCAGCTTTCGGTGCCCGCGATCTGCTGATGGCCGACGGCAGCCAGACGTGTCCGGTCGGCGAAACCACTTTCGCCGGCTTCGAAATCTCGCTCTTCCAGAAACTGTCGGAAGGCGGTCAGATTTTCTGTTTGCTGCTCATCGTCTGGAAAGACCGGTGACATTTCGACGATTCTGCCGCTCGGCGGACCATCGCCCGGGGCGTACGTCACTTCGGCCAGAAACTTGCCCTTGTTGGTGGCAGACAGAACAAGTGTCTGGCCGATCCGTTCCGGCGACAGTGCCTGCCCCGTGGGGCCGCCGATAATCACGTCTGCTTCAGGCAGCGTTTCGGCAAGGCTGCGCAGCTGGTCGATCGGAAGGTACGCCAGCACGATCAGGCGATCATAATCCTGGTTCACGTTCTTAAGCACGCCCAGAATCGCGTCGGCCGGTTCTGTGACCAGGATGTCACTGGTTGCGAAATCCGGTGACAGCACGCCGGTCAGCAGCAGCCGCGGCGCTGACTGGTTTTCACTGACCAGATGCCACGGCGCCGCGATGGGCGTGCCGTCCGACTGGCGGGCATTGGCCGAGACAAATCGGACGCCGGTTTCCTGCTGCAGTTCACGCAGCACATCCGGACCAAACGCCACCTCAGCGGCGCCAAGGTTGTGAACGGCGAGCTTCATCGCCTGTTCGCCGTCCAGGATCGCCCTGAATCGTGCCCGCTGATAGGGAGCCGTGCCGTCTGCGGCTCCGCCGACATCGACCACAACCACATCGGCCGCCTTTCGCTGTTCCTGAATATACGTCCCGCGACGCAGCAGTCCACCGGACTGACTGGACGTGCAGCCGCAGGGGATAATCCAGCCATGGGTATCGCCGCTGGCGACGATACACAGCGGCCTGGCGGTTGAAGGATCGGTGGATTCAGGTTCGTCCGTCGACACCGGGGAAGGATCCGTCGGAGTGCAGCCTGCGATGGCGACCGCCAGCAGCAGAGGAAGCAATGCTGCCGCAGCCAGACCCTGAGAGCCTCGGCCGTGTCCGGCGACTGACGGCGTCGGGTCGCCACGATCCGCCGTAGCAATGGACACCCGCAGTGCTGAGGTTTGCCAGGTATGAAAGCCCGGAGCAGGGCGTCTGAAGAACCAGAAGAACATTGTCGTGACCTGTTCGGGCAAATCTGTCGAACTCCGGATCGGTGGACGAGCCGACATTGACGGCCACCTGACATCGCCTGTCCGGTTGACTCACGATGTCCTGAGGATCAAACGAAGAATTTCTGGCGTGTCGAAACGTGGCGTAGGCTTCCAGCCTGCGTTTGCCTGTATCGCAAGCTGGAAGCTTACGCCACTTATTTTCCGCTCGGTCCCTGGTTTCACGTGCTGTCACCGATACTCATGTCAGAACAGCAGCGCATAGGCCAGAATATTCACATTAACGTCGATACAGTTTGTGATCTCATTGCCTCCACAGCAGCAGCAGCCCTGAGCGTGAGCCGTGTCGTTCAGCCCGTCTTCGGAATAAACGACACACAGCCGACCTTTCAGAGTGACACCTTCCAGCGGTTTCGGTGTCCCGTGCTTCGCTTTCAGTGAATCGATTCGATAAACGGTATTGAAGACGGGGTGCTGATAGCTGAGCGGCTGCGGGCCATTGTCTTCAAACAGGTTCCCGATCTCGCGCCGGAAACTGCGGTTCCATTCCTTTGAGGAACAGCCGGCTGAGGCCAGCAGAAATCCGCCTCGATGCAGATACTGCCGCAGGTTTTCTCGTTCGGCATCGGTCAGACTGAATTCACCTTCGCCCGTCATAATGACCATCGGGAAGTTGAATACTTCGTCTGAGCTGAGTTTGACGGCATGGAAGCGTCGACTGGTCGAAATCGCGGAATCTCGTTCTGCGGCACCCAGAAAATGATCGGAAAAACACTGACTGCTTTTGACGCCGGCGTAAATCAGATTGGCAACCTGCACCACGCTGTCTGCTTCGCCACCGACGTTTTTGGGGTCCGGAACAAACGGGCCGTCGTCCGCGGGAAGCGTTGTGACGCGACTCGCTGAAGACGGGCCATCGGCCGCCATGATCATCGCCGGCATGGCGAAAGAAACAATCAACAACAGAATCCCGCAACGATTCATGATTCAGCTCCCGAACAGTAGGTGATTCCGATTGTGGTTATGTCAGACAGCGACCTGCTATGCCCGCCTATTCCTGCAGGTCTTCGGCCAGTCCCTGCAGATAGCGACCTGCCTGTCGGCGATACTGAACAGGAACGCCCCAGTCAGCACCGCCAAAGGCCGGACCGGACTGACCGGCGGTAAACCCGACCCCGTCACCATCCCGGTTGTTTCCGAACGGGTCAGAGAACACGCCGCCTACGTTGTCCGAATTGCTTTCGCCCATCGTGGTGTTGGCGGGATCGAACTGCGGATCACCGCCGTACAGCCCCACATTATTCATGGTGGCCACCTGACTGCTGTGTCCTCCGCTGCCGGCCGGCCCCATGCCGGTTCCGCCGGGATTGCTGCCGGTGCCGGGTTTCATGCCGGGAGCCAGCTGGTTCAGCGTGTTCGCCATGCTTTGTCCGAGTCCGGGGCTGAACTTCGGCAGACCGTTTTCGCACTGCTGGCCCATTCCTTCGCATTGCGACAGAAACTGTTCCAGCAGTGTCGCGGCCCGGTCGGCGGCCGCATGCCCGGTGCTGCCATCAAATTCCGACAGAGCTCCTTCTGCACTGGCCATTTCACCGGCCGCCTGGCATTCGCGAACGGCCTTTGCAAACTCGCGCGCTGAGTTTCTGAGTTCGTCCAGTTCCGGATCTTCCGGCAGGTTGTCAGCGTGCTCTTCAATCCGGTCCAGCAGATCCGTCAGCTGGTCACGGACGCGATGCTGTTCTTCTTCCAATTCGCGCATCCGGGCTTTCATGGCGGGGTCGGTTTCAGCATCCTGATTCTTCAGTGACTGCAGCCGTTCGGCCAGCTGTCGCTGTCGCTGAGTCAGCTGCCCGAATTCCGATTCCGCCTGTTTCAGCGGCAGCACTCTGGCCAGGTGCTCCAGCGGCTCCATGGCCTGCTGCCGGTGTTGTTGCTGTTCCTGCTGCAGTGCTTCCATCTGCTGCTGAATCTGTTCCAGCGCGTCCTGATTGGTGGCATTCGGCTGTTGTGCGGTTTCGGAAATCTGCCCGGCCATGTCGCGCAGTCGCTCGGCCATCTCCTTCAGCTGCGGCGCCAGCTCCTGATCAAGTTCCAGTGGCAGCGGTTTTTCACTCAGCCGCTGAATGGCGTCTGCTTCCTGCTGCATCTGTTCGGCCAGCTGCTGCATCTGATCCCGGAGCTCACCGGCCAGTTCAGATTCCGGAGATGTCTGTTTCAGCTGCTCCGCCAGTTGACGCATCTTTTCAGCCAGGTTTTCCAGTCGTCGCTGAGCCTGCTGATAGCGATTCATCATCGTCTTCATCCCGTCCTTCTGCTGCTGAACCCGGTCGAAATCTTCCTGCGAGATGATTCGGACTGAGACGACATCGCTTTCTGCACCCTTGCCAATAGGTGCATCCGGGCCGTGAGGGTCGTTGTCTTCCACGCGGGCGAAGACCCGGATTTCGTCGCCCGGCTGCAGTTCGTAATCAGCCAGAGGCAGCACGGTGCCGGTCTGCAGTCGACGGGGCGTTCCTTCCGAGACTTCAAGGTCCGTCGGCAGAAACCGGGAATTATTCAGGCTGCGATACAGCTGGCAGCGTCTGATTCCGAAATCATCTTCGGCAGCCACCGCAATCGGCAGCTGAGCGGTCGGTGTGGCAAACGACGTCGCTTTGGGCTGCATCATCCGCACCATCGGCGACTGATCGATAAGCTGTCGCAGCGGAATCGAATACGACTCTGTCGACGGCTGTCCGGCTTCGTCCATGACCTGAAGTTCGATCCGTCCGCTTTCGTTGATGACAAAGTCACCGGTCACCCGGTGCGGGTCTGTCTCTGAAGCCAGCTTCAGTATCTGTTGTTCGGTGGCATTGATGTAACGGAGTTCTCCGCCGGACAGCGGCCGGTTGCTGCTGACCGTCAGACGAACTTCCGTGCCGGTCAGACCTTCAATTCCGTCAGCCGGCACCGGGCCCCGATAAACTGACAACCCGGTGTACAAAGGAGCCGTGATTTCAACACGAACATCTCGGATTTCCGGTACGGTGATCACACTGACCGCGTGAATTTCACTGCGCGCGCGCCGGATGCGCAGGAAGAAGTCAAAGGGTTCGGTGATGTTGGCGATGGACGCGTGCCATGCGCCGCCGGGATCCGGGAACATGGGCAGTACATCCAGTGGTTCGACTTTGTCCAGACGGGCCGTGCGACCGGCGGCGGGCGGCACCAGCACCAGCTGCACCTGGTCAACCGTCGGACCGCCGACGGTAGCTTCAATCTGCAGGTCTTCTCCGTACAGCACCTCAGATCTGTCGGTCGTAATGCTGAACGCATACTGCGAATAAGGCGGATGGTCACCATACGGATTGAAGAATCGCTTTACTTCCGTCCATGCCATCCGCGGGCCGATCAGGATCGCGATCAGCAGCACAACCAGAAAACCGCCCAGAGCAGCGGCGGAATTAAAGGCCGGAGTCAGTGGCGCGACATTCTGATCCGGCACTTCGTGAACAAGAACAGATGCCCTGCGAACCGCGATCCGCGCCAGCTGCGCTGACAGTTCGCTGCTGTCCGGGGCCGCGTCGCCGCGGCCCATGTCAGACAGGTCCAGTCCGGACCGGATTTCGCCGCCGGTACCGGCGGCGGCATCCAGTTCCTGCGCTAAATGTCTGTCGCGGGCGGCAGCAAAGGTCCGACGGTACGTCCGGACAAATAATATCACCAGCATGCCGAAGGCGGTCAGCCAGGCGGTAAGCCGCAGTTCCGGTGACAGATCAAGGACCAGGTCCATCCAGACCCAGACCAGCAGCGTGCCCAGAAAGGCAAGTGCGGCTTTGAGCAGACCGGAGACGCTGCCGACCAGCATCCGCATCCGCCGCAGGTCTGTTAAGCGAATGCTGAGCAGCTCGCCGGGATCAGACGCACCGACCCATGATCGCGCCGCCGCTGAGTTAAAATAGTCCGGTGCCTCGCTCATGGATCTGCTGCCTTTTGAACTGTTGTTTGGCAATCCGAGAACACGTTGTGTGCTGTCAAGTGACCGGGAACGACGTCAGACAAGTCCGGTTCGTCGGCGAAGACCCCAGGTGACTGACCATACTACCAGAATGGTGCCCAAAACCCACCATCGATCCCACGCTGTCTGCCGCTGGTACTGCACCGGACGGCTTTCCTGCAGATGTGTCCGGATTCTTGACCCGAGGCTCGACAGTTGGTCCACAGCGATGCTTTCGCCTCCGCTGATTTCCGCAATTCTGCCCATCAGATCCGGCCGCGCCGATACTTCCAGTTTTTCTCGCAGGTCCGGCTGCACGTCAAAATGAACGGTACGCGTGTTCGTCGCGCCTGACTGTTCCGTCGACAGCTGAGCCTGATAGTGACCCACGGGCAGAGATCCGAAGAATACCTGATAAACGCCCAGTTCCTCGCCGACCGGAATGGGCTGCACCGACTGCAGCAGCCGACCAGCGTCGTCCATCAGCGTCACGGGAGGCAGCTCGGCATTGTCCAGTTCCGGACGCCGCAGCACCACGGCCGACATGGATTCTCCTTCGGTAAAGCTGACACGATCCATCTGCAGAGCCGTGTCTTCGCCCGGCAGCAATCCTCCGCTGCTGATCAGCCAGCGCAGCAGACTCTGCCACATCGTTCCGTACGCGGCATCCATGGCGCGGTATTCCGGCGCCAGAAACGCCCACCGCCACATGCCGGATCCTTCTACCACCACCACCCTGCCCGTGCCGTAGGGCTGATAGGTCAACACGGGCGAGGTGCCGCGGCTGGAATCGCGGCGGCCCAGCACAATGGCCAGCGGTCTGATCGATTCTGTGGCGCCGGACGGCGCCAGCGACGGCAGTCCGGTCAGTCCTTCGGGACCGCCGATGCGCAGCCAGCTGAGATCGTCGCCGCGTTCCGTCACCTGAATCCGAAAACGTTCCTCATTCTTCGCCGCGTCGCGTCCGGTGGCCCAGCTAACCGGCAGCAAACGGCTGAGCTTCTGGCTGGGTTCCGCCACCGGCGATCCTCGGTAACACACCAGCGAGCCGCCATCCTGAGCGATCCACGAACGAATATTTTCCACCGCCGCGTCACTCAGATAGGTCTCAGCCTCACGTCCCAGCAACAATATCTGATAGTCGCGCAACCGTTTTCTGTCCCGCAGCACGGTGGCCACAGTGTCGGTGAATTCCATTTCTTCCTGACGCTGAAACCGGGGGCTTTCCGACGTATCCGGGGAAGCATCGGGGTCGGCATTCGCTGAGTCCGGCGATCGACCGTCGGCCGCGTCCGGCGAATTCGTGTCACCAGCCCCTGAGTCGGCATCAACGGGGTTGCCGTCGCTGACGGTGGTGCCGACAGAATCCACCAGCGTCAGCTTCCGCCACAGGAAGCGTTCCGCAGATACGCGGACGATACAGTCCACTTCCAGCGACGGATCGTCTGTCAGCATCCGCAACAGAAACTTGGCGTCCCAGTACGGCTTGCCTTCCAGAACCAGCGCCCGCACGGGTTTGTCCACCACACGGACCTGAAACGTGGACGCATTATTCGCGGTCGTCGCTTCTCCGGGCAGGCTGGCGGCCCGAATCTGATACTGAAACAGGCCGGTTTCCGGTGGAGTGACCAGAAACGAGGTTGTGGCCATCGCATTCGGGTTCAGCCGTGCCTGCTGCGTGGTTTCCTGCCCTGACGCATCCGTCAGTGTTACATTCACCCGGTCGCCCAGGACCCCGTGCTGCCTGAGTTCCACGATCACCGGAACCGACTGGCCGACGAACGCCAGTTCCTGACTGCGGGGGACACGCACCTCCAGATCGCTGACCAGCACATCAGCACCCAGCGTCGTGGTATAGACCGGAGCGTCCCAGGCCTTCGCCGTGGCCGCTGCCTCAAGGGCTCGATCGGCGTGGCCGGCGGCATTGTGGACACCGTCGCTGATCATCAGCACGGCCTGCCCCTGCGGCCGATCACTGACCATGGCATCCAGCAGTGGTGAAGACAGATCGGTGACGCTGCCGTCCGGCGTCATTTCACCCAGCTGCGTCACGTCCACCGGCCTTGTTTCCTGAGCGAAGGTCTGAATGCGAATATCAAACTGCTGACGCAGGTCGGCGGCCAGAGCTGTCGTTGCTGCCCCGGCCTGCCTGAACCGTGTGGTACCGGCACCGGTGTCAGACGTTGCCATGCTGGCCGAGCTGTCGACAAGAATCGTCAACAACGGCTTACCCGCCGGCGGCGGCAGCGGCTTCAGCCAGATAGGATTCAACAGCACGGTCAGGACGGCAGCAAGGCCTCCGGCGGTCAGCACCAGAATCATCCGCCACAGCCACCGTGAACACGCTTCGGGTCGGGACCACGCGTACCAGACCCACAGCGCCATGGCCAGCACGGCAAGGCTGACCCAGACGATTGGCGGTAACAGCGGTTCAAAGGTTAATGTCATCGTCACGGAATCTGAAGATGATTGAGGGCCATGGCCGACAGCCCCGGTCACGGTTTTTTCAAATGCGAAACAGTCTCAGTGTCAGCAATTCCAGCAGGATGCACGTCATGCAGGCGGCCGCCAGCCAGACCCAGGTGACATCCTGCGTCTCTTCATTGAACGTGGATCCGCTGCCGAACTGCAGCTTCCGTCCGCCCGACAGCCGGCCGGTAAACACATCTGCCGACAGCGTCCGCAGGTCTGATTCTTCCTCCGGTATTGCCGTGACGGCGGCACCGACCGTGCGGTCTGAGACCTTTACTTCATAGACACCGGGCGCACCGGCGGCGGCCACGTCCCACACAACGCCCTGCGGCACGGCGGTGAATCGGCCGGCCGCCTTTTCGGGAACGGTGGCAGCGGGCCCGGACACCGTCAGGTTGTCGATTTCTTCTTCACCAACGCTCAGCTGCAGCGTAAACGGTTCGCCGCACTGAAAGGCAGATGATTCTTCGCTCAGCGAGGCAAGGTCTCGTGACAGCAGCTCCCCCAGCAGCGGTACCAGAACCGGTGTCCGCGGAAGGTTCGAGCGTTCCAGATCCACATTCAGCACGGCCAGCCGTCCTCGCCCGGCCGCTGTGATGCTCAGAAAAGAAGACTGGTCGTTCAACGTGGCCCGGACATCATCCTGCAGACCTTCGGCCGTCGACCGCGAAATCAGTCCGCCGGTGAATTCCAGCGAGCTGATCGCCGCCGCCAGTTCATCTCCGAAGACCACAAACGGAGATCGCCGACGGTCGACAGTCGTCAGAAACCGTTTGACGCCGCCGCGTTCGCCGGGCCTCGGCAGGTACTCGACCGGCATCCGGGCCGACGATCCAAGGGCCGCGGTCAGCGCATTCAGATTGGTCGCATCAAGCTGATCTGAGGCCACGTACAGCAGACTGCGGCCCCTCTGCAGCATCGCGGTCAGGACGGCTATCAGGTCGTTGCTGAGTCGTCCGGGACGTGCAGCCACGACGATGTCGGCCGAACGCAGTATTTCCACATCGGGATCCGCCGCGTCAGTATGAATTATGGCGTCCGGTGTCGAGACACCGGACAGTGAGGCCGCCAGCGCTCGGTCGACATACCATGCGGCAGATCCCGTTCTGTCGACCTTGTCCCGCGTCAGGACGGCCAGTCTCGGGGGCGGCCGGGCCTGAAGACCAATCGGCAGCGAGTCATCGGCGGGCAGGGCATCGTCTGAAGAAACGATCCGGACGGAGCCCGTGAGCCAGCCATCCGAGTCAATCGGCAGACGTCCCGCCAGCGAGGTCTGAGAACGGGCCGGACAATGCCCTTCCAGCGGAATCACAATCGACCCCACCGACAATTCCACACGCACCGTTCTGGGCGTGTCTGAAAAATTACCCAGGCGGACCGCCACATCGGCTTCCCGCCCCGCTTCGAGACGCCCGTCTGTGGTCAGGTCCAGCACCGCCATGTTGGCCGCCTCGTCGTCGGAGGTTACTGACTTCAGCTGCGCCTCACAGCGTTCCGGAAGCACCGAAAAGTCGACCGTCGCCCAGTTGGACCGCTGAAAGTCGCTCACGATCACAACCTGCAGCTCGGAATCAGGATTCGCCTGCTCAAACATCTCGGTGATGGAAGTCAGTGCCTGCTGAACACGCAGACGCTCGGGACGGACCGCAGCACCGGTCAGTGCTTCCCGCAGTGCACCAAGGTTGGTGGTGGGGCCGTCAAACACGGCCTGAGGGCTGGCGCCGGCCAGCAGCAGATTGCACTTCAACGACGGTTCGTATTTCAGCAGGTCCGCCACCACCGGGCGAGCTCGTTCGAACCGTACAATGCCGCCGTCGCGAGCCGCCATGCTCTGGCTGCAGTCGAGCAGAATAATCCGGGTAATGCCGGCCGTGCCCGCCGCCTCCTTCGGCTGCTGCTGATGCAGCAGCGGGCGAGCGATCGTGAAGGCCAGCAGCAGCACCGCACCCGTGCGACACAACAGGACCAGCAGGTCTCGCAGCCGATAACGAGCCCGCCGCTGAGCCACCGCGCCCTGAATAAATCGCAGTGTGGACACCGGAAAACGAGTCGGACGCGGTCGCGTCAGCCAGTGGATCACCACCGGCAGCGCGGCTGCTGCGATTCCGACCATCAGTGCCCAGGGGTTGGCAAACATGAAAACAGCAATGACTAATAAACAGTGACCAGTGACCGACAGAGAATGACGGGTGTCCGGAAAGGACAAAACGGAAAATTACTGTCGTGTCGAAACGTGGCGTTAGCTTCCAGCCTGCGTTTTTTTGCATCGCAGGCTGGAAGCTTGCGCCACTTATTTTCCGCTCGGTCCTTAGAAATGACCAATGCCCGGAGCCGGGTACAAGATGAGACGACTGCTCTGTTTATTGGACATCGTTCTTTGGTCATTGGGTATCTTTCACTCCTGCTACCCCGACCTCTCCACCAGAAAACTGCTCAGCACCTGCACCCATGGCTGCGCCAGCGAGATGCGGCGATAATCGCATCCGGTGGCGAGTGCAAAGGTGCGGATCTTCTTCAGGTGTTCGGCGAACAGACGTTCGTATTCGACCCGGATTTCGGCCGGTGAACAGTCCACCCGTCCTTCGCCTTCCAGCCCGTCGAAGCGAAATGCGGCTCCTTCCGGAAGTCGCTCTTCCGACGGATGTACAAGATGCAGCAGAATGACTTCAAACTGACGGTGGCGAAACAGCCGCAGGGCGGCAAATACGTCAGCCACGTCGTCCACCAGAAAATCGCTGGTCAGCACCAGCACGCCGCGGGATCGACTGCGTTCGAACAGCGATCGCAGCCCTGGAGCCAGCACGGTGGCCTGGTGACTCACAATGTCGTGAATCAGCTGCTGCACATGAGTCACGTGCGTGGGCGCTCCGCCGGGCGCCGCCGATTCGATCAGATCGTCCGCCAGCACGGCCACGCCGACATGGTCCTGAGCACCCGCGATCACCTGTGAAAATCCGGTGTTCAGGTACTGGGCGTATTCCAGTTTGGAACCCGTCAGCAGGCTGTCACTTTCTGCGCCGAACTGCATGGAACGGCTGGCGTCAATCGCCAGCGTGCACGACAGATTCGTCTCATCCTGATACAGCCGGATGACGGACCGGCCGGTGCGGGCATAGACCTTCCAGTCCAGCCGCCGCAGGTCCTCGCCCGGCGAGTACTCTCGGTAATCGACAAATTCTCCGGCACCGCCTTTCTGCCGCGACGCATGGCGTCCGCTGTACGCGCCTTCGATGCGGTGCTTCGTGGAAAACCGCATGCGCTCCAGTGCGGACAGCGCCTGCAGATCCAGAAACCTGTTGCCATGATCGGACCTGGCGCCGGATGTCTGGCTCAATCCCACGAATCGCTCTCCTGCAGCAGACGAGTGACCACCGCCTCCGAGGTGACACCATCTCCGATAGCCCGGTGATTAACGACCATGCGATGACGCAGAATCGGAATCGCCAGCGCGCGGATATCGCCGACGGTTGGTGCGGTGCGCCCCTGCAACAGGGCTCGCGCCTTGCCGGCCAGCACCAGGTTCTGCGATCCACGCGGGCCGGCTCCCCAGGCAAGGTAGTCTTTAGCATACGCCGAGGCCGTTGTTTCGTTCGGTCGCGTGGCGCCGCACAGACGCACCGCAAACTCGGCGACGTTGGCCGGAATCGGGACGGCACTGACCAGTTCGCGAAGCTGCAGAAAGGTGGTCCGGTCAAAGGCGGCGGCGGGAAGATCAGCATTCAGTCCGGCCGTCTTCATGACGATCTCAACTTCCTGCGCCGGATCCGGATATCCGATCTGAATCTCCATCATGAAGCGGTCCAGCTGAGCTTCGGGCAGCGGATAGGTGCCTTCCTGTTCAATCGGATTCTGAGTCGCGATGACCAGAAACGGTTCCTGCAGATGATGCGTGGTGCCGCCAACCGTGACGTGTCGTTCAGCCATCGCCTCCAGCATGGCCGACTGAGTCTTGGGGGCTGCGCGGTTGATTTCGTCAGCCAGCACCAGATTGGCAAAGACGGGGCCGGGCCTGAACGTCAGGCTGGGGGATCCGTCTTCGCGGGGCCGGCCCAGCAGTTCATAGCCGGTAATGTCGGACGGCATCAGGTCGGGTGTGAACTGTATTCGTGAAAACTTCCATTCGAACGCCGCCGCCAGAGCCTTCACCATCAGCGTCTTGGCCAGTCCGGGAACGCCGACCAGCAGCGCATGTGATCCGGTCAGGGCGCAGGTCAGCAGCAGATCGATGGTTTCGTCCTGCCCGACAACAGTCTGATGCAGCTGTGCCCGAATGGCACGCACGCGTTCGGCAAAATGACGCATCTGGTCTTCGGCAGGACCGGCTGTCTGCACCGCCATCAGGAGCTCTCCGACTGGTGTTGAACTACGACCGATTCCGTTGTCACCACCGTGGAGTAACGGTGGTGAAACGGACGGCGGCACATCAGAAACTTCTACGACGCGATCTCGTGAAAGGATCAGATCAATCCTGAAAAAGGAACCGCGAGATCCCCTGGGCCGCGCTGCATCCTATCCGGCGCCCGATCGGAATGCCAAGCCGTTCGGCTGTTGATACCGAACAGCTGTACAGCCCGCGCCCGCTTCCGTCATGACGCATGTCGGCCGGCCGATTGTCTGAAGAGACGCCGATTTCCACCTGTTTGCTCAGGAATGTAACAGTACGTCGTATTTGTCAGCAGAACCATGAACGGTGTGATCACAAGGCCGGCAGTCACAAGGCCAGCAGTTCTGGGGCCGGCAGTTCTGGGGCCGGTAGGGTCGGGCCGATGCTGTCCGGGGCCGAGTTTGTTGTGTTCCGGACCAACAGTGATCAAGCTTGGCAATGAGCGTATGAATGTCGGCACGCAGATAGAAGTGACAGAATGAGACTCTGATGCAGACGACCGAACAGGCCGACCTGGCGCAGCGGTTGCTCGATGGTGACGAGCAGGTGCTGGATGAAGTCCTGCGCGCCTGGGGACCGGTCATCCTGGTCGTTCTGACACGACGGTATCAGCATGTGCTGCGAGAAACAGATATTGAAGATGTGGTGTCGATCGGACTGTTCCGCCTGTGGAAGAATCGAGCTCGTTTTGATCACCGAAAGGCGTCTCTGCGAGTCTGGTTTTTTCGAATCGTGGAAAACGCTGCCCGAGACGTGCTGCGGTACGGCTGGCACAAGGCGCGGGAGCTGGAAGTCAGTTCAGACGCGCTGCTGACCGGTGCGGCAGACCCGTCGACCAACGGACGCCATCGGCATCAGAGGACTGAGCTCGATGAAACCGGTTGTGCAGAGCAGCCTGCGTCGCCGACCGGCGTGCAGCTGGATCTGCGTGAGATTGTGGCTGAGCTGCCTGAACGGCAGCGATTTATTCTGATGGCCGACGCCGCGACAAAAGAAGGCACGGCGTCCAGCCAGTTGCTGAGCGTCGAAATGAACATTCCGGCTTCGACGGTCCGTGTCTACCGAAAACGTGCGATGGATCGCATCCGAACAGAACTTGCCAAACGAGGTCATGATGTGCCTGGGACCTGAGGTTCGCGATGAACGATGAAACCGACAACAAGGACCGGCTGCTGCAGCAGTCTCTGGCCGATGCGCTGGGGCCGCCCCCGCTGCGCGACGATCAGATTGAACGGCTGTTTGACGCCGAAGCAAATGTCTGCGACGACGCTCTGCTGGAACGTATCGCAGGGACAACCCGGCGTTTGCTGAGCCAGTCTTCGAAGTCCGCCGGAAACCGAATTTCGCAGGCATCCGGTATGTCGGCGAAGACCTTCAACACGCCGGAGATCAGCATGTACCGTATCGAACCCGGGCGCTCAGACGACCGTCGAATTCCTCGCGGTGCATCGACGGCACTGGTGCTGTCGGCGCTGAGTCTGCTGGCCGTGCTGCTGTGTACATCGGACGAAGCCACGCGGCATCAGCAGGTGGCCGCGGATCGCGGCAGGGCGCAGCAGAAACAGCTGCTGTCGATAAAACGGCAGTGGATGACCGCTCGGGCCGTTCCGGAAGTCTCGCTGTCGCGGGTCCGTATCGGTGACGTGATTGAAACCAACGCGCGGGAACGTCGCCGCCTGCAGCTGCCGGACGGATCGGTGCTGTACGTCAACGAAGGAGCCCGCGTGAAAGTGGCCACGGATCGGCGGATTGAACTACAGCACGGTGAGATCTATGTGGAGGTTGTGCCGCAGCTTGATGACACTGAACAGCGTGAAAAGTTTGAGGTCGTCACACCGAACCACGCGGTGACGGCGCTGGGCACGAAATTCGGTGTGGAGGCCGCTCAGGGAGACACGGAAGTGCTGGTGACTCAGGGCAGCGTTCAGGTCTCAGGTATTCCGGACGTTGTCAAGGCCGGGCAGCAGCTGGTGGGAGCTGTGCCCGCCGGCCGCAATCCGTCCGGGCAGGATGCGCTGACGGTGGATAAGCCGTCATTGCCACAGGTACGTCCGGCCATACGTGCTTCCGAAAATCTGAGCTGGACACGAGAACTGATGGCGGCTGCTGCCGGCGCACTGGTTCCTGCCAGCGAATACGCCGGTGGTGCGATTATCAGCGTTGATCCGAACGGCCAGGAAATGCGATTGAGTCTGCGAAAGTACCATGTTGACGTCCATATCGAAGACGGCTTCGCCCGGACGACCATCGATCACACGTACTTCAACCATACGCAGAGCCGTCTTGAGGGGACGTTTCATTTTCCGCTGCCCCCGGATGCGTCGCTGTCACGACTGGCCATGTATGTGAACGGCAAACTGATGGAAGGCGGCATGGCGGAACGTGAACACGCCCGCAATACGTTTGAAAAGATCGTGCATAAAATGAAGGACCCGGCGCTGCTGGAATGGGTTGATGGCAGCACTTTCAAAATGCGCGTCTTCCCTCTGGAACCGCGGCAGGAAAAACGCATCGTCCTGAGCTATACACAGCGCCTGAATACGGCGTACGGGAAAACTCATTACCGTTTTCCGGCCGGGCACAGCATGGACGAAGTCCGCGACTGGTCTGCCAGTATCCGGGTGGCGCGGGGAGCCGATGAAACGTGGCACAGTCCGTCGCATGAGCTGGTGGCCCGGTCTGACGGAGCTGATCTGTTTCTGACCGCCGAAGAAACGAATAGTCGCATGGATCGTGACCTGGTACTGCAGCTGGGGACGCTGGACAAGGCCGGTGACCCGTCAGAAACCGCTGCCGCCGGGCTGATAACCCGTGCCGGGCAGTCGCAATGGTCGCAGGCGGTACACGAAGGACATCGCTATCTGATGCTCAGGTATCGTCCGGACCTGCCAGGAAAAATGAAACGGCTGCCGCGGCACTGGGTGTTTCTGTTTGAATCGTCCGCCGATCGCAATCCTGTGCTGGCGCGGACACAGATTGAAATCATCCGCACGCTGCTGGACAACGCGGAACATGACGACACGTTCAATATGGTGACAGCCGGTGCGGAAGCCACGGCCTTCAGCAAAAAATCTCTGAAGTGCTCGGCGCGGAACATCGAAAAGGCGATCAGTCATCTGAATCAGACTCATCTGATTGGTGCTCTGGACCTGCAGAAGGCGCTGACGAAGTGCGCTGAACTGTGCGACAGTGACGCCGAATCGCTGATTGTCCATACAGGGTCGGCGATTCCGGTGCTGGGCGAACAGGATCAGAAGGCGCTGCTGCAGCGTCTGCCCGACCAGGCGGCCTACATCGGTGTCGGTGTCGGCAGATTGTGGGCTCAGATCTTTATGAAGCAGGCGGCCGGACTGTCCGGTGGCTATTTCACTCAGATCAATCCCGACGAGGAAATCGGCTGGCGGGCGTTCGAGCTGTCGTCGCTGCTGGACACACCGCGACTGCTGCAGGTGAAAGTCAGGCCCGGAGCGGCCCGCCGCAATTCAGAGGCGGACGACAAATCGGCGTCGGCTGACGACGAAGAGAAAGCCTTTCTGAACTTTGCGGATACGATCGTCCAGGGCGAACAGATCTGCGCTGTCGCCCGGTTCAATTCGAACGACAGACTGCCGAAATCAGTCACGGTGACCGGTCTGCTGAACGGTCGGCCGTGGCGGCAGACCATCCGCGTCCGGCAGGTGGCGGATAACGCTGAATACCTTCCTCGCAGCTGGGCGAAGCTGCAGATTGACCGACTGCTGGCCGACGATGCGGCTCAACACAGGAACCAGATTATTCGACTCAGCAAGTCCATGTATGTGATGAGTCCGTTTACATCGCTGCTGGTGCTGGAAAACGAAGAAATGTACACCCAGCATAACATCGACCGTGGCCGCAAAGACCACTGGGCGCTGTATCCGTGTCCCTCGGAAATTCAGGTGGTGCATGAACCGCTGACGGGACCCCAGCTGGTGCAGGATCCGGAAAACCCGGCGGCCGATGGCCAACAGTGGCAGCAGACACTGCGCGTTCTGGCAGAGCCTCAGCCTGTTTCGTGGCGGCTGGTGTCCGGAGCGGGCGGCATGGCGCCCGCATCCGCCCTGTCGCAGGTCAGAGTTCTTGATTTCTCAGACACATTGTCGACTCGCCTGCTGCGGGAATCGTCCCCACCGGCTGACCATTATTGGGCGTTTTCCGGAAACGGGGACGCTGCTGATTTGGACGACGTCTTGTGGCTGGACGACAGCGGTTTGATCGACCGTCGCCGGCTTCTCGGTCGGACATCCGGTCTGACCCGACTTTCCGTGCTGAATCGCCTGGGTGACCTGAGTCTCGAGGGTCTGAGTGTTCAGGAGCAGCGTCCGAATCTCCGGCAGAACGAAGTTGATTTCTTCTCGATGCTCCCTGAACTGGTTCAGTCCCCGGGTGTCGTTGAGTTTGAACTGAAAAGCGGGGTCCGTACTGACGTACAGCTTGCACTTACCGACGGCATCGTGTCGCAGGTACTCACGGACCGCCTGAGCCGTGAATCGCTGGCACGTCGTCCGGGCACGTCTGGCGAATGGGCGAGTCGTGGTGTTGATCTGAACGTTGAGCTTAAGCAATTGATGTTCCGGTTCGAAGACGTTGAACGGCTTGTCGAACACGAGGTACTGGAACAGCAGGTGGCACCTTCGCAGGACCGACTCTACGGCCAGCTCGTTCAGCAGGGGCTGCTGAACGACTTTGGGTTGCAGGCAAACCTCAGGGCTGACGGTCCGGTGACGTTTACCGCAGCACCGTCTGATGTGCCGGTAAATATTTCAGGCTTCGGGGCATACAATGGCTTCATGAGTATCACCAACTCAATGGACCCGATTGTGCCGAGATACCAGGTTGACGTCACCAACAACGGACGCGAGTTTTCAGCTTACCCCATGTTTGAGTTGTTGAGTCCGGAAGGGGAATTCAATCCATGGGGTACTGTGGTGGACCATGAAGTCAACTTCACAATCCCCGCGGGCACGACCTGGTTTGACACTGGCGGGCAGATGAGGGTGGCCGGGACCGACGTGTCTGTGTCGGGTGTGATTCCGCCGACGCTGGCAGGTGACCGGTTGGCTGAACAGCGTCTGAATGGGCTCGGTGTCAGGTTGCCGGGACTTCAACCGCTCGGCTGGCGACAACGTTCTCTCTACCGGGGCGGAGACTTCGCCTGGCGGACGCGGCGGTATGACATGGCGTTTCGACGACAGGAACAACAGCAGGCAGCGGCTGGTATCGCTGGCAGCACGGTCGACGAGGGAACATCGCATCGCTGGGGCAGTAAGAGCCGCGTCACGCAGCATGGTCCGGGGTTTGCCCTGCCTGCTGGTGGACTGGTGTTCCAGCCTGAGTTCGGCGCAGATCCGCGGTACTTCGGTGATCTGATGGCGCATGCTCCTGGGTTGAACACCTGGCCGGCCGACCAGCTGGCAATTGCTGAACAGCATCGTCAGTCTGCCGATGACGATAAAGAAACCCGGACGGGGCAGGTTGATCCGGCCGCACGTCGGCTGATCGAAGCTGCTCGATCACGCGGCTGGGAACGCGTGACGTACCCGGCTAAGAACGGGAAAAACCCGTTTGTCGTGACGTGTGACTCGGCCGGCCGGCATGTTTACGACCGCATTGTCTCGGAAGGCCTGGCAGAAGAAGTCCGTTGTGATGGCAGGACGCTGGTCCACGTTTACCGAGAAATCGGACTGGCGTCGGAGCGACCCTATAGCCGCTTTCATCAGCGCACGATTCGGTCACTGGTTCCGTGGCTGCTGCCTTCGGTGGATGAACTGGCGTCCGGGGCCGACGTCGTCCTGTTTGACAGCCGAACAGTCGCCATTGTGCCGCTCAGGTCTGAGCACAGGACCGACGGGGCAAAGCCGGCATCCGGTGCCGACGCCGAGCCGACGTCGAATTCATGGGCGTCCGGGGCCGTCGAAGTTCACCTGGTATTCGCCGAGGACGGTCGTCTGACAGAGCGCCGCCGGGTGCTGAGCAATACGAAGCAGGTGCTGTGGCGGACGGTTTACGAAACCGACGGGACGGTGCGGGTGGTGAATACCGATGGACAGGAAGTGGTTGTTGCTGAGCTGAAGCGAGAGGCGGCGGACGCACCGGAACTGACGCCCGCCACTCAGGGGCTGGTGGTCCTGCCGATGCCGATTCGATCTTCCGAATTCCTGCTGACACGGAAACCTGTTGAAGAAGAAAATCCCACGTTTGCCAACTATTCCAAAGCCGAACTGCTGGCACTGATTCTGGCTGACATGGCCGAGGGCAACGGCCAGCGCGTGGCGAAGATCGTCCACGAACAATTCTTCGAACAGGGGGACAGGCGAGACGGTCTGTACGTGCTGCTGAGTCGTTTTCCCGGACAGCTGACATGGGAAGAAGATGTGGCCGGCACGGACGGACAGAAGCGGCAGGTTGATCTGCGGCCTTCTGCTGAAGGATCGGCGCTGCGGCAGTTCATTCGTCAGTACATCAGCTGGCAGACCGGCGATCAGCCGGCCGCCGGACCGAAATTCGCCATCGCCGGGCAGGCACAGAGCTTTCCTGCAAGGATGGCGGAAGCCTGCAATTTCTACTATCGGTGGAAATCCGGCGCGGCCACCACGGATCGTACGCAGTCTCAGATCGAAGCTGAGCTGCGAAAGACGCTGACGTTTGTCGATTCGTGCCGCACAGACCTGATGGGCTGGACCCTGTTAAGTGTGGTTCAGCCGAAGATCGAGGCGGCCGAACTGCACCAGCTGCTGGCGGACGCCGCGGCAAGGTTCGAGCATAATCCACAGCTGTCCGTGCTGGTACGAGAGGAACGCGTCCGGTCACTGTTCCGTGCCGGAAAACATCAGAAGGCTCGTCGCCTGTACGCGGAACTGCTGAAGGCAACGGTGGTGCACGGTTCGCTGCCGAGGATCAGGCCGGAAATTCGTGAGCGATTTCTAAGCGACGACGGTGCCGATGAGTGGTCAGCACTGATGACTGAGATCGGGTCGGCACTGGCTGACGCGCGACTGCTGCGGTCCGCCCTCGCGTTCTCTGCACAGCTGAGGCAGCTCAAGGATACAAAGGAAGCCGACCGCCTGCTTGAGCAGGTTCTGGCTCAGGTGCAGCAGGACAACAAACGGCCGGACGTGACGCTGCTGGTGGTCGAACAGCTGCGACAGCTGGCCGACGGCCGGGCCGGTCGTCTGCTGGATACGATGCTGGACTGCGAACCGCTGCAGAAATCGTCCGAGCTCTGGAGATACGCCGCTGCGGTGGCTCAGAATCTGGGCAAACATCAGACGGCGACGCAGCGTCTGGAGCAGGCCATTCTGATTGACTTCGAAAACCGTCCGGACATCATCAACGTAGAACGGCTGCGGGCGGACTATCAGGATCTGATGACTCGATTTGAACAGATCATTGACGCGGCGGCCACGCTGGAGGCCGAGCTTCCGCGGGACCTGTTCGCGCGAATTATTCGCGCGGCGGATCAGTGGCGGACGCTGGAGGACGATGTCACCACCTGTTGCCACACAACCGCACGGCTGCTGTCGAAGATCAATCGCAGAGACCTGGCGTGGAGTTATCTGACGACCCCGCTGGCCGGTCACTCGGGCGAATCAGCTCCCTGGCGCAGCCTTGCCCGCCACCTGAGCCAGCAGCAACAGGTTGATCTGGCCAGCCTGGCCTGGGAACGGGCGTTTGAATTTGAACAGACGAACCCGGAGATTCTGCTGGAACACGCCAATATGCTGCGGGCAAACGGACGTCTGACCGCGGCCCGGCAGCTGTATCGACAGATCACCGATTCCAGCTGGCAGCCGCGTTTCAACAACATCCAGCAACAGGCGCGACAGCATTTGCAGTGAGGAGTAAGCGGACATTAATTGTCGTAGTGAGCGAGGTTACAGGTCCGTTCGCTCGGGGCTCGTGAACTCGTCCACTGTCAAACACGACACATATTTCCCGCTCATTCCTCAGGGGTGTCCGGTCAATGATTGTCGCCTTTCGCGGGGGATGTGACGACAAAAACTGGCAAGTATTCGGAGTGACTCGATCGTTTCTCCCTCGGGGAAAAGTACCAACGGTTCTGGCTCCGCCCGAAGGTCCCGCCCGGCAGGACCTACAGTAGGTGCCGCCTGCCGGGCGGCACTTCGCGGCTTCGCCGCGACTGTGGTTGCAACAGACACGCCACTTCATCCGGCCCGCTGCCACGAACCACACGCCCCCAGAATTCGAACGTGGGTCCTGCGCACAGTTCGGGCTCCGTGCGAAGGGCATGCGGTCCCAGGCGGAGCCTGGGACCGAGGCGGGACAACTGTCTGGTCGGAATTTTCCGGGGGACACGGAGCCAGAGAGCCCCTGGCAATCGCACCAGCAGTTCAATCGACGTCCCCGCGAAAGAACGCCCTTTCGCGGAGCGAAAGGCGACCAACCAGCGATTGATCGAACATTGCTGAACGCGCTGGCCCATCCGCATCCTGATCCGTCCCGTCGGCGCCAAGTTCTTCGTAGCTGGGGCTTCCAGCCGCAGCGAACTCGGAACCGATGGCGGATGAGGCCCACTTTCGTCTCCGGCCGGAAACACGGCGTACTCCAGAACGCCCGGCCGAAGGTGGCGCTGTCCAGTTAATATCTGGGCAATGACGGATCGATATCCTGAGCCCATTCATCGATGCCTCCGGCCATGCTGAGCGGATTGGTGAAGCCCTGTTGCTTCAGCCAGTTGGCGACGTTCAGGCTGCGACTGCCGTGATGGCAATGGATGATGATGTCTCTGTGCTTATGTGGCTCTAGCTCACCAACCCGGTCCACAATCTGGCTCATCGGAATCAGCGTGGCCCCGGTGATGCAGACCAGGTCGAATTCCTTCTGTTCGCGGCAGTCGATAAACACAAAGTCTTCGCCGGCATCCAGCTTCGCTTTGACAGTCCTGCAGTCCACTTCCATAATTCGCTCCTTATTGGACGGGCGGCCTGTTGATTTTATGAAGATTACCACGCCCGTGATCACCATTCGCAGGTGGATGACCTGCTGCAGGGGAAAGTTGTATGAAGGTTGCCATCACCGGCGCCACCGGTTTTCTGGGCCGCTACATCGTGAGAAAAATGCACGACGTTGGCAACTCGTGTCGCTGCTGGTTTCGTTCAGAATCGAATTGCTACGAACCCGGAAATGTGCAGGATGTGCTGGAATGGACGCATGGCGAACTGGGCAACAGCGCAGCGTGTGAAGATCTGCTGGATGGCTGTGATGCGGTGGTTCATTCCGGTCTGCACCGGACGGGGGAAGCATTCCGGGGCGGGGAAGGGGATGTCACCGATTTTGTGCAGAAGAACGTCGTGGGCACCATTCAGCTGATTGAAACCGCGCGGCGGCTGGGGATCGAAAAATTTGTATTCATTTCCACCTGTGCCGTGCACGAGAAAATACTGGACGACAGGCCGCTGGATGAAACCCATCCGCTGTGGATGACCACTCATTATGGCGCCTACAAGGCGGCGGTGGAGCAGTTTGTGCACAGCTACGGCTTTGGTGTGGGATTCCCCATCTGTGCCCTGCGACCGACCGGCATCTACGGGCTGCATCATCAGCCCCGGCGCAGCAAATGGTTTGACCTGGTGCAGCAGGTTGCTCAGGGCTCACCGGTGGAATGTCGGGGCGGCGGAAAGGAAGTCCACGCGGCCGACGTCGCTGAGGCGGTGGATCTGCTGTTGCATTCCCGTGACAACGCGGGCGAGGTCTACAGCTGCTACGACCGATACGTGTCGCAGATGGACGTCGCCACGCTGGCCAGGGAATTATCAGGTTCGTCCGCAGAAATCCGCGGCGAACAGACGCGACCTCGTCATCAGATCGTCAGCGACAAGATCAAGGGCATGGGAATGCAGTTCGGCGGCGAAGAGCTGTTGAAAAAAACGATCGGCGAACTGCTGGCCGTGGGCAGCAGTTCAGCGTAAGGTGGAAGGCGACGGCGGATCAGGTTCGGCTGACCGACTTGCTCCCGCCGCTGCGACGTTAGGATCAAACGGAAAATTACTGTCGTGTCGAAACGTGGCGTAAGCTTCCAGCCTGCGTTTTTATGCATCGCAAGCTGGAAGCTTACGCCACTTATTTTCCGCTCAGTCCTTAGTTGGTCTTTTGAGATGTGACAAGAAACTTGCGGGCCAGAACAAGCGAGTTGGGTGTGAGCAGTCGTCCGGTCAGGTGTCGAACGATCAGGTGTCGAACGGTGTCGGATCACTGACGATGTCTGGTCTGACCTCGGCCAGACTTTTCTCAAGGTCATCCTTGAACCGATTGGCGAGACTGATACCGACGGAATCCTTGGTCAGAAAAACGACGCCGTCGATGAACGACAGTTGCCGCAGCGTCTTCGGCAGATCGATGTCCGGATACTTTTCTGCAATTTCCTCAGCTTCCACGCGTTCGGACTTCCTCAGAACCATTCGCAGCACCTTGCCGGTGGATTCCACGTCAATGTCGCGGACGCGATTGATGCGGCCGAACACGTGCCATGATGTCCACAGCAGCCGCGGCACCAGCATCATGATGCTGACGATCCGCATGGGAATCGACTGATCAGATTCCAGGCTGCCCATGGCATAGGTCCAGGCGCTGGCCAGTGTCGGGGCCAGACGCACGGTGACTGTCCTGAAACCCACCTGAATTTCATGTTCGGAATCCCGCAGCTGCCGTGGCGCTGTCAGGCAGGTCACGATGCCCATGCCACCGAACAGCAGCAGTACCACAATGGCAGCCATTGAGCGGCTGCCATAGGCTACAGACAGCAGCAGATACAGAATTCCTGCCTGGACCACAAAGGCCAGCAGCCCCAGCGCCGCCATGGCGGCGGCGGCAGACACGGTGATCTTCCAACGACCTTCAACCCGTCGTCGCAGCCAATCGTGAAAGAATTCTTTCTTCATGCTGATCTCTGCTTTCCGGGAAGGTGTGACGCTGAATCTAGCCGATGATCTCTCGACGATGATTCACGTAGTCCCAGACTACATAACGATCCAGATCGTTTCCAGCAGTGAAGAAGACCCGCCCGCCGGTACCCTCAGCCAGTCGGTGGGCGAACTGCACGTCTTCGTGAGACTGAGACCAGCTGGGAAGCAGAAAAATGTTGATCGTGATGTTTTCGCGGTGGCACAGCATCCCTTCCCGCATCGTTGCCGCTTCCGTTTTCGGATCAGGCGGATACAGCATGAACAGGTTGTGATCTTCAAAATGTGCGGTCGGCAGGCCGTCGGTGATCAGAATGACCTGCCGGTTGGGTGTGTCCTGCAAAGACAGAAACTGTCGGGCCATCTGCAGACCGTGCTGGATATTGGTGAAATGCGGCGGCACATGAAGTTCACTGATGTCCTCTCGACTCATATCTGCCCGCAGTCGCACGACGGGATTGGTGATTGTGGGGATTTTGGGCAGCAGGGTGATCAGATCGCCCGGCGGAACCAGACGGGCGAACGTGGCGATTTCGACAAACCGCAGAAAGTCACCGGGATACTCGCTGGTGATCAGTCCGTTCAGCGCCAGTCCCATTTTTTTGACATTCACGTACTGGCCGTCGTAGCGCATCGAACCGCTCATATCCATCAGCACCACCGTGGCGCACTTCGGGTTATTTCGTGACCGGTAGATTTCAATGTCATCCTGTCGCAGGCGCAGCGGGCGCTGCTGTCCCTGTCGCAGCATGGCGTTGATCATGGACTGAGGGATATCCATCTGGGCGACCGAATCGCCGAACTCGTAGGGCTTTGTGCTCTGGATTTCAACAGCCCCTTCGCCATCGATCGGCCCTTTGTGACGTCCGGTGCGAGATGCTTCCAGACCGCTGAAGATTCGTTCCAGCAGCTTTCCCTGAAACAGGCGATAAGCCTTCGGCGACAGCTGGACAGCACCCTGCTGTTCTGAGATGCCCTGGCCTTCCATCAGGTCTCGCAGATACTGCTGTACCTGTTCCTGAAACTTTGA
The DNA here is from genome assembly GCA_040222735.1 of Fuerstiella sp. Lineage (GTDB taxonomy): Bacteria > Planctomycetota > Planctomycetia > Planctomycetales > Planctomycetaceae > Fuerstiella. The sequence goes on along the minus strand of JAVKCM010000065.1, from coordinate 23,140 downwards.
CAGGTTTTCGATCGCTTCCGGGTCTGCGAACTCGGACAGTTCGTCCAGATCAATAATGGCCAGCTGAGCGTTTTCTTTCGCTTCTTCCAGTTGCTTCAGCAGTTCATCGATCTTCTGCAGTTCTTCCAGAATGTCGATTGCCTGCGGCACGGTCATCGATTCCCGACCGGTGAAGTCCCAGTTTGAGGCCAGGTGATCGACCTGATATTTTTCGCCCAGCGTTTCCATCAGCTGCAGCAGCTGAGACGCAAATCGGGGGTCGGAACGTTCGGCCTGATACCACAGGTGTTCCAGCTGATAGATCTGTTCATCCCGAACAGCTCGCTGGAATGATTTGGCCGCCCTGCCGGACGGACGAACCCGGCGGGCGTCCGCTGCGTAATTTCGAGCCGCCTTTTTCTGAACGGAATCCGTTTCGTATTTCGCCAGAATCCGCTGTTTGCGTTCTTCCAGCATTTTGATCAGCTGATCCAGTGACGGGCCCAGACCGGCAAACTGTCCAGGGTCCAGCCGGATGGCCTTTGCCAGTTCTTCTTCAGAAAATTCCCGCATCGAACCGAATCGCAGCATGTGTTCAAACACAGGCGATACCAGGTCCGGCGGGGCTTCGGACGGCGAGGGAAATCGGGTGGGATCGTACTTCTGATAGGTATGAATAATACCGCCGCGGTGCGGATGTTTGGCATTGGACGACATGGCACCTGCTTTGGTGTGTTGTGGTGAGGCCTGCAGATTATATGCTGCCGACGTGAATAACGCGGACAGACTTGCAGAATTAACGGGCTGGTCAGCTTTTCCGCATCGGGCGTCTTTTTCGATTCGTCTGACATTACTGGAAGGTTGCACCGGACAGGAATGTCCGGTGTACACTCGTGGCCGTACCAGACATGGCCGTACCAGACACAAAGCTGAGTGGCGACGGGGCGCCTTAACAGCCGTGGGTGGGCCGTTCAGACGGCGGCCTGCCGATCCTACAGTCCCTTTATACTCCTGAACTGATGCCTGCCAACCTGACTCCGATGTATTACAAGGCCGAACGCGATTATCGTCGCGCCCAGACGGCTCAGGAGCAGGTGGACGGCCTGCAGCGCATGCTGCAGCTGATTCCCCGCCACAAGGGGACGGATAAGCTGCAGGCAGACCTGAAGTCTCGCTTAAGCGAAGCGCGGAAACAGCTGAAAATACAGCTGAATGCTCCGAAAGGCGGTCAGGTATTCAGAATTCCGCGGCAGGGGGCCGGACGGGTAGTTATTCTGGGCGGGCCCAACGGCGGCAAGAGCCGGATTCTGCAGGAACTGACGGATGCCCGGCCCGAGGTAGCTGAGTTTCCGTTTACCACTCGCACGCCGCTGCCGGCCATGCTGCACTGGCAGGGAGTTCAGATTCAGCTGGTGGATACGCCTCCGGTGACTCCCGGACAACTGCCACCGTGGCTGCTGAATCTGGTCCGCACGGCTGACGGAGTACTGCTGGTGGCGGACGGCTCAGGCGATCAGGCGATTGAGGACACGCTGGCTGTGATTCAGGAATTTGAAGATCGGAAAACGCGATTCACCGAAACGGGAGGTTTTGATGAACAGAATTATTCGATCGTCAACGTCGCCTCACGGGTTGTGATGACACATGGACGGGATGCCGGCAGCGAAATACGACTGGAACTGCTGCAGGAAACAGGCCGGCTGAAAACCGTCGCCGTGGTCGTGGATCTGGACGATCCGGAGCTGGTGGAGTCATTGAAACGGCAGACGTTTGAGATGTTGAACGTGATTCGGGTCTGTACCAGGCCCCCAGGGGGACCGCCGGACCTGCAGTCTCCACTGACAATTCCGGCCGGAGGGACCGTTGAAGATCTGGCCCTGCAGATTCACGAAGATCTGGCGCAGCGGCTGAAACACGCTCGCTTGTGGCGTGGTGGCGACCACGAGGGACAGATTGTCGGCCGCGAGTATCAGCTTCGCGATGGAGACGTTGTTGAGCTACACTAACCTCGTTCGAGTCCGAAGATCATCTTTGCCTGACGGGCGGCGCGGTGCCGCCCGCGTGCAGACGAAGTCTTTCTGATGATCTTAAGGTTTCTGCACGACCCGTCGACGTTTCAGCCTGAATGACCTGCCGTCCGGCTGACGTGATTCGATTCCATACGGAAGCAGCCCAAAGCAACCTGATGCGTGAATTAGACAGTTTTTCCGACGAACAGCAGGCGAACCGATTTGCTGCTTTTCTGGCCGTGCAGGCCATTGAATCCACCGTGGATGAAGACGGCGACGAATGGGTGATCTGGGTCCATCGCGACGAAGATCGCGACCGGGCGGCTGATCTGCTGCATGAATTCCGGCAGAATCCGGATCACGAACGGTACGAAAATGCCGAACGCAAAGTCCGCCACGTGCTGCAGGAAGCGGAGCGGCTGCGCAAGCAGGTTAATCGCAGACAGGTCCAGCTGAAGAAACGCTGGTCCGGATCATGGTGGCACTGCTATCCGGCCACGTACATCCTGATCGGTCTCTGCGTGCTGGTCAGCCTGATCTGCACCGACTGGAAGAATATCCAGATGTCTGACTTCGGAGTGCCGCGGCTGTGCAACAGCGACGAATCCGTGATTCTGCCCAAACTGTACATGTTCGGGGATGACAGCTGGAACCTGTACCGGCAGTGTGTCATTCAACGATTGTTGCAGAAACAGGCTGCGGGATTCGAACAGAATCCACAGCAGAACCGCGGCTTTGAGCCGCCCGAGCTTTCGTTTCTGGAGCAGAAAGAGGTGCACGTCAGATGCGTGCTGGAGGCCAGTGTCCTGATCTTCAGGTCGGGCGAAATCTGGCGGCTGGTGTCGCCCGCCTTTATCCACCTGGATTGTCTGCACATTCTGTTCAACATGATGTGGCTGCGAGCCATGGGGACCGGCATCGAATTCGTCCGCGGCACCAGAAGATTTCTGCTGCTGTGCCTGATTCTGGCGGTATTGTCCAACGTGACTCAACTGCTGTGGGCCGGTCCTGCCTTCGGCGGAATGTCGGGTGTCATCTTCGGCATGATCGGCTACGTCTGGATGAAGGGCAAAACTCAGCCGGAACTGGGGATCGGACTGCAGCAGCAGACCGTTGTGTACTCGATTCTGTGGCTGCTGTTGTGCATGTCCGGTTCGCTCGGGCCGATTGCCAATGGAGCTCACCTGGGCGGATTTATCTTTGGAATCCTGATCGGGGCGCGTCAGGCCATCTGGAAGAAAATCCCCTTCACGAAGTAACAGGGCACCTGCAGCAACACTCATGACGGCTATTCTTGGTATCTCGGCCTTCTATCACGACTCCGCGGCCGCCCTGGTGGTTGACGGGAAAATCGTCGCCGCTGCTCAGGAAGAACGTTTCACCCGCCACAAGCACGACGAAGGCTTTCCTCAGAACGCCATTGACTACTGTCTTGCCGAAGCCGGGCTGAAACCGCAGCAGCTGGACTTTGTCGGTTTCTACGACAAGCCGCTGCGCAAGTTCGAACGCCTGCTCGAAACGTACCTGTCGTATGCTCCCGCCGGCTACCGTTCGTTTCGCAAAGCGATGCCGCTGTGGCTGCGACAGAAGCTGCACATGCCTCGGGAACTGAGGCATGGACTGCGCGATCAGTATCGGGGCCGCTTTGTCTTCACCGAACATCATGAATCTCATGCGGCCAGCGCATTTTTTCCCTCGCCCTTTGAAGAAGCCGCGATTCTGACGCTGGACGGCGTGGGGGAATGGGCGACGTCGACGATGGGAATCGGTCAGGGGCATCGCATCACGCTGACTCACGAAATACGTTTCCCGCATTCGCTCGGCCTGCTGTATTCGGCCTTCACGTATTACACGGGTTTTCGGGTGAACAGCGGCGAATACAAGCTGATGGGCCTGGCGCCCTATGGAGAACCGACGTACCGTGACCTGATTCTGGATCACCTGCTGCAGCTGAAGCAGGACGGCTCATTTCAGATGGACATGAGCTACTTCAATTACTGCCAGGGGCTGACGATGACGTCAGATAAGCTGCATCGCCTGTTCGGCGGCCCGCCGCGGAAACCCGAGTCCGAAATCACTCAGCGCGAAATGGATCTGGCCGCGTCGATTCAGAGCGTGACTGAGGAAATCATGCTGCGGATGTCACGACATCTGGCTGCCACGACCGGTCAGAAGAATCTGGTGATGGCGGGAGGAGTGGCACTGAACTGTGTGGGCAACGGCCGTATTCTGCGTGAAGCACCCTTTGAAAATATCTGGATTCAGCCCGCGTCGGGCGATGCCGGCGGGGCACTGGGCACGGCGCTGTTTATCTGGCATCAGCTGCTGGAAAAGGAACGCGTGCCTGAATCTCCTGATGCTCAGCAGGGTTCCTTTCTGGGACCGGCTTTCAGCGATCAGGAAATCGCCGACGTACTGCAGGAGTTTGGCGCAGTCTTCGAAACCTGTCATTCTGATCAGGAACTCTGTGACACAACGGCCGACCTGCTGGCGGCGGAAAACGTGGTTGGCTGGTTTCAGGGACGAATGGAATTCGGCCCGCGGGCGCTGGGAGCCCGCAGTATTCTCGGGGACGCCCGCAGCGAAAAAATGCAGTCGGTGATGAACCTGAAGATCAAGTTTCGCGAATCCTTCCGCCCCTTCGCGCCGATCGTCCTGCGAGAACACGTGCACGAATACTTTCAGGTCCCGCCCGGAACCGACAGCCCGTATATGCTGCTCGTCGCGCCCGTGCACGAAGGAATCAGAACTGAGGTCGCCGCTGAGCAGCAGGCCGTGGCCGGTCTCGACAAGCTGCGGTTTCCACGGTCTGCGATTCCTGCCGTCACCCATGTGGACTATTCAGCCCGCATTCAGACCATCGATGATGTTCGGAATCCGGTCACGCATCGGCTGCTGAGCTGTTTTCATGATCGCACGGGCTGCCCTGTGCTGATCAATACCAGTTTCAACGTACGCAGTGAACCGATTGTGTGTACGCCGGAAGACGCGTATCGCTGTTTTATGATGACCGATCTGGACGTGCTGGTGCTGGGGCGTCATATTCTGAAGAAGTCAGCGCAGCCGAATCAGATGAGTGACGCGGAACGCCAGCAGCATCTGACTCAGTTTGCGCTGGATTAGCATGCCCTGGATTATCGGAACCGCGACATTCCATCAACACCCGTAGCTGGGGCTTTCAGCCGCAGCCGTACCGGTTTCACTCGTAACCGGGCCTCCAACCCCAGTCACCCCATCAACACCCGTAGCTGGGGCTTCCAGCCGCAGCCGTTCCGCCATCACCCGTAACTGGGGCTTCCAGCCGCAGTCATCCCGGTTTCCCGTTTCCATCCCGTGCTCAGGCCCCCGAATCATGTCTCTGTTGCAGTTCAACGCGGCTCCGTCAGATCGTCAGCTCCGTCAGTTTGGCCTTATCTGCGTATTTGCCCTGCCGCTGCTTGCCTGGATCTGGACCGGCCGCCTGACGGTCACCGGCTGGGCGGCAGTGGCCGGGATCGCGCTCGGCGCCGCGGGGATGGCCGTTCCGCAGCTGTTGAAACCCGTTTTTCTGGGTCTGATGATCCTCGCCATGCCCATCGGGCTGGTGGTGGGCGAACTGGCGCTGCTGCTGATTTACTTTGGGTTATTCCTTCCCATGGCGATTGCGTTTAGAATAATTGGTCGAGACGCCCTGCAGCGAAGAATCAGGGCGGATCAACAATCTTTCTGGCAGCCAAGGAAACAGCCTGCCGGCGTACGGAAATATTATCAGCAGTCGTAAGGATCAAACGGAAACCTAAGAAACAGCACACTGACGTGACGTGGACCGGGAGCACCAAATGGCGGATGACAAATCAGCGGAATCGCAGGCTGGTACTTCAGAGTTCGAGCAGCTGGCGGATGAACAGCAGATGAGCCTGATGGCGGAATTCTGGTTGTTCATTAAAGAAGAAAAAAAGTGGTGGCTGACGCCCATTATTCTGGTACTGCTGGGCGTGGGCATTCTGGTCGCCCTGACATCCACCGGCGCCGCACCGTTCATCTACACGCTCTTTTAGCACGCGGGGCGGAAACGGGGTCGGGTTTCTTTTTTTGTCGCGTCGCGAAGTGCTGGCGAGCACTGAGGAAAAAAAGAAACCCGACCCCTTTTCCTTCACCAGCCTCAGCGTTTTCGTGTCATGGCTTCCAGTTCGTCCAGTCCACCGCGTTGTTCGTAGGGCCGGACCTGACGGTACCACGTCATCCACGATTCAAAGGCTTTGGTCCGCCAGGCGTTGGCGACTTCCACCTTGCGCTGGTCGTCGGCCGTTTCCGCGCCCTCGAGCGGGTTCAGTGAGATCCCGAACCCGAGCGGTTTGCGAGCGATATAGCGCAGGGCCTGCAGTGCTTCGACATTGACGTCGACGTTGGGGTCCCGCAGGCCTTTCAGGATCTCCGGGATCAGCGAAAAATCGCCCGTGCGGCCCAGGGCAAAATAGGCTGCTCGACGATTGTCGGCATCCTTGTGTTTGATCAGCTTCTTCAGCAGGTCAACCTGGCCGACCAGTTCCTCGCGCGATCCGAACTGCACGGCTTCCACCACTTCCTCGGCCGAGATATCGTCCAGAGCATCCAGGTCGGCCTTTTCCAGTTGTCCCAGCAGTACATCCAGCGACGTCATTTCCCGTTTCGGCTTCTTCTTGTCGCCGAACAGCGACTCGGGATCCCGTCCTCCGGACATCACGCCTCCTGAATAAACCTTATCCAGAATCTGCTGCGTGGATCGCATGAAGTAAAGAATGGCAAAACTGGTGCCGACCACCGGTCCGGAGAAGGTAGCGAAACTGCCGTCCTGCCCCTGCAGCGTCAGCAGCCCGTCACCATACGTCGTGTACCATCCTTCGGGCAGATCAGCCAGCGCCGAGGCTCGTTCCAGCGCGTAGTAGAAATAGATCTTGTGCTCGGCCTGGCTGACTGGTGAAAACCTGGACTGGTTCCATGCGAGTCCGCGGCCTACCGCGTCGTCCAGAGTTCCTGCGCTGTTCTTTGCGTTATACCCGGGGAACACAGAGCCGGACTTGCTGACCCCGGCGGCTTCCGGAGTGACCTTTTCGAGCACTCCGAATTTCTTTGTCTCTTCTTTGGCGTCCTGAGCCTTGTATCCCTTCGGGCCATGGACCAGCGTACGGACAACCGCCACGCTGCCGGCACCGGCCAGTGTCATGTTGTGTGTCGAGGCACCTCGTCCGGGGCCTTCTGTTGTGCCGGGTCGATAGCCCCAGCCTCCATCCGGATTGCGGCCTCGCAGAAAAAAACTGGCGGCCCGGTCCAGAGAATCCGGTGACACCTTGCAGCCGGCTCGCTGAGCCGACCAGAGGGCCAGCACGCCGTACTGACTCATGCTCACGTCTCCGGGTTTGGCCGGGCCGTCACTCCATGAGCCGTCCGCGCGCTGGACAGCCTGCACATAGTCGGCGATCAGCTGCAGCGAGGCAAAGTGGAGGTCGGCATCGGAATCCGCCAGCAGCATCGAATCCACGCCGGCAAGGTAGATATGGTCGTAACCGGCCTTCGCGTATCCACCGTTATCCGCCCGATCTTTGGCGATGGCAATCCCTTCCCTAAGCAGCGGATTGCCCGGATCGATGCCGGCTTTCAGCAGAGCGTACGCGGCCAGCGTCTTTTCACGTTCGCCGATTTTATCGGGATTTCCGGTCAGCCATGCGACACTCTTCGCGACGGCGGCATCATACCGAGGTACCTTGGTCGACTTCAGAGCCGCGAAGGTTGAGGATCCGCTGACGATGAACATCAGGATCACAATGCGAAAAGAGTTCATTCTTTGCGGCCTTGCGAGGAATCGCTGCGGAAACAGGGGAGCCAACGGAACGGCTTTTGATAGTATCGTGCCGCAGACAGGTAGTCAAAGTGGAATTGGAGTGGTTCATGTCTCACCAGGCGACGGATGTGGTGCTGATCACCGGTGGTGCGGGTTTTCTGGGTGCCAATCTTGTCCGAGCACTGCTTCAGGACCCGCGTTATGACGATTTCGAGCTGCTGGTGCTGGATGACCTGTCCGGTGGCTACCGCGAAAATCTGCCGGAACACGACCGACTGATGTTCCGGCAGGGCAGCGTGACCGACCCGGACACGGTCGACGACATCTTTCAGGCTTTCCGCGTGAGCTACGTCTTTCACCTTGCCGCTTACGCCGCTGAGGGACTAAGCCACTTTATTCGACGCTTTAACTACCAGAACAACCTGGTGGGCAGCATCAATCTGATCAACGCGGCCGTTCGTGCCGAAGTGAAGCATTTTGTGTTCACCAGTTCCATCGCGGTGTACGGAGCAACCCAGGTGCCGATGAAGGAAGACACGCCGCCGTGCCCCGAAGACCCGTACGGAATTGCGAAGCTGGCCGTCGAATGGGACCTGAAGGCCGCCGACCACATGTTCGGGCTTCCCTTCACCGTTTTTCGCCCCCACAACGTGTACGGCGAATTTCAGAATATCGGCGATCGGTACCGCAACGTGGTCGGTATTTTCATGAACCACATTCTGCAGCAGAAACCTCTGCCCGTCTTCGGTGATGGTTCGCAGCAGAGGGCGTTTTCCTACGTGGCGGATCTGATGCCTCCAATGGCGTCGGCTCCGTTTGTGCCGGCGGCCCGCGGCGGAGTCTTCAACGTGGGAGCCAGTCAGGCGGTCAGCGTGCGGCAGCTGGCTGAGGTCACGTGTCAGGAGTTCGGCGTTCCGGCCAACCTGGCTTTTCTGCCGGCCCGCAATGAAGTGCATCTGGCATGGTCCGACCATACCAGATGTGACCAGGTCTTCGGGCCGTCGCCGAACACATCGCTGGAAGACGGCATTCACCGGATGGCCGAATGGGTCCGCGCCACGGGGCCACGCCGCAGTCAGGACTTCGACCCTATCGAGATCGAAAAAGGCCTGCCACCCAGCTGGAGCCGGTAACTCGGGTTCTTCGCCACCACCGGCCCCGCCCCGTATCGTGTACCGGCCAGTCAGGCCGTCAGCGACTCACCAGCTGTGCCAGTGCGTCCCGCAGAATCGGATAATTGGCCTGGATTGAGTATCTGTCTTCCACGGTGCGCCGTCCCCGGGTTCCCATGGCCGTGCGCAGGTCGGCGTCCTGCAGCAGCAATCGCATAGCCCGACACCATTCATCCGGCTGCTGAGCAACAAAGCCGTTTCGGTTTTCGTCAATGATCTCGACATTCACACCCACCGGTGCAGCGATGCCCGGTACACCCACGGCCAGATACTGAATCAGCTTCAGTCCGCATTTGTAGACGTCCCATTCCTGATCCGGAAACAGCGGCATCAGCCCGACGTCGAAAGACTGCAGCTGACTGACTTCACGGTGCGGCTGCCACGGTTCATGAACAATGTTCACGCCATCCAGGTTGATGCTGTTCAGTGGTGAGATGTCCGGCACCACGACCCGGAATTCAAAGTCGATGTCACGCGCTACCGTCCGCAGCGCTTCGGCCGCCACTTCGATGTACTTCAGGTTGCCGGTCGTCCCCATCCAGCCGACCACCGGGCGCGTGTGGCCGACGTCTGGACGCAGGCTGTAATCGTCCATGTCCACACAGGTCGGAATGTGCAGCGTGTGGTCATTCAGCGGCTGCACCTTTTCGATCAGAAATCGGTTTCCACACACCACCAGGTCCGACATCTTCAGCAGCCGGTCAAACTTGGCCGGGTGCCGCAGAAAAATCGCGTCGTCCAGGTCCAGCACCAGGCGGTGACAACACTGGCGGAAACGCTCTTCAGCGTACGTGGTCTCATCGTCAAAAATCTCGCGATCGATGAAGACGACGTCGAATCGGCTGAGTCTTGCCCTCTGCCAGTGCCACCAGCGCACGCCGTGTTTCAGCAGCTGGCTGGGACGAAAACCCATCCACGGAAAGTAGTCGTACTTCTGCGGAAAACTGTTTGCGAGCACACACGTGTGTCCGTCGGCACGAAAGTGCTTCAGGTACGGCAGAATCCGAAATCGCGACGACGGCACGCGTGAACCGGAAGACAGAAACAGGATGTTCAAAATTGAGCTGCCTTGTTGTGGTCTGCAGAGGCGGATTCCGGCGGACGTCGCGCCAGAATCGTCAGCCGCCCGCCCTGATGAATCCATGCCAGCAGATGGGCAAACGGGCTGAGTGCCAGCTGCACCAGCATGCGCGGGGCGTTTGGATAATTAATCAATCGTCGGCCGAGTCCTCGGGTCCCCGGCAGCCGCGTCAGCAGAATTCCGAGGCTGCCGATGATATTCAGGATGTTTCGCTGATGAATGATGCAAATGTCGGTGAAACCCGCCGCGTAAAGGACTCGGCGCAGGCTGGACGGCGTGAAGTGATGCAGATGCCGCGGAGGTTCCCAGACGTACCACGTCGATCGAAATACCAGCGGTTCCCAGCAGCCGGCGTTGGGGACGCTTATCAGTAACTGCCCGCCCGGTTTCAGCAGCTGGTGCAGCTGGCGAAGAGTCGTCTCGGGATCGTAGACGTGTTCCAGCACCATCCATGCAGCGGCGCAGTCGAAGGACGCGGCCGGAGGACTGATGTCGTCCAGAACGCCGGTTCGCACGTTCAGGCCCGATTGTCGGGCGGTTTCTGCCGCCGCCGCTGCAGGTTCGACGCCTTCGACGGTCCATCCCGCGGCGGCCAGTCTGGCCAGGTAAGCACCGGTCGCGCAGCCGAGCTCAAAAGCGGCCGGTTCGTCGCCGGTGTTCGCGTCCTCCGGTTTTGCCGGCAGTGGTTGTCCTCGATCGTCCGTCAGCCGGTAATACAGCGCCTTCAGACCGGGGATGCGCCGCAACGGCAGAAAGCGAAGATACCACGGCGTCGACGATGTTTCGGCCGCGACCTCGTGCCGGGCCGCGACCTCTCGTCCGGGTGCGACCTCCCGTCCGGCGGTGACGGGAACGGACTGGTGCGGCCCATAGTGTTCCGGGTAACACCGCGACAGCGTCGCGCGCGTGGGGCGAGGATTCAGAAAACGGTGCCCGCAATCGCGGCATCGGCAGATGTCATAGACGCCCGGAACTCCGCACAGATCGTCCCCGGCCTGCAGCACACGCCTCATGTTAGTGCTGCCGCACACAGGGCAGGGCACGGCTTCCAGTTCAGGACGGTCGGTCGGCCGAGTCATGGGCTTGCCTTTCCGTCCGTATGCCATTCTTTGCGACACTGGGCCCAGACAAGCAGCCAGAGCGGCGACTGCACGAATCCGACACCGATCAGGTAACCGATGCCGGCGCCGAAGATTGAGTATTTGACTCCGAGAATGAACACAAGCCCGGCCACCGTCAGGCTGGAGATCACCGCGGGAACCAGAAAGGGGTCACGCTTGTGAGCTCGCACGTAGAGATTGGTACACAGGGCCGGCTGATACATCACAAAGGCTGCCGCAAACACGGCGGTGGACCACAGGTCAGGCACGCGCGAAGCAATTCTGGTGAATACGAAATTCGGGTACTGATTCACGACGTAGACACCCAGTGTAAACAAACCGCCTCCCAGCAGGACCAGTGCCATGGCGATGCGACTCAGGTGAAAGAACTGCCGATCCAGCTCGCGGTAGTTCCTCTCCGCAATCAGCCTGCCGAAAAGTGGTCGACGTGTTTCGACCCATGTCATCGAGGCCGCCTGGATGGCCGTCAGCACGGTCCACATCAATCCGAATCGGCCACCCACTTCTTCACCGTGTGCCTTGAACAGCACCAGGCCCGCCAGATGTGTCGCAAACCAGTGCAGAATTCCCTGAATCGCAATCCGCCACTGCAGAGGAACCACTTCCGCCTTCCAGTCGATCACTTCATCTGTCGGTTGCTGTTTCAGAGACCTGAAGAACGGGCCAAACCGCCCGGCAACCAGCCATGTTTCGCCCGCCAGACGCACGGCGGCCGAACCGCACAACGCCCAGAGTCCGTATCCGGAAAACATCAGACTCCAGACGACCGCCGACCCCGCAACTCCCTGCCAGAACCGGATTCTGTTGATGGTCGGCAGCTGGCCGCAGCCTTCCAGAATGGAGGTCATTGGCAGCAGGACCAGCTGCATTCCGGTCAGAAAGACCAGCACAAACCACGGGCTGGCCCATGCCGTTAACGGCAGTCCGCCGCTGGTCATCTGCTCGATCAGGGGGCCGGTGCTGAAGTAGACATACCCGGCGCCAGATACCAGCAGCACAAACAAAACGGCGGCCGACAGATACCACTTCTGAGCCCCCCGGCATAAAGAGGCCAGACGCGACAACGCTTTGGGAGATCCGGCCAGCCGGCCGTCTACCGATGTGAGCCCCGACCATTCGTGACTGGCGACGTTGATGATCACCACGTGCAGGCCCAGCTCCACGAAAATCTGCATCGCCAGCAGGTACAGAAATACATAATAGTATCCCTGCTCCACCTCCGTCAGACAGAACACGATCAGCAGGGCGGTGAACTGACCGGTCAGCACCTGCCACGCCCGAGCGGCCACGGCGTAGCCCACGGCTCGGTCCATGCCGAACCGTCGACCGATCTTTTTGACCTGCTGCAGACTCACACGCGGGACTTTGAAATAGGACCGGAAATGGCGGCATCTGACACGAGCCCGGCAGTACCAGAATCTCCGGGCAACGGTGTTGCCTACGGAGTTTCGCGGACCGCCTCTGGTCAAAACTGCGTGCACAACGCTGATTTCCGCAAAGGAATGACCGGTTTGCCGGCTGTGCGGTCGGCATTCCGGTGACCGGCCCCCCACTATTACCAGTGAGGCTCAGATCCCGGTCATCAAGGTAATCGTCGTGTTTTTATGTGGTCTGACGATCGATGGCCGTCGATTTCGCAGAATTTTGGCACTCTCAGGGCACCGGGCCACTCACGATGCAACGCGGATCGACAATTTCACGGTGGACGCCTAGAATCCGTGCTTGAGGACAAACTGTCCTGACGGCAAAGATCGATCTCCGGGAGCATGGATGCTGACCTGGCTGCGACAACATTTTTCTTCTGATCTGGCGATTGACCTGGGGACGACGTCCACCCGGATCGGTCTGTCGGGAGAAGGAATTCGCCTGGACGAACCGTCCGTCGTGGCTGTGAGCCGAGGAAAATCCGGAGTCATCGGCCGCGGCGCCGCCGTGGGCAAGCTTGCTCATCAGATGCTCGGCCGCACCCCCGAAGGCATCCGCGCCGTGCGCCCGATCGCACATGGCGTGATCAGCGACTTCGAACTGACCGAAGCGATGCTCAGGTATTTTCTGCAGAAAGCGACCGGTCGCCGGTTCGGTCTGCGGCCGCGGGTGGTGGTGGCTGTGCCCGGATGTATTACGGCGGTCGAAAAACGAGCGGTCATCAACAGTGCCGAACGGGCCGGAGCCGGGCAGATCTGGCTGATCGAAAAATCCCGCGCCGCCGCCATCGGTGCCGGGCTGCCCGTTTCTGAACCGGTGGCCAGCCTGGTCTGCGACATCGGAGGCGGTACGTCTGAAGTGGCCGTGATGAGTCTGGGCGATATTGTCGCCAGCCGATCCATCAGAACGGCCGGCGATATCATGGATGCCGCGATTGTGCGTTATCTCAGACGGCGCTATTCACTAAGAATCGGAACTCAGTCGGCCGAACAGCTGAAAATTCAGATCGGCAGCGCGGCTCCGCTGGATCATGAACTGAGTCACGAAATCAGCGGTCTTGACACGGCCAGCGGTATCCCGCGGCGGGCCACCGTCACCAGCGAAGAGATCCGTGAAGCACTGCACGAACCCCTGGAAGATATCGTGGACTGTATCCGCGGGACGATTGAACTGTGTCAGCCGGAACTGATCGCCGACCTTGCCGACACCGGACTGGTCCTGACCGGCGGTGGCAGCCTGCTGCGGGGTGTGGATCGCTTTCTGAACCAGCACCTGGGCGTTCCGGTACGAGTGGTGGAATCTCCACGCACCGCGGTCACTCGGGGAGCCCTGATCTGTCTGGATCACCTTGAACAGTGGCGAGGTCGGCTGGATGATGGCTCGTGAATGGATCGGTGTCCGGCAGTCCCGGACATGAAATGTCATGGATGTTTCAGCTCACAACAAGAAAATCTGGCTGTGCACCGCACTGATGCTGCTGGCGACCGTCTGTGTGTACGTTGCCGAACAACGCGGCGCACTGTCCGGCGTGCGGATGACGCTGCATAATGCGCTGAGTCCGGGGCGTCTGGTGCTGGCCGCCATGGCTTCCGGCCGAAGGTCGCCTGAGTTGTCGGCCGAGTTGTCGGTGGACGATCTGCTACCGGAAGAAGTTTCGGCGCTGCAGAACCGACTGCTGGAAAACGAGCTGCAGCGACGCCAGCTGGTGATCGACAATGCCCGTCTGCGGAATGAACTGCGCGTAGCCCGGCTGCAGAGCAGTGCTCAGGTTACGGCGGGGCGTTCGCTCATGAATTTTCAGGCCCGAAGGGCCAGTGTTCTGAATCAGACCTCAGTGCCGCGGCAGCTGGATGAACTGTTTATCAGTGCCGGCGCCCGTCTGGGACTGAAACGATCTCAGCTGGTCGTCGAAGGTTCAGGTATCCTGCTCGATCAGGGACAGGACGTTGGTATCCAGGCAGATCAGGCCGTGATGTCCGGTCTGGCAGTCGTCGGACGCATCAGTCGAGTCTCCAGCTGGGTGAGTCTGGTGCAGCCGGTGACGGACCAGGAATTTTCAGCCGCTGTACAGCTGGTGCAGGGCGGATCCGGCGGAGCGGCTTTTGGGGCGAAGGGACTGCTGCAGGGAACCGGAGCAGAACTGTGCCGGATCACGGGCGTTCCCTACACGGCCGCGGTGTCCGTGGGAGACGAAGTGTACTCGGCCGACATCGACGGCATTCATGGGCCCCGACTGTACTACGGAACGGTGGTGACCGCTGAGTTTTCAGCGGGCGGGGTCTGGGATATTCAGGTGCAGCCGGCTTTTGATCGGTCCCATCTTCACGAAGTGGCGGTGGTGCAGCCGCAGCTGAATGCGGCTCGTATTCCATCGCGATCGCCCGGATCGACAGCCGGAGCAGGGCCGGCAGCACGGCCGGCAGCAGGAGCAGGATTGTGAAAACCGTAGTCGTCTGGAGTCTTGTGCTTTGGTTTGCCCTCGTCTGCGAACAGGCGCGGCCGGAACTGTTTCTGTCCGGAAGCCTGGTGATACCGACTGTGGTTGGCTGCCTGTTCTGGCTGCGCAACGGGACCGGCATGCTGCTGGCCGGGTCGGTATTGCTGCTCAGCTGGACGCTGCGTACGCAGGGACCGCCCGTGGAAGTGATTGTCGTGCTGCTGATGTCGGCCCGGCTGCTGACCGGACGACCGCGACGCGGACCGCTGGAACGGCAGGCAGCGCGTCGGATGCTGCCGGTGCTGGTCTGCGTGCTGGGAGAAACGGCGCTGTGTCTGAGCGGCCTGCCGACAGTCGATCTGTCTGAATGTCTGTCTGCCCTTGTTCCGCGGCTGATGATGGCGGTTCCGGCAGCGGCAGTGATCGTCTTCCTCGGGCATCTGTGTGAGGAACTGGGGCTTCGCAGAACCGTGACCGTCTGACCGGATCCCCCGATGTCGATGAGAAACCAGCCGTTCCATCCGGACCTGCACCACAGCGATTCGCGTGATGAATCACTGATTGATCCGCCGTCCGGATTTCGATTCGGGCTTCTGGCCACCATTTTCTTCCTGGTCACGATCGTGATCCTTGGCCGCACAGCGTGGGTACAGGGTGTGTTGACGGACCGTTATCTGGCCGCCCTGAATACCACGGTGATCGACGAAGAAATTCTTCCCGCCCGCGATGGACGGATCCTGACGGAATCCTCGGTCGTGCTGGCCTCTGATGTGGATCAGTATGCGGTCCAGGTGCACTATCGCTGGCTGCAGAATCCGATTGATCCGGCGTGGCTGCGGCGTGAGCTGCGGCGTCGCCTGTCGCGGACAGAACGCGATGACCCGATTCTGGTACAGGCTGCGGAAGCAGCGCTGATTGAGCAGCGCCAGCAGATGTGGACGCGACTGGCACAAACCGTCGGGCTGTCGATGCAGGAATTCACGCAGCGGCAGCAGGCGATTCAGGAACGGGTGGAACGAATTGCGGATTCGGTCAACCGCAGGCGGCAGCAGCCGCGGGTTGAAGAAACCGTCGACGAGTCCGATGGTCTGCTGATGCGTCTGGCGGCGGCGTTGCGCAGCGAACTGACCACATCGCCGCACCGCCGGCTCTCGGAACGCATTGTCGTTCGGGAACAGGAAGACTTTCACCAGATCATCGCCGATGTGCCGCTGGACGTGACCGCCGGAATTCATGAACGGCCGAATCTGTTTCCGGGCGTGCAGGTCGTTGTCCAGCATCGGCGCACCTATCCACAGGGCCGTGTGGCAGCCCATGTGGTCGGTGCCCGCACAACGGCAAAGCAGGAAGAAACGGGTAACGACGACGCTGGTGCGTTGGATCGAACGGGGCGCTACGGCCGCTTCGGTGTCGAACGCAGTTACGATCACCAGCTGCGCAGCGTGCCGGGTGTTCGCCGGATTGTCCGAAACCGGCGAATGGAAGTTGTCAGCAGCGAGATTCAACGGAAGCCGGTCAGCGGCCGGGACGTGGTGCTGACTCTTGATTTTACGCTGCAGCAGCATGCCGAAACGCTGCTGGCCGAGGCATTGACGGACGTTCCGCAGAAACTGCTTCCGCTGCCTGAAGCCGACGATGCTCCACAACCCGTTCCAACCGGCGGCAGCATCGTGGTGATGGACGTTTCGACCGGCCGGCTTCTGGTCGCCGCCAGTGCTCCGGGATTTGATCTGTCACTGTTTACCGGCAGCAGCGCGGCCGACTGGCAGGCGGTAAACGGTGATCAGCGACACCCCTTTGTCTCCCGCGTCACTTCGATGTCGCTGCCTCCCGGGTCGGTGATCAAACCGTTCACCGCCGCCGCTGCACTGGAAGCTCGCGTGATTGACCCGGACAGTCCCTTTTACTGCCAGGGTTTTCTGGACAATCCTGAACAGCACCGTTGTCTGGTTTACCGTTTATATGGTTCCGGTCACGGTGACCTGAACATGTCGCGCGCCATCGCGCAGTCGTGCAACGTCTATTTCTTTGCCGCTGCTCGACAGATGGGCTTTGAGAGACTGCGACCGTGGTTCGATCATTTCGGCTTCGGGCGCCCGACCGGCATTGATCTGCCGTTCGAAAAGGGCGGACATGTTCCCGGTTCGTCCGTGCGGCCGTCTGACAGCACTCGTATGGATCGCGAAGCTCTCGGTCTGTCGATCGGACAGTCTCGTCTGACCGTGACTCCGATACAGATGGTTCGAGCCATGGCGGCGGTGGCCAACGGGGGCTGGCTGGTCACGCCTCATGTTGTCAGCCCCGACGGTGCGGCTCACACGACCAGTGACGTGGACGATCGACCACGGGGTCTTGTTCGCCGCCGGATCACCGGATTGTCGGAAGGCCTGCTGCAGCCGATTCGGGAAGGGCTGCGAGCCGTCGTGCAGCAGCCGTACGGGACCGGATACCAGACCGTGCGGCTGGAGGAAGTGTCCATCGCCGGAAAGACGGGAACGGCAGAAACCGGTGAAGGCCAGGCCGATCACGCCTGGTTCGCCGGCTATGTGCCCGCCGATCAGCCACGCTTTGCCTTTGCCGTTGTGCTGGAACACGGTGGCTCTGGCAGCCGGGCCGCCGGTCCGATCGCCCGGGAAATGGTCCGGGCACTGCTGCAGTCCGGGCGGCTCTGAATCATTCTGCACGTCGTTTTTCGAGAATGAGTCTGAGTGCCGGGCGAGATCCCGTATCAATCGGCCCATTCCGTATCCGGACGCGGGACGAGCTCCCGTGATACCACTAGAATTGGCGATGGTGTCACCTGGATCCGGAGGAAACCAATTTGTTTGCTCCGTCGATCCAATCTGCTGATCACCCTTAAATGACATTTCCACACCAGAGCGGGAGTTGAAAACAATGAAGGGCAATGAAAAAGTCATCGAGGCGCTGAATGCCGGACTGACCATCGAACTGACGGCCATCAATCAGTACTTCATCCAGTCAAAGATGTGCAAGGACTGGGGCTTCCACAAACTCGCGGCGCATCATTACGAGGAATCGATCGAAGAGATGAAGCACGCCGAGTATCTGATTGACCGAATTCTGTTCCTGGAAGGAGTTCCGGAAATTGCTCGCTACGATGTCATCCGTGTCGGCAGCGACGTCAAAGAGCAGCTTGAGAACGCTCTGCAGCTGGAACTCAACGCTGTGAAGACGTACAACGAAGGCGTCCAGTTGTCGGCGGAAGTCGGCGATGCCGGCAGCAAAGAGATCATGGAACGCATCGTGGTCGAATCAGAAGAAAGCGTCGACTGGCTGGAAACCCAGCTGAACCTGATCAAGACCACCGGACTGGAACTATATCTGGCCAGCCAGATGGGCGAATCATCCGGCGACTGATTGCGGGCGTATCCTGCTCTGGGGCACCTCACAGTGTGCTTTCGCAGAGAGGCTGTAAACTTATGTTGAAGCCTCCCTTTGCGGTCGGACGCAATAGCGGCCGGGGAGGGCCTGCAGGAATGGAGGCGAAATCGTCCATCAGGGTGGTCTCCCCCCGCTTGTTCCGCGCGACCCTTTGGGAGCGGCTGTGTTGAATAAATTCACAACCTCGGAGCGAACGGCGACCGTCTGCCGACCACGATTTATTAAATCGACAGCGCGTTCTGTCGGCCGGAAACAGGTCACCGCTCAGCTATTGAAAAAGCCCGGCTTTTGACAAGAGCCGGGCTTCTGGTCAGGGGTAATTTCAGTTCCGACAACCGGCAGCGACATCCGATCAACGACTGCTGGCGGTTGAACGGCTTTCTTCGCGGACCGCGACTTCCTGCAGGATGGCCTTGATACGCCCATGGCAGGACATGCAGCCTTTTCCTGCTGATGTTACCTGCTTGATCTCACACAACGTGCGACAGCCAGCAAAATCTGTGGCTGCACGCACTTCTGATTCGGCAATGCCGAGGCATCGGCAGATCGTCTTGTCGGTCACGGATTCGGGCATGTCTGGCACCTTGAGCTGCTATTGAGACTCAATCTCACGGACATGATCGACATTCCCGGACCGGGAGTCAAGATCTTGCCGCCAATTTCCTCAAATCAGAAAAGTTTTGCAGCAAAAAGAGGGCGGGATTCTGTTGTTGCCACCCAGCGAGGGCCGACAGGCACGGATCAACAGGAATCCCGCAATGCAGCTTTTCCGCCTTGTTATCTGCCGTAGTGCAGGCCGCCAAACAGCCGGACGTTTCGATACATCCGTCTGGCGCGACGCTCACAGGCGGCCGGATTTGTCGAGTTCCGGCAGGCACACAGCATGTTGTTCAGGAATGCCTGATCGCAGGACTTCCTTGAGAAGAAGCCGCCGCTGTAACAGGCATCATGCTGCCGACAGGCCGGGCGAAAGTCGGCTCCCTTATGACCCTGCGGGGTCAGCCAGTTGAACAATCCGGCTCCACAGGGGCGACCATTGCAGTCGGCTGCCTGTGTGGGTTGAACGGCCACGAAAGATACCAGTACTGCCAGAAGTACGGATTTCATTTTTGATTCCTGTGTTGCGTAGGTTGTGAGAACTGCCAGTCCGGAGTTTAGGTCAAACATGGCTTTACACAATCTGCCAACGCAGCCGAAACCGGTGTCGTCGCGGCATTCTCAATTCCTGAACGCTCGACATCGCCGCCGTTCTGAGACACAGTAGGCGGGAATCGATTATCGCCTTTCGGAGCCGAAAAATGTCTGACCGATACGATTTCCTGTGTTTCAGCCGACTATTTGCATCACTTCCGGCGACCGCCGCTTCAACGGACGCCCCGAGTGCCCCAGCCGCGCGCCGGGTTCTGCAGTCTGCTGGTGGACTGCTGTTGCTGCTGTTTGGCCCGATCGTGGTTTTTGGAGTGCCGCCGGCAGTCCCGGAGTCATCCGGTATCCTGTTGCTGCAGGATGATTTCGAACGAGATGAAGCAGACCCGGAAAAAGAGGACGTCGGCAACGGCTGGGGCACCAACAGCAAGACTCGTGCCCAGGGGCAGAAACAGGTCGATCTGGACGGCGGGGCCATGCACATCACGCGGGCTGAAGTTGCTGATCACGGAGTGTCCGTGCATCACGACCTGGCATTCCGCAACGGTACCATCCAGCTTCGCTTCAAACTCGGCCCGAAAGATGATCTGGGCATCAACATTGCCGACATGCAGGAAAAGTCGGTGCACGCCGGACATCTTTGCATGACCAGAATTCGTCTGGACAAAGTCGAACTGAAGGATCTGAAAACCGGCGTCATGAATCTCGAAACCAGAAAGCAGCGTCTGGCAGGCAGCCTGACACCGGCGATGGAGAAGCAGATCGCCACCAGAACCAAAACCTTCAAGGTGCATCTGACCCCAGACGAATGGCATCAGCTGTCGGTTCAGATCGACGGTGACACGATGCGGGTCACGATTGATGACATGCTGGTGGGCACATTCCAGTCACCGGGCATCGCCCACCCCACCAAACGCCGATTGCGTCTGGCGGTCAACCGATCGGCCTGGATCGACGATGTCAGCGTCTGGAAACAATAGGACCACGAACCCGGGACCGGTTTCCAACAAACAATGATCGAAAAAAGAACCCCGTCCCCCGGTACATAGCGCAGGGATTGAAGAAACATGAATCATTCAGAAAAAGCTGAATCGTGTGGTGCGGCAGGCTCACGCCGCGGATCGGCGCGTCCGTTTCTGGGCCACTCCGGACAAACCTGCCGTCTGGCAAGCTCTGAATAAAGCCGGAGTTGATCTGATCAACACCGACGATCTGTCCGGCCTGGCGAAGTTTCTGCGAACCGCAGAATAAAAGTCCGATTGTCGGTCTGCTGCACGCTGCTGATGCCCACAGGCCGCTTGTCCACAGTCCGTCAGCTGGCTGAGCTTCGTGATTGCTGGTCCCTTCAGACATGAGCAGATCACTTGCGTTGGGGCGATGGTCGGGCCATCCTGCGTTTCTGCCGCACTGGCAATCCATCGGCACGAAAGCAGACACCGGGATTGACTTTAGTTTGGCAGTGCCGACGGCAGCCGGCGAATCCCACCTCTCTGACAAATACATCGCGAAAGCACTTCCATCATGCGTCCCGCTTACGTTATTCCGGCATTTTTTCTCATGTTGCCCGCCGTCGCTCAGGAGCGTGAACAGCCGGAGCTGTTTGAAGTTCCGGAGATCCATTCATCGTGGGACGACCTGACGCAGGGCATTCAGACGCAGAAAGACTGGCATCAGCGGCGGACCGTTCTGAAGCAGCGCTACCTGGAACTGCTTCGTGACCAGCACAAGCCACAGAAGCCGGCACTGGACCTGCAGGTTCATGAAGAGGTGGTCGTTGATGGTCAGTATCGCCGGAAGCTGATCAGCTATGCCGTGGAAGCCGACGAGCGAGCTCACGCCTATCTGGGAATTCCGCTGGACCTGAGCGAAAAGGCTCCGGCGATCGTCGCCCTGCATGGCACCTACGCTCAGGGAAAAAAACGGGCTGCCGGTCTGGTTGATAACCCGGACAAGGCTTATCTGGATCATCTGTGCCGTCGCGGCTACGTGGTGATTGCTCCGGAACACTTTGTGTCGGGGCATCGAATTCCGTCTGCCGGCGCCTACGACACGGCGGCCTTCTACAGGAAACATCCTGACTGGACGGCTGTTGGTAAATTCACTTACGAGCATTCCATTGCGATCGATGTGCTGCAGACGCTGGATCAGGTTGACGGCGAACGCATCGGTGCGCTGGGACATTCGCTGGGCGGCCACGGTACCTTCTTTCTGGCGGCGTACGACGAACGCATCAAGGCGTCGGCCTGCAACTGCGGCGCGTCATTCTTTCGGCACAATCCCCGTGTGGAAGCATGGTCCCGAGATCACTGGTATGTGTATTTCAAGCCGCTGCGCGAACGGCTGCTGAACGGCGAGATGCCGCCGATTGATTTTCACGAAATCATTTCGCTGATCGCGCCCCGTGCGTATCTGGATGTGTCGGGAATGAACGATGGTCATGTCCCCACGCAACGGCAGCGTGTGCTGATGCTGATGAAGGTGATGGAGGTGTACGAACTGGAGCAGGCGCCGCAGAACTTCGCGTTCTACGTGCATGGACGCGGCCATTCGGTCGCGCACGAATCCCGGCAGCTGATTTATGGCTGGATGGACACGCACCTGAAACCTGCCGAAGCAACTCGGACACGCCTTGTCACCCCGGCCGATGAAACGTCGGTAGCTGCTGAATAGATTTCGGAGAACAAACCGACCGCTCCTGACCCTGCGTTCCGAAGCCGGCCGACCAATCCCCCCCCGTACTTCGGACATTCCTGTCCGAAGCCGCGCCCCGCTGAATGGCAGCGGACGGAAACGGCTAAGAATAGGGTGCGGTCGGTTTGGTTTTCAGGCTTTAGCGAATTTAGGGCGTGTGGGGTAAAACAGGTGCGAGGGTAAAACAGGTGCCACCCAATGGTAATTCTTAGGTAAAACAGGTGCCACCCAATGGTAATTCTTAGAAATGCTTCGGACGGGGTCTCCGCCATCGCCGTCGCGAAGACTCCCACCGCTTCCGAAGTCCACATCGAAACTCAGCCGATCGAATTGCTGACCCCCGGCCAGCGGGCACTCGCCCGCAATCCGGAAATCAGCAGTGCCGAACGAAGGGGCTATGTCGAACCCGACTTTTATACCTGGCTGCTTCTGAATCTCGAACTGCCGAAGCCGGACGGCAGCACGCTCTTCATCGAAATGCTGCGATCTAAGGAATGGTTCGCTCAGCAAGTCCGATACATCGTGGCAGCAGACCAGGACGCGAATTCACAGGAACCGGACGATGAATCGCTTGGCTTTAACGATAGCCATTCTTACTTGACGGAGTCTGTCGACGAACCGCTCATTCCCCTGTCTCCGTTGCACCCGGTGTACCGCGACATCGCCGAGGTACCTGAGACAGCACAGGATGCGGGTGCAGAACTGATCGGTCTGACGATTGAAATGGACCTGCCGGAACTGGGGCTGACGGGCGACGCGATTGTCACGGATATCCGCACTAGTCCGCAGATTGAGCCGAGAGTCAGCAAAGACGACCCGCGTCGTGTGATCACCGCCACGTTCCATCACACCAGCGGCGATGTGATTGACCTGGTGGTCA
>JAVKCM010000064.1:0-29720 GCA_040222735.1 Fuerstiella sp. | reverse complement strand
CATTCTCGACCGCTGGTCTCCACCGCCCCGGTCTCCGTTGTGGGGCGGTCTCCTGACCGCCCCACACTTTCGACCGCAGGTCTCCACCGCACCGGTCGGGCCCAAACGGGGACCGGCGCAATACGGTTCTGCACGCTTGGTGAATCCCCGTCCAGATTTGCTGCGCCGTTCTGTCAGGCGGCGTGTACGGGCGGACGGGCGGAGAAACGCCGAACGGACGGGTCACTTCATCACGGAATACGCATCGCGTTTGTGAACAGACGTGAGATACAGCGTCTGAACTCCGCTTTCTGACGAAACGTTATCGGGAAAGAATCGTTGAATCGCACGCAGCAGGTCACTGCGGCTGATCTGGCCGTCCAGTCGTTGCCCGTCAAGAACCGGCAGCTGGCGGGCCGCACTTCTCAGGAACAGCTGAGCAATCCCCAGAACATCGGCATCGTGAGTGGTGGCGACTGCTTCTCGTTGCATCCATGTCTGCACTGTCGCTTTGGATCCGATCTGGTGACCTCCGGACAGCAGACGCGAGGTCTCCATCGGTTCACGAGTAATCTCCAGTGCTGCCTGCAGCGCGTTCAGGCGGGTGATCTGTCCGATCAGCTTCGGTCCGTGCATGACCATCAGGCGGCGGAATGGCGTGTTCTGAAATCGATCCAGAATTTCTCCCAGTCCGGTATGTTCGTCAATCTTTCGTTCTTCACTGCGGTCCAGCCATGCCGTCACCTGCGATGACGGGAGCTGTTCCCAGCACAGGCCGATGAAGACATGCATGGCTGACTGTTCCGAGAAGATGCCTCGCAGCGTCCCGTCCGGATCAATCACGGGAGCGCCCGAAACCTTGTGAGCAATCAGTTCACCCGCGCTTTCGAAGACATCCTGGCTGGATTTCAGGACCGGTCCCGATCGGTCCACAATGTCCGCGGCGCAGACATGCGTCATCTGTGTGGCCACGCGGGAATTGGCCAGGATCGTGGTCAGGTCGAGTGCCGCAATGGCAGTACGTTCGGAAAAGCGGCCCAGAAAATTTCCGGAGCGATCGACAACCGGAAGTCCGGATACTCGCTGAGAAATCAGTCTTTCAACGGCGTCAAACACATGGGTGTCCGGCGTGGTGACGGCCAGACGTCGGGTCATAATGTCGGCAGCGGTGATCTTTGAAGTATCCATGCAATGACCTCTCTGTTGAGTTACCCGAACGGGCTTTGTGCTCAGATGAGCGGAAAGGACGGGGCCGGAGGACGGCGACACGGCGGATGGGCAGAAGACAGATCGAACGCGATGTCGCTACCTTTTAAGTATTCCGTTTCGCCCAATGCATGCAATCGGGATCTGACACAAATTGATACACAATTCCGCCTGCGGATTTTATCCCGGAATTCGGCTTGCGTTGCCGCCGACTGTCATTCGGCCCAAACGGACTCGATAACGACAGTTGGATTTGCGGCTGAAATGGCAGGGCGACGGGCGAGCCCGCGCCGTGCCATCCGATGAACAGTTCGTGGCACGGCGGTCGCTGCTTTGCGCGGCCACGCGATGCGGCCCCGAGCCGCCACGTTGCCGGTTCACGTCCGGGACATCGTCATCAGCAGCCTGCTGTTGGCAGCAGGTGAAGAGATCAAGTGAGTCACCGATCAGCGGGCGAGTTCGGGGGCCGGCCCGTGTCTTCAGTCGTTCTTTTCACGTCGGCCCCCGAGTCAACATCGTTCGTCGCACGCCGGTTCAGGCAAAGAAGGCGTCGATAGCAGCTGCCTTGACCAGTTCGCGCGGCTGATTCAGGTGGTTGTAGACCATCGTTTCCGGGTCGATACCGAACGAATGATAAATGGAAGCCAGCAGTTCCTGCGGATGGACCGGATTTTCCAGCGGAGCCGAGGCGGTCTTGTCAGATCGGCCATGCACGTTGCCTCGTTTCACGCCTGCCCCTGCGATGATGCCCGTGTAGCAGTACGGCCAGTGATCGCGTCCGTCGTCGCTGTTGCCATTGCCGCTGGTGCTGACGCCGCGCTGCGGGCTGCGTCCGAATTCACCGACCACGATCACCAGCGTTTCTTCCAGCAGTCCTCGTTCATCCAGATCTGAAATCAGCCCTGAGATCGCTCCGTCCAGCATCGGAGCGGACTGGTTCTTCATCCGGGTGGACAGACCGTTGTGGTGGTCCCACGAATGATTGTCCGAATTGGCAACCTTCGGCCAGATCACTTCCACAACCCGGGTCCCTGCTTCCACCAGTCGACGGGCCAGCAGGCACGAATCACCGAAGGTATTGCGGCCATACTTCTCACGCGTGGCGTGATTTTCGGCACCCAGATCAAACGCTTCGCGGGCGCGGCCGGAAACAATCAGGTTCAGTGCCTGTTCGTAATACTGATTCAGGTTCAGATCCTTCACGGCCTGATCAATTTTTGGCATGCCGGCATTGATGGTGTTCCGCAGACTGGCTCGACGCTGCAGACGCACTGAGAACACTTCGGGGCGGAGCTTCAGGTCGTCGATCTTGATCCGCGTCATCTTCTTCATATCCATGTCGTCGCCGGATGGATACAGCGTGTATGGGTCATAGGCCTTGCCCAGAAATCCGGCGGTGCCACCCTTGCCGACGACGTTGCTTTCCTGCAGCGGTCGCGGCAGCATCACAAACGGCAGCATCGGTTCATCCACCGGCCGCAGGCGGATGATGTTGGAACCGAAGTTCGGAAAGTCCTTCGGGCTGGGCGGTTCAAGCTGTCCGGACGGACTGACCTTGTCCGTGGTGTAGCCCGTCATCATCTGGTAGATGGCCGCCGTATGGTTGAACAGGCCGTTCGGCGTGTAGCTCATGGAGCGGATCATCGTGAACTTGTCATTCACCTGAGCCAGCTTCGGCAGATTTTCTGTGAACTGGACGCCCGGCAGTCTGGTCGAGATATTGCCGAACACGCTCTTCACGTTGTCAGGAACGTTTTCCTTGGGATCCCACAGGTCCAGATGCGAAGGTCCGCCCTGCAGATAGCACATGATGACGCTTTTCGCGCGGCCCCAGCCCGGACCTGCGGACAGATCTGTCTTTGACGACGCTGACGCCGCCTTCAGCTGCAGCATGTTGGCCAGCGACAACCCCAGCATCCCGGATCCACCAACGCGAAGAACGTCCCGTCTTGTCTGTCCCAGACCGTTGTCGCACAGATCCTTACCAGCATCGCCCTGAACGTGTAGCATCGTTTGCTCCTGTGTTGGTTGGCTGAAGTTGCCGCGGTGAGACCTGAGATTCTAACCGAAGCAGCGCCTGGATGAAAATCCATTAATGAAAGCGATTCGTTGAGTGTGCTAAAAAAAAACAACGGGTTTTTAGGCAGATTTGGCGGCTGAGCGGCCGGATGTGGAGCCATTGTCCAGGATCCGACGCGTCTGATGAGGGTCGATGAACAGGACGGGAATGACCAGTACCGCCTGCAGAATTCCGGCGACCACCAGGATCTGGTCAATCGAAAGCCACTGACTTAATCGCCCCGCCGTGTAACTGCCGATGGTCGTCGAGAGATTCATCAGAGCCATGTAGGTGGTGAACTGCGTGGCCGCGACGCGAGGCCACGAAATACCCATGAACAATGAAAACAGAGACACCGACAGGACGGCCAGCAGAAATTCCTGACCCAGCAGCAGACTGGTCATCAGCGGGCGGGAGGTGAGCGAATCCGGAGCGAGTCCGAAGCAAACCCACAACAGACCCAGCAGGACAGAGAGTGTGAAAATTACCGGCTTCGGCCCGACCAGGTCAGCCACGTAACCACCCAGTGCCGATCCGCAGAGCCCCAGCATCACCGCCCAGCCTCCGGTCACCGAGGTGTATTCCTGCTGTGTCCAGCCACCATCCTTCATCAGGTAATCCACCAGCACGGCCGTCAGTACGCCGATCCCGACCTTCACGGTGACCGCCACCACGGCGCCCAACAGTGTGGCGCGCAGACTGAACGCCCGGTACAGGTTGGCCAGAACGGAGTCCGTGTCGGAAGCTGCGTCGTTTTTCAGAGTCGCGTCGGTGCTGGAATCTGTGGTCGAGTCGGTGGTGCCCATACCTGTGGGCTCCGAACCGTTTGGACCCGCACCGATTGTGTCACCGCCCGGCGGGCTGTACGGTGACGCGACCAGCGACGCGGGCAGGACCGGGTTCTCGCCGAAGTCGATCGCGCTGTGGGAAGCAGATCCGGGTCGGCCGCGGAGTACTCCCGCGCCGGCCTGCCCCGAGGGCATGGCCGGTCGCTCACGAAAAAACACGGGCAGCAACATGATCAGCGACAGCAGCAGTGCCTGGCCCAGCAGTCCGGCCTGAATACCGAATGTGGCGACGATGTAACCCAGGCCAGCTCCGCCGATGGCCGTTCCGAAATAACTGCTGCCATACATCAGTCCGTTGGCAACGCCCCGTTCTTCTTCCTTCAGCAGATCCACCGCCAGCGCGTCGACGGCGACGTCCTGCATGGAGACAAAGATATTGGCCAGCAGAATCAGAGCCGCCAGCGGACCGGGCACCAGTTGATACGCTGTGCGCAGCAGACGTCCGTGCTCAGGAGCCGTGGTCCACACCATGCCTGGCAGGTCGGGCAGCAGAATCATGCTGCCCAGTACCAGGATGGCCATGGATTGAGCAAAGATGATCCACGGTCGACGGCGCCCCAGCGAGGGCAGCGTGAAACGGTCCATCAACGGCCCCCACAGAAACTTGAACGACCATGGCAGGGAGGCGACTGCCAGAATGGGGCCCAGCTGTTCGGTCGTGATTCCGTTTTTCGGCTGAGCCAGCCAGGCCGCGAAGGTCACGGTGACAAAGCCCCACGGAATTCCCTGAGCCACATAAAGCCCGCACAGGGTCAGCATCCGCAGAGATTTGCTTTCGGACAGGTACACAGACAGCCTTCGCGCAGAACCGGAAAAAAAGCTCGTACCGCGGCAGCCTACCCGGGACACGCGGCGGGCAACAGCCAATCCCGTGGCTTTGCCTCTGGCGGCCTTTTGACGGTACGGCGGCCACAAGGACATCGGAATGAGCGGAATCCTGTCGACCGGACCTGACATTGCAGTAACCGGCGTTCTACATTACGGTTACGCCGGTCGCTGCCGCGATGGACGCTGGTGGTTCGCGCTGAGCGTCAGACAATGATTCTGATCGCCATCAGCGAATCATGGCGACTGAAAACAGCACGGGCGTCAGGCAGCTGTTGCTGCGGCCGGAATCACCTTCTCTTCTGCATGCTGGCATGATGCCAAACAATTTCAGGTCACGGACAGATGAGCGTCGGCTGCGGGATGGTGGTCTGCGGTGTCTGCTGCTGGGCATCAGGGGAGCCGGAATGACGGCGGCGGCCCAGATTCTGCAGGATGCCGGACACGAGGTGCTCGGGATGGACGAGAACCTGCCGGAATCCGAGACAGCCGGACATCTGCCCCGGTCCGCTCGTCGGCTGCCATGGCAGGCCGACGCTGTACCCTCCGACATTGATCTTTGTGTGGCCAGCCGGGCCGTTCCGGAATCCCACCCGGTGATGGTGCAGATTCAGAGTACCGGCGCCGAGGTCCTGTCGTTGCCGGCTTTTCTGGCCCGTATGTTTCACCAGCACCGGCAACTCTGCGTGGCGGGCACGCACGGAAAGAGTACAACCTCAGCCATGCTGACCTGGATTCTGGATCAGTGTGGCCGTCATCCCGGCTGTTTCGTCGGCGCTCACCAGCCGGGATTCGGTTTTTCCGGTCGCTACACGTCGTCGGACTGCGCGGTGATTGAAAGCTGCGAGTTCTCACGGTCGTTTGTTGAATTGTCTCCGGCGGTCGCCGTGATTACCGGGATTGAACGTGACCATTTCGATTCCTTTCCGGATGAAGCGTCAGAGAATGACGCTTTTCAGGCTTTTGTCTCGAGACTGTCGTCGGACGGCGTGCTTGTGTGGCGCGCGAACTGCCAGCGGACGGCCGCCATTGCCCGGGGCTTTCATGGCCGATCCACCAGTTTCAGTATCGGCAGCGATGAACCACGTCTGATGCCGCTGACTCTGCAGCAGTCGCGGGCTACGTCGGATCGGTTGGCTGTATCAAATCAATCAGAAAGTCCGTCTCATCCACGGTTGCCTGCACAGCCGTCAGAAGGCCATGCTGCCAGGACGGTCGCAGAGCCGGCTGACTGGGAGGCGACCGACATTCGTCTGGTCGGGCTGACTTCAAGCTGCGTGCTCCGTCATGGGGGCCAGGTCACTCAGCTGCAGCTGAATCTACCCGGACGACACAATCTTGAAAACGCGGTGGCCGCGATCGCGGCCGCAGCTGAACTGGGAATACCGGCCGGCGACAGCTGCCGCGCACTGCAGAGTTTTCGGGGAATTCAGCGGCGGTTTGAGGTGCGTGGTGAGTACGCCGGTGTCACGCTGGTGGATGATTATGCGCATCACCCGACGGCAATTCGATCGACTCTGCAGACGGCTCGCGCTGCCTTCTCCGGAAAACGCCTGGTGGCTGTCATTGAGCCGCATCAGGTGATTCGTACCAGAACGCTGTTCGCGGATTTCGTGAATGCGCTCAGGCTGGCCGACGAAGTGCTGGTCCTGCCCGTATTCCCGGCTCGGGAACAGGCGACTTATTCGGAATGCTGCCGTATCAGCGGGCAGTTGGTGAAGCAATTAAACCGACTCAACTGCAAAGCTTTCCTCTTTGCCAATCTTGACCAGATTGTTTCCAGAATAGACCATTCCGGGAAACGATCCGACGTACTACTCACGATGGGAGCTGGCAGGACCAACCTGATCCATGACGAACTCAATCGACGACTTCAACGACATTCTGTTGCCTGACGAGCAGCTGGCAAAACATACCTGGCTGAATCTGGGCGGGCGGGCAGAACGTTTTTACGTGCCGACTTCGCGCGAACAGCTGATCCGCCTGGTGCAGTGCTGCATCAGCGAGAACATCCCGGTACGGATTCTGGGGGGCGGTTCAAATCTGCTGGTGGCTGACGGCGGCGTGCCCGGCGCTGTGATCAAGGTCGCTGATCCAGTGCTGTGTTCGGTCAGTGTCGATGGCAACGTGGTGGTCGCCGAAGGCGGTGCTTTGCTTTCCCGTGTCATCTCGGAATCGGTTCGCGCCGGCCTGGCGGGACTGGAAAACCTGGTCGGAATTCCCGGCACGATCGGCGGTGCCGTGGTCGGTAATGCCGGCGGTCGGCACGGCGATATCGGTGAGTTCGTGAAACGCGTCGAAGTGCTGACGCACACTGGTGAAATCACGGACCGGTCCGGAGACGAACTCACGTTTGCCTATCGGCAGAGCAGTGTGACGGATCCGCTGGTGCTGTCGGTGGAACTGGAACTGCGGCCGGATGATTCAGAAGATCTGCCCACCCGGATGAAGAAGATCTGGATCATGAAAAGAGCCACTCAACCGCTGGCTGACCAGTCCGCCGGCTGCATCTTTCGCAATCCACGTGGTCTGAGTGCGGGGGCCCTGATCGAACAGTGCGGGCTGAAGGACCTGTCCGTCGGCAAGGCCAGGATCAGTGACCGCCATGCCAACTTCATGGTGACGGACGAGGGAGCGACCAGTGCCGATCTTGAGAAGCTGATTTCGAAGGTTCAGAATGCCGTGGCGGACAAGTTCGGGGTGAATCTGGAGCTTGAAATTCGCCGCTGGTAACCCGGGGCGAGGCAACGCCAGGAGCGGTTCCGGCCCTGAAAATTTTCAGAGGCCAGAAATTCCCGGCCCGGGATTTCCGGGCCGGCGGTCCCGGGGATTTCCGTAATGTGCATTCCCGCAGCATTTTGTGAGCAGCGTGCCTGCCTGCTGCGCTCAGGGCTACGAAACGGGCGGCCGCTCGGAACAGAATCGCTGCAACCCGCACATCTGTGACGTCACGGTGCGGGTTTGCGGTCTTTCGGTGCAGCGGTTGACGGTAATTTCGAGTAGCCGCGACTGTAAGAGGTATGATTCGGACGGATTTACCGCCGGGCGTGCGCCCCTGCACTACCTGTTGCGACGTCCGCATTTCAATGGCGACGGCGCAGCGACAGAACAGACACCCATGACCGATACGCCAAACAATCCCAAACGCGCGATGCTGGATTTCAGCCGGCTGGACGTGCTGAAATCGTCGCGCAGCGTCAGTGAAGGCATCTGGTCGATCATTCGACGCACGGACAGCGGAGATGATCAGCATCGGACAAAGATCAGCAAGAGCACCTTCACCGTTGGTCGCCGCCCCACCAATGATCTGTGTCTGTCGCACAACACGGTGTCAGGCGTGCATGCAGAACTGATTCTGGTCAATGGTGACCTGCACCTGGTTGATCTCGGCAGCACCAACGGGACACTTCTGAATGGTCGAAGGGTGACCGAGCTGGTGAAGCTGACGGAAGGCGATGTGGTGCATTTCGGCCAGCTTGTCTTTTTGATCGAAAAAAATGTCTCGGCGTCCTGCAGCAGTGACGATTTCAGCAACAAGACGTTTGTGGCGGATATGCCCGAAGACGCCGTGCTGTATGAAGGATTTGATCGCCTGCTGAATCGACCGGACATCGATCCCTATTTCCAGCCGATCGTCTCATTGCCGGCATGGCGAACCGTGGGCTACGAGGTTCTGGTGAGGAGCCGGATTCGCGGGCTGGAGTTCCCGGACCGAATCTTTCGAATTGCGTCCATGCGAATGGCCGAAGCGCGACTCAGCGAAGTCTGTCGTACTGAAGGGCTGCTGGCCGGAATTCAACTGGACCCGGACGGCTGTTATTTTCTGAATACCCACGCGGCAGAACTGGAAACAGAGCGTTTTCGTCAGTCGCTGGCGGAACTGCGGGATGACTTCCCGAACATGTCGATCGTGCTTGAGATTCATGAAGCGGCGATCACTTCAATCGGATATCTGACCGAACTCGCGGCGCTGCTGAACGATCTGAATATTGATCTGGCGTATGACGATTTCGGCGCCGGGCAGGCTCGACTGATCGAACTGTTCGAAGTGCCGCCGAAATACCTGAAGTTCGACCTCGGCTTCGTGCGCGGACTGGAGACGGCTTCCAAACTTCACAAAGTCAGCGTCCGAGCGCTGGTGAATATGGTGCATGACCTGGACGTGATTGCACTGGCCGAAGGAGTCGAAACCAAAATGCAGGCGGACATCTGTGCCGAACTCGGCTTCGACATGGCGCAGGGGTATTTCTTCGGCCGCCCCGAGCCTCGGCAGTACTGGACGGACAGACTTCTGAACACTCCGACTCAGCCACTGAAAACGATTTCGATTAAGAACGCCACACCATTGCCGGACTGACCGCGCTCGGTCGGCCAACCCGCCGTCTCCCTGCTCGCATAGATCGCACGTCACACCGGGAAGCCACCCGGTGAGCGGCCCGGTGCCTTACGGCACTCGGCTCACGGCTGTGCGGCCAGGTGCACGCCCGAGAATGTTGTGCCGGAACGACGAAGAGAATGATGCCTGTCCCCATTCGGCCGGAGACCTGCGGTCGAAGGTGTGGGGCGGTCGGGAGACCGCCCCACAACGGGAGTGCGTTATTCGTTCGGTGCCTGTCCCATTTCCGCCGCCTGTCCCATTTCTGCCGCCTGCCACTTCCGCCGCCTGCCATTTCCGCCGCCTGCCATTTCCGCCGCCTGCCACTTCTGCCGCCTGCCACTTCCGCCGCCTGCCACTTCCGCCGCCTGCTGTGTTGGTGCCGCCAAAGGGGCCTGCCGTCATCCGCCGAACCCGTGCGGATCATGACCGTCAGACATCGTCCCCGCGCCAAGGTCGTGTCAGACCAGTTCCTGAATCAGACGCCCGTTTTCGACCAGGTAAACCGGTCGCCCGGCCTGATTGCGAAACTGCGTCCGCGGATCGATGTTCAGCACATGCAGAATGGTGGCCATCAGGTCCTGCGGAGTGATCGGCGTGGATTTCGGGACATCGATCTTTTCGGCAGATTCACCGACCACCTGCCCCATCTTCAGCCCGCCGCCGGCCAGGGCCAGCGTGCTGAGCGGAGCCCAGTGGTCGCGGCCTGCATTTCCATTGATCTTCGGCGTGCGACCGAATTCTCCGCTGATGACCAGCAGCACATCATCCAGCTGACCGCGCTGGTCAAGATCTTCCACCAAAGCAGAGACAGCCCGGTCCACCTCCGGCCCGCGCTGGTCCATGGAATTCCGGATATTGCCGTGCATGTCCCAGCCGCCGTAGTTCAGTGTGACAAAACCACAGCCCGCTTCACACAGACGCCGGGCCTGCAGCAGCTTTTCACCAAGGCCCTTGCCGTAGCGATCGACCACACGCGGATCTTCGTATTTCAGATCAAACGCTTCCTGTGATCGACTCAGCATCAGATCAAATGCCTGCTGTTCAAAAGAATCAAGACCTTCGATCAGTTGATGCCGGTCGATATCCCGCCGCACATTGTCAATTCCCGCCAGCATAGCGCGACGCTGATCCAGGCGGATCCGGTCCACCGAAAGAGACATATTGCGGCGGGCTTCACCCGCCGGATCAAACGGGCCGTAGGCCGTGCCCAGAAAGGCGGGACCGTCGGCATAAATGCCGCCCAGGCGGACGTAGGTCGGAAGGCCGGTGGACGGATGATTCGTGCCTCGCACGCGGGAGACGATGGAACCCATTCCCGGTCGGCTTGAGATCGCGCCGTTATCCGCCAGTCGATTGTCGTAGCCGGTCATGACATAATGGGTACCTCCGGAATGCCCGCTGTTGGTGTGAGCAAACGAGCGGACGAATGCCATGCGGTCCGCGACCTGAGCCATGCGTTCAAAATTTCCGCCCAGCGTCACTCCGGGAAGAACGGTGCTGACTTCACCCGTGACGCTGCGGTATTCAGCCGGAGCGGTCATCTTCGGATCGAAGGTCTCCACGTGTGTGGGACCTCCGCTGAGCCACAGCCAGATCACCGACTTCTCTGAACCACGCGTGCCGGCCGCGTGCGCCTGACCACGCAACAGCCCAGCCAGCGACAGGCCGGTGAGCCCCAGCCCGCCGATGCGCAGAAAGTCACGTCGGGAAGCACCTTCGCAGTTACGTCGAACAGGACCGAACTGAAAGTCGAGCATCGCATGACTCCGGTTGAGGGGGGATGGTCCGGCAGGCGGGCTTCAGCCTGAGACACCAATTCTAAGGTGTCAAATTCACCGCTGGCAAGCCAATTGCCGGTTCCTCAGGCCTTCAGTAGATGGCGCTGTAACCACTATGGAGGCACCTGTGCGGCCTTCTGTTCCGGAAGTCTGAATAACGTACTTACGCTGTTGGCTTCAATGATCGGCGGTCATCTCGACGCTGTGGCGCGGAGGCGGTTTTCCTGACGGACCAGCTGTCCGCAGGCGGCTGCAATGTCGCTGCCCAGAGAATACCGGACCGTTGTCTTCAGGCCGGAATTCTTCAGCAGCGCGGCGAAGGCGGCAATTGTTTCGGGCGAGCTGCCGACCAGATGAGGTGCTTCCGGAACATGGTTGCAGGGAATCAGATTCACATGGACGTCCAGTCCCTGCAGCCACTGAATCAGATCGGCTGCGTCTTCGGCCGAATCATTGCGTGCCTGCAGCATCAGGTATTCGATCATCAGCTGCCGAGGACGCTGTCGCTGGATTTCATGCAGTGTCCG
Organism: Fuerstiella sp.; assembly: GCA_040222735.1. Classification (GTDB taxonomy): domain Bacteria; phylum Planctomycetota; class Planctomycetia; order Planctomycetales; family Planctomycetaceae; genus Fuerstiella. Next base: position 18,120 of record JAVKCM010000064.1, on the reverse strand, counting down.
GCGGAGATCGTCCAGTGGATGCACCTTTGTCAAAGGAATCAGTTGCTGCCGGACGGTCGGATTCACGCTGTGCAGACTCAGAGCCAGGTTGACGCGAGGAAACTTCGTCGCGCATCGCAGCATGCCGTCCGGAATACCCACGGTCGACACCGTGATGCTGCTCGGTGAGCGATCAAACATGGCCGGCGAGGTCAGTATGCTCAGCGCCTCAGACACGTTTTCCTCATTGTGAAAGGGCTCGCCCATTCCCATGAAGACAATGTTGTGCAGTCGGCGCTTCTCACGGGCCAGCAGCTGTCCGACGCGAAGCACCTGGTCGAGAATCTCTGAGGCGTCAAGATTTCTGGCAATGCCCATCCTTCCCGTCGCGCAGAAGTCACAGGCAGCCGCACATCCGACCTGGCTGGATACACAGACGGTCGTGCGGCCCGTGGCGATCCTGAGCACGACAGCTTCAATCAGCATGTTTGTGCGTGTCTTCAGCAGTAGTTTCGTGGCCCCGTCGATCTCGGAATCGCAGCGTCGAAAAATGTCCAGTGAATGACACGTCACGTGGTCACGACCGGGGAAGTCACTGAGCGCCGGATCATCGGGTTCAAACTTCTTCAGCAGACGGTTGCGCAGCACCCGGACATACTGCGGATCGATTCGCAATCGGCGTCGCAGCAGTTCAGTGGCTGCCTGGTCAAAAATACTGATGTTGTCCGACAAGTGATCCGGTCCGTTTCAGAATGATGCTGTCGCGTTGAGGGGCGTTCAGCGGGAAGCATTCAGTTTTCTGACTTCGTTCATTTCCTGCACCAGCCGGGAAACGATCTGCGGATGATCTGCGGCGATGTTATTCTGCTCGCCCAGATCCTTCGACAAATCGAACAGCAGCGGTGGATCGTGTTTTTCTGCTGGTTCTCGTTTCCGCGCATCGGGATTCGAGGATCGCGTTTTGGTGCTCAGGTGAATCTTATAACTGCCGGAACGGAAAGCGGGGCCGTACAGCCATGTCGTTCCTGGACTTTCTTCTGCCCGCAGCAGAACACCCGACAGATCCTGCGAAATATATCCGCGTGGCTGCTCCGTCGTTGTGCCAACGGCCAGTGTCACGAAGGTGGCGTGCAGATCAAGATTTGCCGCCATTCCATGGATCTTACACGGACTGACCTTTCCCGCCTGAGCATCGCTGCCGGTGACCGTCAGCAGGCATGCCACGATGGCTTTGATCAGCGCTGATTGATGATTTGTATGCGTCATCGGAATTCTGCTCCCGCCGTTGTTGGGGACCGGCCGTGATCTTCGGGGCGTCCCGAAGAAAGCTTTTCTCGCTCAAAGTTCAGCGACCGGGTTGACCTGGTTCAAGCGATAGCTGTCGACCGAAGTCGTTTTCGGCAGAGCCCGCAGAATGTGGCCGGTCGTCCGCCGCCGTGGCTACGGTTTTCCAAAGTGAATCGGCGGGCGCGAACGACTGTACCAGCGCGGCCAGTCCGGCAGTTGCCGTCAGGGCCTGCCTGAGCGGCAGGCACCACGGTGCCTGCTGTGCTCGCTGCCAGCCGGCGATGGCCGGTTGAACGGCCGGGTCATCACCACACAGCGGATCCGGTGGTAACCTGTCGTAGTAGCGTCGAAACGATGTCGTTGCTGCGAAGAAAGTCCGCAGGCCGAACGGTGTGGTCAGAGCTGCCTGCAGACGCAGGCAGGCGTGTTCCCGGACTCGCTGAGCCGGATTATCGATCTGAAGTCCCCAGTCCGGCAGCTGAAAGGCATCCGGGCCCTCGACCAGCGCATGGCAGAATTCATGCAGGATCATCTGTGCCAGGCAATCATCAGGATCCAGTGACTCAGGGACACCGATTTTCAGCACCTGCCGACCGTCCCAGGCGGCAAAGACATGGGGATCCCGTTCGACGCGGATTCCCAGCGATGCTGCCGTCTGCACCCAGATAATCTCTAGCGGGTCCTGATACTGTGTCGGAATAATCTTGCGAAACGCGATATCGACTAAAGAAGACACGATCGAGGTCCCCGGAAGATAAAATGGGCTGTTCCGTGGGTCAGCCTGCGAACCACTTGCTGCTGAAACTACCGAGTCGAAACATCAGGTGAGATATTCAAAGGAAACTCGTCACGCATTTTAACAAAAATACACGAACCGGCAGGTCATGGCTGTTGGATTCACAGGTGTTCCGTGAGAACGCCCGGGGAACCACTTTTACAAGGCGGTTTCAGCAGATACACTTAAGGCCGGTTGAGCGGGCGGTGAATCCAGCCCGTTTGGGTGACTGAAGGCGGTTGGGCGAGAAATCTGGGTGTGCTGTTGATCAGACCAAAGATGCGATTCAGCGCTATTAAACGTACAATTTGCGAGTAGGAAAAATGGCTCGAAAACAGCATAGGCGTCCACCGGCGGGAGCGGAACACGCCGCCGAGAAGGGGTTTTCGCCCGCGAAGATTCTCGTGATCGGCGGCAGTGTGGTCCTGGTCGGAATTCTGGCAATGCTGGCGATCAGAATCGGTCAGGTGCGCAGCAGTGAATCGGTGGCTCAGGGGACGCCGGAAACCAGTCCGTCCGTGCCGGCGGTCGAAACGGATGGCGCAGGCACCGTCATACCATCGCCGGATCCCGGTCAGGCTGAAGCGCCCGTGGCGGTGTCACCGGAACCCGCAGACGGCGGCGGTGGAGTAACGGAAAGCAGCGATACGGTGACGGCGCCGCCGCCGCCGTCAGGCAACGATGCCGTCGCGGACGAAGTGGATACCGACCGCGGACGGCGGGCGATGGCAAAAATGTTGGATGTGGCGATTGATGTCAGTGACTTTCCACAGGATCTTCGTGGTGTGATCCGAAGCACCATTGCCACCGGTGTGAAGGCAGAACTCGAACGCAGCCGGCTGACCTTTCGAGCCGGCAACGTGGCTCCTGTGATGATTGTGGACCTGGATGTCAGAGAACAGGGAGGCGAAAAGAAACTGTGGATGTCGGCCGAGCTGCGGGGAAAAGACGGGCCGGATCTGATCAAGGTCTGGGAACGCCAGGGCAACGTGGCCGGGATCTCAGACCAGGCCCTGAGCACCGGAATTCTGCCTCCGAACCTGGAGCGGGACATCAGCACATTCTTCAAGACGCTGCGTGGCGATTTCGTTGATGCGCGGCGACAGTTTGGTTCGTGAGCACACGCCAGCCATACCGGAACGAAAATCAGGCAGTCTGGGCAGGACGGCGAACAAATGTTGTGTTTTGGCGACAAACTCACCGAACCGGGGGCGGCGTTGATTCATTCGGCGGATGTGCCCATTGACCCGGAATTCACGTTGTTACAATAGCGTAAATCCGTTAGATACATGCCTTTCCAGCGGCCGTTGACGCAGTCCACCGACGTCAACTGTCCGGTCAGATTTGTTCAATACGATGGGCTGCACCGCCATGAAATATCTGCCAGTTCTGTTCTGCGTCTTCTTCCTTTCTGCGGATATCAGTCCGGCGCAGGATGATGCCGACTGGAATTCTCCGAATGCGATCCGTCCTGAACGCCAGCGGATTGAAATCAAGGAGCAGGTTGAAATTTCTGCCGACGTGCCCGGCAAGATCACGTTTCTGAATCCAAACGCACGTGGTGGCATGGTCAGAAAGGGTGAAGAAGTGGTGCGGCTGGATTCTCGTCTGGTCGAAGCCCAGCTGGCGGAGGCCGAGGCCAAGGCTGAATCTGAGGTACTGATCGACTATGCCAAGGAAGCTCTGGCGGCTGCCAGACATAAGCTGGAAACCAAACTGAAACGCAACAAGCAGGCCGGTATTGATGTCTTCAGCCCTGATGAGATCAAACAGCTTGAACTGGAAGAAACGAAGGCCGCGGCAGAACTGGCAAAGGCCAAAGAAGACCAGCACTTCGCCCAGCTGGCGGCGCTGACCAAGCGGACCGAGCTGGAACAATACACAATCCGGGCCGAAATTGGTGGCATTGTCACCGATACGCACAAGAAGGCGGTCGGTTCAGCGGTCCGTCAGGGTGATCCGATCATGACCGTTGTGAATCTGGAAAAGGTTCTGGCCATTCTGACCGTAAATCCGAAGTACGAACATCGCATTAATCTGGGCGATACGGTTCTGGTTCGTCGCCGCACGGGATCAGTGGAGTCTGAACTGGACGACGGCGGTACGGTTTTCGGAGCACGTCGTGACCCGACTCCCACGAAGCTGCCGGCAGACGGAGACGAAACCGAAGCAGTCGAAACCTACGTCGGGACCGTGACCTATATCGGCGACAGCAACACGGACGAAGAAAATCTGTTTGAAGTCGAAGCTGAAATTCAGAACCAGAAGGTCGGCCCCGGAAAGTATATGCTCCGCAAGGGCTCGTTTATTGATGCCAGGATACTGTCACCGTAAGAGTCACCGGTCTGTTGACGGGTCTCCGGGCGGCGCGGCAGAGACGGTCGTCGTCTTGTTTTGAATGACAATCGTTTGTCGTGGCCCGGGACAAACGACGGCGGGATCCACTTTCACTCATGGCTGAATCCACTCAATCCACTTCCGCCGACATGGTCGCTTCCAATCAGCGACCCATTCCGCTGCGACGGCGGGCCGACCTGGTGGTGGCCGAAATCGACTATCTGGGCGTCGGTTACCAGGTGATCAAGGACCCGGTCGGTCTGAAGTATCACCGACTGCAGGTGGAACAGTACAAGATTCTGGAGCTGCTGGACGGCAAACGAAGTCTGGAACAGGTCCGCGACGACCTGAAGGTATTCTTTCCCACGCTGCAGGTCACGCTCAGCGATATTCAGCAGCTGATCACCGATCTCTACAAGAAGTGCCTTGTCACCAGTGACCGTCCCGGACAGGGAGCGGCGGTGATCCGTGAACGGCGAAAGGAACGGAATCAGAAGATCAAACAGACGCTGATGAGTCTGCTGTATCTGCGTCTGCCCGGCTGGGACCCGGAAAACACGCTGCGGTGGATGTATCCGTACCTGAAATGGATGTTCTGGAAACCGGTGGTCTGGACCATTGTCCTGTTTGTCATCAGTGCCTGGCTGATGCTGGGGGCTCAGCTGGACGAATTCCAGAGTCGCCTGCCGGAATTTCAGAGTTTCTTCGGCTGGCCGAACCTGATTTATCTGTGGGTGACGCTGGGTGCGGCCAAGATCATCCACGAATTCGGACATGGTCTGAGCTGCCACCATTACGGTGGTGAATGTCATGAAATGGGGGTGATGCTGCTAGTCTTCAGCCCCTGTCTGTATTGTGATGTGACCGATTCGTGGATGATGAAGAACAAGTGGCACCGCATCATCATCGGTGCTGCGGGCATGTACATCGAAGTGCTGCTGTCCGCCATTGCGATCTACGTGTGGTGGTTTACGAAGCCAGGAATGGTGCACTACCTGGCGCTGAATACCTTTTTTGTGACGACGATCACAACCGTCATCTTCAATGCCAATCCGCTGATGCGGTTTGACGGTTACTACATGATGAGTGACTTTCTTGAGATTCCGAATCTGCGAGCAAAGTCAGACAAGATGCTGCGGGAGGCGTTTTCATGGTATTGTCTGGGTATCGAAAGCCGGCCGGACCCGTTTATGCCGGAAACCGGCAAGGCATGGTTCGTCACCTACGCCATCGCCGCATGGCTGTACCGCTGGGTCATTCTGATTTCGATCAGTATGTTTCTGTACACGGTGTTGAAACCCTACGACCTGCAGAGTATCGGTATCACGCTGTGCATCTTTTCCATGGCGGGCATCGTGTTTGCGATGTTCAAGAACATCTATCAGATCATCGCCACGCCGAGGATGGAACCGATGAGTAAACCAAAAATCTTCGTGACCCTGTCCGTCGCCGCCGCTGTCGGCTGGCTGGTGCTGAGTATTCCGGTTCCGTGGTACCATCAGGCACCGTTCTACATGGAACCGGTGGACGTGGCTCATGTGACCAGCGGTCCTTTCGCCGGTCGTATTCTGCCGCCGGACGAATACCGCGACATCTACGCCGACCTGAAGAAGGAGCAGGATGCCGTTCTGGCTAACGTGGACTGGACCGAAGCCGAACGAAAACTCGGACAGACCGCCTTTGATCCGCTGTCCGAACTGCCTCACCCGGACCAGTACGCTCAACTGCCGAAGCCGGGCGAACCTGTGGCCGCCGATCAGATTGTTGCCATCATCGAAGACCAGAACTTTGTTCGTCACGAGGATGATTTTTCTGCCAGGCTGCAGCAGTGGAAGACGCAGGGGCTGATCGTGCTGCAGCACCTGAAGGCCGCCGGAAGAGAACAAACAGGTGACCTCACGTCTGAGATCCACAAGGCTCGGGTGGAAATGGTGAAGCTTCGGTCTCAGATCCATGACCTGGTCCAGCTGATGAATGCCCGCGTCGTTCGAGCTCCGGTGGCCGGCACCGTGGTGGCGGCGGATCGGGTTCCGGAACCCCAGCGTGATGAAGTGAACAGAACCAAACTGGATCGCTGGCACGGTACTCCACTGGATCCGGAAAACATCGGCTGCTTTGTGGATGCCGGTACCGAACTGATGAAAATCGCGCCCACTGAAAAGCTGCACGCCGTCCTGTTTATTGATCAGTCCGACCGTGAGGACCTGAAGGATGACATGCAGATCGAACTGAAGCTGGATGAACTGCCGGATATCAGCTACGTGGCTCCTGTGACCCTGGTGTCCCGACGCGGAGAAAAGGTGGCTCCGGAATCGCTGACCACCAAGTACGGCGGCCCACTGGCCACCCGTCCCGACGAAAAGGGACAGGAAACGCTTACCAGCACGGCCTATCGGGCCACGGTCGAAATGCATTTCATTCACCCGGAAAGCCGTGGCGATGCCGCGCTGATCAAACCCGGTATGCGCGGACGAGCACGAATTCTGGTCGACGACCGCACCATCTATAAGTGGCTTAAACTGTACTTCTTCGAAACATTCCGTTTCCGCGTCTAAGTGGTGACTGCCGATGGAAACCACGGCGCCGCAGTCGGATGGGGCACCGGAGCCGCAAGAGTCGAACAAATCGAACAAACGGCCCGGTCCGTGGCAACGGCTGCGGAGGGCCGTTCTGCTTTACGTGCTTGTTCCCTACGTTGTTGTGACGGTTCTGTTCACCGTGTTGCAACGGCGGCTGATGTACCGGCCCACCGTGGCAGACAGCCTGACGATCAGTGATGCTGGTCTGGACCCCGGCTTTGGTGTCGATACCAGCCTTGTGACCGCCGACGGCCAAAACATCAAAGGATGGCTGGTGAACGCCACCGGCAGGTCGGCCGGACACGTCGGCAGAGCACCGCTGGTGCTGTACTTTCCCGGCAATTCGCTGAACCGGTACGAACGGGTTCACGATCTGCAGGAAGTGGCGTCGCACGGTTTTGATGTGCTGGTTTTCGATTACCGCGGCTTCGGTGACAGCACAGGGACGCCCACTGAGTCGGCTCTGACTGCTGACGCCCGGCTTGTGTGGCAATACGCAACCGACACGCTCAAGTATGAACCGCAGCGTATTGTGGTGTTCGGTGAATCACTTGGCGGAGCCGTGGCACTTTCGATGTGGTCCCGGACAAACCCGCACCCTCCGCAGCCGGCCGCGATGATTCTGAGTTCCACCTTTGCTTCGATGTCGAAGACGGTGGCATGGCACTATCCGCTGTTTCCGTTTCAGTTTCTGCTGGCAGATCGCTGGCCGTCGATCGAACGAATCGGCCGTGTGCAGGCACCTGTTGTCGTGTTCCATGGCACTCAGGATGACATGGTGCCCGTCGCTCACGCGCGAGCGCTGGCTCAGGCGTCGGCTCAGGCCAGATTTATTGAAGTTTCCGGCGCCGGTCATAACGACATTCCGACGAATCAGTTGCGCCTTGAACTGGACTCATTGATGGCCGCGATGCATGCCCGATAAAGATCTGTCGCGGGGCGGGGCCGCAGAATGACAGCGAATGCGGTGCTGTCAGCTCCGGAGTTCGGCGACTTGTTGCAGAGACCGGTTTGCCTGGGTGATCCATGTGCAATGGCCTGTTCAGCGCAGCGAGAACACAGTTTCTGCGGCCGCTGATTCGAAAAAAAGTTCACAGGTTCTCTTGTCGTTCGGACACTAACGTCCGAATGTCCCCGGCAGAATGCAAGGGGCCACGGGCTGCAGCTGTTATGATCGCAGCGACAGCAGCCAGGCCAGGAGGTTGCGGAACTGTTCTTCTGTCAGGACTTCCGCCACGTTTTCCGGCATCGGAGAACGGCGGGAGGTGACCTGCTCTTCAATGTCCTGCTGCGGAATGGAAATCTGTTCTCCCTTGCTGTTGATGAGAATCAGACGTGCGCCGTCGAGTCCTTTGCTCAGCCCGCTGACGACACGGCCGCTGGTCTGCACCACTGTGGTCGAACGAAACGCGATATCCACATTTCGATTGGGGGCCAGAATGTCTTCCACCAGTCGATCCAGTCCGCGGTTGCCGATCCCGTCCAGATTCGGTCCGACCTTCTTTCCTTTGCCGGCCACCTGGTGACACACGGCACAGTTTTTCGTGAAGATCTCTGCCCCGGCGCCCGCATCACCGGTGTGCTGCAGGTACTGCCGACGGCGTTCTGAGATGAGTGTTTCGATGGCTTCATCAATGTCGGGCAGGTTCGCCGTCAGTATCTGAACCCGATCGGTCAATTGGTCATCCTTCAGGGCCCTGATCCGGTCCGTGATGGAGGGACGCTGCAGCAGGCTCGGAGCGGCCAGCCCCTGTTCTGCCAGGGACACCAGCAGGCTGGCGCCAACGGTATCCACGCACAGGGCGGACGCGATTTTCAGCTGTTCCGCGCCTGAGGCCACTTTCATGATGCTGCCGATCAGTTCGGGCGTCTGTTCCGGCACCGCGTCCACCAAAGCTCGGTAGGCGGCCGTCCGCATCGGTCCGGTCATTCCGACGGTCCCGATGGACGCGGATAAAGCCATCAGCCGACTGTCTGACTGCCAGCGGGCCAGTGTGGCCGCCAGCAGACTGGCGGATTCAAGATCCGTTCCGCTGCGTCTGAGCAGTTCCGCAAGCACGTCGCGCAGTTCCGTCAGCTGAAAGTCGTCTGCCAGCCGTATTCCGTTGTGCTGGTCCCGGATTTCATCCTGTGGATTCAGTCCGTCCACGGAAAAGCGACCGACCGCCAGCCAGGCAAAGGCGGCGGCCGTGTCGCCGTCGACAACTTCCAGATAGACCTCGCCGATGTCAGACAGATTTTCGGTCCATTCGAACGGGTGAGCTGTGTCGTTTCGAGGCGGGTGCCATGTCTGAAGAATCTGATGAGTGCTTGCGTCCCGCAGCCGAACCAGGTTTCTGCCGGCGGCAGGTTTGTCCGGGAAACCATCGTGCCCCGCCATGAAGAAGCTGAATCGGCCCGTGGGCTGGAATACGTCTGAACGGTAGATTCCGGTCCACGACTCGCCCCTGGGAATGCTGCTGATCAGCGGCGTGTTCTTCATACCGTCGGTCGATTTGCGCCGGGACGTCGCGACAAACGGATTGCCTCGATCCGGCGTGCCGGGGTACGGATGATAAGTCCACGCAATCGGTGCGGGACCGGGTTCCGGTAACGCTCCATTGGTCAGGCTCAGAAATTTCGATGCCAGGTCCAGGGCCCACGAACGGACAACCGGAGTGATTTCGGCTCCGCGCTGGCTCAGGCCTTCACGGGCGGCATCCAGCAGTTCCAGCTGAAAATCCGGATCGTCACGGAAACGCTGACGAGCGACCTCGGTCAGAACCCCGACGGTCTCCGGCGACACATGACGCACGGCAAATCGAACGTAGTCTGCAAAGCGTTCCGGTGCTGCTGTGCTGAGTTGCTGAATGTGCCGAACCAGGAACTCGCCGGCCGCGGGACTGTCCAAAGCCAGGCAGATACCGGCGACCAGCGGAACGTCGGCCGGCTGCAGCACTGCTTCCATCTGCTGAAATGAGGCCGGGTTCAGCAGATGATCTCGCAGGGCCATGCGAACGGAGTGTCTCAGGTGCACGTCATCGGCGGGTGTCGCATGATAAAGCCGGATCAGCGGTCGGATCAGTGTGCTGTCGGTGTGGCGGGCAGCTGCATGGACGGCGGCCCGGCGCACCAGAGCCGCTTCGTCCCGGAATCCCTGCTGCAGCAGTTCGGTGCAACCCGCCGGCGTCGGGGCAGTGTCCATCAGCACGCGGTACGCATGGATGCGGACAGAATCCACTGAGTCATCAATTCCGGATCGAAGCCCGGCATCGGTTAGTTGGTTCAGCCGATGCAGTATCCAGCGGGAATGAGATCGCACGGTCGGATTGTCATGTGTCAGTCCGGTTGCGGCCAGAACGGCGGCTTCCTGCGGAAAGCGATCCGTCAGGGCATCCATCGCCGTCATTCGCTGCGTCTGACTGGAAGAATCCAGCCGGTCAAACAGTTCCTGAGCAGACTCGGCGGTGCCCAGCTCTGCGCCCTGCTCTGTGGCCAGGTCGATCACCGCCCCGGCATCGCGGCGCGTCTCGCTGCCGGTGTACACGATTTTCCAGATTCGGCCACGATGTCGGTCCCGTCCCGGATGATCCAGCTTAACTTCGTAGTGACCGATGATGCGGTTGTAAAAGTCCGCGACGTAGAGAGCATCATCCGGACCGACCTGCAGATCGACCGGGCGGAACCAGGGATCCGCGGCAATCAGAAAATCGGGTTCTTCCCGTGCCCGGAATCCGGAACCGACGGGCTGCAGCGAGTTCCGGTTGATGCGGCAGGTCATCACGTTGCCGCCGAAGGTGCTGCCATGGTAGACGTCCGGAAAAGCGTCGGCGTTGTACTGAGCAATTCCGCCGATTGCTGTGGAACCGTGCAGATGTTCCATGACGTTCGGCACGTAGCCCAGACCATCATGCGGTTTGCCGAAGCTGTCGTAGTAACCGCCGGGCAGCAGCAGACTCACCGGTTTGGTATGGCAGTCCGCGACCAGCATATCACCGGTTGGAGTCTGTGCCATGCCGAACGGATTGACAAGGCCGTGCGTGAAATGCTCAATCCTCGATCCGTCCAGCCGCATGCGAAAGGTGTTTCCGGACTGCATCGTGATCTGATGCTGGTCTGAGCCGGCGACGGTGGTGTGATTGTTGAATCCGTGGCAGGCGTACAGCCAGCCGTCAAAGCCGCGTGTGAAGGCATTGCACATGCCATGAGTGTCGCGCTCGTAACCCATCGGTCCATACAGTTTTTCCCGATGGTCACATCTGCCGTCTCCGTCGGTGTCTCGCAGAAACACGATGTCGGGAATGCTGAAGCAGATGACACCATCCTGAAAGGGATACAGCCCGATCGGAATATTCAATCCGTCGGCAAAGGTCGTCACGTGTTCACGGTGTCCGTCGCCGTCCCTGTCTTCCAGCACGACAATGCGGTCGCGGCCGGGACGGTCATCAGGAGCCGCGTAGGGATATTCTTCGGACGATGTCACCCACAGTCGGCCGCGTTCATCGAAGGCCATATTCATCGGTTTGGCAATCTGCGGTTCGGCCACCACCAGTTGTGCTTCGAAGCCGGCGGGCAACACAAACGTGGCCTGTTCCTGAGCCGGGGACAGCGGTTCAGACGTGCGAATGGTCTGCGCGTACTGGTCGCTGCCGATCTGCTGCATCAGTCGGGTGAACTGCGGTGTCTGCGTGGTTCGGCCCTGATTCAGCACGACGGTGGTGCCCAGCTTGTTGCCCACAACGATATCCGGCTGGCCATTACCGGACAGATCCCCGACCGTCAGTTGTGTACCCACTCCGGTTCGAGCGTCGATCAGGTGCGGTTCAAAGTGCACGCCGGCCCCATCCCGGACCGTGCGAAACCAGTACAGAACCGGCAGCTGCTGTGCTCCCGGATCTTTCCCTCCGTGCGCGTAGAACCGTTTTCCGGTGATCAGGTCTGCGATGCCGTCGCCATCCATATCTGCCAGTGCGAGGCTGTGCATCTGAGAAATATTCAGCTCCGCCTGTTCGTCATACTGGTCCGGCAGAATGTCGTGCGAGACAAAGCCGATGTCACCGTCGACTCCGCGCTGTTCGAACCATTTGAGACCGAACGCGTGAGCATTCTGGACCGAAACGACGTCGTTGTCGCCGTCCCCGTCAAAGTCATACGCGTACATCTGCGAACCGCCGGCCTGAGCAAACGGGTAAGAATGAAACCGAAACAGCTGACTCACCTGTTCTGGCTGTTCCCACCATCCGTTTTTTTCCAGCAGGTCCGGGCGGCCATCGCCGTTCACATCTCCGACACCCATCCCATGAGTGAACGCGCCGTAGCCGCGTTGTTCCGTAACCGGGACAAAATTCCAGGGCCGCGTCGGATCAGCGGCATCCGGTCGGGCATAGCCGTAGGCACCGCCCGAGAGGCAGACCAGTTCTGGCTGTCCGTCGCCCGTGATGTCCACATACAGCGGTGATTCGTTGCCGACTTCCGGCAGTGCCAGATGTTTCTTCCAGTGGCCGGAAACAGGGCCGGGATTCTGAAACCAGTATGCCGCCTGACCGGGCATCGCGATCGCCAGCACGTCCGGGCGGTGATCGCCATTGAAGTCGCCGACAAAGCTGAAGAAATGCGGCGAATACCCGGCAATCGGCAGAGGGTGACCGTCGGTATAGGAAACCCGCCGGCGGAAGTCCGGGCCGGCATACCAGAACGGTCCGGAAACCACATCCTGCACGCCGTCACCGTTGATGTCCGCAAATGCGGCTCCTTCGCTGAAAAACTGCTCACTGAGCACAATCGGCTTCAGCAACGGCAGTGAACCTGGCGGCTGGGTCGCGGGCAATCGAGGCTGCAGGAACACGCAAGCGGCGACCAGTATTATGAAACGCACGGTTTTCATGGGTGGGTAATTCCGGGACGTCTGATTGAGAGGCTGCGGGCGTCGGCGGGAACCGGTCCGGCAAAGGCAAAGGCTTTACGGAGAACTACTTCAGTCGGGACCTGTATTCCGGGCGCTGTTTCCAGTCGCTGAAGTACGGCCGGTACTCGTCCATTTCGGTCCATGACCGAGGCCCGGGATCCGGAGGGACGACTTTGCCTTCGGGATAGTCAAGCCCCTGCACACTTCTGTTGACGGACGCATTCCATGCCGTCCACAGTTTCTTCAGACGAGCGGCGATCTCCGGTTGTTTGTCGATGATGTCGGTTGTTTCCTGTGGATCGGCCGCAAGGTCATAAAGAACGAAACTCGCACCATCCGGAGTATCCGGATTGGCGTCCAGCAGCTTGTAGTTGTTGTCGAGGAACGCCGTGCGACCGGCGTGGCGAAACCCGATCGGCTGAGCTCGTTGTTTCAGATCCTGAGTAAACAGTGGCTGCAGACTGATGCCGTCCTGCGGTACACTGGATGCCGGCAGTCCGGTGATGTCCCTGAGCGTTGGAAAGATATCGACGGTGCAGGCCGGATATTCGGTAATTCGTGGTTTCGTGATGACGGCCGGCCATTCGATAATGGCTGGCACGCGGAGTCCGCCTTCAAACAGGCTGTTCTTGAATCCCCGCAGTCCGCCCACCGTGTCCGGCTGAATTTTCGGCAGACCGCCGTTGTCGCTGCAGAACCAGACCAGCGTATTGTCGGCAATATTCAGCTGTCGAAGGCCCCGACGCAGCGTTCCGATACTGCGGTCCATTGCCACCAGTTCTCCGTAGTGATTGGCGGAAGACGGATCCAGGTCGCTGAACGCTGCCTTGTCTTCGTCGTCGGCCACAAAAGGGCTGTGAGGAGTACCGTACCAGATCACGGTAAAACAGGGTTTGTCTGCGGCGACGGCATCCTGAATGAACTGCAGCGCCTGGTCCACGACAATTTCGGATGAATCCCCTTTGAATTCTTCGAACGTGCCCCGGCGGCTCAGCAGTGGATTTCGATCAAAGAAATTGGTGACGGACAGCCATTTCTGAAAGCCGAATGCTCCCGGGCTGCGGATGTCGTCGGCCAGGATCGGGATTCCCGGGCCACGAATGCCATTCAGGTGCCATTTGCCGAAGTGGCCCGTCAGATAACCCTGCTGAGCGAGCGCTTGTGCGATGGTGGTTTCCTGAGGTCGCAGCGGAATCCCGTGATTGGTCACGCCTGTCCGATCGTTGGTACGTCCGGTCATCACCGTCGCGCGTGTGGGTGAGCAGTTGGAGGCACCGGCGTAGAAGCGATCCAGTCGCAGGCCATGAGCGGCCATCGCATCCAGATTCGGCGTCTTCAGCACCGGGTGATGATAATAACCCGTCTGCCCCCAGCCCATATCGTCGGCCATGACCAGCACGATGTTCGGACGGGCAGCGTCGACCGACGTCGTCAGGAAGAACTCGGCACAAGCCTGCAGGATCGCCGCAATCAGAAATACGCGGTGGGGCATCGTCGTGTTGACTTTCGTGGCTGAATTGATCGGCGTACGGTCGATCCGAATGTGGACCTGCATGAAACCGCCTGTTGCCCGAATCACAGAACCAGCCGTGACTTCTTCTCAGGCGAGACAACAACGGGCATGACGAGTGTACTGGTTGACGCGGGGGCGGACTATCACGCTGAAACGATTCATGTACGCCTGATGTTGACGACTGGTGGCGTGTGTTTCAATCGCGAGGCGAACAACAATGATCACGATGTGTGCGTCTGAGAAGCAGGTGGGAACCCGGGAATAATGTATGCCATTGGCGTGAGCCGGGGCAAATTCCCAGAAAGGGTTCAGCGATGCGAGAGTTGCCAACCATTGAATTGACAGAAAAACAGGCCGAGCAGGCAGAACGAAGTCGTGATGTTCTGGCGGCCAGATCGGCTGCGGTCGTGGATTTCATGTCGCGACAGCAGACAGTCTCTGCCAGCGAAGTCATCATGCGGAATCTCGCTGTGTGTCGGGTGTGATGCGTCTCGAAGAAGCTGCACGCTTTACTGGCAGACCTACGCCACGGCATAATTCACCTACTTTTCTGTTGCACACACACCACGCCGTGTAACGGAGGCCGCGAGTTGACATTTTGAGGGAGTGGTGAGTTGTTCGCGCGGTCCCGCTGAACCGTATCGTTACTCGATTACCGAAAGCCCCGAACATGTTTTCATCCAAATCATTCTCAATCCTCGCCTTTTTGAGCCTTGCTGCGTGCTGTGTTGTGACGACTACATCGGCACAGAATTCTGATGAGGACTCTGGGGCTCGAACTCGCGATCTCTTGATCGAGAAACGCGACGCACTTGCCAGCTACGTAGCCTATGCAGAAACGCAATTCCTGCAGGGCACGCTTCCATCGTGGGCAGTGCTCGACGCGAAACTGAAGCTGCTGGATACAAAGCTTGACCTGGCCGATTCCCATGCAGAACGCATCAGGATATTCGAGGAACGACTCGAGAACCGCCGATTCAGAGAATCTCGGTTGGAGCAGGCATTCGGAACTGGCGATGTTACGTATGGCGAGAAGATCGAAGCCACTGTGGAAAGACTTGACGCGGCAATTGCTTTGGCGAAAGAGAGGGGATGACGCTGTTTGTGAATCGCGACCCGTCATTGCGGGAACCGCTGGCTGCATGCTTGAAGAATTCAGTTTTTTTCGCAGGCTCACGGTGAACCGCAGGGCCCGCTTTACGTGCGATTCCGTTTGCTGTTTTTTTGCTGGCGCCCTGGTCTTCTTTCGGCCTTTCGGATGTCTTCGATTTGCCAGCCGTCCCGGGGATGCGAGTTCAGCCAGACATTCGGGGGGGGGCAGATCGCTCGGGGCAGGTGGCTTGTCGGTGCTCGCGACCGAAAGTCGAATCTGACCTGAAAATCACCGGATTATCCTATGACCCCTGACCCGATAACTCCCGATGCGTCTACTCCCGATGCGTCCACTGCCGACACTCTGCCCGATCGGATCCGGCTGAATCGGCAGTATGACGTCCAGCGTTTGCAGAGCGACGTGCACGCGATTGTGTCCAGCCTGGCGCAGCAGTTTTACGTCTACTACATGCCAGTCTTGCTTGCGAGCGACGTAGAGACGCCTCCAACTCATGACTGGGCAGCGGAGCCGATGCTCGACGGCTGCGCATACCTGCAAGAGATCTTTGCGGAAGTCGAAACCGAGATCACAAGTATCCGGTTGATGAGATTAGAAGCGGGCGCGCAGTTGAAGGAGCATACAGATCCCACCTTGGATGCTGCTCACCGCGAGATCGTACGTTTGACACTGCCTGTGTTTTCCGATGATCATGTGACTTTCCTGCTCAACGGAACGAAGGTTGAAATGCAGCCCGGAGAGCTGTGGTACCTGAAGCTCAGCGAGCGGCATTCAGTCTACAACAACAGCCCGAACGAACGGATAAACATGTCGATTGACGTAAAGTGGAACGAATGGGTCGAAGGCTGGCTGAAAGTTTGACTGTTCAGGAAACCCGAACTTAGCCTGCGGCACTGAATCGTCAGTGTTTTTCCTGTACGGGCTTTTCATCGCCGCCGTGATCGATGCCGAACATCGGGCTCCGCAGCCTGAACCTCGGATTCGTTGCAGATGCGCGCGATGGCACGCGTGCTGTGGCCGGTCTCCGGACCGAACCACATGGAATGACCTTAGGTCTCCGCAGCCTGCATGGCCAGGACGGTTCAGGTGAGCCGGAGGTCAGAGGTGTGCCCGGTCAGGAGGCCCATGCATAGCGCACGGTCCATTCTGCGTCGGCAATCCAGCCGGGCGCGCAGCTTCTTCGTACGCTGCCGGGCAGGTGTTCAATGATTTCTGATTGTCGCGGTCTCGTCATGAACTTCACCCGCTGTCCAGAAATGGCTGGCGATGATTCAGCAGCCGCACGCCGCCGATCAAGGTGATCATTATCAGCTCAGCTTCGCAGAATTCGGCGAGCTGGCGAATCTCCCGCAGGTAGCCGTCATGCGTGCGTTTGGCCTTGTCAGTAAGGTGCAGATCTTCGGACATCTTCTCGGAAAGCGGTCCGGTAGAGAATGCGGGACGAACCATGGGGCTGTTTCCTGATGAGTGAAAAAAGAAGACTCAACAGAACAGCATTTCCGACCAGCCCCCGTACGGGTACCATGCACCCCCAAAAACAACCCGCTGCGAAGCGGCTTACCTGAACCGTGCGACCCAACGGAGCCGGGCTTGCAAGGTTTTACAAATGGAAAGTCAACAGTCCCGGCCCGCTGAGCGCAGCCGTTCGTCGGCGTCGAGGAAGCGGTTCCCCGAACATATTGACTGTTGGATTATCAAACCTGGTCCCAAATCGATCATCGATCAACTTTCGTATGAAGGTTCTGGTGTCGGACCAGACTTTCCACCAGATGGAAGGTCCAGCACGTGACCACACAGAACAATGATTCTGCAGCACCACCCGCTGCTGTCATCAAGGTCATCGCGGTGGTGGTGGTAGTCCTCCCGCTGGTAATCATTCTGTTTCCGTTGCTCGCTTATCTCGCTGACGAAACAACGGTTGATCCGACGGACGCATTTCAACAGCTGACGGGCTGGACGTTGCCCCCAAACGCTTCAATCGTCAAGAAGGAATACACACACGGCGGCATGCAGAATGATGGCGATTTCAAGCTGGTCATCCGCATGTCACCGCAGCAATTGCAGGGTCTCGTGGAAAACGATTCCTCACGCTGGATCGATTGCCCCATCGATTCCGCGATCGATGAATCCGCGTGGGACCTTCCCGAGCATTCGGGAACAAGGTACTATGCCAAAAAGACGTTTGACTCGGATCCAGACTGGCATCGTGGCCACATCGTCATTGTCAATCCGGAGACTGGATTCGTGTGGATCTATGAGTGGAAATCCTGAGCACAATCGAACAGTGTGGATGTTGAAGAACCGAGATGACTCGTGCGGCGATGGTCGGCGTGAAGCACGTGCTCAGCCGAAGCTCACAAGCCTTTGTTCAGGAAGCCCGAACTGAGGGTACGGCACTGAATCGTCCGTGTTCTGTATGAGATTTTCACCGCACGGTTAATGCCTGTCCCCTTCCGTCCGTCCTTACTCGTTGTGGGGCGGTCTCCCGACCGCCTCGTTGTGGGGCGGTCTCCTGACCACTGCTGTATACATCTTTCAGGAGGGCGATCTTGCCTTGCGCTTTGGTATTGGTCGAGTGTGTTCGGCAAGAATGCGGTACACGGAATGATGCGTGCGTTCCTTCTTCTTTTTCTGTGTCTTCGGATTCCGTTGCTG